>NZ_JACUZU010000003.1:0-702121 GCF_014851475.1 Acidovorax sp. ACV02
TCAGGCGCACGGCCTCTTCAACGGCGATTTCGTCAAAGGGGTTCATGCTCATCTTCACGTTGGCGATGTCCACACCCGTGTTGTCCGACTTCACGCGGACCTTCACGTTGTAGTCCACCACGCGCTTGACAGGGACCAAGACCTTCATTGCTGCGGCTCCTAGAGAGTTGGTTGAATTGACGTTTACGTAAACTAGAACATTCTATGTCGCACTGCAGCGAAAGCGCTACGGAGCCACCACACAGACTGCACAATCACAAAAAAGAACGATCGTGCTTTTTGTGAATTATAGGCGAGTGAACCCGGACAGTGTCTAGAGTTTGCTGTCGCCTGCGCTACCGGGCACCCGCCGGGGTATCACCCTGCACCGGATCAACTCGCCGAAGCCGGTGCTGGCGCGGGCGCCCCGCCCGGCGACATCGCTGCAGGGACTGCGCCATCGACCTGCACATGCATGACCCGCTGGGGGTAAGGGATTTCGATCTGGTGGGCCCGCAGCGCACTCAGGATGGCCCGGTTGATGTCCGAGCGCAGTCCCAGGGATCCGTTTTCAGGGTCTGCAATCCAGAAGCCCACGGTGAACTCCAGCCCATCGGCCCCGAAGGCCGACAGCGCGGCGCTGGGGGCGGGGTCGCGCAGCACGCGCGGGCTGACCAGGGCGGCATCGGTGAGCAACTGGGCCACCTGGTCCACATCGCTCTCATAGGCCACGCTGACCACGGTGGACATCCACACGCGCGGGTCTGACAGCGACAGGTTTTCCACCCGCTGGGTGATCAAGAGTTCGTTGGGCACGATGGATTCGCGCCCCGAAGGCGAGCGGATGACGGTGTAGCGGGCATTGATTTGCGTGATGCGCCCCTCGAACGTATCGAGCTTGACGTTGTCGCCGATGCGCATGCTGCGCTCGGCCAGGATTACAAAACCGCTCACATAGTTGGCCGCCAGCTTCTGCAGGCCGAAGCCAATGCCCACGCCGACCGCACCGCCCAGCACCGACAGCGCAGTCAGGTCGATGCCCACCGACGACAAGGCCACCAGCAAGCCCACAAACACCAGCAGCGCCCGCACCGCATTGCTCACCGCCTTGCGCAGCGACAGCTCGGCACCCGTGGCCGAGCGCAGCAGCCGCGACTCGATGGCTGCCGATATCCACAGGGCAATCAGCAGCACTGCCGCTGCGGTGACCGCCCCTTCGATGATGGTGCGCACCGACAGCGTCGCCCCGCCCACTTTCCAGTGGATCTGGTCCAGCTCGTCCAGCACCAGCGGCAGCAGCCCGGTGACCCACAGCACCATGCCCAGCCACGCCATCCAGGAGATGGAGCGCTCAATGGGCCGCACCCAGGCAGCGTCCGGGTAGGCCACCTGCAGCACCTTCACGCCAATGCGAATGACCACCAGCGCCACCAGCACCGGGATCGCAATCTTGAAAGCCGCCAGCGCCACCCAGTGGTGCAGCAGGGTGCGCGCGATGTAGGCCAGACTCAGCAGCACCAGCGGAAACAGCGCGCCATCCACGATCCGTACACCAAACAGGATGGAGCGCGGGTCGCCCCGGCGCAGGCCGCGCTGCAGCAGCGCCACCAGCCCCCAGGCCAGGCCCACGCAGACTGCCAAAACAGCCAGCTCCACCAGCACCGTGGGGCTGAGAAAGGCCTGCACCCACAGGCCCACATCGTCGAGCATCGGCTTGTCCATCGTGCTGTGCCTCAACGCTTCCAGGCGGGCTGGCGTTTTTCGGCAAACGCACGGGCGCCCTCCTGGGCGGCCGGGTCCATCATGTTGGTGGCCATGGTCTGGCCTGCCAGCTGGTAGGCGGCATCAATGCCCAGCTCGCGCTGCTGGTACACCAGCGCCTTGCCCATGGCCACGGCCACACGGGGCTTTTGCAGGATGGATTGCACCAGTTGCTCGACCTCGGCATCCAGCGCATCGGCGGGCACCACCCGGTTCACCAGCCCTTGCGCGAGTGCCGTGGGCGCATCCATGAAGTCGCCGGTGAGCAACATTTCCATCGCCCGCTTGGCGGGCACATTGCGCACCAACGGCACGCTCGGCGTTGCGCAGAACAGGCCGTAGTGGATGCCACTGGTGGCAAAACTCGCGCTGTCGGCCGCCGCGGCCAGGTCACACTGCGCCACCAGCTGGCAGCCTGCGGCCGTCGCCATGCCCTGAACCCTGGCGATCACGGGTACTGGCAGCTTGTGGATGGTCAGCATCATGCGGCTGCATTGCGCAAACAGCTTTTGGTAGTACGCCAGGTTCGGGTTCGCCGCCATGTCCTTGAGGTTGTGCCCGGCACAGAAGGCCTTGCCTGCTGCGGCCAGCACGACCACGCGCACAGCCTCGTCGCGGCCCGCTTCGTCCAGCGCCTGTTGCAGGGCTGTCAGCATTTCAGAGCCCAACGCATTGAAGCGTGCAGGGTCGTTCAAGGTGAGGGTGATCACACCGCGCGTATCACGGGTGATCAGCAGCAGCTCGTCAGAATTTGGAATCGTCATGTTGTTTCTCCTGTGCACAGCGATGCGAGGGGCGTTTGAAACAGGCGCGCATGAGGCCAGTGCCACCGTGGAGCTGGCTCCGCCAGGCCACGGGTGGCGTCCCCCTCAGGGGGGAGACGCCGCAGGCGGCTCAGGGGGAGTCAAAGATCAGCCAGAACCCGCAGATGCGCCTCCACGCTGCGCGCCAGCGGCCCCATCACGTAGCCACCCTCCAGGCACGACACGATGCGGCCCTTCGAGTAGCGCCGGGCCACGTCCTTCACGCGCTGGGTGATCCAGGTGTAGTCCTGCTCGGTCAGGCCCAGCTGGCCCATGTCGTCCTCGCGGTGGCCGTCAAAGCCCGCGCTCACAAAAATCATCTCGGGCTTGAAGGCCTCCAGCCGGGGCATCCACATCATCTCGATGATCTCGCGGATGTCCATGCCGCGTGTGTACGCGGGCACCGGCACGTTGACCATGTTGGGGGCGGGATCGTGGTCGCCGCTGTAGGGGTAGAACGGATGCTGGAAGATGCTCACCATCAGCGCCCGCGGGTCATTGGCCAGGATGTCCTCGGTGCCATTGCCGTGGTGCACGTCAAAGTCCACCACCGCCACGCGCTGCAGGTTGTAGCGCTGCAGCGCATATTTCACCGCCACCGCCACGTTGTTGAAAAAGCAAAAGCCCATCGCTTTGTCGCGGCAGGCATGGTGCCCCGGGGGGCGCACGGAGCAGAAGGCATTTTCGACCTCGCCTGCCATCACCGCGTCGGTGGCGGCCAGCGCAGCACCCGCAGCACGCAGCGACGCCTTCCAGGTGTGGGCGTTGATGGAGGTGTCGGTGTCAATCTGCGCATAGCTGGGGCCGCCGGCCATCAGCTCTTCGTTGAGCCGGTCAGACATCCCGCGCAAGGCGGCGATGTGCATGCGGCCATGGGCCAGTTCGATGTCGGCCAGCGAGGCTTCCGGGGCTTCGTAGCGCTCCAGCGCATCTCCCACGCCAGTGACCAGCAAACGGTCTTCAATCGCATCCAGCCGCTCGGGGCATTCGGGGTGGCCCGGGCCCATCTCGTGCTTCCAACAATCCCGATGGGTGAAATAGCCCGTCTTGCTCACAGTCTTGTCCCCGCGTCTCGCATTTTTTGCCGTTTTTCGGATAACGTCGTGCCATGAATGCACAGCACAAGATCAAATCGCTTCTGGATCAGCTTAACACGGTGATCGTGGGCAAAAAGGCCCAGGTTCAGGACTGCGTGGCCTGCCTGCTGGCGGGGGGGCATCTGCTCATTGAAGACGTGCCGGGTGTGGGCAAGACCACACTGGCGCACGCGTTGTCCCACACCTTTGGGCTGCAGTTTTCGCGCGTCCAGTTCACTGCCGACCTCATGCCCAGCGACCTGACCGGCGTGTCGGTATACGAACGTGGCAAGGAAGCCTTTGTGTTCCACCCCGGCCCGGTGTTTGCCCAGGTGCTGCTGGCAGACGAAATCAACCGCGCCAGCCCCAAGACGCAAAGCGCCCTGCTGGAAGCCATGGAAGAAAAGCAGGTGTCGGTCGAGGGCGAAACCCGCGCCCTGCCCCACCCCTTCTTCGTGATCGCCACCCAGAACCCACACGACCAGCTGGGCACCTTTGCGCTGCCCGAGTCACAACTTGACCGCTTCTTGATGCGCATCTCCATCGGCTACCCCGACCGCGCCGCCGAGCGCCTGCTGCTGTCGGGCGCCGACCGGCGCGACATGGTGAGCAGCCTGCTGCCCCTGCTGTCCGCCGACGAACTGGCCGAGCTGCAGCGCCAGGTGCAGGCCGTGCACACCGCAGACCCCCTGCTCAACTACGTGCAGGACCTGATCGCCGCCACCCGCTCGGGCCGCTGGTTCTTGCAGGGCCTGTCGCCCCGCGCGGGCATTGCCATGCTGCGCGCCGCCAAGGCCCAGGCGCTCATCAGCGGGCGCGACTATGTGGCGCCGGACGATGTGCAGGCCGTGCTGCCGCAAACCATTGCCCACCGCCTGGTGCCCGTGGGCGACGCCGGGCGCGGCGCGGTCGAGCAGGTGCGCGCCATGGTCGACGCCGTGCCGCTGCCCTGATCAATGGAATCCGCCGCCCACCCTTCCCTCACGACGACCACGGGCTGGCGCGGCCTGGCCGCGCGGCTCAGCCCCGTGGCGCGCCTTCGCAGGCGCTTCCAGCGCTGGTGGCAGGCACGCCTGCCGCTGTCCGACACGCTGCAGCTCACCCAGCGCAATGTCTACATCCTGCCCACCAGCTCGGGCTGGATGCTGGCGCTCACGCTCGTGGTGCTGCTGGTGGCCTCCATCAACTACCAGCTCAACCTGGGCTACCTGCTGACCTTTTTGCTGGCTGGCAGCGCGGTGGTGGGCATGCACATCTGCCACGCCAACCTGCGCGGGCTGACGCTGCACCTGAAGGCCCCCGAGCCACATTTTCTGGGCACCAGCACGGCGTTTGAGATCCAGCTGTCCAGTGATCGCAAGTCGCCGCGTTATGGCATTGCCCTGGCCGTGCACGGCACCGGCAAGGCCGAACACCACTGGGCCTGGACCGACGTGCCCGCCCAGGGCCAGGCCAGCGTGCAGGTGGCCTTCCAGCCCGGGCGCCGGGGGCTGCACCGCGTGCCCACACTGACGGCCGAAACGCGGTTTCCGCTGGGCACCTTCCGCGTGTGGACCTATTGGCGCCCTGCTGCCGAGGTGCTGGTGTACCCCGCGCCCGAGGTGCCGCCACAACCCCTGCCGCCGGGCGAGCCCCGCGCAGGGGGCACGGGCAACGCGCCGTCGCAGGGCATCGGCGAATTCGACGGCGTGCGGGCCTACCGGCGGGGCGACCCGCTCAAACTGGTGGTCTGGAAGAAGGCGGCGAAGTCGCTGGCCACCGGCACCGATGACCTGGTGAGCCGTGACGCGCAACAGGCCCAGCGGCACGAGCTGTGGCTGGACCTGGCCCACGCCGCCTTGCCCAACCATGAGGCACGCGTGTCGCGCCTGACGGCCTGGGTGCTGCAAGCCGACCGCCTGGGCCTGGACTATGGCCTGCGCCTGCCCGGCACCGAGATCGCGCCCGACACGGGGGCCGCCCACCGCCGCCGCTGCCTGGAGGCGTTGGCCCTGTGTTGACCTGCCACTGCCCATTCCTGCCGAATTTGGTCCCTATCGGCTCCAAGCGCATATTCTTATTGACCGAATAGCTATCAAATAAATAGCATCATGAAATCCATCCTCCCCCGTTCCACCGCTCAGCCATGACCCTGCGTCAGACGCTCAACGCACTGCCGCGCGACGCGCGCGACACGCTGTTCCTGCTCGTCGTGATTGCGTGGGTCATCGCCCCGCAGGTCAACGTGTTGCCTGTATGGGCGAGCCTGCTGGCGGCCGGACTGATGCTGTGGCGCGGCTGGCTGGCCTTCAAGGGCCGCCCGCTGCCGACGCGCTGGGTGCTGGCCGTTCCGCTGGTGATCGCGGTGGCGGGCACGCTGTACACCCACCGCACCATCCTGGGCCGTGATGCCGGGGTGACGCTGATCGTGATGCTGCTGGCGCTCAAGATGCTGGAACTGCGCGCGCGGCGCGACGCGCTGGTGGTGTTCTTCCTGGGCTTCTTCACGATGCTCAGCAACTTCTTCTTCTCGCAGTCGCTGTTCACGGCCGCTGCCATGCTGCTGGGGCTGCTGGGGCTGCTCACTGCGCTGGTCAACGCCCACATGCCTGTGGGACGGCCACCACTGTCGCAGGCACTGCGCACCGCAGGCACCATGGCGCTGCTGGGCGCGCCCATCATGGCGGCGCTGTTCATGCTGTTCCCGCGCATGGCACCCCTGTGGGGCATGCCCAGCGACACCATGAGCGGCCGCAGCGGCCTGTCCGGCGTGATGAAGGTGGGCAACATTGCCGAGCTGGCGCTGGACGACACGGTGGCCATGCGCGTGCGGTTTGACACCCCTGACGGCGCCGCGCCACCGCAGAGCGACCTGTACTTCCGCGGCCCGGTGTTCGGCACCTTCGACGGTGTCGAATGGCATCCGGTGTCGCCCCGCCCCGGGGATTATTCGCAGGCACGCGCCAGCACCGTCGCCAACCTGCGCGTGCAAGGCCAGCCTGTGCGCTACGAAGTGACGCTGGAGCCCCACCAGCGCCCCTGGCTGCTGCTGCTGGACGCCGCGGTGGACAAGCCCGCCGTGGCCGGCATGGAGACCTTCATGACGCAGGACCTGCAGTGGCTGACCACCCGCGCAGTGACCGATGTGGTGCGCTACAAGGCCGAAAGCTACCCACAGTTTGCCCATGGCCCCAGCGCCCCCAACGCCGCCCTGCGCACCTATACCGAGCTGCCCACCGGCTTCAACCCCCGCACGCTGGCGCTGGCCCAGCAACTGCGCAACGACCCCCAGCTCAACCCCAACCCCGCGCAAGACAACGCCGAGACCCTCGTCAATGCCGCCCTGAACCGCCTGCGCACCGGCGGATATGTGTACACGCTGGAGCCCGGCGTGTACGGCCAGCACACGGCCGACGAGTTCTGGTTTGACCGCAAGGAAGGGTTTTGTGAACACATCTCCTCGGCCTTTGTGGTGCTGATGCGTGCGCTCGACATCCCGGCCCGCATCGTCACCGGTTACCAGGGCGGCGACCGCAACCCCGTGGACAAGCTCTGGACCGTGCGCCAGAGCGACGCCCATGCCTGGGCCGAAGTCTGGCTCTCCGGCCGGGGCTGGGTGCGGGTGGACCCCACGGGTGCCGTGTCGCCCGGCCGCACCGGGGCCTTTCAGCGGCTGCGCGCCCCTCAAGGGGCGTTTGCCACCGCCATGGGCACGGTCATCAGCCCGGGTCTCGCGCAGAACCTGCGCGCCGTGTGGGAGGCCGTCAACAACAGCTGGAACCAGTGGGTGCTCAACTACACGCAAAGCCGCCAGCTGGACCTGCTCAAGTCCCTGGGCTTTGAGTCGCCCAGCTGGCAGGACCTGACCATGGTGCTGGGCATCCTGATGGTCGTGGCAGCCCTCGGAGGCATGGGCTGGAGCCTGTGGGAGCGCAGCCAGCACGACCCCTGGCTGCGCCTGCTGGCCCGCGCCCGCCAGCGCCTGGCCCGTGCAGGCATGGTGTTGCCCGACACCCTGCCGCCCCGGGCCATGGCCGAGCGGGTGCAGGCACAATTCGGCGCACCCGCTGCGGCGGTGGCCGACTGGCTGCTGCGGCTGGAACGCGTACGCTACGCCCCCCACCCCGAGGCCGCCCTGGGCGATTTGCGGCGGGAGTTTCGGAGCATCGCCTGGCCGAAACAGTGAATCATCCCCCTGAGCGGCTGCGCCGCTTCCCCCTTCTCTCGCGCTTTGCGCGGGAAGGGGGACGATGCCCTCGCTGCGGGGCGGCCCTTGCTTGGCATCCCTGGTCTTGGAGCGCGCCGGTATCAGACGCTGCAGGGTGCCACAACATGACGAACCATTGACATGAAGAAGACAGCACCATGGACCGCAGCAGCTATATTTTTGATAGCTGCCTGTGCATTACCCGCTAGCGCAAAGCCCGAAAATCAACCCAAACCGGCGTCCCAGAAAGCGCATGCCAAAGCCGGTCAGGCCCACCAGGGGCGGGCCAGTGCCAAGGCCCCTGTGCTCTACGCATCGCGCCCCGAGGCCATGGACTTTGCCGACGACCTGGCCGCGCGCCGCGACCTGGACCGCGAATGGGTGCGCCAGGCCATTGGGCAGGCGCATTTCCTGCCCCAGGTGCCCAAGCTCATGCTGCCGCCCGCCAAGGGCACGGCCAAGAACTGGCGCGTGTACCGCAGTCGCTTCATCGACCCCATCCGCATCCGTGCAGGCGTGCGTTTCTGGCAGGAGAACCAGGCCACGCTGGAGCGTTCCGAGCGCGAGTTTGGTGTGCCCGCAGAGATCATCGTGGGCATCATCGGGGTGGAGACTATCTATGGCCAGCAGATGGGTACCTTCCGCGTGATGGACGCGCTAGCCACGCTGGCGTTCGACTTTCCCTCCGCCCACCCGCGCACCAAGGAGCGCACCGAGTTCTTCCGCCGCGAGCTGGAGCAGTTCCTGAGCCTCACCAACCGCAGCAACACCGACCCGTTTGAGCCACGCGGCAGCTATGCCGGCGCCATGGGCCTGGGCCAGTTCATGCCATCGAGCTGGGTGCGCTATGCGGTGGACTTTGATGGCGACGGCCGCGTGGACCTGTTCAAGAGCCCGGCCGACGCCATTGGCTCGGTGGCCAACTACTTCCGCGGCCACGGCTGGACGCCCGGCATGCCCACGCACTTTGGGGTGCAGTTCGACAATGCGCGCCTGCAGCTGGACGACCTGCTCGCCCCCGACATCCTGCCCACCTTCAGTGCCGCGAGCATGTTGGCCAAGGGCGCCGTGCTGGACGCCCAGGGCGTGCAGCACACGGGCCCGCTGGCGCTGGTGGAACTGCAAAACGGCAACGATGCGCCCAGCTACGTGGCGGGCACCGAAAACTTCTACGCCATCACGCGCTACAACTGGTCGAGCTACTACGCCATGGCCGTCATCGAGCTGGGGCGCGAGGTGGCGGCAGCGCGCTGACCGCTGCCCCACCGCTGCGTACCACTCGCCGAACGGCGCAACCCGGGGGTTTCTGCGGGCTCGGGGCCCCCGCCCAGCACACTTGTGCAAGTCAGTCCACAATGCCCGGCTTTGACCGCTTGCACAGCGGCCCGGCCACGGCGGAACGCCCTGGCCCTCCCAGAGAACCCTCCCAATGCCTGCATCACCTTCTCCAGCACCCGACACGGACGCCATCGTCCGTGTACGCGGCCTGAGCAAAACCTACGCCGGCGGCTTTCAGGCACTCAAGAACATCGACCTGGACATCCGGCGCGGCGAGATCTTTGCCCTGCTGGGGCCCAATGGCGCGGGCAAGACCACGCTGATCAGCGTGATTTGTGGCATGAGCAATGCCACGGCGGGGTCCGTCACGGCCGATGGACACGACACGGTGCGCGACTACCGCGCAGCCCGCGCTGCCATTGGCCTGGTGCCCCAGGAGCTGCACACCGACTCGTTCGAGACGGTGTGGGCCACGGTGAACTTCAGCCGGGGGCTTTTCGGCAAGGCCCCCAACCCCGCGTACATCGAGAAAATCCTCAAGGACGTGTCGCTGTGGGACAAGAAGGACAACAAGATCCTCGCGCTGTCAGGCGGCATGAAGCGCCGCGTGCTGATCGCCAAGGCACTGTCGCACGAGCCCAAGATTTTGTTCCTGGACGAGCCCAGCGCCGGCGTGGATGTGGAGCTGCGCCACGACATGTGGCGCCTGGTGCGGGAACTGCGTGACGCGGGCACCACCATCATCCTGACCACCCACTACCTGGAAGAAGCCGAGGACATGGCCGACCGCATCGGCGTGATCCGCAAGGGCGAGTTGATCGTGGTGGAAGACAAGGCCGTGCTGATGCGCAAGCTGGGCAAGAAAGTGCTGGCCATCACGCTGCAGCAGCCCATGGCGCAAGTGCCCGCACCGCTCGCCCGCTGGCCTCTGGCCCTGAGCCAGGGCGGCACCGTCCTGACGTACACGTTCGACATGCAGCAGGAAGACACCGGCATCGCCGCCCTGCTGCGCGCCCTGACCGAGCACGGCATCGACTTCAAGGACCTGCACTCCAGCGAAAGCTCGCTCGAAGACATCTTCGTCAGCCTGGTGCACCAGGACAAGGTCCCAACCCCTTCGCCCCAGAAAGCGATCCCAGCATGACCGGTGTGAACCTGCATGGCGTGCGCGCCATCTACCGCTTCGAAATGAACCGCGCCTTCCGCACGTGGATGCAGAGCCTCATTGCGCCCGTGCTCACCACCGCGCTGTACTTCATCGTCTTCGGCTCCGCCATCGGCTCGCGCATGGGCGACATCGGCGGGGTGAGCTATGGCGCCTACATCATCCCCGGCCTGCTCATGCTGTCGCTGCTCTCCGAGAGCATCTCCAACTCGGCCTTTGGCATCTACATGCCCAAATGGTCGGGCACCATCTACGAGCTGCTGAGCGCGCCGGTCAACTGGGTGGAGGTGCTGCTGGGCTACGTGGGCGCGGCAGCCAGCAAGTCGCTGCTGGTGTCGGTGCTCATCCTGTCCACCGCCCGGGTGTTCGTTCCGTACGAGGTGGCGCACCCCGTCTGGATGGTGGGCTTTCTGGTGCTTACCGCCGTCACGTTCTGCCTGTTCGGCTTCCTCATTGGCCTGTGGTCGGACAGCTTTCAAAAGCTGCAGGTCATCCCGCTGCTGGTGATCACGCCGCTCACCTTTCTGGGCGGGGCGTTTTACAGCATCAGCATGCTGCCACCGTTCTGGCAGACCGTCTCGTTGTTCAACCCGGTGGTCTATCTCATCAGCGGGCTGCGGTGGGCGTTCTATGGCCATGCCGACGTGCACATCGCGGTGAGCACCAGCATGACCTTGGTGTTCATGGCCCTGTGCCTCGCCGTGGTGCGGTGGGTGTTCAAGACGGGCCACCGCATCCGGCGCTGAGCGCGATCACCCCGGGCGCCCCGGCCTCCCGCGGCGAATCCACGTTTCAGTAGCGCTGCATCTGGCAGCTGTGCGGCTGCTGCGCCTTGGCCGCTGCGATCTGCCGCACCACGCGGAAGCCGTAGCCCGAGCCTTCCACATCGAACTTCACGCCGGGGGCGCCTTTCTTGTCCATCACGCCCACCGCCAGGGCCTGCTGGAACTGGTGGTCGGCCGCACGCATGGTGCCGCCCTGGCCGGCCAGTTGCACGTTGGCCGACTCCATCTGGCGCGCGACGGCCACCACGTCGGTGCTGCCTGCACGCTCGATCGACTGGGCGAGGGCCTCCACCATCAGCTGCATGCGCATGTGCACGTAGTCGTCCTGCGGCTTGGGAAAGCGCGTGCGGAAGGATTGGTAGAACGCCTCGCTCTGCGCGCCCGGCACATTGGGCAGCCAGTCGGCCACGGCCACCACCTTGCCGATGCCTGCGTCGCCAATCGCGGCGGGAGCGCCCAGCGCGTTGCCGTAGAAGGTGTAGAAGCTGCCCTCGTAGCCCACGTCCCGCGCGGCCTTGACCAGCAGCGTGAGGTCGTTGCCCCAGTTGCCGGTGACCACGGCCTGCGCGCCGCTGGTCTTGATCTTGACGGCATAGGGCGCAAAGTCCTTCACGCGGCCGATGGGGTGCAGCTCTTCGCCCACCACGGCCACATCGGGGCGCTGGGCGGCCAGCTGCTTCTTGGCCTCGCGCAGCACGGCCTGGCCAAAACTGTAGTCCTGGCCGATGAGGTAGACGCTCTTCAAGGCCTTGTCCTCGCGCATCACCTCCATCAGCGCGGCCATGCGCATGTCGGCATGGGCATCAAAACGGAAGTGCCAGAAGCTGCACTTCTCGTTGGTGAGGATGGGGTCCACCGCCGAGTAGTTGAGGAACAGCACGCGCTTGTTTGGCTCGCGCTCGTTGTGCTTGTTGATGGCCTCGATCAGCACGGCGGCCGTGGACGACGAATTGCCCTGCAGGATGACCTGCGCACCATCGTCAATCGCGGCGCGCAGGGCAGACAGGGCTTCTTCGTTCTGGCCTTTGCTGTCGTAGCGCTCCAGCACCAGAGGGCGGGGGCCGCCGCTGCTGGCAGGCAGCTGCACGCCGCCGCGTGCGTTCACGCGCTCCATGGCCCAGTAGATGTTGCGGTACACAGCCTCGCCCGTGTTGGCAAACGGGCCCGACAGGCTTTCGATGAGCGCCAGCTTGACCGGCCTGGCCTGGTCCACGCCTGCCGAGGGCGGGGTCTGCGCTTGCGCGGCAGGCGCCAAGGCCACGGCGCCTGCAAGGGCCACTGCGGCTGCCCAAACGGTGTGACGTAATGCCGCAGCGCCTGATTTCAAGCCCACAGATTGCAATTTATTCATGGCATTTTTCCCTTGAAATGCGGCGTGGCCGCACACACCTCTCTGCCATGCGGCGACCACGTCGAGAGCCGCGCAGTGTATAGGAGTTACCCATGATCTTCGCCCCCGTGATCCGCCGCGCCGCTTATGCCCAAGCCCCCCGTTCCGCCGACCTGGCGCTGCAACGTTTTCTGATGGGCGCGCTGGCACACCCTGCCGCAGCACCCGCTGCGGGCTGCACCGTGACGCAGGACGAAAAGGCCACCACCTTGCAGCTGGACGTACCCGGCCTGGCCCGCGAACAGCTCTCGATCAGCATTGAAGGCCAGGTGGTGCAGGTGCAAAGCGTGGAAGGCGCACCGCGCAAGGTGCAGCGCGCGTGGGAGCTGCCCACCGAGATTGACGCCAGCGCCAGCACCGCCAAGCTGGAAAACGGCGTGCTGACCCTGACACTGGTCCGCCTGGAGCCCGTGAGCAAGGCCACCACGCTGACCATTCACTGAGACCGGCCGCTCCCAAGGCGATGGCGCATGACGGCCATTGCTATATTTTCAATAGCAATCAAGGCATGATGCACTAGCGCTTCATGCCTTTTTTGCTTGTTTTTTTCCAGGGCACCCGGTCAGGCGCCATTCGGCAGCCAGCCCACGGCCCTGCTCACTCGTGCCGTAGCGCATCGATGGGGTCCATGCGCGCCGCGCGCCGCGCCGGGAAGTAGCCAAACACCACACCGATCCCGGCCGAAAACACAAACGACAGCAGGTTCACGCCGGGGTTGAACAGGTAGGGCACGCCCATCAGCCCCGACAGTGCGAGCGACGCGCCCGTGGCCAGCACGATGCCGATGAGCCCGCCCAAGGCGGCCAGCACCACGGCCTCGATCAGAAACTGCAGCAGCACCTCGCGCTCCAGCGCGCCGATGGCCAGGCGCAGGCCGATCTCGCGTGTGCGCTCGGTCACGCTCACCAGCATGATGTTCATGATGCCGATGCCGCCCACCAGCAGGCTCACGGCGGCCACGGCGCCCAGCAGCGTGGTCAGCACCTTGGTGGTGCCCGAGAGCGTGTCGGCCAGCTGCTTGGTGTCGAGCACATTGAAGTTGTCTTCGTCCGAGTCCGATAGCTTGCGCAGCTCGCGCAGCAGTTGGGTGAGGCTCGTCTTCACCCGCTCGGGGTCGCTGCCGTCCTTCATGGACACCAGCAGCGTGTTCACCCGTGTGTTGCCCGTCACGCGGCGCTGCAGCGTGCGCAGCGGCACCAGCACGGTGTCGTCCTGGTCGTTGCCAAACGCACCCTGCCCTTTGGACGCCAGCACGCCCACCACCTCGCACGAAAACGCCTTCACGCGCAGCTGGCCGCCCACGGCATCGGCCGTGCCAAACAGCTCGCGTCGCACGGTCTCACCGATCAGGCAGACGGCGGCACCCGCGCGCAATTCCGCGTCGGTGAAGACGCGGCCAGTGCGCACCGTCCAGTTGCCGGTCTCCAGCCAGGCGTTGGTGCTGCCGATCACGCTGGTCGTCCAGTTGCGCCCGCCCACCACGGCGGTGGCGGCGGCGCGCGCCTCGGGCGCCACGGCCAGGATGCCGCCGATCTGCTGCGCGATCACGTCGGCATCGGTGTCCTTGAAGGCCGGGGCGCCCGTACCGCCGCCAGGCCCCATGCGTTGGCCGGGGCGCACCTGCAGCAGGTTGGTGCCCAGGCCCGAGATCTGGTTCTGGATGGCCAGCGTGGCGCCATTGCCCAGCGTGACCATGGTGATCACCGCGCTCACGCCGATCACGATGCCCAGGATGGTGAGGAACGAGCGCATGAGATTGCGCCGGATGGAGCGCAGCGCCAGCAGCAGGGTGTTGAGCAACATCAGTGGCCTCCCGCATCCGAACCGGCCACCGCCGGCTGGGCCGATGCCGCATCAGCGTCCAGGCCCTTGGGGTGTGGGTTGGCCGCATCGCTGTCCACCACGCCATCGACAAACCGCACGATGCGCCGCGCGTACTGCGCCATGTCGGGCTCGTGCGTGACCATCAGCACGGTGATGCCGTGGTCGGCGTTCAGGCGCCACAGCAGTTCCATGATCTCGACACTGCGCTGGGTGTCGAGGTTGCCGGTGGGCTCGTCGGCCAGCAGCACATCGGGCTCGGTGACGATCGCGCGCGCAATGGCCACGCGCTGCTGCTGCCCGCCCGACAGCTCGGCGGGCGTGTGGTGTTCCCAGCCTTTGAGGCCCACGGCCTCCAGCGCACGCGCGGCCGCCGCATGGCGCGCGGTGGCGGACTCGCCCCGGTACAGCAGGGGCAGCTCCACGTTCTCTTGCGCCGAGGTGCGCGCCAGCAGGTTGAAGCCCTGGAACACAAAGCCAAAGTAGCGCCGCCGCAGCCGCGCCCGCTCGTCGCGCGAGAGCGACTCCACATGCACGCCCTTGAACAGGTATTCGCCCGTGGTGGGCCGGTCCAGGCAGCCCAGCGTGTTCATGGCCGTGGACTTGCCCGAGCCGCTGGGGCCCATGATGGCCACAAAGTCGCCCTGCGCAATGTCCAAGTCCACGCCCTTGAGCGCCTGAAAGGCCAGCGCCCCTTCGCCATAGACCTTGGTCACGCCACGCAGGCGGATGATGGGGGTGTCGCCCGCCACGCTCATGGCTTGGCCCCTGCCGCGCGCTGGTCGGTGATCACGGCCATGCCGGGCGTGAGGCCCTCGCCCGTGACCTCGGTATGGCGGCCATCGCTGATGCCCACCTGCACATCAATGGGCTTGGCGGCACCGTCCTGCAGCACCCACACCTGCCGCGTCTTGCCCGCGCCATCGCCCGCCTCGCCCCCCGCACCCGGTTTGCGTGGGCCCGAGCCAGACCGCGGCATGCGCGGCATGAGCTGCGACATGATGCCGCCACCACTGCCGCTGCCCGACGCGCCGGGCTTGGCGCCACCCGCCCCGGGTTTCGCATCGGCCCCTGCGGCCTGCGCGGGCGTGAAGCGCAGCGCCGTGTTGGGCACCCGCAGCACATCCTTGCGCTCGGTGGACGTAATGGTGGCCGCCGCCGTCATGCCGGGGCGCAGGCTCATGTCACCGTTGTTCACTTCCAGCCAGGTGATGTAGGTGACCACGTTGTCCGTCTTGGTGGAGCCAAACGACACCCGCGTGACCTGGGCCGGGTAGCGGCGAGAGGGATAGGCACTGACCGTGAAGCTCGCGTCCTGACCCACCTTGACCGAACCCACATCGGCTTCGTCCACACTCACATCCAGCCGCAGCCGCGTGAGGTCTTCGGCCACGGTGAACAGCGTCACTGCTTGCAGCGAAGCGGCCACGGCGTTGCCAGGCTCCACCGTGCGCGTCAGCACCACACCGTCGATGGGCGAGCGGATGGAGGCCTTGGACAGGTTGGTTTCGTCGGTGGACAGCGCGGCGCGTGCGTCCTCGACCGTGGCGCGGGCGCTGGTTTCGTCAGCGCGGGCGCGGTCCAGTGTGGCGCGGCCTGCGTCCAGCTCGGAGGCCGAGGGCACCTTGCCGCCGGACAGGCGGGCCACTTCTTCGAGCCGGCCAAAGTTGGCAATGGCCTCCTTGGTGGTGGCCACAGCCTGGGCCAGGCGGGCCTGCGCCGACGCCAGCGAGGCACGCGAGCGCAGCACCTGCGATTCAAGCTTGGCGGTATCCAACTCCACCAGCAGCTGCCCTTTCTTGACCTTGTCGTTCACATCCACCAGCACATTGCGCACCGTGCCTGACAACTCGCTGCCAATGGTGACCGAGCGCGTGGGCTGCAGCGTGCCATTGGCCGACACGGTGAGTATGAGATTGCCCCGGCGCAGCTCTTCGGTGACATAGGTGGGTGCAGCGCTGGCGCTCTGGCGCGATTGCCAGGCGTACAAGCCACCGCCCACCACCACGAGCGCTGCCACCCCCAGCCAAACGGTAGTGCGCTGCCACCAACGGCGCGGACGGTCGGCACCCAGGAGTGCTTCGAGGCTGGACGGGGGAGAGGAAGGTTTATCAGTCATAAGATCAAATCAGTTACTCATAGCGCATGAAACTGGCGCGGCCAAAGTGCAGGCAGCAAGCCAAGGTCCGCCCCGCAGTGAGGGCTGCGTCCCCCAGCCCGCATTGCGCAGCAATGCGAGAGCGGGGGGAAGGCGCGCAGCGACTCAGGGGGGGCTTCATGTCTTCCAGCCGCCGCCCAGCGCCTTGTAGAGGCGCACATGGTCTGCTGCGACCGCAGCGGTGGTGGTGGCCACGCTCTCTTGCGTGGACAGCAGCGTGCGTTGCGTCTCCAGCACCGCCTGAAAGTCAATCAATCCGCTGCTATAGCGCTGCTGCGCCAGCAGCGCAGCGTTGCGGGCGGCGTCTGCGGCGGCCGTCAGTCGCTCCAGCTTTTCCCTGTCGCCACGCAAGGCCACCAGCGCGTTCTCCACATCCTGCAGTGCCGTGAGCACGGTGGCTTCGTAGGCCACACGGGCCTGCTCCAGCGCTGCAGACTGCACGCGCACCTGGGCGCGGGCGGCGCCCCCATCCAGCAGCGGGATGGACACGCTGCCCAGCAAGGCACTGGTCACCGCACCGCCGCCCGACAGCGCGCCCAGCGTGAGGGCGCGAAGGCCCAGCGAGCCACCGAGGGAGAAGCTGGGGTAGCGCGCCGCATCGGCCTGCGACACGCGCGCCAGGGCGGCTGCAATGCGCTGCTCGGCCGCACGCACATCGGGGCGCTGGCGCAGCGTCTCGGCCGGGATTGCCAGCGCCAGTTCTGCGGTGGGCTGCGGCACGGGCGCACCGGTGGCCATGGTTGCGTCGAGCGCGCCGGGCACCTGGCCTGTCAGCACGGCCAGGCTGTAGCGCGACTGAGCCAAGCTGGCTTCTAGGCTGGGAATCTGCGCGGCGGTCTGCTCGGCCGCTGCACGGGCCTGCTCGGTGACGAGCGAGGTGGTGAGCCCGGCCTGCAGGCGCCACTGGGTGATCTGCAAGGTCTCCTGCTGGCTGGCCAGGTTGCTGCGCGCAATGGCCAGGCGCTGCTGCAGCCCGCGCAGCTCGATGTAGTTAACGGCCACCTCGGCGGCCAGCGACACCTGCACGTCGGCCAGGCTGGCCTCTGCCGCGCGGGCATCGGCCTCGCTGGCGCTCACGCCGCTGCGCAGGCGGCCAAACACATCGGGCTCCCAGCTCGCATCAAAACCGGCCTGGAAGGTGTTTCCCGTGCTGTTGCCGGCCCGGCTGCGCTGCGCCGAAGCCGATGCGCCCACGCTGGGCAGCAGGCCGGCCGATTGCACATCCACCTGCGCACGCGCCTGCTGCAGCGCGGCCTGGGCGGTGCGCACGCTGGTGTTGGCGCGCAAGGCTTGCTCGACCAGCGAGGTGAGCACAGCATCGTCAAACCGCTGCCACCACTGGGCCAGGGATGTAGCCGTAGCCCCTCGCGCTGTGCCGTTGCCCCCCGCAGACCAGGCCGGGGAAACGGCCACTGCGGGCAATGCGCCATCCGTGGGTGCCAGGCTGGCACACCCCGCGGTGGCCAGCACGCAAAACAACAAGGCCGTTTGCCTCCACGGCACAGCACGCAAAGGTCGCGCTGCGCGGGCAGTGGGTGTGCCGGGAGAGGCCAGTGGGAGAAAACGCATGGGCAGTGGCTACGCAGGGGAAAACCCCATTGTGAGCAGCGATTGCGCCCACAAGGTACCCACTGGGTCAAGCCCGGGTAAAGAATTGATGCAAGGCAAAGGTCACGCCACTGCATGCCAATGCATGCACATGCGCATGCGTAGAGCGGGTGAGCGTGTTTTACCGCGCAGACGGCCCCACACGCAAGGGGCCGGGGTGCCGCTCAGTGCGCGAGCCGCGATTCGTCCCGCAACAGCACCACCGGCGCCAACGCGCCGGCCCGGTATTCGCTGGGGCTGCACCCCACATGCGAGCGGAACGCGCGGCTGAAATGCGCGCTGTTGCTGAAGCCCCAGGACAGTGCAATGTCGGTGACCGAGCGCTGCGCATGCGCCGGGTGTCGCAGGTCGCGCAGACAGGCCTCCAGACGGCGGCGCTGGATCATGGCGGCCAGGGTTTCCTCGTCATCAGCCACCGCGTTGTACAGGTGCCGTTTGCTGCAGTTGAGCGCCTGGGCCATGCGGTCGATGGTGAGGTCGGGGTCGCCCAGGTGCCGGTCGATGTATTGGCTGATGCGGTCGCGCAGGGCCTCGCGCTGCGACAGCAGGCTCTGCTGCCCGTTGCGCTCCAGCAGCGACAGCTGCACCAGGTGCGTGATCACATCGGCCACGCCGTCGGCGGCGGCGTCGGACATGGTGGGCAGCTCGGCAAACGCAGCGCGCATGGTGTCCCATGCCAGCCGCGACACGCCACTGGTGCCCGAGAACCGCTGCACCATCAGGTCATCGAGCTTGAGCTTGCGCTCGGGCAGTTGTTCCTTGGGGATCATCAGCACCATCTGGCGCACGGCCTCGGGGTTGCTCACGGCATAGGCGCGTGTGGTGTCGTACACGCTCCACTCACCCGGCGACAACCATACCTGGCGACCGTTCTGCTCGAAGCATGCGCGCCCTTCGAGCTGGGCCACCACCTTGATGTAGGCCCGGTCGCTGCCCCGGATGAGGCTGGGGGTGCGCACCACGCGGTGGCGGCTCACGTCCAGCTGGCACAGGTTCACATAGCCCGCCTGGCCCGAGGTGATGTGGCCTGCAAAGGCATCGTCACCAAACGCGTCGGACTCCAGCCCGCCAATCAGGCGCCACACCGCATCGCCCCACAGGTGCAGGCGGTCGCGCGCAGGCACGGCGTCGGTGGATACCTCGGTCAGGGGATGGGCCATGGTGTCTCCAGTGCGGGTTGCGCAAGCCTGATGGTTATGCGGCTGAATTATCGGACGCCCCGTTACCCCGTGCCACCGAGGGAAATCCGGGTAAACCCGCTGCCGCCTGCACGCAGAGGCAAGCGTTTTGTGCACGCTGAGCGCAGCGCGTATGAACGCGTCTGCCTACGATTCCCGGCACGGCGTGCACCACGCAGGCCCCATCCGAGGAGACACACAATGACAGCACACCAACCCTCCAAGCGCCAGTGGATCAAGGGCGCCGCCGCTACGGTCGGCACCCTGGCCGTGGCACCCCAGCTGTGGGCCCAGGGCAGCAGCGCGGCACCCGTGCGCATCGGCTACGCCATCGCCCGCACCGGCCCCTGGGCGGCCGGTGCCCAGGTGAGCCAGGAGCCCAACTACCTGCTGTGGGCTGAACAGGTGAACGCGGCGGGCGGCCTGAGCGTGAAGGGTACCAAGCGCCCCATCGAACTCATAGGCTACGACGACCGCAGCGAAACCGAGACCTGCGTGCGCACCTACGAAAAGCTCATGGGCAGCGACAAGGTGGACCTGATCCTGCCGCCCTGGGGTTCGGGCGCCAACTTCGCCATTGCACCGCTGGCCAACCGCTTCGGCTATCCGCTGCTGGCACCCACGGCGCTGTCGCGCAAGCTGATCGACATGAACCTGCCCTATTTCTTCTCGCTGCTGCAGCAGCCCGACAAGATGATGGGTGCGCTGGTGGACATGCTGGTGGCCAACAACGTCAAGACCATTGCCATCGTCTACATGGACGACCTGTTTGGCCTGGAGAACTTCGCCGCGCTGAATAACGCGCTCAAGAAGACCAGCATCCAGGTGCTGGAGCGTAAGAGCTACCCGCTGGGCGTGAAGGACCTGGCGCCCGTGCTGCGTGGCATCAAGGACCAGAACCCCGACGCCTTCATCGGCATCACCTACCCGCCCGACACCATACTGGCCAGCCGCCAGGCGCGCGAGGTGGGGCTGAACCCCAAGTTCTTCTACGCATCGGTGGGCACGGCCTTCCAGCTGTACAAGAACGTGATGCAGGCCAACACCGAAGGCGTGATCGGCATGGGCTCGTGGAGCGTGAAGACCAGCCCAGAGGCCAAGGCCTACTTCGACGCGCACGTGAAGAAGTTCAACAAGGAGCCCGACCGCTGGGCCAGCGGCCACGCCTGGGCAGGCCTGCAGATCCTGCAGCAGGCCGTGGAAAAAGCGGGTCTGGACCGCAAGGCCCTGCGCGAGCACATCGCCAAGAACGAGTTCCAGACCATTCTGGGCGGCATCCGCTTCCAGGGCAGCGAGAACGCGTCCATCCCCGGCACGGTGAGCCAGTGGCAGGGAAACGACTTCGAAGTCGTGTGGCCCAAGGACCGAGCCACCGCGCAGTTGAACACCGCGAAACCAGCCTGGAAATAACAAAGTGTCTCTGACTTCCTGGGCCGAACTGGTCGCCAGTGGCCTCATTACCGGCGGCATCTATGCGCTGGTGGCCATGGGCCTGAACCTGCAGTACGGGCTGATGCGCATCATGAACATCTCGCATGGCGAGTTCCTGATGCTGGGCGCATTCCTCACCTGGTCCGCGCACACTCTGTGGGGCATCTCGCCGCTGCTGCTGATGCCGCTGGCTTTCATCGCATTGTTTGTTTTGGGTGTGGCGGTGCATGCGCTGTGCTTCAAGCGCCTGGCGGCGCGCGCGCCGAACGTGGACGTGTTCGAGGCGCGCAGCCTGATGGTGGGCTTTGGCCTGATGTTCCTGGTGCAGAACACCGCGCTCCTGATCTGGGGTGGTGACCTGCGTGGGTACGAATACCTGGCCGACCCGGTGCAGATTGCGGGCATGCGCTTCACTGAAAACAAGCTGGTGCTGTTCGGCGTGGCACTGGCGCTGTCGGCCGCGCTGATCGCGCTGCTCAAGCTCACGCTGCTGGGCAAGGCGGTGCGGGCGCTGATGCAGTCGCCCACGGGCGCGCAGCTGGTGGGCATCAACACGCGGCGCCTGCACCCCATGATGTTTGGCATTGGCCTGGGCCTGTCGGGCGTGGCGGGGGCGCTGCTGTCGATGACGTATGAGATTTCTCCGTCGATGGGTGAGCCCTATACCGTGACGGCGCTGATCGTGATCACGCTGGGCGGCTTTGGCAGCCTGGCGGGCAGTCTGGCCGGTGGCTTGCTGCTCGGCGTGGTCGAGGCGCTGGGCATGCACTTCAGCAGCCCGTCTCTCAAGATGCTGCTGAGCTATGCAGTGTTCATCGGCGTGCTCATCTGGCGCCCCAACGGACTGTTCTCAAAGAAATGAGACACCCCCTGAGCCGCTTCGCGTCTTCCCCCTCTCCTTCGGGAGGGGGACGCCACCCCTGGCCTGGCAAAGCCAGTTCCACGGTGGCACTGAGCTGGACCGCGCCAGATTTGATCGCCCATTACGGGGCTGAACACAAAAGATAACTTCATGAAAAATCCATCTTCCAGACCATGGCTCGCGCTGGCAGTGGGCACGGCCGTGGTCGGCACCCTGCCCTGGCTGGTGTCCGAGTTCGTGGCCTCGGTGCTGCTCAGCTGCCTGATGTACATCGCGCTGGCCACCAGCTGGTCGCTGTTCTGCGGCGCCACGCGCTACCTCTCGCTGGCCACATCGGCCTTCTTCGGCATCGGGGCCTATGCCAGCGCCACATTGCTGGAAGTGCTGCCCTGGCCACTGGTGATCGTGTCCGGTGCGTTGATTGCCTCCATCGTGGCGGTTGTGATGGGCGCCGCCGTGCTGCACCTGCGCGGCACCTACTTCGCGGTGCTGACCTTCGGCATGACCGAGCTGATCCGCCACGCAGTCACCTTTGTCGAAAAGCAGGTATCGGGCACCGTGGGCCGCGTGCTCACGGTGGTGCCCAGCAACGAGACCGTGTACCTCACCGTGCTGCTGATCGCGGCGGCGGCCATTGCCACCGCCATTGCCATCCAGCGCAGCCGCTTTGGCCTGGCACTCTCCGGCATTGGCGCCGACGAGCAGCGCGCGCAGACGCTTGGGGTGGACACGCGACTGGCCAAGATCGCAGGCTTTGGCATCACCGCCGCCTTTGCAGGCGCCGTGGGCGCTGCCATGGCCGTGCGCTGGACCTACATCGAGCCCGCAGCCGTGTTCAGCCCCTTCATCGGCTTCCAGACCGTGCTGATCGCGTTGATTGGCGGCGCGACCAGCATTGGCGGCCCCATCCTGGCGGCCATCGTGTTCAGTCTGCTGGCCGAAACGCTGCGCCTGCAGCTGCCCTACGGCTACATGATGGTGCTGGGCCTGCTGCTGATTCTGTGCGTGATGTACTTGCCCAATGGCCTGGCCACGCTGTGGCAACGGCGCAAGCCTGCTGCGGAGGCGCACCATGGCTGAAGCACTTTTGACCATTGACAGCGTGACCGTGCGCTTTGGCGGCCTGACTGCCGTGGATGGCGTGAGCGCCACGCTGCACACGGGCGAGCTGATCGGCATCATCGGCCCCAACGGTGCGGGCAAGACCACATTCTTCAACGCCATCTCGGGCGTGCAGCCGCCCACATCCGGCACGCTGGTGAGCGGCAATGACAACCTCACCGGCAAGGGCCCGCACCACTATGCGGCTCACGGCATTGCTCGCACCTTCCAGACGCCGCGCGTGTTCCCCGACATGACGGTACGCGACAACGTGCGCTTTGGCATGCAGTTCGCGGGCCGCCACCGCCAGGGGCCCCAGGGCCTGCGCAGCGAGGAGGAAATCCTCGCCATGCTGGGCCTGGCGCACCTGGCCGACCGCTCCGCCGCCGACGTGACGCCGTCGCAGCAGCGCCTGCTGGAGATCGGCATGGCCCTGGGCACACGCCCACGCCTGTTGTTGCTCGACGAGGTGGCTGCGGGCCTGACAGAAGCGGAGGTCGATGCCATGGCCCAGCGCATTCGCCGCCTGCGCGACGACTGGGGCCTGACCGTGGTGTGGATCGAGCACGCAGTGACCACCTTGCTCAAGTACGTGGAGCGCGTGCTGGTGCTGCACCAGGGCCGCAAGATTGCCGACGGCACACCCGCCGAGGTGGTGCGCGACCCGCAGGTGATCGAGGCCTATCTGGGTGACGAAATGACCCACAGCGCAGAACACGCGGAACAAGGAGCCACGGCATGACCGGCGCACACCTGCTAGTGCAGAACCTGACCACGGGCTACCACGGCTTTCAGGTGCTGCAAGACCTGGCACTGGAAGCCGCGCCCGGCATCACCGTCATCGTGGGCCCCAACGGCGCGGGCAAGACCACGCTGCTCAAGGCCCTGGCGGGCCTGCTGCCGCGCCAGGGCGCGGTGACGCTCGACGGCCAGGCCGTGCCTGCGATGAACGCCACGGCCTGCGTGCAACGCGGCCTGGCGTTGGTCGCCGAAGGTCGCCAGCTGTTTCCGCAAATGACGGTGACCGAGAACCTGGAGCTGGGCGGCTGGCTGGTGCCATCGCGCGTGCGCGCCGAGCGGTTGCACCAGGCGTTTGAAGACTTTCCCCGCCTCAAGGAACGCGCCCATCAACTGGCCGGCACCATGAGCGGCGGCGAGCAGCAGATGGTGGCCGTGGCCCGCGCCATGATGAGCGGCCCGCGCCTGTTGATGCTGGACGAGCCCTCGCTGGGCCTGGCGCCACGCATGGTCGATGAGCTGCTGGCAATCGTGCAGCGCATCGCCGCACAGGGCATCACCGTGCTCATGGTGGAGCAGAACGTGCGCAAGGCGTTGCAGATTGCGCAGCGCGGCTATGTGCTGGAGCGCGGGCGCATCGTGGCCTCGGGCGAGGCATCGACCCTGCTGCAGTCCGACGTGGTGCGCCAGGCCTACCTCGGCGTGGCCTGAAATCTATGGAGCACCCCCTGAGTCGCTTCGCGCCTTCCCCCTCTCCTTCGGGAGGGGAACGCCCCCAGCGCGGCGGGGCTGCCCTTGCGCGGGGGCACTGGCCTCGGCACCGCCGGTTTCGGGAGCCGTAGGTCATCGCGAAAACCGTGCGGCGCTATCGCCTCCCATCATTTCGATTGCTTCTATTTTCTTTTTTGCCATCCAGGAGATTTATTCCATGACTGCCATTGCCATGTTGATCAACGGCGAGCGCGTGCAAGCCACCGGCGGCGCCACGTTTGAGCGTCGCAACCCGCTGGACGGTTCGGTCGCCACCACGGCACCCGCTGCCAGCGTGGCCGACGCCAAGGCAGCTGCCGACGCAGCCGCAAAGGCCTTCCCGGCCTGGTCGGCCCTGGGCCCCAACGCGCGCCGCGCGCTGCTGCTCAAGGCAGCACATGCGCTGGAGGCCCGCACGGTCGACTTTGCGGTGGCCATGGCGGCCGAGACCGGCGCCTCGGGCATGTGGGCCGGTTTCAACGTGCACCTGGCTGCCGGCCTGCTGCAAGAAGCCGCCGCCCTGACCACGCAGATTGCCGGCGAAGTGATTCCGTCCGACGTGCCCGGCAGCCTGGCCATGGGCGTGCGCCAGGCGGCGGGCGTAGTGCTGGGCATTGCACCGTGGAACGCCCCCGTCATCCTGGGCGTGCGCGCCATCGCCACGCCGCTGGCGTGCGGCAACACGGTGATCCTGAAGGGGTCGGAGCTGTGCCCCGCCACACACGGCCTCATCATCGAAGCGCTGCAGGAAGCTGGTTTGCCTGCTGGCGTGGTGAACTTTGTAACCAACGCTCCGGCGGATGCAGGCGCTGTGGTCGAAGCCATCGTGGCCCATCCGGCAGTGCGCCGCGTCAACTTCACCGGCTCCACCAAGGTGGGCCGCATCATTGCGCAGACCTGCGCCAAGTACCTCAAGCCCGTGGTGCTGGAGCTGGGCGGCAAGGCCCCCCTGCTGGTGCTGGACGATGCGGACATCGATGCTGCAGTCGCAGGCACCGTGTTCGGCGCATTCGCCAACTCGGGCCAGATCTGCATGTCCACCGAACGCATCATTGTGGACAACGCGGTGGCAGACGCGTTCGTGGCCAAGCTGGGCGAGCGCGCCAAGGCTCTGCCCCTGGGCGACCCGCGCAAGGGCCCGGTGGTGCTGGGCTCGGTGGTGGACATGGCCACGGTGCACCGCTGCAACGCCCTCATCGACGACGCACTGTCCAAGGGCGCCAAGCTGGTCTGCGGCGGCAAGAGCGACAGCACGCTGATGCAGGCCACGGTGCTCGACCATGTGACGGCCGCGATGGACATCTACCGCGAAGAATCCTTCGGCCCCGTCAAACCCGTGGTGCGCGTGAATGGTGTGGAGGAAGCCATTGCCTGCGCCAACGACAACGAGTTCGGCCTGTCATCCGCCGTGTTCAGCCGCGATGTGGCCAAGGCGTGGAATGTGGCCGCACGCATCGAGTCGGGCATCTGCCATGTGAACGGCCCCACGGTGCATGACGAAGGCCAGATGCCTTTTGGCGGCGTGAAAAGTTCGGGCTATGGCCGCTTTGGTGGCATGGCGGGCGTACGTGAATTCACCGAACTGCGCTGGATCACCGTGCAGACCACGCCGCGCCACTATCCGTTCTGAGCATCAAAAAAGGTAGCACCTAGCGCATGATTTAACTGCGCCAGGTGCCACTTTTCTTCAAAATCACACGGTGATGGCATCCAGCGGCCAGCGCGGCTTCACGTCAAAGGCGTAGTCGGTGTTGGCCTGCTGCTGCCCTGCCTGCAGCCGCATGGCCGCTGCCATGGCAATCATGGCGCCGTTGTCGGTACACAGGTGCAGCTCAGGGTAGTGCACGCGCACCTTGGCCGCAGCGCAGGCCGCATTGAGTTGCGCACGCAGGTGCCGGTTGGCCCCTACGCCACCGGCGACCACCACACGTTTCAGGCCGGTCTGCTTGAGCGCGGCCAGCGTCTTCTTCACCAGCACTTCGACAATCGCAGCCTCGGTGCTCGCCGCCAGGTCGGCCTTGCTTGCTTCCAGCTCATCGCCCAGCTTCTTGGCCTGCGTGAGCACGGCCGTCTTGAGCCCGGCGAAAGAGAAATCAAGGTTGCCGCTGTGCAGCAGCGGGCGTGGCAGCTTGAAGGCCGTGGCATCGCCCTGCTCAGCCAAGCGCGACAGCGCAGGGCCCCCGGGGTAGCCCAGGCCCATGAGTTTGGCGGACTTGTCGAACGCCTCGCCAGCCGCATCGTCAATGGTCTCGCCCAGAATCTCGTAACGGCCCACGCCATCCACCCGCATCAGCTGCGTGTGGCCGCCCGAGACGAGCAGGGCCACAAAAGGGAACTCTGGCGGGTCGGCGCTGAGGAAGGGCGACAGCAGGTGCCCCTCCAGGTGGTGCACGCCCAGCACCGGCTTGTTGAGCGCTGCGCCCAGCGCGCAGGCCACGCCAGCGCCTACCAGCAGCGCACCCGCCAGGCCCGGGCCGCGCGTGTAGGCCACCACGTCCACATCGGCCAGCGACTGGCCAGACTCGGTAAGCACCTGCGTGGCCAGCGGCAGCACGCGGCGGATGTGGTCACGGCTGGCCAGTTCGGGGACCACGCCGCCATAGGCCTGGTGCATCTCGATCTGGCTGTGCAGCGCATGCGACAGCAGCGTAGGCACGGCATTGCCCGTGGAACGGACCAATGCCACGCCCGTCTCGTCGCACGAAGATTCAATACCCAGGATCAGCAAGCTCATGCCCCGAGTGTAAAACCCGGGGCCGATCCGTCCCGGAGGGCTGTTTACCAGCGGTCCGACCGCATGCGCAACTCCCAGTTGCCGCTGCGCAGCTCGTACACACCCACGGCACCGTAGCGCTGCTCGCCCTTCTCATCCCAGGTCATGGTGCCAATCACCGGGGCATAGCCGTTGATGCTGTGCAGGGCCTTGGTGATTTCCTTGGGGTCGGCGGACTTGGCTTTCTGGATGGCTGCCGAAAGCACATACGTGCTGTCGTAGCTGTAGTGGCCACCGTAGGCCGGAGGCTTCTTGAAGGCGGCGATGTACTTTTCAAGGAAGGGCTTGCCGGTGGTGAACTCCTTGGCTTCCAGCACTGGCGAGGTGGCGTACAGCCCCTGCACGATGCCCGCGCCCTTGGTCATGTCGGTGGTCTTGATGGTGTCGCCACCCAGCAGGCTGACCTTGGTGTGGTCTACCTTCTTGAGCGCTTCGAGCAGCGCCAGGGCCTGGAAGTCGTTGAGGGTAGAGACAATCACCTCCACGTTGGCGGCCTTGAGCTCACCGGCCAGCTCGTCGAAGGCCACGGTCTTGTCGTCGAACGACTTGCGCACCACCACTTCCTTTTTCTCTGCCTTGAGCTGTTCGGCAGCGCCATCGGCGAGGCCCTTGCCGTAAGGGGTGCCGTCGTCCAGCGCGGCGTAGCGGTTGGCGCCCAGCTGCGTGGCCGCAAAGGAGCCGATGGCGCGCGCCTGCAAGGTGTCGTTGGCCACCATGCGGAACGTGGTGGGGAACCCGAGCTGCGTGAACTTGGGATTGGTGGAGATGGCGATCTGTGGAATGTCTTTGGCAGCGTAGATGGGTGCGGTCTCGATGCTCACGCCCGAGTTGAGGTGGCCCACCACGGCTACCACGCCCGCATCCACCAGCTGCTGGGCGACCGCCTTGCCGGTGGTGGCGTCGGCCTTGTCATCCACGGACACCACCTCCAAGGTCACGCGCTTGCCGTCCACGGTGTAGCCGGACTTGTTGAGTTCCTCCACCGCCAGCTTCACGCCATTGAGCAGATCCTGCCCCAGGGCGCCCAGCGGGCCGCTCAAGGGCTGTGCAACACCAATTTTGATGGTGTCCGGCACCTTGCCGCATCCGGTCAGGAGTGCAGCAGTCGCCACTGCGGTCAAGGCCAGGCTGGCCGAGAAGCGGCGCCGGTTCATGTGCTTGTTCATGCAAAAAACTCCATTTCAGTGTGTCTGTGTGACCAGATGTATATGCGACGCTCCGCTGGGTGAGCTACCGGGTATGCCCTCCCACGGTGTCAGTATTAGCAACTTTCAGGCCCCACAACGGGGGCCAGGGCACCCAGGCGTGGCGGGCCTGGGGCCGGTATGGGCCCTGCGTGAAAGCCCATCGCAACGGCGCTCTGGGGCCGTGCACCACCCCGGCGCACCAATTTGTGGCGTAAAAATTGCTTATGCTTACGGGTATGAATGAGGCTTTGCGCATCGTGGTGGTTGCCCCGGATCTGGCAGTCGCCGACCCTGACGACGAACACGCCGTGGAGCAGGCGGAACGGTCGCGGGCGCTGCGCATCGGGCTGCTGGAGAACAACTTCAACCTGGTGGCCACGCTGCCCGCCGACGTGTTTCTGAGCGAGCGCATTGCCCAGCTACAGCCCGACCTGATCATCGTGGACGCCGAGAGCGAGGCCCGCGACGCGCTGGAGCATGTGGTGATGGCCACACGCGACGAACGCCGCCCCATCGTGATGTTCACCAACGATGAAGACACCTCGCACGTGAAGGACGCGGTGGCGGCCGGTGTGTCTGCCTACATCGTGGCGGGCCTGGCACCGCAGCGCATCCGCCCCATTCTGGACGTGGCCATGGCCCGCTTCCAGCACGAACAGGCCTTGCGCGCCGAACTGGCCGACGCCAAAACCGAGCTCAAAGACCGCAAGACCATCGACCGCGCCAAGGGCCTGTTGATGCAGCGCCAGGGCCTGACCGAACAGGCCGCCTACGAAAAACTGCGCAAGACCGCCATGGACAAGGGCCTGAAGCTCGTGGACGTGGCCCAGCGCATGCTGGACGTGATGGATCTGCTGGGGTAAAACCAGATAACAACCCCCTGAGCGGCTGCGCCGCTTCCCCCTTCTCTCGAATGACTGCGTCATTCGGGAAGGGGGACGATGCCCTCGCTGCGGGGCGGCCCTTGCTTGGCATCCCTCGCCTGGGCCGCGCCCAATTCCAAGGCCCCTCCCAAATGGTGCGCCGCACAAAGGCAGTGCGACCACACTGATCACAACAAGAACATCCCTGCTGCAAGCCTTGCAGGCGTGTAGCGCTTATTGATCAAGCGCAGATAGCTATTCATTCCATAGCAACCAGCGCTCCAACATGGCGCAGCGCGCGCTGGCACGCGCTTTGCATTGCACAGTGCAAGACCAATGCAGGTCTGACCACTGACAGCACTGACCCAACGGCGGGCCGGTGCTGGCAAGGAGCCCCGGACCCGTTCCAGGCTCCACCCAGGACAAAGGCGTCCCCACCCGCTCCCGGCGTTGCTTTGATGCAGCCGGGCGCGGTGTGAGGACGCCTTTTTTGTTTTTCACGCCACCAGGGATGCCCCATGACCGATCTGTTGAAAACCAGCCTCAACCGCCGCACCGTGCTGCAGGCCGCCACCGTGGGCGCTGTGGGTGTGAGCCCCGCGCTGCGCGCACTCGTCCACGCAGCGGGCTCCGACGCCCCCGAGAAGAAGGAAGTCAAGATCGGCTTCATCCCGCTGACCGACTGCGCGAGCGTGGTCATGGCTTCAGTGCTGGGCTTCGACAAGAAATACGGCGTGACCATCGTCCCCAACAAGGAAGCCAGCTGGGCGGGCGTGCGTGACAAGCTGGTGAACGGCGAACTGGACTTTGCCCATGTGCTCTACGGCCTGGTCTATGGAGTGCACCTGGGCACCGCCGGTCCCAAGAAGGACATGGCCGTGCTCATGAATCTGAACAACAACGGTCAGGCCATCACCCTCTCCAAGGCCTTGGCCGACAAGGGTGCGGTGGATGGCCCGTCCCTGGCCAAGCTCATGGCCAGCGAGAAGCGTGAATACACATTTGCGGGCACCTTCCCCACAGGCACCCACGCGATGTGGATGCACTACTGGCTGGCAGCGGCGGGCATCAACCCGCTGTCGGGCGCCAAGCTCATCACCGTGCCCCCGCCGCAGATGGTGGCCAACATGCGCGTGGGCAACATGGACGGCTTTTGTGTGGGCGAGCCCTGGAACCACCGCGCCATCATGGATGGCATCGGCATCACGGCCAACACCACGCAGGATATCTGGAAGGACCACCCCGAGAAGGTGCTGGGCACCACGGCCGAGTTCGTCAAGAAGTACCCCAACACCACGCGTGCCGTGATGATGGCCGTGCTCGAAGCCAGCCAGTGGATCGACGCCAGCCTGTCCAACAAGATGAAGATGGCCGAGACCGTGGCCGGCAAGGCGTATGTGAACACGGGCGTGGATGCCATCAACCAGCGCATCCTGGGCCGCTACCAGAACGGTCTGGGCAAGACCTGGGACGACCCCAACCACATGAAATTCTTCAACGACGGCGCGGTGAACTTCCCCTACCTGTCGGACGGCATGTGGTTCCTGACCCAGCACAAGCGCTGGGGCTTGCTGAAGAGCCACCCCGACTACCTGGCCGTGGCCAAGGAAGTGAACCAGGTGGACCTGTACAAGTCGGTCGCCAGCGCCATGAAGATCAGCGTGCCCAAGGATGTACTGCGCACCAGTAAATTCATCGACGGCGTGGTGTGGGACGGCAAGGACCCCGCCAAGTACGCCGACGGCTTCAAGATCAAGGCCTGACGGCAACCCTGCCCCAGCGCCCGCCCGGCCACCCCGCAAGCAAGCCCTGCACAGGAGAAAACCATGGTCAGTGCCGTCTTTCACTCCCCGTTGGATGCAGCCCCCGTGGCCGCACAGAATGCTATGAATACTGTAGCTGCAAGCGCATCATCCACTAGCGCAAGAAGCCAAAAGGCTGCGATATCTGTCCCCAAGGCGCCTGCAACGCCCTCCAGCGTGGCCACTGGCCGCGACTGGTCCGCCCTCTCGCGCAGCTTCTGGCTGGCCGTGCTGCCGCCGCTGTGTGGCCTGGGCCTGCTCATCGGCCTGTGGGCGGTGGTCTCCACCACCACGGGCGGCAGCATCCCCAGCCCCAAGGACACCTGGCTGCAGGCGCTGGAAGTGTTCAGCAACCCCTTCTACCGCAACGGCCCCAACGACCAGGGCGTGGGCTGGAACGTGCTGATGAGCCTGCAGCGCGTGGCCATCGGCTTCGGCATGGCGGCGCTGGTGGGCATTCCGGCGGGGTTTGTGATCGGACGCTTCAATTTCCTGTCGCGCATGTTCAATCCGCTCATCAGCCTGCTGCGCCCCGTGTCGCCCCTGGCATGGCTGCCGATCGGTCTGCTGGTCTTCAAGGGCGCCAACCCGGCGGCCATCTGGACCATCTTCATCTGCTCCATCTGGCCCATGATCATCAACACCGCCGTGGGTGTGCAGCGCGTACCGCAGGACTACATGAATGTGGCCCGCGTGCTCAACCTGAGCGAATGGAAGATCGCCACCAAGATCCTGTTCCCCGCCGTGCTGCCCTACATGCTGACCGGCGTGCGCCTGGCCGTGGGCACCGCGTGGCTGGTGATCGTGGCGGCCGAGATGCTGACCGGCGGCGTAGGCATCGGCTTCTGGGTGTGGGACGAGTGGAACAACCTCAACGTCAAGAACATCATCATCGCGATCTTCGTGATCGGCATCGTCGGGCTGCTGCTGGAGTTTGCACTCATCAAGCTGGCCACCGCATTTACGTTTGAAGAGGTGAAAGCATGAACACGACAGCTCCATCCCCCCACCCTTCCATGAGCACCAAGTTCATCGAGATCCACGGCGTCGAGCAGACCTTCAAGACGGCCAAGGGCCTGTTCCCGGCGCTGCGCGACATCCACCTGACGATTGCCAAGGGCGAGTTCGTGGCGCTCATCGGCCACTCGGGCTGCGGCAAGTCCACCTTGCTCAACCTGATTGCCGGCCTGACCACGCCCACCAACGGCGCGCTGCTGTGCGCCAACAAGGAGATCAAGGGCCCGGGGCCGGAGCGCGCGGTGGTGTTCCAGAACCACTCGCTGCTGCCTTGGCTCACCTGCTTTGACAACATCTACCTGGCCGTGGAGCGCGTGTTTGGCGCCAAGGAAACCAAGGCCCAGCTCAAGGCCCGCACCGATGCCGCACTGGCGCTGGTGGGCCTCACCCACGCGGGCCAAAAGCGCCCGGGCGAAATCTCGGGCGGCATGAAGCAGCGCGTGGGCATTGCCCGGGCCCTGAGTATGGAGCCCCAGGTGCTGCTGATGGACGAGCCCTTCGGCGCGCTCGACGCCCTGACCCGCGCCAAGCTGCAGGACGAGCTGCTGGAGATCGTGGCGCGCACCCAAAGCACCGTGGTGATGGTGACCCACGACGTGGACGAAGCCGTGCTGCTGTCCGACAAGATCGTGATGATGACCAACGGCCCGGCCGCCACGATTGGCGAGGTGCTGACCGTGGACTTGCCCCGCCCCCGCAAGCGCGTGGAGCTGGCCGAGGACCCGCAGTATGTGCACTACCGCAAGGCGGTGATCGACTTTTTGTACACCCGGCAGGGGCATGTCGAGAAGGCGGCCTGACCCCGACCCAACGCTTGGCTCACTCGCGAATCGGCGTGACCGCCGGTGGTACTGCACAATTCAGCCTCCCCGCGCCGCCTGCTTGCGGCGTCTGGTAGCAACTTTTTTGTGAACCACCGCGTCACACCATGGCATCGCAGTTCCCATTTTTCCCGCGCTCGCCCGCATCAGGCAACAGTTTCAATATCGATCAGGCGTACCAACAGGCGCTGGCCTTGCATCGGGGAGGGCAAATTCAGAATGCCGCGAACCTGTATCAGCAGATCCTGCGAAAAAAACCTGAGCATGCGGGCAGCCTGCACATGCTGGGAGTGGTCGCACTCTCCAGCAGTGCTTTTGGGAAAGCCAAAGAGCTGCTGACCGAAGCCCGAAGGCTGCTACCCCAGGATGCTGGCGTCCACGTGAATCTGGCGCTGGCTCTGGCGGAATGTGGCCTCACCGACGAAGCACTTCAGTGCATCGACGAGGCTTTGGCCTTGAACCCGGCCATGCCGGCAGCACGCGTCAACCGGTTGGCGTTGCTGGTCAAGGCGAGCCGCTATGACATGGCGCTGCAGGATGCGGAGGCCCTGGCTTCGGCAGGCATTGATCATCCGGAAATTCAGATCAACCGGGGCATAGCCCTGCTGGAGCTCCAGCGCACTGAAGAGGCGGCCCGTTGCTTCGAAAAAGTATTGCAGGGCACCCCTCAGCATGCCAAGGCCCACAACAATCTCGCCAAAACCCTGATCGCCCTGGACCAGTTCGACGCGGCCATTGGCCACGCCAATCAGGCGCTGTCGATTCAGCCCCACTACCCCGATGCGGTGAGTACCAAAGCCCGCGCATTGGTCAAGCAACGCCTGCTCCCCGAAGCAGAGCTGCTTCTGAAAAACGCCTCGGAGACCTTCCCGCCAACGCCTGCATTGCTTCTGGACCATGCCAACTGCCTGATCGACCTTCGACGGTTCAAGGACGCCATCGCTCAGGTGGAACGCGCACTGGCCGGCGACCCGGAAAACGCTGTGGCCTACACGGTGGGCGGCCGCGCTCTCGCCGCCCTGGGCAGGCACGAGGATGCCATTGGAAATTTCGACAAGGCCTTGTCCATCGACCCCGGGCTGCATGCTGCGCGTTTTGCAAAAGCAGCATCGGAAATTGATTTGAAGCGGTTTCCCCAAGCCATCGCCAATTTGAAGGCCTGCGACACCGATCCATCCACACTGCTTCCCATCCAGATGCAGATTTGTGACTGGCAAGATTTTCAGAAGCGCAGGGAGGAACTGGGTGGGATCGCCATCGAAAACCAACGCAATCCTTTCCCATTTCTGGCCATGCTGGACAGTCCAGAGACGCATCTGCGGATTGCGCAGGCACACCTCGAACATCTGAATGCACGGCAAGCGCAACTGGTCGATTTTCCCCGGCGCGCGCCGGGGAAAATCCGTGTCGGCTACTTTTCCGCCGACTATTTTCATCATGCCACCACGCACCTGATGATGGAACTGCTGGACAGCCACGATCGAGAACGATTCGAGATACATGCTTTCTCCCTGGGACCTCAACGTTATGACGCTGCCAGAGAAAAAGTGGTCCAAAGTGTGGATGGATTTCACGACATCAGCGGCTTGACGGACAAGGAAGCCGCAGCGCTGAGCAGGTCGCTGAACATTGACATCGCCGTAGATCTCAAGGGATTCACCATGGACGGGCGATTGGGCCTTTTTGCCGAACGCTGCGCTCCCATCCAGGTCAGCTACCTCGGCTATCCGGGCACCACTGGCGCGGATTACATGGACTACGTCATCGCGGATGAAATCGTCATTCCATCAGACAAGCAGCGATTCTTCACGGAAAAGCCGGTCTACATGCCGCACAGCTACCAAGTGAACAACAGCCAGCGGGTGATCTCCTCACGCCAGTTCACGCGCACCGAATTGGGCCTGCCAGAGGACGCATTCGTGTTCTGTTGCTTCAACAACAACTACAAGATCCTGCCAGATACCTTCGACAGCTGGATGCGCATCCTGCAAGCAGTACCGGGAAGTGTTTTGTGGCTTTTCAAGGACAACGATGCTGCAGCTGAAAATCTGCGTAAGGAAGCCGAGCGCCGCGGCATCAGATCAGACCGTCTGGTGTTCGCGTCACGCCTACCGGCAGACGAGCATCTGGCCCGCCACAGCGCTGCGGACCTCTTCCTGGACACCCTGCCCTATAACGCTCACACCACTGCCAGCGATGCGTTGTGGGCTGGTTTACCTGTACTGACGCTGGCGGGCCAATCGTTCGCGGCCCGCGTGGCTGCCAGCCTGCTCACCGCCGTGAACCTGGACAGCTTGATTACGCAGACGCAGCAAGAATATGAAGCCACAGCCATTCATCTTGCAAACCACCGAGAAGCACTCACGGCGTACCGCACGGTGCTCCACGCGCAGCGCTCACTGTCACCCCTCTTCGACGGACGGCGATTCACCCATGACCTGGAGACCGCGTATCGCATGATGGTGGAACGCCACGAGTCAGGTTTACCGGGGGAAACCATTGTGGTACCACCTTGGTCACACACGGGTGGTTGAGTGCAGTGACGGAAGTGGCGTTCTTGGCCCTTTGCGGGAGCTGAGCTGAATTCAGTCAGTGCCCCCCGGTGATGTAGTTCTCCAACTGCTCAATGATGAATTTCTGCTCGGAGATGATGTCCTTGACCAGGTCGCCAATGGAAATCATGCCCACCAGCTTGCCGCCATCCACCACGGGCAGGTGGCGCAAGCGGTTGTTGCTCATAAGCTGCATGCACTGCTCGCTGGTCTGATCCGGGCGCACAAACATCACGGCCGAGGTCATCACATCCTTGACCTGGGTGACGGCTGAAGTGCGCCCCATGAGGGCGATTTTTCGGGCGTAGTCCCGCTCGGTGAAGATGCCGACGATGGACGAGCCCTCGGTCACGATGAGCGCGCCAATGCCCTTGTCGGCCATGAGCTGGAGGGCGTCCAGCACGGAAGCAGCAGGGCTGATGGTATGGACGGTGGCGTCGGGTTTGGACTGAAGAATCTTGGCGACTGCGGTCATGGAAACCTCCCTCGTGAAAACGGAAACGGGCACAGGGAGATTTCAGCCCATAAGGCCCGTGCGCGCAACCCACGCAAGCCCCATGTGCAGCGCTTTTTGATCATCTGTTGCACGGCGAATGCAATGGATGTTTCTGCGCGGTTGCATACCGCCTTGCGCGAAACAAACTGAAAAGAAGCGAAACCGCGGCGAGACGACGCCCCCGGCCTACCCCGGCACGATGGAGCCCATGTTCAACGCACCGACCACGTTCACCTCTGCGGCATCTGTTGCCTGCCAGCGCCCGGCGGATTCCATGGCAAACCGCCAGGGTTCCGAGGGCAGGCAGACACGGCAGACGGCCCGGGAGATTGTTTCCAATACTGGAACAGTTAGTTCGCGACTCAGTGGTTTTTCTCTGAACAGCACCGGCGTACAGTTCATCCCATCGATGAGCCGAACCCGCAAGGCGACTCACCGAACCCGGTGCGAAGCGAGTCGTTTCTGATCTTCACCCGGTTTTTTTGAGACGCTTTTTTAACTTCAAGGATTTCCATCATGAACAACACCGCACGTTTCCTGTCTATCGCCGCTGTTGCTGCTTTCGCTTCTTTCGGTGCCCAAGCCGACGAAGCTGACGCTTCGCAGTTCGCCACCCAATTCGAAACCAGCCGCACCCGCGCCGAAGTGATCGCAGAAGCCGCTACGGCTGTGCAAATGCGCAGCCAAGAGCCCGCAGGCTCCCGCGTGGTGACCTACAAGTCCACGGCTGACCGCGCTGCCGTGCGTGCCGAAGCTGCCGCACAAGCCATGCGCACTGGCCGCGTGGGCCCTGCTGAAGGCGGTTGATTCAATTTTTTGAATCCACAGCTTCACCCACCGCGTATTCCAGATACCTCGTCCCCATTTTTCGAATTTCACAGGAGTTTCATCATGAACAAGACTGCCCGTTTCCTCTCTATCGCTGCTGTTGCTGCTTTCGCTTCTTTTGGTGCCCAGGCTGACGAAGCCGATGCTTCGCAATTCGCCACCAAGTTTGAAACCAACCGCACCCGTGCTGAAGTGGCTGCCGAAGCCGCTACCGTGGCCCAGACCCGCTCCATCGAGCCCGCTGGTTCGCGTGTGGTGACATACAAGTCCACGGCTGACCGCGCTGCCGTGCGTGCCCAGGCTGCTGAAGCCCTGCGCACCGGCCAGATCTCGTCCGGCGAAATCGGCTCCATGTAATTCGCTGGGCCTGCACCACGGTGCAGGTAGAAGGTTGCAAATGCCAAAAGGCCGAGGCCCCTGCAGGGGCCTCGGCATTTTTTTGATGGTACTTCGCTAAAAAGAGAAGCTCGAAGCCCGCCCCGACAGCTTGGCGGCCGCCGAGGGTCTCCGCCAAGATTTACTTGCCCGCGCGCGCCTGGGCCACCGCTGCCTGTACGTCCTTCCACAGCGCTTCGCCCACGTTGGAGGCAATGCTGGCGTTCACGGCACTGAGCTTGTCGCGCATGCGGTTGGCTTCAGCTGCGGGCAGATCATTGACCTGCATGCCTTTGCCCTTGAGGTCAGCCAGCGCCTTGTCGGCCTCGGCACGGGTGTCCTGGCGCTCGAAGTCGCGGCTCTTCTTGGCGGCGTCGAGCAGCACCTTCTGCTCGGCCTTCGACAGGCCATCCCAGTACTTTTTACTCACCAGCACGATCCAGGGGCTGTAAACGTGGTTCGTCACCGTGAGGTACTTCTGCACCTCATAGAATTTGCTCGACAGGATGGTGTTGTAGGGGTTCTCCTGGCCGTCCACCGTCTTGGTTTCGAGGGCAGTGAAGAGTTCCGAGAACGGCAGCGGCACCGCGTTGGCGCCCAGGGTCTTGAAGCTGTCGAGGAACACGTTGTTCTGCATCACGCGCAGCTTGATGCCGTCCATGTCTTCCAGCTTGTTGACCGGGCGCTTGCTGTTCGTGAGGTTGCGAAAGCCGTTCTCCCAGTACACCAGGCCCACCAGGCCCTTTTCCTGCAGCTTGTCCATCACCTTCTGGCCCACAGGGCCGTCCAGCACCACATCGGCTTCCTTGGCGTTGTTGAACAGGAACGGCGTGTCCCAGATCGCCATTTCCTTGGTAATGCCCACCAGGGTCGCGGTGGAGCCCACCATCATCTCCTGCGCACCGCCGATCAGGGCCTGCTGCATCTGTACGTCCGAACCCAGTGCGGCGGCACCGATGGCGCGAATCTTCATCTTGCCGCCCGAGGCCTTTTCCACTTCCTGCGCAAACAGCTTGGTGGCCCGGCCCTGGTTGGAGTCCTCGTTCAAGCCGTAGCCAAAACGGATGATGCGCGGCTTGAAGTCTTGCGCTGCGGCCTGGAACGAGCAGGCGATGGCAGCGACCGACAGGGCGGCCAGCAGGGTGCGACGGAAAGTTTTCATGGTTGTCTCCATTGGCAAGAAAAACGGGGAAGAGGAGCAGGCAAACGGCTAGCGCAGCCAGACGACGGGCGCAGTCACGATCTGCGGGAAGACCACCAGCAGCGCCAGGATCAGCACGTAGGTGATAAGAAACGGGTTCACGCCCTTGATGACGCTGTGCATCGAGATGCGCCCCACCCCGGCCACCACGTTGAGCACCGTGCCCACGGGCGGCGTGATGAGGCCAATGGCGCCGTTGAGCACGAACATCAGGCCGAAATACACCGGGTCGATCCCCGCCTTGACGGCGATGGGTAGCATCACAGGCGCGAAGATCAGGATGGTGGGCGTGAGGTCCAGCGCCGTGCCGATGAGCACCAGCACGATCATCATCACGGCCATCAGGAGGCGCGGGTTCTCCACCAGCGGGCCCAGCCAGCTGGTCAGCACGTTGGGCAGGTCGGCCAGCGTGATCATGTAGCTGGCCACCTGGGCACCAGCACACAAAAACATCACGATCGAGGTCGTCTTGGCCGCCCGCACCAGCACGCCGTAGATGTCGGCCAGCTTCATCTCGCGGTGGATGAACAAGGCCACCACCAGCGCATAGAACGCAGCCACCACGGCGGCCTCGGTGGGCGTGAACACGCCGGTCTTCATACCGCCGATGATGATGAGCGGCATCAGCATCGCCCAGAAGGCGCGCACGGTGGCCCGCAGGCGGTCCTGAATGGGCAGGGGCTCGCCCTTTGGCAGGTCCATGTCGCGCAACACCCAGCGCCAGGCAAAGATGAGACCCACGCCCATCATCAGCCCCGGCACTATGCCCGACACGAACAGCGCCGAGATCGAGGTGTTGGTCGTCACACCGTAGATCACAAAGGGCATGGACGGCGGAATGATGGGCGCGATGATGCCGCCCGAGGCAATCAGCCCGGCGGATGTGTTCATGGGGTAGCCCTGCTGGCGCATCATGGGCAGCAGGATGGTGGCCAGCGCTGCGGTGTCGGCCAGGGCCGACCCGCTCATGCTCGCCATCAGCACCGCAGCGCCAATGGCCACATAGCCCAGCCCGCCCCGGATGTGCCCCACCCAGGCCTGCGCCATGTCGATGATGCGGCGGCTGATGCCGCCTGAGTTCATCAACTCACCCGCCAGGATGAAGAAGGGCACGGCCAGGAGCGGAAAGCTGTCCACCCCGGCCACCAGGTTCTGTGCAAGCAACTGCGCATCCCAGAAGTCGAGCACCCAGGCCATGCCTGCGCCCGTGAGCACCAGGGCGAGGCCCATGTTCATGCCGGTGCCCATCAGCACCAGCATGCCAAGCGAAAAAACAAGAAAAGCCTGCGCTTCGGGTCCCATGGTCACTCCACCTCAGCGCCATGACCGAGGTCCAGCGGCTTGCGTTGAATCAATTCGATGGTTGCCATCACACCAATGGCCACCGCGCACAAAAAGGCCGGCAGCGGCAGCAGCGCCGCCGGGTAGGCCATGACGACCGAGCGGCTGCCCATGCCCACCACCACCTGCTGCCAGGCCCCCCAGGCCAGCATCGCGCTGGCGGTGATTACCAGCAGCCGGATCACGGCCGTCAGCAGGCCAAAGGCCACCGGGCGCTTGGCCAGCAGGCCTGCCAGGCTGGTGAAGGCCATGTGTTCGCCTGCCGGATAGGCCGCTGCGGCACCGATGAACACCATCCAGACGAACAACAGGCGCGACAGTTCTTCACTGGCTGCCACGCCGCTGCCAAAGCCGTAACGCAGCACCACGTTGATGAACACGGCCACGGCCATCACGCCCAGGCAGCTGGCCATGAGCACCTGGGAGATCCGCGCAAAGCGGCTCTGAGGCACGGCATGTTGTGCAGGGGAACTCATGCGGTCTCCTTCGTTGCCAGCCAGGCTGAGGCCTGTTGTTGCAGGGTGGGCAGGTCCAGCAATCCATCCAGGCGCAGCACGCCCGTTTCGCCCACGGGGGATTCCAGCGTGGCGAACTGGCTGTCCACCAAGGCACTGGAGAAAAAATGGGTGCCCGCGCGGGCGGCCACCCGCTGGCCGGCGTTGGCGCGGTCGATCTCCAGAAAGACAAAACGCAACCCGGGGCAAGCATTGCGCAAGCGGTCCCGGTAGACCCTCTTGAGCGCAGAGCAGGTCAGCACCACCCCGCGCGGCTGGTCCTGCAGCAGCTGTCCCAACGTGGCCAGCCAGCCTTCACGGTCCGTATCGGTCAATGCAATGCCCTGGCGCATCTTTTCGCGGCTGGCGGGGCTGTGGTGGTCGTCCCCTTCGATCAGGGGCAGGCCCTCGGCCTGGGCCAGGGCGGAACCCAGGCTCGACTTGCCGCAGCCCGCCACGCCCATGACGACCACAAAAGCCGGTGACGCTTGAAAACTCATATTGGTAGCGCTATCCAAACAATCCATAAAAAAGGCATCCGCTCTGGATGCCGCACCATCTGTGGCAACTTCTGCAACTTGATCCAAAATGGTTCCTGTCGCGTTGCCCATCAGCTTGGACAGCGCTATCCTAACCAGATCAAACCCAACCCCCATGAGGGTTAACCCTTGAACAAACCCGAGACAAAACGCCGCTCCAGCGGCCGCATCACGCTGAGCGACGTGGCCAAGGCCGCCGAGGTCAGCCCCATCACTGCCTCCCGCGCCCTGCGGGGAGAACGCGGCGTGGCGCAAGAACTGGTGCAGCGCGTAAAAGCCGCCGCTGAGCAATTGGGCTATGTGCCCGACCCCGCAGCGCGCGCACTCGCTTCACAGCGCAGCGTGCAGGTGCCGGTGCTGGTGCCGCTGCTGTCCAACGCGCTGTTTGTGGACGTGCTGGAGGCCGTGCACCGCACGCTGTTCCCGCAGGGCTACCAGGCGCTGATCGGCGTCACGCATTACGACCCGCAAGAAGAGGAGCAGCTGCTGCGCACCTACCTCGCGCACCGTCCGGCCGGGCTGCTGGTCACCGGCTTTGATCGCACCGAGGCAGCGCGCCACCTGATTGCCGCCAGCGGCGTGCCCTGCGTGCACCTGATGGAGATGACCTCGGCCCCCGGCGTGTTCTGCGTGGGGTTTTCGCAGCAGGATGCAGGCCACAGCATGACGGACCACCTGCTGGCGCGGGGCTACCGAAAGATCGCTTTTGTAGCCGCCCAGCTGGACCCCCGCACCATGCAGCGCGCAGAGGGCTACCGCCGCTGTCTGCGCGAAGCGGGCCTGTACGACCCCAAGCTGGAGCTGCTGAGCCCGCAGCCTTCATCGATGCGGCTGGGTGGGGAACTGCTGGAAGAGCTGCTGCGCACCCGCCCCGGTGTCGATGCCGTGTTCTTCTGCAATGACGACTTGGCCCAGGGCGGCCTGCTGGCCGCGCAGCGCCTGGGTCTGTCGGTGCCCGGCCAAGTGGCCATTGCGGGCTTTAACGACCTGGCAGGCAGCGACCAGATGCTGCCGCCGCTGACCACGGTACACACGCCACGCTCCGCCGTGGGCGAGGCCAGCGCACGCATGCTGCTGGCGCTGATGCGCGGCGAGGTGCCAGAGCACAACTCGGTGAATCTGGGGTTTGAGCTGACGGTGCGCGAGAGCACCTGACCCCTCTCTCCGCGGCGCCCACCGGACGCCACAGCGCCGCCCAGACCTACGCCAAGACCCGGCGGCAGCGCGGTCGCTCGTCTCGCGCAGACAACCCATCCCCTCACTATCGCTCAGGCCAGGGTGAGCGCCGTCGCACGCCACAACCGTCGCGTGCGCCCCCCCCACTTTGCCCACCTTTGAGCTCACGCCTCCTACCGGCTCTGCAGACGGGACGAGACCCTGACAGTCACGCAGCGTACGCCGTCGCGGCGGCCCCCCTACCCAGCATGCGACTCGGAGTCAGCGCACAGAGCTCTCGCCTCAATTTAAGACAATATATTTTCACAAAGGCAACAAGAAGTTTTTATCAAAGGTGCTCTTATTTACCGATAAATCTATCGATTTCCTGGAGAAATTCGGGTTAACACCTATCTCACTACAAACGACAACTGTTTGACACATTCAATTTGCATCACTACGATAAGCAAATATGTTGTCTTAATTGCCTTCTGCTGTTGTAGCAGGGGGTGTGCCCCGAACTACTCAGGAGAGAACCATGCGCAATCTGAATGGAAAGACCGTGATCGTGACCGGCGGCGGCGGCGGCATTGGTGGGGCCACCAGCCGCCGCTTTGCCGAAGAAGGCGCCAAGGTGGCTGTGTTCGACATGAACCTGGAGGCTGCGCAGAAAGTGGCCGAAGGCATCCAGGCTGCAGGGGGCGTGGCCCAGGCCTTCCAGTGCGATATCACCCAGCGCACCCAGGTAGACACCGCCGTGGCAGCGGCCGAAGCTGCCCTGGGACCCATCGATGTACTGGTCAACAACGCCGGCTGGGATGTGTTCAAGCCTTTCACCAAGACCGTGCCTGCCGAGTGGGACAAGCTCATTGCCATCAACCTGACGGGTGCACTGCACATGCTGCACGCCGTGCTGCCCGGCATGGCAGAGCGCAAGACCGGCCGCATCGTCAACATCGCGTCCGATGCGGCGCGCGGTGGTTCGTCCGGCGAGGCGGTGTACTCCGCGTGCAAGGGAGGGCTGGTGGCCTTGTCCAAGACGCTGGCCCGGGAGCACGCCCGCCAGAACATCACCGTCAACGTGGTCTGCCCCGGCCCCACCGACACCGCACTGCTGGCCGGTGTGGCTGAAGGCGCCCGCGACCCCGCCAAGCTGCTTGAAGCGTTTCGCAGCGCTATCCCCCTGGGCCGCCTGGGCCAGCCCGATGACCTGGCCAGCGCCATTGCCTTCTTTGGCAGCGATGACGCGGGCTTCATCACCGGCCAGGTCATCAGCGTGTCGGGCGGCCTGACCATGCACGGTTGATCCCCGGATACCTCCTTACCTTTACCGAGAGAACACCATGAATTTCGAAGACATCCTGTACGAAGTGCGCAACGGCGTGGCCTGGATCACCATCAACCGGCCCGACAAGATGAACGCCTTTCGCGGTCAGACCTGCGACGAAATCATCAAGGCGCTGAACAAGGCCGGCTATGACCGTGATGTGGGTGCCATCGTGCTGGCCGGCGCTGGCGATCGCGCTTTCTGCACTGGCGGCGACCAATCGGCCCACAGCGGCAACTACGACGGCCGCGGCACCATTGGGCTGCCTATGGAAGAGCTGCACACCGCCATCCGCGACGTGCCCAAGCCCGTGATCGCCCGCGTGCAAGGTTTTGCGATCGGCGGCGGCAACGTACTGGCCACCATCTGTGACCTGACCATCTGCTCCGACAAGGCGCAGTTCGGTCAAGTCGGTCCCAAGATGGGCTCAGTGGACCCCGGCTACGGCACGGCTTTCCTGGCCCGGGTCGTCGGAGAAAAGAAAGCGCGCGAGATCTGGTACCTCAACCGCCGCTACAGCGGCGCCGAGGCCGTGGCCATGGGCCTTGCCAACTTCTGCTTCCCGCACGACGAGCTGGATGCAGAAGTGCAAAAAATTGGTGAAGAGCTGTGCGAGCGCAGCCCCACCGCGCTGGCCATTGCCAAGCGCAGCTTCAACGCCGACACCGCCCACCAGGCCGGCATTGCGGGCCTGGGCATGTATGCGCTCAAGCTGTACTACGACACCGAAGAGTCGCGAGAAGGCGTGAACGCTTTGAAAGAGAAGCGCAAGCCCGAATTCCGCAAGTACGTGAAGTAAGCAACCGCCGGAGAAGAACGATGAACCCGAACCCGTACATCAACGAAGACCTGCAGGCACTGGCTGAAACGGTGCGCCGCTTTGCGCAGGAGAAGGTCGCGCCTGGCTTTTTGGAGCGCGACAAGACCCGGGTGCTGGACCGCGCCCTGCTGCGTGAAATGGGCTCGCTCGGGTTCATCGTGCCGGAGTTGCCCGAGCAGTTCGGCGGACTGGGCATGGGGTGTCTGGCTGCGGGCGTGATCCACGAGGAGATTGCCCGCGCCGACCTGAGCTTCTCGTACCTGAATCTGCTGGCATCGCTCAACGCGCAGATCCTGTCCAAGTATGGCAACCCTGACGTGGTCGGCCCCTGGCTGCAGAAGCTCATCCAGGGCGAAGCGATCTGCGCCATCGCCCTGACTGAACCGCGTGGCGGCTCCGACGCCGCCAACTTGCGCCTGAAGATAGACCGGGACGGCGACCACTACGTCATCAACGGTGAAAAGACCTCCATCTCCGCCGCCGACCAGGCCGACATCACCGTGGTGTTTGGCCGCACCGGCACACCCGAGCAGGCCGCGCATGGGGTGACCGCCGTGCTGGTGCCCATGGATACACCTGGCATCACCACCAACCGCTTTGACTGCCATGGCCAACGCGCCATTGGCCGCGGCTCGATCTTTTTCGAGAACGTGCGCGTGCCCATCAGCCACCGCCTGGGCGACGAGAACAAAGGCTTCGTGCAGGTAATGCACGGCTTTGACTTCTCGCGCTCGCTCATCGGTCTGCAATGCCTGGCCGTGGCGCGCGTGGCGCTGGAGGAAACCTGGGAATACATCACCCAGCGCCAGGCCTTCGGCCAGCCGCTGTCGGCGTTCCAGGGCGTGACGCATCCGCTGGCGCAGTACGACACCGAGGTCGAAGGCGCTCGCCTGCTGTGCCTGCAGGGCCTGTGGCTCAAGGACAAGGGCCTGCCGCACACCGCAGAAGCCGGCATGGCCAAGTGGTGGGGCCCCAAGCTGGCCTACGACGTGATCCACCAATGCCTGCTGTGCTTTGGCCACGGCGGCTACGACCGCGGACTGATGGAGCAGCGCCTGCGCGACGTGCTGGGCTTCCAGATCGGAGACGGCACGGCGCAGATCATGAAAACCATCATCGCCCGCGCCCGAGCCGGCCGCAAGTTTGTGCCTGCCTGAGCGCCCCCCCCCAAGTCACCACAGCTCACTGCAGGCCACGGATCACCCACAACAACACCAGGAGACAAGACCATGGAATTTGACGCTGTACTGCTACCCCCGCGCCGCACGCAGCGGGTGGCCGAAGGCCACTGGCGTGACCGCACCATCAACGATGCGCTGGACGCCTGCGTGGCCACCTGCCCCGACAAGCTGGCGCTGACCGCGCTGCAAGTGGAAACGGGAGCCACCACCCGCTTTACCTACCGCGAGTTGGCACGCATGGCTGATCGCATTGCCGTGGGCCTGGCGCGCCTGGGCGTGGGCCGGGGCGACATCGTGGCGTGCCAGTTGCCCAATTGGTGGCAGTTCACGCTGACCTACCTGGCCTGCTCGCGCATCGGTGCCGTAATGAACCCGCTGATGCACATCTTTCGCGAGCGCGAACTCTCGTTCATGCTGCAACATGGCGAGGCCAAGGTGGTGATTGCGCCCAAGACCTTCCGGGGTTTTGACTTTGAGCAAATGATCACCGCCCTCCAGCCCGCCCTGCCGCACCTCAAGCATGTGGTGGTGGTCGGTGGCAGTGGTGCCAACAGCTTTGACGCCCTGCTCAGCGGTCCCGAATGGGAACAGCAGCCCGATGCGCAAGCCATCCTGACCGCCCACCGCCCCGGCCCCGACGAAGTCACCCAGCTCATCTACACGTCGGGCACCACGGGCGAGCCCAAGGGCGTTATGCACTCGGCCAACACCGTGATGGCAAACATCATCCCGTACGCCGAGCGCTTGCACCTGGATGCCGACGACGTGGTGTTGATGGCCTCGCCCATGGCACACCAGACGGGCTTCATGTACGGCCTGATCATGCCCATCCTCCTACGGGCCAGTGCCGTGCTACAGGACGTGTGGGAGCCCACCAAGGCCATTGCAATGATCAATGCAGAGAAGGCCAGCTTCACCATGGCCTCCACGCCGTTCCTCACCGATCTGGCGCGTACGGTGGCCGACAGCGGCGTAGCCGTACCCAGCCTGCGCACCTTTTTGTGCGCTGGCGCGCCCATCCCCGGTCCGCTGGTGGAACAGGCGCGCAAGGCGCTGGGCGCCAAGATCGTCTCGGCCTGGGGCATGACCGAGAACGGCGCTGTCACGCTCACCCGTCTGGAGGACGACGATGAACGCTCTTTCAACACCGATGGCTGCCCGCTGCCTGGCGTGGAGATCAAGGTGGTGGATGTGGACGGCAACGCCTTGCCGGCAGGCGAGCCCGGCAAGCTGCTGCTGCGCTCGTGCTCCAACTTTGGCGGCTACCTGCACCGAGCGCACCTGAACGCCACCGACGCCGACGACTGGTTCGACACCGGCGACCTGGCCCGCATCGACGAGCGCGGCTACCTGCGCATCACCGGCCGCAGCAAGGACGTGATCATCCGCGGCGGCGAGAACATTCCGGTGGTTGAAGTCGAGTCGCTGCTCTACCGCCACCCCGCCATCGCCATGGCGGCCATCGTGGCCTACCCTGACGAGCGACTGGGCGAGCGGGCCTGCGCCGTTGTGGTGCCCAAGCCCGGGCAGACCATCGACCTGCCAGGCCTGGTGCAGTTCCTCAAGGACCAGAAGATCGCCGTGCAGTACATCCCCGAGCGCCTGATCGTGCGAGACGTGATGCCAGCCACACCGTCCGGAAAGATCCAGAAGTTCAAGCTGCGCGAAATGCTGCGCGAACAGGTTGCCTGAAGGATGCCACCGTTTTCCCGTCGATCACTACACAACAAACCAGCAGGAGACAGCGACATGCTTACACGCCAACCTTCCCCCATCCGCAGACGCCTCATCCAGTCTGCCGCCCTGGCACTCTGTGTCCTGGACGCCATCGGCACGGCGCATGCGCAGGCCTGGCCCACCAAGCCGGTCAAGATCGTGGTCGGCTTTGCCCCAGGCGGCACCACCGATGTGATGGCACGCGTCATGGCCCAGTCGCTCACCGAAGCGCTGGGCCAGCCCGTCGTGGTGGACAACAAACCTGGCGCCAGCGGCAACGTGGCAGCGGCCGAAGTGATTCGCGCACCTGCAGACGGCCACACCTTCCTGATTGCGCCTACTTCGTTCGAAACGGCCAACCCTTTCCTCTTCAAGCAGAGCATTGCCCCGGCCAAGGACCTTACGCCCATCGCGGGCGTGGGCCGCAGCCAGATGTACCTGGTGGTCAAGCCCCAGTCCACCTTCAAGGACGCCAGGGAGTTTGTGGCCTATGCCCGCGCCAACCCGGGCAAACTGTCGTACTCCTCCGCAGGCCCCGGCACGCCACCGCACCTGGCGGGCGAGCTGTTCAAGAAAGTCACCGGCGTGTTTGCAACGCACATCCCTTACCGGGGCGCAGCGCCTGCATTGCAGGATGTGATGGCCAACCAGGCGGACTATGTCTTTGACCCAGGCATTGCGTTCCCGCACGTGCGCGCAGGCAAGGTACGCATGCTGGCCGTGGCGGGGGCCAAGCGGTCGTCGTTCTTCCCGGATGTACCCACGCTGGCAGAGCTGGGCTTCAAGGGTGCGGAGCTGGACATCTGGTTTGGCATGTGGGCCCCCAATGGCACGCCTGCAGACGTCACGGCCCGCATGGCCCGGGAGATCGCCAAGGTGCTGGCCCTGCCCAGCACCAAGAACCGATATGAATCGCTGGGCGCCGAGCCCGTGGGCCTGGACAACGCCGAGTTCCGCACCCTTCTGACCGAAGAGACCAAGCTGCTGTCTGGCCTGATCCAGGAAGCCAAGATCAACATCGACTGACCTGACCACCCGCCACTCCCACCATGAACGACGCTTTGGTACTGACGGAAACCCGGGGCCGGGTGGGTGTGATCACGCTCCACAGGCCCCAGCAGCTCAACGCACTCAACGACGCCCTGATGGACCAGCTGGGCGCCGCCCTGCTGGCCTTCGATGCGGAAGACGAAGTCGGCGCCATCGTCCTCACCGGCAGCACCAAGGCATTTGCGGCCGGTGCCGACATTGCAGCCATGGCCGACTGGTCGTTCATGGATGTGTACCGTGGCGCCTTCATCACCCGCAACTGGGAGACCATTCGCCAAGTACGCAAACCGGTACTGGCGGCCGTGGCAGGCTTTGCCATGGGCGGCGGCTGTGAGCTGGCCCTGGCCTGCGACATCATCGTTGCCGCTGAATCAGCCCGGTTTGCGTTGCCTGAAATCAAGCTCGCCATGCTGCCGGGCGCGGGGGGCACGCAGCGCCTGCCGCGCGCCATCGGCAAGGCCAAGGCGATGGACATGTGTCTGTCGGCCCGCATGCTCGATGCGCAAGAGGCCGACCGCTATGGTCTGGTCTCGCGCGTCGTACCCGACGCGGAGTTGCTGGACCGCACGCTCACCCTCGCGGCGCAGATTGCCGGCTTCTCGCTGCCCGCACTCATGGCCATCAAGGCATCGATCAACCGCGCCTGGGAAAGCCCGCTGACCGAAGGCATTCTGTTTGAGCGCCATGCGCTGTACGAGCGCTTTGCCAGTGCCGACGCCCACGAAGGCATGCACGCGTTCCTCGACAAACGCGCCCCCGCATTCGAACATCGCTGAGCTGAAGGCCCCGGTTGCCCCCAACCGGCAGCGGGAAGTCCTTGGCAGGCTCAGCCCTCGGACTCAGCGCCAGTATCCAGGCGCTGCATGTTGTCCAGCAGCTTGAGCAGGTAGTGCAGCGTGTGGGTGATGTCTCCCACCGAGAATTCGTCCAGCGCCTGCTCGTAATAGGCATCGATCTTGGGCCGGGCCTTGACCAGCCACGTCATGCGTCCGGACTCGGTCATCTTGATCAGGCGGGAGCGGCGGTCCTTCTCATCGGTCTCCATACAGATGTGGCCATCGCGCTCCAGGCGTCCAATCACCCCCGCGAGGTTCTGGCGGCTGACCAACAGGTAACGCGCCAGCTCGTTCACCCCCATACCCTGCTGCGCTTCTTCGCGCGAAAGGGCACCCAGCACCGCCCATTGCTGCGTGGTCAGCCCCTCGCTCTCCACCGCTCGCGAACCGGTTTTATGCAACAAGTTCGCACATTGATACAGCCGAAAAAACAACCGGTTAGCCAGCTCCATGCGGGCGATCTGTGCTTTGGAATCAGGGTGGTGCATGCGTGAGTTCTTAGTGGGTTATGCAGACTGCAACCGCGCGGCAATCAAGTCAACATATTGTCTCACTTCAACATCCACCCCGCACCACTCCATCACGATCTACCCAACCACCGGTTTTGTCTCTTGCCCTTTGAACTGAATGAGTCCATGCACGCGGTGCGCAACACAGTCATTGGCGATCTGCCGCTGATCGAAATCCACAACCCACCGAAAGCGGTCGCGCAACGGGCCAACGCCCTCGGCACTGGGAGCGGGCGGACCATAGGGGAGACAACACCGTCATCGAGCGCTGTAGCGCGTGTGGTTGATTGGGCCCTCAGGCCGCCGCCAGGGCCCTGCTGCTGGATGAGGCCTTCATCTCCTTGCGCAGCGCCACAGCATCGCGCGACTGGGTGGGTGCCGACGCGTCGATGCGGAACACCTGCACCGTCTCGGTCATGGTCTGCGCCTGGCCATTGAGCTGCATGGCCGAGGCGGCGTTCTCTTCCACCAGCGCGGCGTTTTGCTGCGTGATGGTATCGAGCTGCGCCACGGCCGAGTTGACCTGCGAGATGCCGCTGAGCTGCTCGTTGGAGGCGCTGTGGATCTCGCCAATCAGTGTGTTGACCCGGCGCACCAGCTCCAGCGACTCGGTCATGGTTTTCTGCGCAGCGTCGGTTTTTTCATGGCCCTCGGTCACCTTGGTGGCCGAGTCGTCGATGAGCTGACGGATCTCCTTGGCGGCCGAGAGCGTGCGGTGCGACAGGCTGCGCACCTCGGAGGCCACCACCGCAAAGCCCCGCCCCTGGTCCCCGGCGCGCGCAGCCTCCACTGCGGCGTTGAGGGCAAGGATGTTGGTCTGGAAGGCAATGGAGTCGATCAGCTGCGTGATCTCGCTGATGCGGCCGGATGCCGCCTGGATCTGCTTCATGGTGCTGGCCACACCGTCCACAGCGGCACTGCTGCGCTCGGTGACCTGGGTGGCCTGGGTCGCCAGCACCGTGGCCTGGCGCGCGGATTCGGCGGTTTGCTTGACGGTGCCGGTGATTTCTTCCATCGACGCGGCTGTCTGCTGCAGGTTGCTGGCCTGCGCCTCGGTGCGCGACGACAGGTCCTGGTTGCCCTGGGCAATCTCGCGGGTGGAGACCTGCATGTGCTCGCTCTCCTGCCGGGCGTCCCGCACGATGGACAGCAGGTTCACGTTGAGCTGCGCCAGCGCCTTTTGCAGCTGGCCCACCGTGTCGCTGCGCGATGCCGATATCTTCTGGGTAAGGTCGCCCGCGGCCATGCGGTTGGCCCACAGCAGCATCTGCGACAACGGCGCCACCGTGACCTGGTGCAGGTAGACCGCCATGCCCAGCGCCAGCACCACCACCCCCAGCCACGCGGCCCCTGACGCCAGCGACAGCGTGTGCCCGCCCAGCAAGGCGGCGCACCACGAAGCCACCACCAGCAGCAAGGTACACACCATCATCTTGCCCATGGGCCCCAGCGCCAGAGCCCGGGCCACACGTCCCCACAGGGTGTCTTTGACCAGTTGCCCGGCCGACAGCCGGTGCACCAGCGTGCCCGCCTGCTTTTCGGCCTGCATCTGCTTGTACAGCGACTCGGCCGCCTGGATCTGTTCGCGCGTGGCTTCAGTGCGCACCGACATGTAGCCTGTGGGCTGGTCACCCTGCATGAGCGGGGTGACGTTGGCCATCACCCAGTAAAACGTACCGTCCTTGCGCCGGTTCTTGACCGGGGCCGACCAGGGAATGCCCTTGGCGATGGTCTCCCACATGTCGCGGTAGGCCTCCTCGGGCATGTCGGGGTGTCGCACGATGTTGTGGGGCTGGCCCAGCAACTCTTCCTTTTCGTAGCCGCTGACCTCGATGAACATCGGGTTGCAGTACAGGATGCGGCCCTTGAGGTCCGTGGTGGACACCAGAGTCTGGCCCTTGGGAAACGCATATTCGTGCTGGCTGACCGGCAGATTGACGCGCATGGGAACCTCTTCGGGAGGACTGGTTGCCCTGTTCTGGAGAGCAACGCAACAGTGGAAGATGCCGATTTCATCGTACGCGCAATCGGCGTGATTTGAAACAAGTTGTTGGTGCCGCCGCACACCATCTCCAACTTGGTGCAAAACACCAACACAGCACGCGTTGCCGCGCTGTAGTGCACCAATGTGAGCACCGAATGGGTGAATCTGCTTCCATTTCGATAGCCTCCAGCGCAATAAATACCTGCACATTCGCTGGTTTTTTGCCCAAACAGCTGCTTGCACGGGCACTGGCATAGCCATTGCTTGCCGTAAGGCGCGGCCAACGCTGGCCGCATGTCAGCCCGGTGCAATGGCGGATTGGGCGAACAGGACGTTGGCGTCTTCATGGAGTGCGTTGGGGCTGGTCAGCCCGCGCGGTCCGTGTGGACGCCTTTTTGTTTTCTGGCCGGGCGAAGGGGTCACCCCCTCAGCCCTTTGCACTCACACCCATGCATTACTTCAGAGAGTTCCTCAAATCCGGCCACGCGCCCACGCTGTGGGCGTCGTTTCTGTACTTCGGCTTTTCGTGCGCGGTGTGGGTCATCAACGGTGCGATGGCGCCGTTCATCCGCGAGAGCTTCCAGCTCTCACCCACCCAGATGGGCATGATGCTGTCCATCCCCATTTTTGCGGGAGCGCTGATGCGGTTTCCGCTGGGCATCCTGGCGCAGTACATCGGCCGCAAGAGCGCCACCCTGGTAGAGATGGCCGGCATCTTTTTGGCCATGGGCTATGGCTACTTGTTCGTGCACACCTTCAACGACCTGCTGGCGCTGGGCATCCTGCTGGGCGTGGCGGGAGCGAGCTTTGGCGTGGCGCTTTCGCTGGGCTCGGGCTCGTTCCCACCGCGCTACAAGGGCCTGGCCATGGGCATCGTGGGCGCAGGCAATGTGGGCACTGCCGTGGCCGCGCTGCTGGCGCCTGCCCTGGCGCAGAAGTTTGGCTGGCAGGCAGTGTATGGCTTTGCCGCCGTGAGCGTGGCCGCGCCCGCCGTGGTGATGGCGGTGTATGCGAAGGAACCGCCGGACCTCGCGCCCCACGCCACGTTTCGCGAACACATTGCCTGTCTCTTTGAAAAAGATGGCTGGGCGTTCAGCCTGATCTACGCCGTGACCTTTGGGGGCTTCATCGGCCTGACGGCCTTCCTGCCCAGCTACTTCTACGACCAGTTTGGCGTGAGCAAGGTGCAGGCAGGGCAACTGACCATGCTGGCCGCCTTTCTGGGTGCGGCACTGCGGGTGATGGGCGGCTGGCTGTCCGACCATTGGGGCGGCGTCAACACGCTCACGGGTGTGCTGGCCATCACCGCCGTGAGCATGGTGCTGTGCGGCCTGGCCGAGAACTCGCTGCCGGTGACGATGCTGCTGTTCCTGGTGTGTTTTGCGGCACTGGGCGCGGGCAACGGCGCGCTGTTCCAGCTGGTGCCGCTGCGCTGGCCGCTGTCCACGGCCGTCGCCGGCTCGATGATTGGCGAGATCGGCGCGCTGGGTGGCGGCCTCATCCCCAACGGCATGGGCTTTTCGCGCCAGTACACCGGCACCTACCTGTGGGGCTTTGTGGGCATTGCGGTGTGCGCCGCTGCCATGCTGGTGCTGTTGCGGGTTATGCAGATCCGCTGGACCCGCACGTGGGCAGAAAAGGGCGGTCGGGCACGCAGTGCCTGAGCCGGCGTAGCCAGCCAATGCGCAGCATTGCCCGCGTTTTCGCCAGAAGGGGGGCCGTGCCCGGGGCGCGTGAACGTCCGTAGTCAGTCAACGCGCCGACCACCCCACATTTCAAGCCCAATCGCCACCAAGCGCATTTCTCATATGCGTCGATAGCTATATTTTCAATAGCAAATCCATCGATCTCATCGCGGCAAAAACAGCAGCCAATACACCAGCAACAGGTTCACCAGCACACTCACCGCCAGCGCGATCTTCCACAGTGCCGTGGCATCGCGCTGCATCAGCGGCTGCGGGCCAGGGGCGGACAAGGGGCGCGAAGCCCCCCGCTCCAGGGCCAGCAGCAGTTCCTCGGCGGTTTCAAAGCGTTGTGTGCGCTGGCGGGCCACAGCCTTCAACGCGATCTGGTCGAGCCAGATGGGCACGCTGGGGTTGTGGCGGCTGGGGGCCAGCGGGTCGCGGTGGTAGCGGCCCAGCTGGTACTGCACCACCTCGCCATAGGGCAGGCGCCCATGGCTCAGCACCTGATACAGCGTGACGCCCAGGGCGAACAAGTCGCTGCCCGCATCGGGCAACTGGCCGGCGGGGTCCCCGTTCTTTTCATAGCCCGGCCACTGCTCGGGGTTCATGTAGCTGGGGGTGCCCGCGTGCAGGCGGCGCGTGGCCTCGGGCTCGCGCCCCGACAGGGCCACGCCCAGGTCCAGCACCCGCAGCACACCGTCGTCGCCCAGGTGCAGGTTGTCGGGCTTGATGTCGCGGTGCACCACCCCTTGCCGATGCAGCCAGCCCAGCACCTGCGCCGCCTGCATCACCACCGACACGGCCTGCGGCACGCCCAGGTGCTGGCGGCCGCGCAGGCGCTGGCCCAGGGTCTGGCCCGCATGCCAGTCATAGAGCAGATAAAACGCACTGGCGCCGGGGCTTGCACCGCCCTGCTCTGGCGGCCAGGTGTTCAGGCGCGCAAGGTGCACCGCCGCGTGGCCGGACTGCATGCGCCGGGCCACCCAGGCCTCATGCGCCAGGGTGGCGCGCTCCTGCGCATCGTGCGCGCGGGCGGGCACCAGCGTCTTGAGCGCGTACAGCCGCTGCGTGGCCGGGTCGCGCACCTGGTAGATGCGGTGCACGCCGCTGTCGGCCACCAGCGCGGTCACCACCAGGCCATCCACCGGCTCGCCCACCTTGAGCAGCGGCAACACTGGCAAGTGCTGCGCCCGGCGGGACTCATCCTGCAAGGTGGCTTCCAGCGCCCCCTGCACCCGCACCACCAGCGCGGTCACGTTGTCGGTGCTGCCCCGGCGCAGGGCTGCGCGCGTGATCTCCTCGCTCAGCGCCTGGGCGCTGACGGCACTGGCGGCGTTGGCATCCTGCGGCTGCAGCAGCAACTGGCGCAGTTCACGCTCGGGCAGGCTGCCGTGCACGCCATCGGACAGCAGCACCAGCAGGTCGCCGCTGTGCAGTTCGCCCTGGCTGTAATCCACCACCACATGGTCGTCCAGGCCCATGGCGCGGGTGAGCTGGTGCGCCAGGTCACGCTGCGCCATCACATGGTCGGTCGTCAGCAGTTGCAGCCGGCCGCCCCGCAGCAGATAGGCACGCGTATCGCCCACATGGGCCAACGTGTACGACTGGCCGCGCAGCACCACGGCGGTGAGCGTGGTCAGGCCCACGGCGGGCTGGCGGCGCCGGTTCATCGACGCCAGCCAGCCGTTGTGCGCGCTCAGGATGCGGTCCAGCGCCACGGTGGTGTCCCAGGTGTCGGGCGTGGCGAAGTAGTCGTTGACCAGGGTGTTCACCGTGGTCTGTGCGGCTTCGCGGCCCTTGCCTCCGGTGCTTACACCATCGGCAATGGCAGCGATGGCGCCGCGTTCGCGCTCGCGCCCCTGCCCCTGCACCAGGGCGGCAAAGTCTTCATTGACTTCGTTGCGCCCGGCCTGCGAGGTGTGGCCGATGTCCAGTTCAAAACTCATGCACCACCTCCATGCAGGTTCCATGCCCAAGGTGGTGCATGCACGCACCGCGCCGCGCAGCCGAGCCACCCGTCAACACCCAAAACTCCGCCCTCGGCAGCGCGGACAACACCGGATCACCCCACATCAGTGCACAAACTCTGGCACGGGCATTGCTTACCCGAAGCAACGGCCCAGCTGGGCCACGCAATTCAGCGGTGCAACGGCGCACCAAGGGGTTGTATGGACGAAGGCGTCCCCACATGCGGTTTCGATGGAATGTCGGAGCTGCATCGTGTGGACGCCTTTTTTGTTTTTTGCATCGCCCAGGCGATGGAACCGACGGAGTCACGATGAAAAAGCTCAAACTGGTGATGGTGGGGAACGGCATGGCCGGTGTGCGCACGCTGGAAGAGCTGCTCAAGATTGCCCCCGATCTGTATGACATCACGGTCTTCGGGGCCGAGCCGCACCCCAACTACAACCGCATTCTGCTGTCGCCGGTGCTGGCTGGCGAGCAGACCATCGACGAGATCATCCTCAACGACTGGCAGTGGTACGCCGACAACCACATCACGCTGCACACCGGCTTCACCGTGACCGATGTGGACCGCGTGCGCCGCGTGGTGAGCGCAAGCAGCAAGGACGGCGATGTGATCACCGCCGAGTACGACCGCCTCATCATGGCCACGGGCTCCAACCCCTTCATCCTGCCCGTGCCCGGCAAGGACCTGAAAGGCGTGCTGGCCTACCGCGACATCGCCGACACACAGGCCATGATCGACGCAGCCGCCACGTACAAGCACGCGGTGGTCATCGGCGGCGGCCTGCTGGGCCTGGAAGCCGCCAATGGCCTCATGAAGCGCGGCATGACCGTGAGCGTGGTGCATGTGATGCCCTCGCTGATGGAGCGCCAGCTCGATGACGTGGCGGGCAAGATGCTGCAGAAGTCGCTGGAAGACCGTGGCATGCGCTTTTTGATGGGTGCGCAGACCCAGGAGCTGGTGGGCAATGCCGAAGGCCGGGTGGCCAGCGTCAAGTTCAAGGACGGCACCGAAGTGCCTGCCGACCTGGTGGTGATGGCCGTGGGTATCCGCCCCAACACGCAGCTCGCCGAAAAGATGCGCCTGCACGTGAACCGCGGCATTGTCGTGAGCGACACGCTGCAGACCACCACCGACGCCCGCATCTATGCCGTGGGCGAATGCGCGGCACACCGGGGCATTGCCTATGGCCTGGTGGCCCCGCTGTTCGAGCAGGGCAAAGTGCTGGCCAACCACTTGGCCGAGTTCGGCATCGGCCGCTACCAGGGCTCGCTCACCTCCACCAAGCTCAAGGTCACGGGCATCGACCTGTTCAGCGCGGGCGACTTCCAGGGCGGCGACAACACCGAAGAGATCGTGATGAGCGACCCCTTTGGCGGCGTGTACAAAAAGCTGGTCATCAAGGACGACAAGCTGGTGGGCGCCTGCCTCTATGGCGATACGGTGGACGGCAGCTGGTACTTCAAGCTGCTGCGCGATGGCCGCAGCGTGACCGACATTCGCGACAAGCTGATGTTTGGCGAATCGCACCTGGGCGACACCGGCCACCAGGGCCAGAGCAAGGCCGCCGCCATGCAGGACAGCGACGAGGTCTGCGGCTGCAACGGCGTGACCAAGGGCGCCATCTGCAAGGCCATCAAGGACAAGGGCCTGTTCACGCTGGATGAAGTGCGCAAGCACACCAAGGCCAGCGCATCGTGCGGATCGTGCACGGGCCTGGTCGAGCAGATCATCATGTTCACGGCCGGTGGCGACTACAGCGCCACGCCAAAGACCAAGGCCATGTGCGGCTGCACCGACCACGGCCACCAGGCGGTGCGCGACGCGATCCGCGCCAACAAGCTGCTGAGCATTGGCGATGTGTTCAAGTTCATGGAGTGGAAGACGCCCAACGGCTGCGCATCCTGCCGCCCCGCCGTCAACTACTACCTCATCAGCACCTGGCCCAAGGACGCGAAGGACGACCCGCAAAGCCGCGCCATCAACGAGCGCAGCCACGCCAACATCCAGAAAGACGGCACCTACAGCGTCATCCCCCGCATGTGGGGCGGCGAAACCACGGCCGACGAGCTGCGCCGCATTGCCGACGCGGCCGACAAGTACAACATCCCCACCATCAAGGTCACGGGGGGCCAGCGCATCGATTTGCTGGGCGTGAAGAAGGAAGACCTGGTCAACGTGTGGAAGGACATCGGCATGCCCAGCGGCCATGCCTATGCCAAGGCACTGCGCACCGTGAAGACCTGCGTGGGAAGCGAGTGGTGCCGCATGGGCACCCAGGACAGCACCCAGATGGGCAAGGACCTGGAGCGCGCCATGTGGCGCATGTACGCCCCGCACAAGGTCAAGTTTGCGGTGAGCGGCTGCCCGCGCAACTGCGCAGAAGCCGGCATCAAGGACGTGGGCATCATCGGCGTGGACAGCGGCTGGGAGATGTACGTGGCCGGTAACGGCGGCATCAAGACCGAGGTGGCGCACTTCTTCACCAAGCTGAAAACAGCCGAGGAAGTGCTGGAGTACACCGGCGCGTTCTGCGAGCTGTACCGCCAGGAAGGCTGGTACCTGGAGCGCACCGTGCACTACGTGAGCCGCGTGGGCCTGGACTATGTGAAAAAGCGCATTCTGGAAGACCACGAAGGCCGCAAGGCGCTGTGGGAGCAGCTGCAGTTCGCGCTGGACGGCGAGCCCGACCCCTGGTTCGAGTTTGACAAGGCAGCCGTGGACACGCGCCAGTTTGCCCCGCTGACCGCTGCCTGAAGCGCCCGGAGCCCCACACCATGCAACGCCGCACCTTGCTGACCGCCGCCGGCTACACCACGGCCTGGAGCACCCTGGGCATCATGTCGCTGGGCACCGCCCAGGCCCAGGTCACTGACCTGAACGACGCCATCAACAAGGCCGGTCGCCAGCGCATGCTGAGCCAGCGCATGGGCAAGGCTTGGCTGGCGTTGGCGCACAAATCCGACACGCCAGCCGCGCGCGCCGTGCTGGACCAGTCGCTGGCGCTGTTCGAGCGCCAGCTGGGCGAACTCAAGGCGTATGCCCCCTCGCCCACCATCCGCGACACCTACACCAAGCTGGAATCGGCCTGGACCGACCACAAGGCCACGCTGCTGGGCACCAGCCCGTCGCGCGACGGCGCTGCCGCCTTGCTGCAGGCCGACGCCAAGGTGCTGGCCCTGGCCCACCAGGGCACCGTGCAGTACGAAGCCGCCTCGGGCAAGCCCGTGGGCAAGCTGGTCAACGTGGCAGGCCGCCAGCGCATGCTGAGCCAGCGCATGGCCAAGTTCTGCCTGTCGGCCATGCTGGGGGTGGACACCTCCACCGCCACCACCGAGATCGCCAAGGCGCGTGACGAGTTCATCAGCGCCACCGAGCTGCTGCGCAATGCCCCACAGGCCACCGATCGCATCCGGCAAGAGCTGCTGCTGGCCGATGGCCAGTGGGTGTTTTTTGACGCCGCGTTGCAACGCCTGGGCACCAGCAACAACACCTTCCGCCAGGTGTCTGAAGTGTTTGTGAGCAGCGAAAACCTGCTCGCCAGCATGGACCGCGTGACCGGCCTGTATGCAGCGCTGGGCAGCAGCTGAAGGCCTGCCCTGCAACGGCCCCCTGCACGCCCCTGACATCCCACCGAACAACACCAAGGACGATTCCCATGACCACCAACAACCCAACCCCTGAATGGAAGCTGATCTGCCGGGTGGACGACATCCCCGTGCTGGGCTCACGCCGCGTGGCGCGCCCCCAGGGCCTGGACGTGGCCATCTTCCGCAACGACGCCGGTGGCGTGTTCGCGCTGCTGGACCGCTGCCCACACAAGGGCGGCCCGCTGAGCCAGGGCATCGTGTTTGGCACCCATGTGGCGTGCCCCTTGCACAACTGGACGATTGGCCTGTGCGACGGCCAGGCCTCGGCGCCCGATGAGGGCTGCACGCCGAAGTTTGCCGTGAAGGTGGAAGACGGCGCGGTGTACCTGGACGCGAGCGAGATGGCGACGGTGGCCACGGATTTGACGCGCCCCATCGCAGGACCTGCGCGCAGGGCGGTGGGCGTGTGAGCGGTGGAGAGTGTTGCGCCCCAGGCGCCGCATGCGTACCCGGCGAGGACACGACAACACTATCAAAACAATAGCTGACAGCGCAACATGCACTAGCGCCTGAGGCCAAAACAACCCCAACCACGCCATGCAAGAAACCAAATCCACCTGCCCCTACTGCGGCGTAGGCTGCGGCGTGATCATCGAAAGCACAGGCACCCAGATCACCGGTGTGCGCGGCGACCCCACACACCCCGCCAACTTTGGCCGCCTGTGCACCAAGGGCTCGACCCTGCACCTCACAGCCACCAGCCCGGTCACCCTGCAAACCCGCCTGCTGCACCCCCTGCAACGCGCGCAGCGCAACGAAGCCGCCCTGCCCGTGACCTGGGATGCCGCACTGACGCTAGCGGCCGACCGGTTCGCCCACACCATCGCCCAGCACGGCCCTGATGCCGTGGGCTTCTACGTCAGCGGCCAGTTGCTCACCGAGGACTACTACGTCTTCAACAAGCTCGCCAAGGGCCTGATCGGCACCAACAACATCGACACCAACTCGCGCCTGTGTATGAGCAGCGCTGTGGCCGGCTACAAGCAAACGCTGGGCGCCGACGCACCGCCCGCCTGCTACGACGACGTGAACCACGCGCAGTGCCTGTTCATCGTGGGCAGCAATGCGGCCTGGGCCCACCCCATCCTGTTCCGCCGCATCGAAGACGCACGCGCCGCCAACCCGGGCATGAAGGTCATCGTGGCCGACCCGCGCCGCACCGACACGGCGGGCATGGCCGACCTGTTCCTGCCCATCCAGCCCGGCAGCGACGTGATGCTGTTCAACGGCATGCTGCACATCATGCTGTGGGAGGGCTGGGTCGATACCGCCTACATCGCCGCACACACAACGGGCTTTGACGACCTCAAGGCCCTGGTGCGCGACGCCACGCCCGAGCGTGTGGCGCAGACCTGCGGCATCAGCGTGGCCGACCTGACCACCGCCGCCAAATGGTTCGCCACCTCCAAAGCGACCCTGAGCCTCTACTGCCAGGGCCTCAACCAAAGCAGCAGCGGCACGGCCAAGAACGCCACACTCATCAACCTGCACCTGGCCACCGCGCAGATCGGCAAACCCGGCGCGGGCCCCTTCAGCCTGACGGGCCAGCCCAACGCCATGGGCGGGCGCGAAGTGGGTGGCCTTGCCAACTTGCTCAGCGCCCACCGCGACCTGGCCAACCCGCAGCACCGCGCCGAAGTCGCCGCGCAGTGGGGCGTGGCGGATGTGCCATCCAAGCCCGGCAAGACGGCGGTGGAGATGTTCCAGGCCGCTGCCGACGGCGAGATCAAGGCCCTGTGGATCGCCTGCACCAACCCCGCGCAAAGCATGCCCGACCAGGCCACCGTGCGCCGCGCCCTGCAGCGCGCCGAGTTTGTGGTGGTGCAAGAAGCCTTTGCCACAGCCGCCACCTGCGCCTTTGCCGACCTGCTTCTGCCCGCCACCACCTGGGGTGAAAAGACCGGCACGGTGACCAACAGCGAGCGCCGCATCTCGCGCGTGCGCACTGCCGTGCCCGCACCCGGCCTGGCGCGCCACGACTGGGCCATTGCGGTGCAGTTTGCGCACCAGCTGGAGGCACGCCTGCGGCCTGGTGCACCCACGCTGTTCCCCTACGCCACAGACGCGGCCGATATGGGCGCAGAAGCCGTGTGGAAGGAGCACCGCGAGAGCACACGCGGGCGTGACCTGGACATCACGGGGCTGTCCTGGGAGATGCTCGAGGCCCAAGGCCCGCAGCAGTGGCCACTGGAGGATGGCACCACCACCGGCAAGGCCCGCCTGTACGAAGATGGCGTGTTCCCCACCGCCGACGGCCGCGCGCGTTTTGTTGCGCATGCATGGCAACCCACCGCCGAGCCCCGCGAATCGCGCTACCCCTTCAGCCTGACCACGGGCCGCCTGCGCGACCAGTGGCACGGCATGACCCGCACCGGTACGCTGGGCCGCCTGTTTGGCCATGTGGCCGAACCCAGCCTGCAGATGCACCCGCAGGACATGGAGCGGCGCAAGCTGGCCAGCGGCGACCTGGTGCATGTGACCAGCAAGCGCGGCTCCATCGTGGTGCCCGTGCAGGCCGACACCACGCTGGGCCTGTCGCAGGTGTTCATGGCGATGCACTGGGGCAGCGAATTTTTGAGCGGCGTGTCCTCCACCGGCGAGCGGCTGGCGGGTGTGAATGCGCTCACCACCTCGGCGTTCTGCCCCACCTCCAAACAGCCCGAGCTGAAACACGCGGCCGTCAAGGTGCTCAAGGCCGAACTGCCGTGGACGCTACTGGCCATGGCCTGGCTGCCTGCCGAAGGTGCACTGGCAGCGCGCGAAGCCTTGTCTGCGCTGATGGCGCAGTTTCCCTATTTTCAGTACACGAGTTGCGTCCCCTTTAGCAACAACACCCCGCTGGATGAGCCCGGCCGCGAGCGCACTGGCGTGCTGCTGCGCGCTGCCGCCCACGAGGCACCGCCCGATGCGTTGATTGCACAGATCGAGGCCCTGCTGGGCATGGCAGGCGCCGACACGCTGCGTTATGCCGACAAAAAACGCGGCCAGCGCCGCGCCGCACGGCTGGCGCGCCAGGGCGACAACACCACGCTCGAAGGCATCGTGCTCGCTGGCGACACCAGCGCCGAAGGCTGGCTCAAGACCCTGCTGCAGGAAGAGCTCCCTGCACAGACCTACGGCCGCCTGCTGCTGGTGCCCGGCGCCAAGGCCCCCGTGGCCGTGCAGTCGCGCGGCAAACCGGTGTGCACCTGCTTCAACGTGACAGACGCCGCCATCACCGCCCAACTGGCGCACTGCCATGGCACCGACGACGACCGACTGGCGCAACTGCAAGGCCAACTGCGCTGCGGCACCAACTGCGGCTCGTGCGTGCCCGAACTCAAGCGAATGGTGAGATCCACGGGACCGCTGGCATCCAAACCGCTCGCGCAGGCCGTCATATAACCAAAAGTTCTCTTGCTTGCAGGAAAATAGCCCTCGAACCAACAAACCCCACCAGGACTTGTGCAACAGGGCTCCAGCTAGGCGCTTTCGGCGCAGACAGTACGCCTGTACGGCAAGCCGAAACAACGACGCTGGCGCCCTGTTTCACAAGTCCCGCCAACAAAAGCCATGGGCATTAGCCAGTACATCAAGGAAATCGGCCGCGGCGCGCGCGGCGCCAAGCCGCTGACGCGCGAGCAGGCCACGGACCTGTTCGGCCAGGTGCTGGATGGCGCCGTGACCGACCTGGAGATTGGCGCCTTCTGCCTGGCCATGCGCATCAAGGGCGAGACGTCCGAGGAGATGTGCGGCTTTCTGGATGCCACGCACAGCCGCCTGGCGCTGCTGCCCGCCAGCGACCGCCCGCTGATCGTGCTGCCCAGCTACAACGGCGCACGCAAGCTGCCGGTGCTGACGCCGCTGCTGGCGCTGCTGCTGGCCCGTGAAGGGTTGCCCGTGCTGCTGCACGGCATGCGCACCGAGGCGCGGCGCGTTTTGGCATCGGATGTGCTCAATGCGCTAGAAGTACCTGCCCTGACAGCTCCTGAAAAGATAGCAAATGGCACGGTCCGCCATATCCACACCCAGCACCTGCACGCAGGGCTGGCACGCCTGCTGGCCGTGCGCGAGGTGGTGGGCCTGCGCAACCCAGGGCACAGTGTGGTCAAGCTGATGAGCCCGTGCGCGGGGCCGTCGGTGGTGGTCACGGCGTACACACACCCCGAATATTTCGAGATGCTGCAGAGCACCTTCCGCACCCTGGGGATGAACGCCTTGCTCTCGCGCGGGCTGGAGGGCGAGGTCGCCACGGACCCACGCCGCACCCCCCGCTACGACGGTTTTGTGCACGGCGTGCATACGGTGCTGGAGGCACAACAACCGGGCACGGCCAGCGAGGTGCCCGGTCTGCCCGCCGAGATCGATGTGGCCACCACAGCCGCCTACACGCGCCAGGTGCTGGCGGGCGATTTGCCCATTCCACACGCCATCGAACGGCAGGTGGAACATATCTTGCGACTGGTCGATCAAACCGTTTCGGAGACATCCCCATGAGCCGCCCCACGCCTTCCACCACATCGCCCACAGCCCCACCCCACCTGGGCACCGGCGGCAGCTGCACGTTGGTGGGCGCAGGCCCGGGCGACCCGGAGTTGCTCACCCTCAAGGCGCTCAAGGCCATCCAGGCGGCCACCGTGCTGCTGGTGGATGATCTGGTGAGCGATGCCATCGTGGAGCACGCATCGCCCACGGCGCGCATCGTCTACGTGGGCAAGCGCGGCGGCTGCAAAAGCACGCCACAGGCCTTCATCGAAAAGCTGATGCTGATGGCCGTGAACGAAGGCGAGAACGTGGTGCGCCTCAAGGGCGGCGACCCCTTCATCTTCGGCCGGGGTGGCGAAGAGGTGGAGCACCTGCGTGCCGCCGGTGTGCAGGTCACCGTCATCAACGGCATCACCGCAGGCCTGGCGGGCCTGACCTCGCTGGGCGCACCGCTCACGCACCGTGAGCATGCCCACGGCGTGGTGTTTGTCACCGGCCACGCCAAGCCCGGTGACGCGGGCACCGACTGGCGCCAACTGGCCGCCACGGCGCGCGACGCCAAGCTCACGCTGGTCATCTACATGGGCGTAAGCGGCGCCGCCACCATCGAGCAAGAACTGCTCACCGGCCTGCCCGCAGACACACCGGTCGCCGTCATCCAGCACGCCAGCCTGCCCCACCAGCGGCATGCCATCACCACCCTGGGTGCGCTGCACGCCACCATCACCCGCGAAGGGCTGGCCAGCCCCTCGGTGATTGTGGTGGGCGATGTGGTGCGCGGTGTCGCACTGGCCGTGCAGGACGCTGGCGCCGTGCCGTTGCAGGCCCGGCGCGCGGGCTGAGCACACACAACGACCCCCCACAATTCCACGGGCCCGAGTGCGCGCTGCGCAGGTCGGGGATGCACCGTGCGCGAGCGCAAACCAATGTGCTTCAAGGCACGCCCACGCGCAGCGCAGCCGCGTGTTTCATCAAGCCTGGCCTCCCGCTCCACAGCACCGCATTGGGTCATGCAGCTGTACGCACATTGGCCCGGGTATTGCTTGAAGACATGCATCTGAATGCAACACGCACAAGGAACACCATGGCAGCCTTCCCCCTCCCCGCACGCACTTCCAGCATGCCCACGCTGTCGTCCCCTGCACAGGCTCCATCGCGCGATGGGGGCATGTCGCTCGTCAATCTTGCGGCGCGCCAGCGCATGCTGTCGCAGCGCATGGTGCTGCAAACCGTGCTGGCCGCGCGCGGCAGCGACCTGCACCTGAAGGCCGCGCGCAGCTCGCTCACGCTGTTCACCGACAGCCAGGCCCGGCTGGTGGACACGCCCCGCCACCTCGATGCCGCCAGCGGCGAAATCATCCGCAAGGCCTACCACGGCCCCCAGGGTGTGGGCGCCACCATCGACGCGTTTGCCCAGCAGGTGGGCACGGCGCTGGACCTGGCCGAGCGCCAGAGCCCGCGCGTGGAAGACGCCCTGGCTAGGCTGGTCGAAACCACCGACGGGGTGCTCGACGCCCTCAACACGGCCACCACCGCGTTCGACCAGGTGAGCAAGGCGCAGTCCGAAACCCTGATGAAAGAGCTGGCCGGCATCGTGGCCTCGATCCAGACCGTGGCCCGCGAGGCCAAGGTGGTCAGCTTCAACGCCCAGGTGATGGCAGCGCGTGCCGGGCAGCACGGGCGCGAGTTTGCGGTGGTGGCCAATGTGCTGTCAGGCATCACCAACGAAATTGACGGCCTGTCCCTGCAGGCGGTGTCATTGGCCGGACGCAGCCGCAACGCGGCCTGAGCAGCACAGCGTGAGAGGCAGAGAAAAGGCCCGGGGCAATGCGCCCAGGGCCTTCGAAGGCGTCCATTCAAGGCGCCCACTCAACGGATTACTGCCCGGCGGTTTCTCGCACTTGCTGAAACCGCTGTGCCAGTTCCTTGCGCAGCGTCTTGCGGATCACCGCAGCGTCCCAGCGGCGGCGCTCGTCGGGGGTGGAAGGCGACAGTGGCGGCACCTGCACGGGCTTGCGCGCCTCATCCACCGCCACCATGGTGAAGAAGCAGCTGTTCACATGCCGCACCACCTGCGAACGGATCTCTTCGGCCACCACCTTGATGCCGACTTCCATCGACGAGCTGCCCGTGTAGTTCACGCTGGCCAGAAAGGTCACCAGCTCGCCCACATGGATGGGCTGCAAAAACATCACCTGGTCCACGCTCAGCGTCACGGTGTAGCAGCCCGAATAGCGGCTGGCGCACGAGTACGCCACCTGGTCCAGCAGCTTGAGGATGGCGCCGCCGTGCACGTTGCCCGAAAAGTTGGCCATGTCGGGCGACATGAGCACGGTCATGCTGAGTTGGTGTGAAGGGATGTTCATGCAGCGATTTTAGAAAGCTGCGTGTGCTGCGTCGCGTGCAAGTTGAGCCCCGTGCACAGCGGGTGGCGGCTTCGATACACTCGCGCAGCACCTGCTGACCGGGTGCGAGGAGGAACCGATGATCGAACTAGAAAAACTCAACGAATTCACCGAAAGCCACGGCGCATTGCGCACCGGCAAGGGGCTGGTGTCGGGCGTGATTGCACTCACGCTGGCCATCCTGTGCCTTCTGGGCGTGTTGGCCTTTCACTTCCCCGAGTACCTCACCACGCCGCAGTTGCGCAAGAGCTACGACGTGGCGGTGATACGCAACATCATGCTGGTGGCCATGGCAATTGCGGGCGGCATCTCGTTGGTCAACATCCTGTTCAACCGCGCCCGCTGGCTGGCCACCTTCGCGTTTGCCATCGTGGCGATTGCCGCGCTGCTGGGCGGCCACAAGGTGGAGGTGGACCCCAACTTCCCCGACAACACACCCTATATCGGCCTCGACTGGTTCATCCTGGACCTGCTGGGCAGCTCGCTGATCTTCATCTTCATCGAGAAGCTGTTTGCGCTGCGCAAAGACCAGCCCATCTTCCGCGCCGAGTGGCAGACGGACTTTCACCACTTCATCGTCAACCACATGGTGGTGGGTTTTGTGCTGCTGGCCACCAACCTCATAGTGCACAAGTTCTTTGGCTGGGCGGCCAGCGACGGCATTCGCGGCTGGGTGCAGGGGCTGAACTTCTGGGTGGCACTGTTCCTCATCATCCTGGTGGCCGACCTGGTGCAGTACTGGACGCACCGCGCCTACCACGAGGTGCCCCTGCTGTGGCGCCTGCATGCCGTGCACCACAGCGTCAAAAGCATGGACTGGATGGCGGGCTCGCGCCAGCACATCCTGGAGCTGCTGATCACCCGCACGCTGGTGCTGGCCCCCATCTATGTGCTGGGCTTTAGCAAGGAAGTGATCGACGCATACATCGTGGTGGTGGGCTTCCAGGCCGTGTTCAACCACGCCAATGTGAGCGTCCGCCTGGGGCCGCTGCGCTACGTGCTGGTCACGCCCAACTTCCACCACTGGCACCACAGCCAGGACCAGGAGGCGCTCGACAAGAACTACGCCGCGCACTTCGCGTTTCTGGACTACCTGTTTGGCACCGCCGTCAAAAGCACCAAGCTCTGGCCCGAGCACTATGGCGTGCTGGGCGACTACGTGCCCAACGGCTTTGTGAAGCAGTTCAAGTTTCCGTTCACCTGGAAGGGGTGAAGAGTTCTCTTTGACAGGGCCGCTGTCTCAGGGCATCGCCGCCAGCTCTCGCTCCAGCACCCGCAGTTGCTCGCGCAGGGCCTCGGTCCGTTCTTCACACGCGGCTTTGGCATCGGCGGCCTTTTCCGCGCCCTCCTGCACAAACTGGTTGCCCGACGGCAGGTTGCCGCGCCGCAGCGGCCCTGCCGTGGCCACGGCATTGGGCTGGGCTGTGCATTCACGCTGGTTGCGCTCGATAGCGGCGCGCGCCTGGGGGATGCCCTGGGTCTGCAGGTAGTTCTTGCGCTGCCAGGTGGGGCCAAACGCGCCCTCGGCCAAAGGCGCTACGGGGGGCTGCACCGGGGTGGCGCCACGGGTGGTGGGGCGCACGTCGATCTTCTCGCCCTCGCCCGCACAAGGCGCGTCCTGGAACGACACCTTGCCATTGGCGTCCGTGCACTTGTTGATGGCCCAGGCGGGGGCCAGGCAGCCCAGCGCCAGGGCACAGAGGGCGTAGCGGATCAAAGTCATGGTGTTGTCCTCGGCAGGTCCATGCCACATGCTACCGCGCCGCATGGGGCGGGGCGAATCGCACCGTCTTGCGCGGGTGCCGACAGAGCCGCGTGTGGATAGACACATGTCCCTAAGATGACGCGCCCCCGGTAGAAACCCGGTGCGTGCCGGGCACAGCGCCCTCCTACCATCGCCGCTCTTCGGGGCCTCGCAGCCCTTTGAATCGGTTTTTTGCTGGAGATGCTGTGTGATGAAGACCCCGAATGCAAATGCATGGCCCGCCGACCACGTGCTGCCCCTGGCGCGCCGCCGCAGCCTGGTCCTTGCGCTGGCCGGTAGCGCGGCCCTGGCTGGCCTGCCCGCCCGCGCACAGCCCGCCGGCGGCGGCAAGGGAGACATCCTCATCGGCCGCTCAACCGCACTGTCAGGCGGCATGGCGCCGTTTTTGTCGCCCATTCACGAGGGGCAGGAAGCCGCCGTGGAAGACGCCAACGCCAAGGGCGGCATCGGTGGCCGCAAGATCCGGCTGGTGTCGCTGGACGATGGTTTTGACGCCCGCCGTGCGCTGGACAACGCCAAGCAGCTGAGCGAAAAAGACGGCGTGCTGGCACTGTTTGGCGTGGCCGGCACCTCGCAGGTCATGACGCTGCTGCCCTACCTGGCGCAGGCCAAGCTGCCGCTGATCTCCGTGTACACCGGCAGCCCCGCCGTCCGCGCGCAGCAGCACCCCTACCTTTTCACCACCCGCGCCAGCTATGCCGACGAACTGGTGAAGATCGTGCGCAACCTGGTGGCCGTGCAGACCTCGCGCATTGCTGTGGCCTACGAAAACAATGACTTCGGCAAACTGCTGCTGCCCCTGGTCGAAAAGACGGTTGCCGCTGAAGGCGCGACGCTGGCGGGGTCGCATGCGCTGGCCTCGTCGGGTGAAGACGCGAACGAAGCCGCCAAGGCCCTGGCCACCCAAAAGCCGCAGGCCGTGCTGCTGGTGGCGGCAGGCCCGTCGGTAGTGGCCTATGTGCGGGCCAACCGCGCTCACCTGGGCGTGCCCATCTACACCCTGTCGCTGGGTGCAGGCACCGCTGTGCTCAAGGCGCTGGGCGACGATGCGCGTGGCCTGGCGGTGGCGCGTACGGGCCCCTCGCCCACCAAGCCCACCATTGCGCTCACGCGCGACTTTCAGGCCTCCATGAAGCGCTACGACAAGCCCGTGGACTACGACCGCTATACCGGCTACATGGACGCGCGCGTGCTCATTGAAGGCCTGCGCGCTGCGGGGCCTGGCGTCACGCGCGCCAGCCTGGTCACGGCCATGGAGGGCCTGGGCAATCTGGACCTGGGCGGCTTCAGCTACCAGTTCAGCGCGCAGAACCACCACGGGTCCAACTACGTGGACATCGCCGTGGTGGGCTCGGGCGGGGTGTATCGGCAGTAAGAGCCTGTTCAAAGTCTTTTTGGAGTCGCACAAGTACCTTGCCGCGATGGGATGCAAGGCGCGGTGCGCTGCCGATAGCCCGTGCTATCGGCAAGCGCTGCACCGCCATTCGCTGGCTGCTTTGGCGCCAGCGGGTCTACAGGGCATGGCACACCGCGTGGCCGTGCCGCAGTGACCACCACAGCGCCGCGCAAAGGCATCACTCTGGCTACCGGGTGCAGCGGGCTGCGTCCCACCCGGTGCGTTGTGCCGCCAGAACAACAAAAACCCGCACCTTGGATGCCACAGCGGATGCATTTTTGCGAATAATTCCCATTTGTATTTAAAATTTTACAAATCCCAGCCAGCCGTGCGTCCCGTCGGAGGAGCGTTGCCAGCCAGCCTGTCATCGCATTTCCCCCAGGAGCCCTTTCATGCACGCACCCCGCAGACACCTTGTCTGTGCCCTCCACCCTCTGGCGGTGGCCGCCTTCCTTGCAGCCAACCTAGCGGGCACCGCCAGTGCCCAGACCGCCGCCGAGTCACCAGCGCCCGCCGCCGAACCCTCCCTCTCGGGCACAGCCAACACCGACCAGGTCGTGGAGCCCAAGGCGCTGGACAGCGTCACCGTGTCGGGTGCGCGCGAGAGCGCATCCACCCGCCTTCAGCTCACGCCGCGTGAAACGCCGCAGTCCGTCAGCACGGTGACGCGCGCGCAGATCGAGCGCCAGTCGCTCACCAGCATCGACAGCGTGCTGCGCAACGTGAACGGCATTGCCGTGAGCTTCTACGACACGCAGCGCCCGCTGTACTACGCGCGGGGCTTCCAGATCACCGACTTCCAGACCGACGGACTGCCCAGCTACAGCAGCAGCACCAACCAGGAGTTCGACACCGCGCTGTACGAGCGCATCGACATCGTGCGCGGCGCCAACGGCATCCAGACCGGTGTGGGCGTGCCTTCGGCCACCATCAATATGATCCGCAAGCGCCCACAGCGCGAGTTCGCCGCGTCTGTGGCACTCACGGCGGGTTCTTGGAACCTGTACCGGGGCGAGCTGGACATCAACGCACCGCTCAACAGCGACGGCAGCGTGCGCAGCCGCCTGGTCGTGGCCCCGCAGAAGAAAGACAGCTTCCGCGACCGCTACTCCGAGGACAAGACCGCCCTGCTCGCCGCGGTGGAGGCCGACATCGGCACCGCCACCGTGGTGTCATTGGGCTACCAGCGCCAGTCCAACGACCCCAAGGCGCCGATCTGGGGCACCATCCCGCGCTTTGCGACCACGGGCGAGCCCATCGACCTGCCGATCTCCACCAGCTTCTCGCCATCGTGGACGCGCTGGGAGCGCACCTCGGGCACGCTCTACGCCACGCTGGACCACCAGATCAACGACGACTGGAGCTTGAAGGCCGCGCTGAACCACACCGAGGGCAACACCTTCCGCCTGAGCACCTACGGCTATGGCGCCACCACCAGCCAGGCCCCATTCATCAACCCGGCCACCGGCGCGGGCACCACGCTGTATGCCGCCGTGAGCGGCAGCAGCGAAAAGCAGGACACGGTAGACGCCTACCTGTCGGGCAAGTTCGAGCTGGGCGGCCGCAAGCACGACTTGGTGGTGGGCATGAGCTCCACCCGCACTGCCACGCGCACCGATGGCTACACGTCCGTGGCGGGCTGGAGCTATGTGATCCCCAACATCTACACCTGGGACGGCAACGCGCCTGCGCCCACGTACTCCAAGACTGGCGCATGGCGCACACAGATCACGCAGCAGACGGGCTTGTTCGCCTCGGCACGCTGGCGCGTGGCCGACCCGCTGTCGGTGCTCACCGGCCTGCGCCTGACCGACTGGCACCGCCACTCCGACACCTATGGCACCACCGGCAGCTATGCAGGCCGCTCGGCCATCCAGGACGAGAACCGCAAGGTCACGCCCTTCATCGGCGCGGTGTACGACATCACGCCCACCCTGTCGGCCTACGCCAGCTACGCGCGCATCTTCAACCCGCAGAATTACAAGGACCGTAACAACAATCCGCTGTCGCCAGTCGTCGGCAGCAATGCCGAGGCCGGCCTCAAGGCCGAGCTGTTCGAGCGCCGCATCCAGGCGCACTTTGCGGTGTTCCAGACCAAGCAGGACAACTTCGGCGTGCGCGACAGCGCCATCACCACACCGCTGCCCGACGGCAGCCTGCCCTACGTGGCCGTGAACGGCACGAAGTCCACCGGCTTCGAGCTGGAGTTTGCGGGCATGGCCACCCGGCAGTGGCGCGTGAGTGCTGGCCTGACCCGCGCCAAGGTCACGCGTGCCCCCACCGACCTGATCTACGCCAACATGCCCGACTACCTGCTGCAACTGGGCACGGACTACCAGCTCTCGGGCGCGCTGGCGCCGCTGGCGGTGGGCGGCAACCTGACCTGGCAAAGCACCATCGAGGGCTTCAACATCCCGCACCCCAGCGGCACGGTGACGGTGAAGCAGTCGCCCAAGGCCATCCTCAACCTGCGCGCATCCTGGCAGTTCAACCCCAAGGTCAGCGCGACGGTGGCCGTGAACAACGTGACCAACCAGAAGTACTGGGCCAACCTGGACTACGGCAACTATGCGGACCCGCGCAACCTGAGCGTGACGCTGCGCGCGGCTTTCTAGGTGCAGGCTGGACGTTCTGCACTGGACAGACCCTTGGTACAACTTGCCGAGTTTCGCCATCAGTGTCCAGCCGCTTATCAAGCCCCTCGGCGCACGCCCTGACGGCTCAGCTGTAGGTACGGCGCCTGAGGAATGGCATGTAACGCGGATTAATCGGGCAGCACCAGCTTCAGCACGCTGTTTTCGCTACCCACGTACAGGCTGCGCCGGTCAACCCCGGGGGCCAGGAACTTCACCAAGTTCAGTCCCGCTGGCAACGGCCCGAGCAAAACACCGCCGGGCGTCGGCGCGGCCTGACCGGCAAGCAGTTCCAACCCCTTGGCCTGCGTCCACCGGTGCACACCGCAGGCGCTGGAGAGAAACACCTCACCAGGTCGGCCGGGTATAACGCAGATCTGCTTGAAGGGCTCCCGGAAGAACTCCGGCAGATTGCGGTCTATCTCCAAAGACAACGGGAATCTCTGGATTCCTTGGGTGTCGATGCGCACCAGTTCGGGATGGAACCGCACAAGGGTGGTGGAGCCATCCAGCTCCACACGGTTGCACAACACCCACGACACCTGCGCAGTGCCACCCTCAAAGGCCATGTCAGCAATGTCCATGTACCAGGGGCGCTGCGCCAGCGGGGGATAGCTCTGAGGCGTGTATAGAGCCTGCGTATCCCCTGCAACAATCTTCACCTGCCCATTGGCATCAATCGTGCCAACCAGCGCATTCCCATTGGCCCTGCCGAAGTACACATCGCCATCGCCGGCTTGTGGCGAATAGCGCGTGGCAAACCACAGCAGCCCTGTCGTATCGGTGCGCAAGACTTGCACACCCGGGTCGTGCCTCCCTCCGGACGCGAAATGGCTGGAACTGACCCACGTCTGCCACGCAGACTGGCCATTCGTAGAAGTCCGCACCAAGGCGCGGTCTTGGGCGTCATAGGCGATCAGATGCCCGTAGGCAATGGCAATACGGTTCCCCCGAGGCTCCAGCGACCATGTACTCACCTGGCCTGCGGCACTGACCGACCGGAGGGCCGGTACAGGAGCAGCGTCCGACGAGTTGCCTCGCTGGTTCTCCAGCAAGATCAAACCGCCTGCCCCATCAGGCAAGGCCTCGACGCCTCTGAGGAAGCTGAACCGCGCTTGGTTTTGGCCATCTACCTCGCCTGGATTGGATTGCACTCCCAACCACCTGTAGACCGCCGTGCTCGGAAACTCCAACCTGCATTCCACGATCTCCGTCCCACCCTCAGCCGTACCATCACTGCACGCCACAAACAAGGAGGTCGGAGTCATGTTCGACGGCCCTTGAACCACCGTCGCCTGGCCGCCCCGCACCTTCCACCCCACGGCCAGCGTGCGGCCCGACAAATCCAGCTGCGCAATGCGGAACTCCCGCGCGCCCTGCTCGCCAGCAAGCGCCCAATACGCATCCTGGGCTCCGTGGACCTTCCTCAGCGGTGTCCACAAATCAAAAGGCCACTGGGTGGGAAGGACTCGCCATTGGTAGGCACCGCCTTCCAGCACCAGGTCCGCCCATTCAGAGGGTTCGGTCGCAAACTTGGTGTACCGCCGCACTCCGCCGGTGGCGGATTCCAGCAGTTGGCTCCCCCGGGGGAGCGGCAACAGGGTCTTCACGGCTCCATCGGTCCCGAGGGTACGCAACACCGGTTGGTAGCGGTGGTCTGTATCAATGAAGTACACGAGCCCGTCCTGGGCCAGCAAGGGTGAATCGAACCGGAAGACGGAAGCACGCGCACCGACTCCATCCACCAGCGCGGTGTTCGACCCACCGCCCGCCAGGAGGACAGGCGTTTCCCCCTGCAAAAAATGAACACTTCCGGCTCCCGTTTCCACAAGGTAACGGCCCAGGGCGTCAAACAGATAGCCACGAAAAGACCAGGGGTACGTCCTGGCAAATGACGACACCCCCTGCCGGTTTCTGCACCCCACGCGACAGTCCCAACCGTACAGGCCAACGAACTGAAGGTCACCCTGGGCATTGAACGCAGGCCCCGTCAAATCTGCGGGCAAACGCGCCATGGCGCCTTGCTGCAAGGCGAACCCGCCACCGCCCAAGGCGCCAGCCACCATTTCCAGTGTGCCGGCTTTGACGGGCGGCTCTACTGCGGGCTCGCCACCCCCTCCCCCGCCACAGCCGGCCACACCGGAAGCTGTGGCCGCCAAGCCCCATTGACCAAACCGGCGGCGTGTAATGGCCGGTACTTGAGTATCGAATCGAGACGTCACGTCCACAGGTTCTCCTTTGATCAAGCGCTCATTATTGGGGGTCACAGCAAAGAGAAGCCATGGCCTCCGCTTCGTTACCAACAGAAACACCCCTATGCGGCGCACACCAATGGGCTCCCTTGGCCACAACACTGCAACACCCAATGGCGGCACAATCAGGGTCTTTTTGCGCCCCCGCATCCGAACGCAGTGCCGACGACTCCATTTTTTGACGCCATCATCATCGGCGCCGGCGCTGCCGGCCTGTTCTGCGCGGGCCAGGCGGGCCAGCGGGGCCTGAAGGTCTTGCTCATCGACCATGCCGACAAGGTGGCCGAAAAGATCCGCATCTCGGGCGGCGGGCGCTGCAACTTCACCAACCGCGACCTGGACCCGGCCGCGCCGCACAAACACTTTGTGGGGCAGAACCCGCAGTTCTGCCGCTCGGCGCTGTCGCGCTACACGCCCGCCGACTTCATCGCGCTGGTGCAAAAGCACGGCATCCCGTTTCACGAAAAGCACAAGGGCCAGCTGTTTGCCGACCGCTCGGCCGAGGACATCATTGCCATGCTGCTGGCCGAGTGCGAGGCGGGTGGTGTGACCCGCTGGCAGCCCTGTAGCGTCAAAAAAATAGACTTTTTGGCATCAAGCGCTAGTGAATCATGCCGGGGCAGCTATCAAATTGATACTGATCGTGGGCCGGTGTCGGCGGGTGCGCTGGTCATTGCCACCGGCGGCTTGTCCATCCCCAAGATCGGCGCCACCGACTTTGGCTACCGGCTCGCGCAGCAGTTCAGCATCCCGCTCATCGAGCGCAAGCCGGGCCTGGTGCCGCTGACCTTTGACGGCGCGGGCTGGGCGCCGTATGCGCAGCTGGCGGGGCTGGCGCTGCCGGTGCAGATCAGCACAGGGGCCAAGAAAACCCGCATGGCGTTTGACGAAGACCTGCTGTTCACCCACCGGGGCCTGTCGGGCCCGGCGGTGCTGCAGATCTCCAGCTACTGGCAGGAGGGCACGCCGCTGGCCATCAACCTGGCGCCCACGGTGGACCTGCCCGCCGCGTTGTCGCAGGGCAAGGCCCGCTCGCGCAAGCTGGTGGCCAACGAGCTGGCCACCTTGGTGCCCAGCCGCCTGGCCGACGCCTGGGCCAGCCGCGAGGCCGACTGGCAGCGCCCCATCAACGAGGCCAGCGACAAGGCCCTGGCGCGCCTGGCGGAGCAGCTGGCGCGCTGGGAGCTGACGCCCACGGGCACCGAGGGCTACAAGAAAGCCGAGGTAACGCTGGGCGGCGTGGACACGCGCGCGCTGTCGCAGCAGACCATGGAGTGCAAGACGCAGCCCGGCCTGTACTTCATTGGCGAGGTGGTGGACGTGACAGGCTGGCTGGGCGGCTACAACTTTCAGTGGGCCTGGGCCAGCGCGCATGCCTGTGCGCAGGCGCTGGCAGCAACACCCCCCTGAGGCCCTACGGGCCTTCCCCCCGCTCTCGCTACGCTACGCTGCGCGGGCAGGGGGACGACGCCCTCGCTGCAGGGCGGCCCTTGCCCGGCGTCCCGCGCGTGCGCAGCGCCCGCTTGACCGCTACGCTGCCGCAGCCTCTCGCGTCAACAATCCGCAATGCTGTCGGGCCCAGGCCTCCAGCTCCGGGACGGGCAGCGGCCGGCTGAAGTGGTAGCCCTGCAGCTCCTCGCAATCCAGCGCACTCAGCACCTGGGCCGTGGCCAGGTCTTCCACGCCCTCGGCCACGATGCGCAGGCCCAGCGTGTGGCCCAGCGCGATGATGGCGCGGGTGATGGCCATGTCGGCAGGGTTGGCGAGCATGTCGCGCACAAAGGACTTGTCCACCTTGAGGCGGTCGATGTCAAAGCGCTTGAGGTAGGCCAGGCTGGAATACCCGGTGCCAAAGTCGTCGATGGACAGTTGCACACCCAGCGCCTTGAGCGCCGCCAGTTGCTGCTCGGCCGCATGGGCGTTGTCCATGAGCTGGGACTCGGTGATCTCCAGCTCCAGCCGGTGCGCCGGCATGCCGGTGCGCAGCAGCAGTGCCTCGATGTCGGTGACCAGCGCGGGGTCGGACATCTGCGCGGCCGAGAGGTTGACCGAGATCGACACCCGGGCCAGCGGGTGTGGCATCAAGGCATCGCCCGGGCCCGCCTCCAGCGCCAGCTGCTGCCAGCGCACCCACTGCTCGCAGGCTTGCTGCAAAACCCAGCTGCCAATGGCGCGGATCATGCCGGTCTCTTCGGCGATGGGGATGAACTCGCTGGGAGGGATGGAGCCCAGCACCGGGCTGGTCCAGCGCAGCAGCGCCTCCACGCCCAGCAGCTGGGTGCCCTGGGCGCTCAGGCGGGGCTGGTAGTGCAGGCTCAGCTCGTGGCGCTCCAGCGCACGGCGAAGTTGCTGCTCCATGGTCTGGCGGGCCAACGCACGCTGGTCGGTCTCCATGGAATAGAACAGCGCCATGTCACGGCCGGTGGTTTTGGCCTCGTACATGGCAGCGTCAGCGCGGCGCATGAGTTCGTCAATGTCGCTGCCATCCTCGGGGTACACGGCGATGCCCACGCTGCAGGACACATTGAGTTCATGCCCCTCCACCGGGTGGCTCTGGCGGATGAGCGGGATCAGCCGCCGCTCCACCAGCTGCTGCACATCCTCGCGCCCGGCCACGTCGCGCATCACCACCACAAACTCGTCGCCGCCCAGGCGGCTCACGGTGTCGCGGCTGCGCACGGCCTGCGTGAGGCGCGCGGCCACCGAGCGCAGCAGGCCATCGCCAATGTGGTGGCCCAGCGTGTCGTTGATGGCCTTGAAGCGGTCCAGGTCGATGAACAGCACCGCGACCTTTTCACCCGTGATGGGCGCCTGCGCCAGCGCCATCTGCAGGCGCTGCACGCACAGTGATCGGTTGGGCAGCTCGGTAAGCACATCGTGGTGAGCCAGGAACTGGATGCGCTCCTCGTTGAGCTTGCGGTCGGTGATGTCGATGGCAATGCCGATGTGGTTGGCCACCGCACCGCCCTTGCCCTCGCGCACGGCCGACACCATGAGCCAGGCCGGGTAGGTCTCGCCCGAGCGGCGGCGAAACCGCACCTCGCCCTGCCACGATTCCTTGTCGAGCATGGTGCGCTGGATCTGCACCGACAGCGGCTCGGCGCCCGCCTCTTCCAGCAGAAAGCCCAGGTCTTCGCCAATGACCTCGTAGAAGTCATAGTGCGTGCTGCGGCAGAACGCCTTGTTCACGCTGATGATCTGCTGCTCGGCGTTCATGATGATGATGCCCTCGGACGAGGCCTCGAACACCTTGGCCCAGAGCTCCAGGCGCTGCTCCATCACCTTGAGCACGTTGATGGGCGTGAAGGCCGTGAGCACCGAGTCGCGCCCCTGAAACTGCAGGCGCCGCGCCGACAGCACGGCCCACGAGGGCTCGGGACTGCCCTTCCAGCGCACTTCAAACTCATCGACCGAGCCCTGGTCTGCCAGGCGCTGAAAGAAGCGCGCGCGCACGCCGGGCTCCAGCCCCACGGCCCAGGGGTCGGTCTTGCGGCCACCCAGCCAGTGGGCCGCGGGTGCGTTGGAGTGCAGCACCTCGTGCTCGGGAATCGACGTGACCACCATGGGGATGGGGAAGGCCTCCACCAGCTCGCGCTGCGCCTCGGCCGCACGGGCGCTGGCGGCCAGCTCTTGCTGCAGCACGCGGTCGCGGTCGAGCTGGGACAGCATCTCGTTGAAAGCGGTAACCAGGCGGCCGATCTCGTCGCGGCTGGCCCAGTGCGCGCGCAGCGTGTGGTCGCCGCTCTTGCGCACCTCGTCGGCCACGCGGGCCAGTTGCTGCAGCGGTTTGGCGATCTGGCGGGCGACCAGGGTGACAAGCGAAAGGATGCAGCCCAGCAGCACCAGCGCCGTGCCCAAGTGCAACCACATGCGGGCAAACAGGCTGTCGGCGCGCTGGTTCAGCAAACGCTCCAGGTCCACAATGCCCACCGACCAGGCATCGCGCAGCGCGCCCAGCACCTGTGCCTCCTGCACACCCACTTGCGCCACCGTCAGGCGTGACTCGCCCGACGCAATGCCCTGCAGCAAGGCCTGAAAGCCCTCCTGCGCCGCCTTGAGCGCCTCGCGCTGGCGCACCAGCGCGGCCCGCATCTCGGGCGAGCCCGCAATGAAGGCCTGGTTGTAGTCCGACTCGATGCCCAGCATCACCGCATCCAGCCGCCCCACCAGCGTCAGCAGCTCGGACGACCACTGCGGCCCGCGCCGCGACGGCGCCGCGTTCAGGAAGCTGACGGTGTCATGCACCGCCTGCAGCAGCTCGGGAAACCGCAGCACCACCAGCGACATCACGTAGTAGCTGTCCAGGTCCGGGTCCAGGATCAGGTTGGACTGGTTGCCCACCGTGGTGAGCAGCTCACGCCCCTCGCGCAGCAGCTGGCTGCGCAGCCGGGTGAGCGTCTGCGGATCAGCAGCTGGAGCGCCCCCTTGGGGCTGGCCCGTCAGCTGCTGCAGCGCCACGCCAAAACGCTGCCCCACATCGGCCGTGTGCAGTTGTTCGTCGTGGGCTGCCCGCACGGCGTCCAGGCGGGTCAGCACGTCGGCCACCAGCGGAGGCTGCTGCGAAGCATCCAGGAACTGCCCCATCAGCCCATCGCGCACCACGGCCGCGTAGGTCGTGCCTACCACCTCCTTGCGCGTGAAATCAATCGCCAGGTACTTTTCGTGGATCAGGATGCTGGAGACGTAGATCACCGCCGTCAGGTCCAGCAGATAGATGAGCATGAGCTTGCGGCCCACACTGAGCCGGCCCAGCCAACCCGATACGCGGTGCATGAATGCCATGGTGTCTGCGGCGGGGCCGCCCGGGCGGATGGCCAGGGCTCTCCACCGGTGAATAGGAGTGTTACAACACGAAGCAACTTCCGCGCCATTGCGGTGCGGCCCGGCTGTGAGAAGCCCACTGGACGCCCTGTTCGGGGACAGACTGGCAATCCTTGCACTCTGGGCGTGGATAAAGGCTATAATCTCCGGCTTTGCTGGCAATGCCCCGTCGGCCAAATACTAGTTACAGACGGGGAAACCGCTTTGTACGGACTTGAGGCCCGATCTCCCCAAGCCCCTCTGCAGGCACCATTTGGAAAACATTAGCTAATGACTACGATCCGCGTAAAAGAAAACGAACCCTTTGACGTTGCACTGCGCCGCTTCAAGCGCACCATTGAAAAGCTCGGCCTGCTGACCGACCTGCGCGCCCGTGAGTTCTACGAAAAGCCCACCGCCGAGCGCAAGCGCAAGAAGGCTGCTGCCGTGAAGCGTCACTACAAGCGCGTTCGCAGCATGCAACTGCCCAAGAAGCTGTACTAAGTACCGCTTTGGCCCCGTCCTGATACGGAGTGCCGACAAACCCGCGCTAGGGACGCCAAGCGCGGGTTTTTGTTTTTGGGGTTTGCCAAAAGGCTTTCTGGCGTCGTTGCAACGCCTTGCCGTAGCAGCACTACTGTCTGCGGCGTTGACGCCTAGCCAGAAAGCCTTTTGGCAAACCCCTGTTCTTGTCTAAAACCAACCAAGGAAGCCGCCATGAGCCTCAAGGACCAGATCACCGAAGACATGAAGACCGCCATGCGCGCCAAGGACAGCGAGCGCCTGGGCACCATCCGCCTGCTGCAGGCTGCGATGAAGCAAAAGGAAGTGGACGAGCGCATCGTGCTGGACGACGCGGCTGTGGTCGCCATCGTGGACAAGCTCATCAAGCAGCGCAAGGACTCGATCACTGCCTTTGAAAGCGCAGGCCGTCAGGACCTGGCCGACAAGGAAAAGGCCGAGATGGCCGTGCTGCAGGCCTACCTGCCCGAGCGCATGTCGGCCGAAGAAACGCTGGCTGCCGTGAAGGCCATCGTGGCTGAGGTGGGCGCATCGGGCCCTGGCGACATGGGCAAGGTCATGGGCGTGGTCAAGACCCGCCTGGCGGGCAAGGCCGATATGGGCCAGGTGTCGGCCGCCGTGAAAGCGGCACTGGCGGGCTGATCGCCCCTGCGGTCGTGCCCACGGTACGACCGGTATCTTTTTGATAGCTGTCAGCGCATGTGAGACGTGCGCTGACAGCTATTTTTGCTTCAAACCGAGGCGTTTGCGCCCACACCGGTCTTTGCGCTGCGCGACGCCCACCCGTCGCGAAAGAGCGCCTGCAAAAACTCCACGCACACCCGCACTTTGGCCGAGCGCTCCAGCCGCGTGGGGTAGACGGCCCACACATTGGCTTCTTGCTGCCACTGCGGCAGCACCTGCACCAGGCGCCCGGTCTGCAGGTGCGCGCCCACATCCCACAACGAGCGCAGCACCACGCCACGTCCGTCCACCGCCCACTGCACGGCCATCTCGCCGTTGTTGGCCGACAGCGGGCCACGCACCTTGACCGACTCTTCCTGCGCACCGCTGCGCAGGCGCCACACGCCAAATGGATGGTCACGCTCCTTGATCACCAGGCAGTCGTGCGCGGCCAGATCGGCCACCGTGCGCGGCGAGCCCTTGCGCTGCAGATAGGCAGGCGCTGCACACAACACGCGGTGGTTGTCGGCCAGGCGGCGGGCGATCAGGTGCGGCGCAATTTCGTCGCCCACGCGCACGTCCAGGTCAAACCCTTCGCCCGCCACATCCACCAGCCGGTCGAACACTTCCAGGCGCACCTGCAGCCCCGGGTGCTGCTCCACCAACCGCGACAGCGCGGGCGCCACGATCTGGCGGCCAAAACCAAAGCTGCTGCTCACCCGCAGCAGCCCGCGCGGCTCGCTGCGCGTCACCGCTACCTCCTGCATCAGCTGCTCCATGTCGTCCAGGATGCGCTGCGCCCAGTGGAAGACGCGCTCGCCCTCCTCCGTCACCGCCACGCGGCGGGTGGTGCGGTGCAGCAGCTTGACCTGCAGGTCCTGCTCCAGCAGGCGGATGCGCTTGCTGACGTAGGCGGGCGAAGTGCCCAGCTCGGTGGCGGCGCCGCCAAAGCTGGCCTTGCGCACCACGGCCGTGAACACGCGCAGGTCTTCCGCTGCAGGATTTTTATGCACGATGTGTGAAGGATAAGGCCACAGTTAGCGGATTGTAGTTATCGGAAGCGCTGGGAACAATGCAGGCCATGCCGCTGGCTGCACCCTGCAGCCGCACCCTCGAAACCATTGCAAGGACCGCTTGATGACCTCCTCCGCTGCCCCCAAAACCTACCGCATCGCCCTCATCGCCGGAGACGGCATTGGCAAAGAAGTGCTGCCAGAAGGCCTGCGCGTGGTGCAAGCCGCCGCAGCGCGTTTTGGCATTGCGCTCGAAACCACTGCCATCGACTGGGCCAGCTGCGACTACTACGCCGCCCACGGAAAAATGATGCCCGACGACTGGAAGGCGCAGCTGGCGGGCATGGACGCGATCTTCTTCGGTGCCGTGGGCTGGCCCGCCACCGTGCCGGACCATGTGTCGCTATGGGGTTCGCTGCTCAAGTTCCGCCGCGAGTTCGACCAGTACATCAACCTGCGCCCGGTGCGCCTGTTCGAAGGCGTACCCTGCCCCTTGGCGGGCCGCAAGCGCGGCGACATCGACTACTGCGTGGTGCGCGAGAACACCGAGGGGGAGTACACGTCACTGGGCGGCATCATGTACGAGGGCACCGACCGCGAGATCGTGATCCAGGAATCCGTCTACTCCCGCCACGGCGCCCACCGCCTGCTGAAGTTCGCGTTCGACCTGGCGCAAAGCCGGGCCAAGAAGCATGTCACCCTGGCCACCAAAAGCAACGGCATCGCCATCAGCATGCCCTGGTGGGACCAGCGTGCCGACGACGTGGCCCAGGCCTACCCCGAGGTCACGCTGGACAAGCAGCACATCGACATCCTCACCGCCCGCTTTGTGCTGCAGCCCGGCCGCTTTGATGTGGTGGCTGCCACCAACCTGTTTGGCGACATCTTGAGCGACCTGGGCCCGGCCACCACCGGCACCATCGGCCTGGCGCCCTCGGCCAACCTGAACCCCGAGCGCACGTTCCCCAGCCTGTTCGAGCCCGTGCACGGCTCCGCGCCCGACATCTACGGCCAAAACATCGCCAACCCGATTGCGATGATCTGGTCGGGGGCGCTGATGCTGGACTTCCTCACCCACGGCCAGGGCGCGGGCAGGTTGGCACACGATGCCATCGTGGCGGCCATCGAAGAGGTGATCAAGAGCGGGCCGCGCACGCCGGACCTGGGAGGAAGCGCCAGCACAACACAAGTGGGACAAGCCATCGCGGAGCACGTTGCTGCAGCCTGATCGGTGCCCGGCGTCACGAACGCATCACTGTTGGCAACGAGCGCCCGTCACCAGCCTTGAACTGCCCCAGCACGACTGCAGCACCGGTACTGCCGAATCGATAGCTGCCCCACTCCATCCTCTGAGCAAGGCCCTATATGAAGCCATTCACCACCATCTTTTGCGCTACCGCCATGGCTTGGCTGGCCTCCAGCAACACCTATGCATGCAGCTGCAAGCTCGCCTCTGCGCAAGCAAATGCTCCACAGGCCACGGTCGTGTTCAAAGGGGTTGTGACAGAAGAGACCGTCGACCCTGCGAACAAAAACGAGCACCGAGCCCTTTTCAGGCCCACGACCATCTACAAAGGCGATCAGGCCCCAGCCATCACGGTGCACACTCGGGGCGACCAGGGAAGTTGCGGCGTGCGGTTCGCCAAGGGGTCCGAGCACATGGTGTTCGCCTTCCAATCAGGCCAACGGCTGCGCACCAGCCTGTGCAGCACCTGGCCCATCTCCAAGAGCTATGCCGGCCATACCGCCGAAGTCGAGAGCCATTTCAACCAGCGCAAGTAAGCACCCTCAGGCCCCACACACGTCGGATGCACCGTTATACCCATGACACTGCGGGGGGGGCGGACTGCGGCGCAGGCGACTGCCAGCTGACCAGCAACCAGCCATCACTCCTGAAATGATAGCTACCAGCGCATGAATTACCTGCGCTACACGCCAATTTCACTCAAATATGGATCTCACCCCCCACCTGGGGGCACCCTGAACTGCTCGGTGACGCGCCGCTCGGCGCGCGCCGCAGCGGCAACCCACCGATCCCTGGCGTTGCGCGCGCCCGCCACGGCCCAACGCAGCGCATGCAGAAACACGACTATGGCAACGGTTCGCACAGGTCGCTGGCGGCCCACAAGGTTTGAAGCAGAGACGGCTCTGGGGGCAGTGGTGTGGGGATGCGGGTGTTTCATGGCCCCGCAATGCTCTCACCGGGCTTACCATCTGTAAAGTTGAATTCAATGACGATTCACTTCATAAAAGCTGATGCGTAACCTCAATCTCGACCAGTTGCAAACCCTGATCGCCATCGCCGACCTGGGCACCTTTGCGGCCGCCGCGCAGGCGTTGCACCTCGCGCCGCCCACGGTGAGCATGCACATCAAGGAACTGGAATCGCGCCTGGGCGCCGAGCTGGTGGTGCGCGGGCGGCGGCAGGCCGACCTCACCCCCGCTGGCGAGGTGCTGGTGCGCGAAGGCCGCCAGCTGCTGCTGGCCAGCGATGACCTGGTGGAACGCGTGCGGCGCCACGCGTCGGGCCGCGAAGGCATGGTGCGGGTGGGAGTGTCGGCGGGTGTCAGCACCCGGCTGCTGCCACGCATGCTGGAGGCGCTGGCGGCACGCAGCCCCGGTGTAGAAATCCGCCTGGAGGCCGTTGGCTCGGCTGAGTCGATGCAGCGCCTCAAGGCGGGTACGCTGGACATTGCCATCGTCGCCAGCCCCCAGCCCCCGCTGGCCGAAGTCAAGCAAACACCCTGGCGCAACGACCCCATGGTGGCCCTGCTGCCCGCCGCGTGGGACGCGCCAGACCGCATCGGCCCCGACTGGCTGGCCAGCCGACGCTGGGCATCGTTTGCGCCCGCCACGCAGATGCACGGATTGATTGCCAACTGGTTTGGTCAGGCGGGGCACCATCCGCGCCCGTTTCTGGCGCTGAGCTACCCTGGCGCCCTCAAAAGCCTGGCCGTGGCCAGCCAATGCGCCGCACTGCTACCGATGGAGGAGGTGGAGGACCTGCAGGGCACGCCCGATGTCCAGATCCGCCCGCTGCAACCGCCGCTCATGCGCCCCATGGCCGTGGCGCACCGCCACCAGCCACCGCCCTCGCCCGCCGTGGAGGGCGTGCTGGAGTTGCTGGCGGACTTTGCAGATTTCGCAGAGTGATGGCGGGACACACCGCGCGCCGTCACGCGGGCGGCAAGCCCTGGGCGCCCGGGGCAGGCCGAACAGAAGACCGGACAGCAAGCCGCTGCAGGTAGGGTTGCACGAACAGGTACAACCCCGTCAACAGCAGCAGTGCCAGCGGCGGCAGGGGTGCGTACGTGACCCAGTCCGGCGGGTTGCCTGCACCCTGGGCGCGAGCCACAAAATTGGCGATGACGGCCAACATGAACGCCATCGACACCCAGCGATGGAACCGCCGAATTCCCGCACCGGCGCTCATTGCACACCTCCAGCAGCGAGCTGGATCAGCTTCCAGCCGTTGCCCGCCGGGTCCCGAAAGCCCGCGTCCACGTTGCCGTACCGGTCCACAGGCTCCTGTGTGAACTCCACGCCCAGGTCGCGCAGCCGGGTATACGCGCCGCGGCAGTCCGACACATGCAACACCAGCGGCGGCATGGCGCCCTTGGCCACCATGGCGCGCAGGGCTTGCGCCGTGGCCTCGTCGTGGATGGGCGGGCCGGGCCTGAACAACCCCAACTGAAAGCCCGGCTGGTCGGGGTGCTGCACCGTCAGCCAGCGGTAGGGGCCATTGCGCACATCCGTGTGCACCTGAAACCCGAGCTTGCCCACATAGAACGCGAGCGCTTCGTCCTGATCATCCACATACACGCCCACCACACCAATGCCTTGGTTCGTCGTCATCAGATCTCCTTGGTTGTTGATGACGGGTTTGTACCTTCGGCCAGGCGGCGGCGCTTCTCCGAAACTGCGGTGGTGAGGTCAGGGCGTTGTGCGGCTTTCAATACGCAGGCCGGCACCTTGTCCAGTGGCTCCAAGCGGGCCTGGGCCTGAAGGCGCACCGCACTGGGGCTCTGCCCCGTGATGTCGCGAAAGGTGCGGCCGAAGGTGCCCAGGCTCTCCCAGCCGGTGGCAAACGCAATCTCGGTGATGGGCAAGTCCGTGTCGCGCAGCAGCGTGGTGGCCTGTTCGATGCGGCGGGTCAGCAGGTAGCGGTGGGGCGGGATGCCAAACGCCTGCCGGAAGGATCGTGCGAAATGCGCGTCGGAGACGCCGCTGACCTCGGCCAGCCGCTGCACCGGCCAGGCCTCATGCGACGCAGCGTCCATGCGGTCCTTGGCGCGCAGCAGACGGCGCAACAGGGCCGGGTCTTGCGGCGCAATGGGGTCAGCGGTATGGCCGTTGGCTGGGGGCTTCGGGGGCACGACAGGCATGGTGGGCACAGCATATCGCGTGTCCGTCGGCGTTCCTGCACCACCTGTACGGCGGCAGGCAAGACCCGCGAGAACCCGCAGGCAAAGACAAGCACTGTGAACAAAGTCACCGTCTTCGCGATGGACCTCACCCGCCGTTAGCGCTGCAGAGACGATGGCATGGAATCATCGCGGCATCGCCCGTCGATGACTACCCGACCATCGGCAGACCTTTCCTCAATCCTCTCGCGAATCATCATGAAGCGTCTTCTCATCCTGGGAGCCACGGGCTCCCTCGGCCACCACGTACTGCAGCAAGCTGTTGCGGCAGGCCACCAGGTGTCAGTGCTAGTGCGCAACCCTGCCCGGCTGCCCCAGGACCTGCGATCACGCATCACGGTGCACCAGGTGGACCTGGGGTCCGTGGCAATCAGCGCCTTGGCAGACATCATCCGGGGCCACGAGGCGTTGATCAACTGTGCGGGGCTGGTCACCGAAGGTCACGCGTTTGTCGACCTCGTGGACCGCATTGTTTCCAGCGTGGAGTCCCTGGCCCCCGCAGAGCGGCCAACCTGCTGGTTTCTAGGGGGCGCTGCGGTGCTCGACATCGGCCAGACAGGCCGCCGGGGTGTTGAACTGCCCAAGGTGCGCGACACCTATTGGCCGCACAAGAAGAACTTTGAGCGCCTGAACAACTCGTCCCTCGATTGGCGCCTGCTGTGCCCGGGACCGATGGTCGACCAACCCGCGCTGGGGATCGCCCGGCTGCGCATCGCCGCGGACCAGCTGCCGGTCTCCGTGCCAGCCTTTGCGGGCAGGCTACCCAGTCCATTGATGCTGCTGCTGTTCGCGTCGAAGGTGCCGCAGATGATCGTTCCCTATGCCGACGCAGCTACTCTGATGCTGGCCCATCTTGAGCCCCGGGATGCGATGTCCCGGCACCGCGTCGGGCTCGCGCTGCCCGTGGGCATGCGCGGGAAGAAAGACACCTGGGCGGCCAAGCCCCGCAGTGCCACCTGACGAAACCCTCCATGAAAAAAGGCCCTCGCAGTCACGAGGGCCTGGGGCGGGAGCGTTGCAGAAAACCCGCATCACAACAGCCACTGGCGGTATCCGCCCGCTGCGGGCACGAAGATCAGCTGCCCGCCACCTTCATGCGGTTGACCAGGATCGAACCCACCGTCTTGGCACCATAGTTGTAGGCATCGGCACCCACGGCCTCGATGCCCTTGAGCATGTCCTTGAGGTTGCCTGCAATGGTGATCTCGTGCACGGGGTAGGCGATCTTGCCGTTCTCGACCCAGAAGCCGCTCGCGCCGCGCGAATAGTCGCCGGTGACGTAATTCACGCCCTGGCCCATCAGCTCCACCACAAACAGGCCCGTGCCCAGCTTTTGCAGCATGGCGTCCAGGTTGTCGCTGGCTTGCGTGAGGCGTGAGGTCATCACCAGGTTGTGCGAGCCTCCGGCGTTGCCCGTGGTCTTCATGCCCAGCTTGCGGGCCGAGTAGCTGCTAAGGAAGTAGCCCTGCACGCGACCACCCTGCACCACCTTGCGCGGCGCCACGCGCACGCCTTCTTCGTCAAACGGCGAGCTGCCCTTGCCCCCCAGGACGAAGGGGTCTTCCAGGATGTCGATGTGCTTGGGAAAGACCATCTTGCCCAGCGAGTCGAGCAAGAAGCTGCTCTTGCGGTACAGCGAGCCGCCACTGATGGCCTGCACAAAACCGCCCAGCAGGCCAGCGGCCAGGGTCGACTCAAACAGCACGGGGCATTGCGTGGTAGGGATCTTGCGGCTGCCCAGGCGGCTCAGCGCACGCTGCGCGGCGTAGCGGCCCACGGCCTCGGGCGAGGCCAGGTCGGCTGCGTTGCGCATCGAGCTGTACCAGGCGTCGCGCTGCATTTCGGCGTTCTTGCCGGGCAACGAGGCGATGGGGGCCACCGAGAAACTGTGGCGCGAGCTGGCATAGCCCCCGCGAAAGCCGCGTGTGTGAGCGCTGAAGAAATGGCTTTGCTGGGCCGACACGCCAGCACCTTCGCTGTTGGTGATGCGGCGATGCGTCTTGAAAGCAGCGGCCTCGCAGGCCTTGGCCATCTCTGCGGCTTCTTCGCTGGTGATGGCCCAGGGGTGGAAGAGTTGCAGGTCGCGGTGCGTCTCCTGGGGCGCGATATCGTCGGCGTCGGGCAGGCCAGCCACAGGGTCTTCGGCCGTGAAACGGGCGATGTCATAGGCCGCTTGCACGGTCTGCTCGATGGCCTTGGTAGAAAAGTCCGACGTGCTGGCGTTGCCTCGGCGGTGGCCGATGTAGACCGTCACGCCCAGAGACTTGTCACGGTTACGCTCCACGTTCTCCAGCTCACCCTTGCGCACGCTGACCGACAGGCCACAGCCCTCGGACGCCTCGGCGCCCGCGTCGGTCGCACCGAGCTTTTTGGCATGGGCCAGGGCGCGGTCCACCAGGTCTTCAAAAAACGGGCGGCTGTAGCTGAAGCCGCTGTCAGGGGTGCGGGAGGTGGCAGCTGCGGGCACAGCAGCCAGCGCGCCGGGGGTGCGCGGGGCGCGTTTGGAGGGTTTGTTCATAGCGGCAGCTATGATACTTGCCACTGCGGCGCACCCTGCGCCCGCCTCTCTTTGCCCCCACCCCATGTCACGCAAACCCAAAAAAGGCTACTTTGTGCGAGGCCAGTTTGTTGCCGAAGGCAGCGAACTGGACATTCAGCTCAAGGCCGAACTCAAAGGCACGCCCGATGCCAGCCGCACCGATCTCAAGCGCGAGAGCGACGAACTGCAGGACCTGGGCAAGGAGCTTTTGAACCTGCGCGCCGACCTGTTCGACGCCGTGGGCCTGCCCGACAAACTGGTGGAGGCGCTGGCCGAGGCCAAGCGCATCACCAACTTTGAAGGCAAGCGCCGCCAGATGCAGTATGTGGGCAAGCTCATGCGCAAGCTCGAACCCGAGCTGGTACAAGCCGCCCGCCAGGCGCTGGAAGAGCAGCACAAGGGCTCTGCCACCGAAAAGCTGCAGCTGCATCTGGCCGAGCAATGGCGCGACCGCCTGATTGCCGACGACGACACGCTGGCCGCGTGGATGGCCGAGCACCCCGACACCGACACCCAGCAGCTGCGCGCGCTGATCCGCCAGGCCCGCAAGGATGCGCAGCCTGCGGGCAAAGAGGCCAACGTCCAGGTCTCGCAAGGCCTGGCGCCCCGCAAGGGCCGTGCATACCGCGAGCTGTTCCAACTGGTGCGCGAGCACCTGGGCGGCACGGGCACGGCAGATGCCAGCGACACCGACGAGGACAACGACGATGAGTGAAGCCGTCCACGACGCCGTCAAGATCGGCATCGTCTCGATCAGCGACCGCGCCAGCACCGGTGTCTATGAAGACAAGGGCCTGCCTGCCTTGCAGGACTGGCTGACGCGCGCGCTGTACAACCCCATCACCTTCGAGTCGCGCCTGATCCCCGACGAGCAGGCCGGCATCAGCGCCACGCTGATCGAACTGGTGAACGCCGGTTGCGCGTTGGTGCTGACCACTGGCGGCACCGGCCCCGCGCTGCGCGACGTGACGCCCGAGGCCACGCTGGCCGTGGCGCACAAGGAGATGCCAGGCTTTGGCGAGCAGATGCGCCAGATCAGCCTGAAGTTTGTGCCTACCGCCATCCTCTCGCGCCAGGTCGCTGTGATCCGAGACCAGAGCCTGATCATTAATCTGCCTGGTCAGCCGAAGGCGATTGCCGAGACGCTGGAGGGGCTGAAGGACGCCAACGGCCAGCAGATCGTGCCGGGCATCTTTGCCGCCGTGCCTTACTGTGTGGACCTGATCGGCGGGCCGTATCTGGAAACGCGGGATGAGGTCTGCAAGGCGTTCCGGCCCAAGAACGCTGTCCGGCCCAAGACCGCCTGAACCGCCTGCGGGCCAGCGCTGGCCCACGGGCGAAAGCTCCCCCCATCGCCCATCACACAGACGATGAAGTACCTTGCCTTCGCCCTCCCCCATCTGCTGATAGTCGCCCTGGCCTTGTGGATGTATGTGCGCATACGCGCCATGAAACAGCGCCAGGATGCTTTGGTGAAGGACCTCAAGGGCCGGCACTACTGGCGCATCAATCTGGCCCGCCCCGCATTTTTTGGACGCAGGATGCGGCTTATGGCTTTCGAAGCCAAAGGCGTGCTGATCGACGATGGAGAAGCACTCCGCGTCCGGGGGCATTGGGCCAAGACGGGCAAGGCTTTCGAGTCGTTGGTGCCCAAATCGGGGCTGAAGGTCGAGTGGCTGGGCAACCAATCCATCAAGACGGGCAACATCCACTGGGCTCGGCTGGACACCCCCAAAGGCCAGGTGCTGTTCACCGCCGATACCGGCTGGAGCGCCGGGCCGTCGCGCGAGGCCTTGTGCGACATCTTCCGCTCGGCGTTCCCCGACTATCCGCTGGACGAAGCGAACACACACGATTTCGCACTGGAGAAGAACCCTCGCAGCCTGGGCGCGACGGTGCTGTTCCTGGGCCTGATGCTGTTTGCGCTGCTCGACAGCTTTGTGTTCTCCGGCTACGAGCTGACGGATGCGCAGCTCTTCAGCATCCTGCGCTCGCCCCTGACCTGGCTGGTGGCGTCGGTGGGCATAGCAGCGTTGGTGGCACTGTGCTACCGGTTCTTCGCTGCAGGGCGCATCCCCTCGCGCGAATCGATGGCGCTGGCCCTGATGCTGGGCGCCGTATCGGCCGGGGCCGCCCTGCCCGTGCTCAAGCGGGTAGACCAAATGCTGGCAGGCTCGGTGTCAGAAGACCACGCATACCGCCTGTCAGGCACCTATCGGCTGGAGCCTATCGACACCGCGCAGGGCCTACCGCCACTGAAGTTTCCGCGCATGCGGGACTATTGGGAGCAATGGCCCGATGGCAGCGAACACCGTATTCCGCTGATGCACGGACCGTTGGGGCTGTGGCAACTGGACCACTCAAAGTTTGATCCGCCCATCGTGGCTTTCTACGAAAAGAAGAACAGCAAGCCTGGCAAGCACTGAGCCCGCAGTGCCCCCACGCAACGGCAGGAAGCCTACTTGCCCACCAGCTCGTTGAGCTTGCCCGCCTCGAACTGCTCCTTGATCGCCGCGTCACAGGGCACGCAGTCCTTGGCCTGCAGGTTGGCGGCCGAGAGCTTTTCGATCGCCTGCCACAAGAGCGCGATCTGGTGCTCTTGTGACGAGGCGTTGTCGATCAACCCACGCATGGCCTGCGAGAGCGGATCATCCTCCTGCGTGATGCCGTAGGCGGTGAATTTGCGCGATGGCTGGGGCTCGGTCACGTCGGCGCTCTGGCCTTCCTTGGACGGGATGATGCGTGCCGGGATGCCCACGGCCGTGGCGCCAGCGGGCACGGGTTTGATGACCACGGCATTGGAGCCGATCTTGGCGCCGTCGCCCACTTCAAAGCCGCCCAGCACCTTGGCGCCTGCACTCACCACCACATCTTTGCCCAGCGTGGGGTGGCGCTTGGTGCCCTTGTAGAGCGAGGTACCGCCCAGGGTCACGCCCTGGTAGATGGTGCAGCCATCGCCGATCTCGGCGGTTTCGCCCACCACCACGCCCATGGCGTGGTCGAAGAACACACGCTCCCCGATCTTGGCGCCGGGATGGATCTCGATGCCGGTGAACCAGCGCGCAAAGTGCGAGATGAAGCGCCCCAGCCACTTCAGGCCGTGGTGCCAGCACCAGTACGCGGGGCGGTGCAGCCAGATCGCGTGCAGGCCTGGATAACAGGTGATCACCTCCCACGTGCTGCGCGCGGCAGGATCGCGGTCGAGGATGCACTGGATATCGGAGCGCAAGCGGGCTAGCATTGGTTGTTATGGTTATTTGTTGAGAACGTATTGATGGTCTTTTCAGGGTCGCGTTGAGGTGCAATCGGGATGAGTGGATGCTCCGGGTGCGCCGCATGGGCCCATGCCCATGCAAGCAGTCGGCGCGTCCAATCGCCCGATTTCACCCCAACCCTGCGGGCAAGTGCATTTCCGGGCGGTCTGCGGCGTTGCGGCGCTAGTTGATAGCTGAGCTATCAACCGCGCACCGCGTCTGGCACCCCATCCCGGAAACGCATTTGCGCGTCCCAGAAAAGACCATCAATACGTTCCTAGGCTGCACAGTCTATCGTTTCGCCTGCGCCGTCTCGATCATGGCTTTGGCGACACCTCTCAAGATGTGGATTTCCTCGGGACTGAGCTGCGCGCGGTTGAAAAGCTGGTTAAGGCGGGGCATGAGCTTCTTGGGCGCGGCCGGGTCCAGGAAACCGATGGATGTGAGCGCCTGCTCCCAATGGCCCAGCATGCCCGCCACCTGGGCAGCGTCGGCCAACGCACGCGGCGGTGTGGCGTCCTGCACCGCAAAGCCGCCCAGCGCCTGGCGCCACTCGTAGGCGATCACCTGGATGGCCGCCCCCAGGTTGAGCGAGCCGAAGCCGGGGTTGGTGGGAATCGACAGCGCCACGTGGCAGCGGTACACATCCTCGTTGGTCATGCCAAACCGCTCCGAGCCAAAGAGAAAGGCCACACCGGCCTGCGGGGCCGCACTCGGGTCTGCAGCGGTGTCGTCGCCTGCGTTTTGAGGGCTTTTGGCCTCTAGCGCTAGTACTTCATGCCTGAGTAGCTCACTTTTTAATAGCCCTTCAAAGTGCGCACGCGGCGCTGCTGTGGGGGGGCCAAAATCGCGTGGGGTCATGGCCGTGGCGCACATGTGGCTGATACCGTCGAGCGCCTCGTCCAGCGTGGCGACGATGCGTGCGTTGTTCAGCACATCGAGGGCGCCGCTGGCGCGCTGGATGGTTTCCTCGCGCCTGAGCACGTTAGCCCAGCGGGGAGCGACCAGCACCAGGTCGTCAAACCCCATGGTTTTCATGGCACGGGCGGCGGCGCCCACATTGCCGGCGTGGCTGGTGTTGATCAGGACAAAACGGGTCTTCATGGACAGGCGGAGCGAGAGGGGGAAAGCGGCCGGTTAGGCAAAAAAGGGCACTGCGGGTAAAATCCTGCCCTCTATTGTCGCCGCCCGCATCGCCGGGACGGGTCGGACCTCCCCGCTCATCCTGTACGCAGACGCCCGCGCCATCTTGGCCGCGCGCTGCCAACCACCACAATTTATGTCGTCCAATCTGCACCCCATGCTCAACGTGGCCATCAAGGCCGCACGCGCCGCCGGCGCCATCATCAACCGCGCGGCCCTGGACGTGGAATCAGTGCGGATCTCGCAAAAGCAGATCAACGACTTTGTGACTGAGGTGGATCACGCCTCCGAAAAGATCATCATCGAGACGCTGCTGACGGCCTACCCCGGCCACGGCATCCTGGCTGAAGAGTCGGGCAAGGAATACGGCGCCAAGGATTCGGAATTTGTCTGGATCATCGACCCGCTGGACGGCACCACCAACTTCATCCACGGCTTCCCCGTGTATTGCGTGAGCATCGCGCTGGCCGTCAAGGGCAAGGTCGAGCAGGCCGTCGTGTACGACCCCACCCGCAACGACCTGTTCACCGCCACCAAGGGCCGCGGCGCCTACCTGAACGAGCGCCGCATCCGCGTCTCCAAGCGCACCCAGCTCAAGGACTGCCTGATCTCCACCGGCTTCCCCTTCCGCCCGGGCGACAACTTCAAGAGCTACCTGAACATGATGGCCGACGTGATGCAGCGCACCGCCGGCCTGCGCCGCCCCGGCGCCGCTGCACTGGACCTGGCCTACGTGGCTGCGGGCTTCACCGACGGCTTCTTTGAAACGGGCCTGTCGATCTGGGACGTGGCAGCGGGCTCGCTGCTGGTGACCGAGGCCGGCGGCCTGGTGGGCAACTTCACGGGTGAGGCTGAATTTCTGGAGCAGCGGGAGTGCCTGGCAGGCAACCCCCGCATCTACGGCCAGCTGGTGCCCATCCTGGGCAAGTACAGCAAGTTTGCGAGTGCTGGCGACAAGGCGGCCGTGCGCCAGGCGGCGACTCCCGACACGCCCGAAGCCAACAACATTCCAGAGACAGAAGGCGCTGCGGACGCAGCCGAATCGGCGGCGCCCCAGGCCGACTCAGCCAAGGGTGAAGACGCGCCGTTCTGAACATCTCAACTACCGCGCCTCACCGTCAAGCCAGCACACGATGACCGCTGAAAATATCTGGTAGCAGGACCGCGCAGTAGGCGCGCTCGTTACCAGCGCAGCCGTGCAAGGGCCGCCCCGCCGCACTGGCTGCGTCCCCCTTCCCGAATTGCGCAGCCATTCGAGAGAAGGGGGAAGGCGCGAAGCGACTCAGGGGGATGCCTCCCTACACCGGGTCTGGGTACTTCTGCGCGATGCTGCGGAAGTCTTCTGCAATGTCCACAAACGCGTCCACCATGTCGGGGTCAAAGTGCGTGCCCTTGCCCCGCACGATGGTGTTACAGGCCTGGTCGTGCGAAAACGCAGGCTTGTACACGCGTTTGCTGATGAGCGCGTCGTACACATCGGCCACCGCCATGAGGCGCGCCGACACCGGGATGGCGTCGCCCGCCAGGCCCTGCGGGTAGCCTGATCCGTCCCACTTCTCCTGGTGGCTGTAGGCGATCTCCTTGGACACGCTCAAAAAGGCCACGCGCATGCCCAGGCGCCGCTCGGCCTCGTCAATGGCATTGCGGCCCAGCGTGGTGTGGGTCTTCATCACCTCGAACTCCTCCACCGTGAGCTTGCCGGGCTTGAGCAGAATGCTGTCGGGGATGCCGATCTTGCCGATGTCGTGCAACGGGGCCGACTTGTACAGCAGCTCGATCATGCGGTCGTTCAGCACATGCTCAAAACGCGGGTGGTGGCGCAGGCGCTCGGCCAGGGTCTTCACATACAACTGGGTGCGGCGGATGTGGTTGCCGGTCTCGTTGTCGCGCGTTTCAGCCAGGGAGGTCATGGCCATGATGGTCACGTCCTGGATGGCCTGCACCTCCAGCGTGCGCATAGCGACCTCCCGTTCCAGGTAGGCGCTTTTGTCGCGCAGAAAATCGGCCGTGGCCTTGAGCGCCAGGTGCGTGTTAACGCGCGCGAGCAGGATCGGCGGACTGATGGGTTTGGTGATGTAGTCCACAGCACCCAGGGCCAGTCCCATGCGCTCGTCGTCGGTGTCGGAACGCGCCGTCAGGAAGATCACCGGGATGTCGCGGGTGGCAGGCGCCTCCTTGAGGCGACGACAGACCTCATAGCCATCCACCTCGGGCATCATGATGTCCAGCAGGATCAGATCGGGCGGCGTGGCCGACTGGGCAATTTTGAGGGCCTTCTCTCCATGGTTGGCCACCTTCACCACATAGTGCTCGCGCAGCAGGCTGCCCATGAGCGTGAGGTTCTCGGGCGTGTCGTCCACCACGAGCACGGTGGCAATCGGCTTGTCAACCAAGGTCGCCGGGCTGGAGGCAAAAGGCGCGTTGTCCATGCAAATGTCCTGCGTGAATGCCGTTCAGGGGGTTTCGAGGGCCGGGGATTCAGAGCCCGGCACCGCAGCCAGGGCTTCCAGCGCCTGCTCGAAATCGAAATTCAGGGTGTGCTTTTCAACGACCTGGAAGGCGCTGCCCAGCGCCGCCTTGAGCACCACACCATTGTGTTGGAAAAATTCAGTGGCTGCAGGATCGTCCTGCTCCATCAGGCGGCGCAAGTGCTGCCCTGCCTCGGCGGGCGTCATGCCGGCCCCCGGCGCCCTCGCATTGGGCGCCAAACCTGACTCAGGTGTCGTGCCCGCCTGCACGGCCTGCAGCACCCAGTCCTGCAGCCCGTGCAGCAGGGGCTGCAGCGCAGCCCGCAGCTCGGCCAGCAGCGGCACGATGGCCTCGTTGCCATGGCGAAAGCGCAGCGCGTGCTCCAGCGCCTGTGCGCGGTCCGACACGGCCTGCGCGCCAATGTTGGCTGCCACCGACCGCAGCGTGTGGGCCAGGCGCTCGGCCAGTGCAACATCGTGCACCGCGAGCGCACGCTGCAGCTCTGGCAACACCGGAGCCTGCCCTTGCACAAAGCGGCGCAGCATCTCGGCGTACAGCCCTGTCTTGCCCAGCGCGCGCTGCAGGCCCAGTTGGGTGTCCAGCCCTGGCAGATCAGGGACATCCACCGGCAGCCACCCTGCGGCCGCTGCACTGGTGGCCGCTACCGGCGCGGCCACTGGAGCCGCACTGCTGCGAGCGGGCACAACCGCCGCACCGAGACCCTGGCGGGGGCGGATCCAGCGTGCCAGCGCGGCCCACAGGGCCGCAGGTTCGATGGGCTTGGCAACATGGTCGTTCATGCCCGCCGCAAAGCAGCGCTGGCGGTCCGCCTCCATGGCGTTGGCCGTCATGGCGATGATGGGCAACTGCGCGTAGCGCGGGTTGCCGCGCAGCAGTCGTGTGGCCGTCTCGCCATCCATGATGGGCATCTGCATGTCCATCAGCACGGCGTCGTAGTGCTTGCGCTCGATATGGTCGATGGCGATCTGCCCGTTCTCGGCCACGTCGACGGCGAAGCCCGCGTCCAGCAGCAGCTCCATGGCCACCATCTGGTTGAGTTCGTTGTCCTCGACCAGCAGCACGCTGGCGCCCCGGATGTCCAGCGGCAGCTCGTCGGCAGCGGGGGCGGGAGTGGCCGCACGGCGCCCCTCCGTGCCCGATGCCTCCAGCGGCTGCATCAGGGTATCGAACAGCAGCGAGGCATTCACGGGCTTGATGAGCACGGTTTCGATGCCCTGCGCACGCGCGGCCCGCATCACGTCTTCGCGCCCGTAGGCCGTGACCATCAGCATCTGCGGCACCTTGGGCATGCCCAGGCTGCGAATGTGGCCCGCCAGCTCCACGCCGTCCATGCCTGGCATGTGCCAGTCCAGCAGCAACAGGCCAAACGGCTGGTGCTGTGCCATGGACTCGCGCAGCCGGTCCAGCGCCTCCAGGCCCGAATGCGCCTGCTCCACCACAAAGCCCATCGCCTGCAGCATGTCGGACAGCACCGTGGCAGCGGTATGGTTGTCGTCCACCACCAGCACCCGGGTGCCCCGCAGGTCGGGCGGAGGTAGCAGCACACGCGCCGCTGCCCCACGCTCCAGCGGCACCGACACCCAGAAGGTGGAGCCCTTGCCGAAACGGCTCTCCACGCCCACCTCTCCGCCCATCAGCTCTGCCAGGCTCTTGCAGATCGCCAGCCCCAGGCCCGTGCCACCATAACGGCGCGTGGTCGAGGTGTCGGCTTGCTGGAAGCTCTGGAAGAGGCGCCCCATCTGCTCGTCCGTGAGCCCGATGCCGGTGTCGCGCACCTCGAAACGCAGCCGGACCTGGTTGCCCATCTCCTCCAGCAAGCGCACGGCAATGCTGATCTCTCCGGATTCGGTGAACTTGATGGCGTTGTTGGCGTAGTTGATGAGTATCTGGCCCAGACGCAGCGCATCGCCCACGAGGTTAGGGGGCACATCGCTGGCTACATCGCAGACCAGCTCCAACCCCTTGGCTCCGGCCTTGTAGCCCACCACATCGGACACGCTCTCCAGCATGCGGTCGAGCAGAAACGGCTGACGCTCCACCACCAGCTTGCCCGCCTCGATCTTGGAGAAGTCCAGGATGTCATTGATGACCCCCAGCAGGTGCTGGCCCGCCTGCTGGATCTTGCTCACGTAATCGTGCTGGCGTGGACTCAGGCCCGACTTGAGTGCCAGGTGCGACATGCCGATGATCGCGTTCATGGGCGTGCGGATCTCGTGGCTCATGTTGGCCAGAAAGTTGGACTTGAGCGCGGTGGACTCCTCGGCCAACTCCTTGGCACGGCGCAGCTCCTGTTCAGCACGCTGGCGGTCGGTGATGTCCACGAACGTACCAATGGTGCCGCCGGGTGTGCCATCGGGGCGCGCAAAGCCATGCAGCCAGAACAGCGTATGGTGTAGCTCGCCGTCGGCATAAGGCAAATCGACCTCGCGGTGCACCTTGCGCTCGCCCTCCATGGCCTGTATCGCGTCCTGCTCGAAGCGCGTGCGGGTCTCCTGCGGCAGATAGTCCAGATCCATCACCGTCTTGCCGATGAGCGCCTCGCGCGAAACGCCAAAGGCGTGCTCATACGCGCGGTTCACACCGATGTAGCGTCCGTCCGCGCCCTTATAGAAAAGGGGCACCGGGATGGCGTCGATCAACGCCTGCTGGAAATCGAGCTGCCCGGCCACCTGCTCCTCCAGGAGCTTCTGGTCGTGGATGTCCACATTGACGCCCACCACCCGCACCGGCTGGCCCTGGGCGTTGCGGAAGATGCGCGCGGCCTCCAGAAACCAGCGCACCTCGCCATCGGGGCGCACGATGCGCCAGGAGTCGCGCAGGTAGTCCTCGGTGCCTGCAAGGCAGCTGTCGAAATAAGCGCTTGCCTGGTCGCGGTCTTCCGGGTGCAGGCAATTGAGCCAGAAGTCGCGCCCATCAGGCTGGGTTCCGGGGGGCAGGCCCATCATCTGGGCCAGCTTGTCCGACCAGAGGATCTCGCCGGTGACCAGGTTCAGGTCGAACACCCCGATCTTGCCCGCTTCCTGCGCCAGCTCCAGACGTTCCTGGGCCTGCTGGATCACGCGCTCGGCACGCCGCTGCTCGCTGACATCTTCAATGACCCAGATCGAGGCGGTGCCAAAGTCGTCCATCTTGACGCTGCGGCCCGCCAGGCGTGCCTCGAACTGGCTGCCATCCAGCCTGCACAGGGTAGCGGTCTCGCGCAAGGCCTGGCCCGAGGCCAGTGCCGGCGTGACGCGGGCAGTGAACAGGTCGGCATGGCCCGTCCCGCCAAACAGCACCGACACCCCCAGACCCAGCAGCTGTGATGCGGTACCACCCATGAGATCCACAAACGCCGGGTTGAACTGGCGGAACTGTCCGTCGCACACCATCACGATGGGCGGTGCGTTGTCGAAGATGGCGGTTTGCTGCTCCAGCAGCTCGTTGAGCAGGCGTTCGCGACGCTCCAGCTCCTTTTGCGCCTGGATGCGTTCGGACACGTCCTCGTGAAGGCCCACGATGCCGATGCGCTTGCCCCGCCCATCAAACACGGGCGATAGCGTGGCCTCGTCGTAGTAGATGCTCCCGTCCTTGCGCCGGTTGACGAACTGGCCCTGCCAGGACTTCCCCGACAGCAGCGCGGACCACATCAGCTGGTAGGTCTGTGCGGGCGTCTGTCCACTGGCCACCAGCGATGGCTTTTTGCCATGCACCTCGTCCAGCGAATAGCCCGTGTTGCGCTCGTACTGGGGGTTAACCCAGTCGATGCGGCCGTCGCCATCGGTGATGACCACGGACACCGGGCTGCTCTCCAGCGCCGTACCCAGCACCCTGAACCGCTCCAGTGCACTGGCCACCCGGGCACGGCTGCGCAGCAAGTCCAGCAGCAGCAGGCCCAGAAGGCACAGCAGCACAAAGGCCACCACCCCAATGCGCGCGCGCTGCGTCGACGACATCAAGGCACTGATATCGTCCAGCGCCACCAGCTGCCACTCGCCCCCTGGATCGTGCCAGTCAATGGCCCGGCGTTCGACAGCGTAGGTCACGCCGTTGATCTGGACATCTCCGGTATCGGCCGCAAAGGGCAACGCCGAAGCCACGCCATTGTCGAAATGCCGGCCGAACTGGCGTGTGGCGCGGATGGCATCGATACGTGCCTGCGTGAGCGGCGGCGCTACCGCGAACTGCCATTCGGGGCGCGTGGCGGCAAACGCCACGCCCTGCGGCGACAGCAGCACCATGGGCAAGCCCGCGCGCTTGAGCAGCAGGTCCACCGGCTCAAAACCCACCTTGAACATCACCACGCCGATGATGCTGCTCGATGGCGTGTCGCTTTCATAGAGTGGCGCTGCGTAGTACAGCCCACGCTCCTGGGTATTGCTGCCAATGGCGGCATACACACTGTTGGCGCCCTGGATGGCCTGCTGGAAGTACGGGCGGAATGCAAGGTTCAGGCCCGTGGATCGTTCGCCAGGCGTCTCGTGCGCTACCACGGTGCCATCGGCAGACATTACGTACACGCCTTGCACCAGAAAGCGCCCGCGCGCCACGGCCAGGCGGGACAGTGCCTCGGGGTGGTCAGGGGGCAAACGGCCCAGCGCCATGTCCTTGAGCAAAGGCTCGCTCAGGCCCATCAGCGATACCGCCCCGAGCATGGAGCCGCCAGTGGTCTGAGCTTGCAGGGCATCTGCGGTCTGGTGCAACACGCGTGAACGCTCGGTCGCTCGCTCGCCCGCTCGCCAGTGCTGTGCACCCTGCACCACCAGCACTGCGCCGATCAATGCCAGGGCCACCACCACCAGCAGGCCACGGATGCCGGGGGCGTTACGGTCCACAAGCTTGTCAAACCACATGCCTACGCCCTTGCCACGCAGGCCAGCCACACCGCAGACGTACCGTCAACCAGCGGGATACAGCAATGCATCGATAGCCTCCGCCGGCCCAGGCCTTCCAAACAGATACCCCTGGAACCCCTCGCACCCGTGCAGCCTCAGGAACGACAGCTGCCCCGTCGTCTCCACCCCCTCCGCCACCACCTCCAAATCCAGGCTCTTGGCCAGCGCCAGGATCGTCCGCACGATCGCCGCGTCGTTCGGGTCCGTCAGCACGTCCCGCACGAAGCTCTGGTCGATCTTCACCTGGTCCAGCGGCAGGCGCTTGAGGTAGGACAGGGACGAGTAGCCGGTGCCGAAGTCGTCCAGCGCAAACCCCACGCCTTCGCTCTTGAGCTGCACCATGCGCGCGATGGTGTCTTCGATGTCGCCCAGCAGCAGGCTTTCGGTGAGTTCGAGCTTGAGTTGCCGGGGGTCTGCGTTGCGGTTCTTCAAGGTTTGCAGCACTTCGGCCACGAAGCCGGGTTGCCGGAACTGGCGGGCACTGACGTTGACGGAGATGGACAGGTGGGCGGTGTCCGGGTGCTGGCTCCAGCGCTGCAGTTGTTCGCAGGCGGTCTGGAGCACGTATTGGCCCAGGGGGAGGATGAGGCCGGTCTGTTCTGCCAGGGGGATGAAGTCGCCGGGGCTGATCATGCCGCGCTGGGGGTGGCGCCAGCGCACCAGGGCTTCTGCGCCCAGCAAGCGGGCGTGGTGGTCGACCACGGGCTGGTAGTGCACGAGCAATTCGCCCCGGGCCAGGCCCTGGCGCAGGTCGGCTTCGAGGTTGGAGCGGGCGTTGACGGCCGCCTGCATGTCGGGGTCGAAGAAGCGCTGGGTGTTGCGTCCTGCGGCTTTGGCCTGGTACATGGCCAGGTCGGCGCGCTTGAGGAGTTCGTCCACGGTGAGGCGTTCGTCGCCAAAGAGGGTGATGCCGATGCTGGGGGTGCTGTAGTGCTGGGCGCCGTCCAGGTCAAAGGGCTGGTTCAGGCTGGCCAGGAGTTTCTCGGCGACGGTTTCTGCCTGGGTGGCGGCGTTTTGCAGATCGGGGGCCAGGGCTTCGAGCATGACGACGAATTCGTCGCCGCCGAAGCGGGCCACGGTGTCGGCTTCGCGCACGCTGCCCACCAGGCGGGCGGCGACCTGGGCCAGGAGCTGGTCGCCCATGTCGTGGCCCAGGGTGTCGTTGAGGTCTTTGAAGTTATCGAGGTCGATGAACAGCAGGGCCCCGAGGTTCCTGGTGCGCTGGCAGGCGGCGATGGAGCGTTGCAGGCGGTCCAGCAGCAGGCGGCGGTTGGGCAGACCCGTGAGCGCGTCGTAGAACGCCAGGCGTTCGATCTCCTGTTCGGCCAGCTTGCGATCGGTGATGTCCATGGTGAAGCCATGGGACACCACAGAGCCATCGGCCTCGCGATGTGGAATGGCGTTGGTCATGTGCCAGCGCACGCTCCCGTCATTCATCCGCACACGGTATTCGCACTGCCAGGGCACCAGCTTGCGCACCGACATCATGGCCGAGCGCTGCACCAGCGGCAGGTCTTCGGGCACCACGCGGTGCATGAGCACGCCATGGTCGGCCGTGACCTCGTGCGGCTCCACGCCCATGAATTCGCGCACGGCATCGCTGATGTACTGCACGCTGGTGCCACCATCGGTATGCAGCCGGTATTCGTAGATGAAGCCGGGGATGCGGCTGGCAATGCGCTGAATGAACAAGAGTTGTTCGCGCAATTGCTCCGCAGCGCGGTGCTCGTCCGTCACATCCTGCACCACCCCCATGACGACCTGCACACCGTCGCGCGGCAGCGTGCGTTGAACCCGCGAGCGCATCCAGCGCACTTCGCCATCTGGCCGGCGCCAGCGGTACTCCACATCCAGGCCAGATCCCCGTTCTCGGATCTTGTCGAACACGTGCCGGTCTTCCGGCAGGATGCCACTCACCGCGCGCTCGGGGTCCACCCATTCCTGCTGCTCAAACCCGGCGATGTTGCACAGCCCTGGCGACCAGAGCAGCACCGTTTCACCCGGGTCTTCAATGCGCCGCCAGTGGCCGGTGCGCGCCAGGCTCTCCATGGTGTTGAACACGTCGGTCTGCTCGCGCAACTCGCGCCGCACTTCTTCCAGCGCACGCTCGGATGCGGCCAGTGATACCCGCAGATTCTCGGCTTCGGAGGCATCGCGCACCGTGACCACGATGCAGTCATTGGTCACGCGGCGGGCCGACAAGTCCCAGGCCAGCAACAGCCGACCGGGCTCGCGCACCACTTGGCGGCACTCCAGCGGAGCCCCCACGCGCACCACGCCGAGCAACTGGTCCAGCAGCGGCGTGTTGGCCAGCAGGTCAAACACCTCGGACGCATCCACGCCCGGATGCCGTACCGCTCCCAGCCCTGGCATGCGCCGTGCCGCAGCGTTGGCGGCCAGCAGCAGCAAGCGGCCGTCTTGCAGACGAAACTCCATGAGCGCCACCGGCACCGCGTCCACCAGCGCTTGAAGGCGCGCCTGCGCCATGGGCTCGATGAGGCCTTCCCCGGTAGGGGCGAGGAGGTCGGTCAACAGTTCGGACGAAATCACGGTCGCTCTGAAGCCTCAGAATCCTGGGGTTGAAACACCAACTCTCGACGGAGGGTGGCTCCGTTCAGGGTCAAGCTGCCAGCATACAGCCAAGAGTATGTCAAAACGTAACATCTTGGCAGAACGCAGTGGAATTGCCCAGGGGGAAACCCGATGATCGAACTGCTACAGTCCACGCCTCATTCCTGCCACCCCCTGCATGTCCGACACGCTCGAACACCACACACCCATGATGCAGCAGTACCTGGCCCTCAAGGCCGGGTACCCCGAGACGCTTCTGTTCTACCGCATGGGCGACTTCTACGAGGTCTTCTGGCAGGACGCCGAGAAGGCCTCGCGCCTGCTCGACATCACGCTCACACAGCGCGGCCAGTCGGGCGGCCAGCCGGTGGTGATGGCCGGTGTGCCCTTCCACGCGCTGGAGAACTACCTGGCGCGCCTGATCAAGATGGGCGAGTCGGTGGCCATTGCCGAGCAGGTGGGCGAGGTGGGCGCCAGCAAGGGCCCGGTGGAGCGCAAGGTGGTGCGCGTGGTCACACCCGGCACGCTGACCGACACCGAACTGCTGTCCGACAAATCCGAATCGCTGCTGATGGCCGTGCACCAGGCGCCCCGCGCGCGCTGTGGTTTGGCGTGGCTCAGCGTGACGCAGGGCCGCGTGTACCTGGCCGAATGTGCGCACGACGAACTGGGCGCCTGGCTGGCGCGTGTGGCGCCCAGCGAACTGATCTACAGCGCAGGCGTGACCGAGCGCTTTGAACAACAACTGCAGATGTTGCGCCAGGGCGGCGCCTTCAACTGCCCCATGAGCCTGCGGCCCGACTGGCAGTTCGACAGTGCGCTGGGCGAGCGCAAGCTGCTCGAAAATCTGGGCGCGGCCAGCCTGCAGGCCTGGGGTGCACACGAATTGGGCGAGGCCCACGCCGCCGCCGCCGGGCTGCTGACCTACGCCGAGCACACGCAGGGCCGCACCCTCACCCACGTGCACAGCGTGCAGGTGCAGCGCAACGACGACCTCATCGACCTGCCCGCCACCACGCGCCGCAACCTGGAGCTGGTCAAGACACTGCGTGGTGACGATGCGCCCACGCTGTTCTCGCTGCTCGACACCTGCATGACCGGCATGGGCAGCCGACTGCTCAAGACCTGGCTGCTGGAGCCGCGCCGCGACCGCGCCGAGGCACGCCAGCGCCTCTCGGCCACCACGGCCTTGCGTGGCGCGGGCGGTGCAGGCGGCGGCGCGGGCCCCTGGTCCACACTGCGTGGCGAACTCAAGGGCGTGAGCGATGTGGAACGCATCACCGCCCGCATTGCGCTGCGCCAGGTGCGCCCGCGCGAGCTGGTCGCGCTGGGCAAGACGCTACAAAAAGCAGAGCTGCTTGCGCTCAATGGACGGGCACCAGAGCCCTTTTTGATGCAAATCTTCAGCCATCTGCAGCCGCCCGAGGGCTGCATGGCATTGCTGCAGGCCGCGATTGCCGAAGAGCCCGCTGCCCTGGTGCGCGACGGCGGCGTGATCGCCAACGGCTTCGACACCGAGCTGGACGAGCTGCACGCCATCCAGACCAACTGCGACGCCTTTTTGCTCGACCTGGAGGTCCGCGAGAAAGCCCGCACCGGCATCCCCAACTTGCGCGTGCAGTTCAACAAGGTGCATGGCTTCTATATCGAGGTGACCAGCAGTCATGTCGAGAAGGTGCCCGACGACTACCGCCGCCGCCAGACGCTGAAGAATGCCGAGCGCTTCATCACGCCCGAACTCAAGGCGTTTGAAGACAAGGCCCTGTCAGCCAACGAGCGCGCCCTGGCCCGCGAGAAATGGCTGTACGAGCAGATCCTGGACCAGCTGCAGCCCCACATTCCGCAGCTGACCCGGCTGGCCCAGGCGCTGGCCACGCTCGATGTGCTGTGCACGCTGGCTGAGCGATCCCTCACCCTGAACTGGTGCGCGCCGCAGTTTGTGCCCGAGCCCTGCATCGAGATCGAGGGCGGCCGCCACCCGGTGGTCGAAGCCCGGCTGGCCGAGACATCCAGCGGCAGCTTCATCGCCAACCACACGCGCCTGAACGCCAACACGCGCATGCAGGTCATCACCGGCCCCAACATGGGCGGTAAATCGACCTACATGCGCCAGGTCGCGCTCATCGTGCTGCTCGCCAGCATGGGTAGCCATGTTCCCGCCGCGAGCTGCCGCCTGGGGCCCATCGACGCCATCCACACCCGCATCGGCGCGGCCGACGATCTGGCCAATGCGCAGTCCACCTTCATGCTGGAGATGACCGAAGCTGCGCAGATATTGCACGCCGCCACGCCCCACAGCCTGGTGCTGATGGACGAGATCGGCCGGGGCACCAGCACGTTCGACGGCCTGGCACTGGCCAGCGGCATTGCCACCCACCTGCACGACAAGACCCGCGCCTTCACGCTGTTTGCCACGCACTATTTCGAGCTGACCGAGCTGCCAGCCAAAGCGCGCCACGCGATCAACATGCATGTGAGCGCCACCGAGAGCGGGGCGGACATCGTGTTCCTGCACGAAATCCAGCCGGGACCGGCCAGCCGCAGCTACGGCATCCAGGTAGCCAAGCTGGCCGGCATGCCGTCGCCGGTGCTGCACCATGCGCGCCATGCGCTGGCCGCGCTCGAAGAGCGCGCTGGCGAGGATGAGTTGCAAGTGGACCTGTTCGCCGCGCCCGAGGTGCCCGAGGGCGCGGGCGCCAGCCCGCTCGAGGCCGCGCTGGCCGGCATCAACCCCGACGCCCTGAGCCCGCGCGAAGCGCTGGATGCGCTGTACCAGCTCAAGAAGATGGCAGGCTGACCCGTTCCCCACGGGCACGGGATAGCAAACAGGCCGGCCCAGCGCACACCCGTTATTGCTTGACCACGGACACCAGTGTGTCTGCCACCATCTTGCCCGTCTTCATATCCATCCAGGGGTTCTGCACCGTGACGTGGTGTGTGCAGCCAGTGCTCATTTTTTTCTTCAGCACGGCGTTGAACTCCTCCTTGCAGCCGGCCGCGAATGCGGCCGATTCCTTGGTCGCGTCGCCCATGGGCTTCATGCCTGGCTGCTGCTGGTAGAAGGCGGCCACTTTCGGCAGGCTGTCGTTCGTGCGGTAGGCCACGCCTTCCCCCCCCAACTGGCTGCGCAGGAATTCGCTCACGGCGGTATCCTGCTTGGCCCCCGGATAGGCCGCAATGCCGCCGCCCGCCGCCTGCGCGGCCGCCAGACCCGGCGATAGCGCGACCAGGACGGTCAGCGCCATTGCAACGCAGGGCTTCCTCAACACACGGGATGGCATAGTTTTCGGGGCTTCGGTCATGTTCGGGTTCACATTCTTCTCCTGTGGTGGCTGCATTGGATCGGGTGATCCGCGCGATGTCAGGCGGATTATTGGCAGGAGCGTGCATCCCGAAAAGCACTCTGTGGCACGCAGCGTGATCTTTTGGGCATATCCGGCGCCCCCGTGGCTGCGCCAGCCCGGCGCAGCGGCACACTACACTCGCAGGTTTTCTCTCTTGCTGCACTTCCCATGACGTACTGCGTCGCCATCAAACTCAATGCCGGGCTGGTTTTCCTGTCCGATTCCCGCACCAATGCCGGCCTGGACCAGATCAGCTCATTTCGCAAGATGATGGTCTACGAGAAGGCGGGTGACCGCTTCATGGTGCTGCTGTCGGCGGGCAACCTGTCCATCTCGCAATCGGTGCGAGAGATCTTGCAGACCGAACAGATCAAGGACGGCGAATCGGGCGAAGCCATCACCATCTGGAATGCCAAAAGCATGTTCGACGCTGCCCGCGTGCTGGGCGCCGCCGTGCGCCACGTGCACGAGCGCGACGGCGCGGCGCTCAAGCGCTCGGGCGTGGACTTCAATGTGTCCATGGTGTTTGGCGGCCAGATCAAGGGCGAGGGCATGCGCCTGTTCCAGGTGTACTCGGCAGGCAACTTCATCGAGGCCACATCCGAAACACCGTACTTCCAGGTTGGCGAATCCAAATACGGCAAACCCGTGCTCGACCGCGTGCTCACGCCCGAGACCCCGCTGGATGAGGCTGCCAAGTGCGCACTGGTGTCGATGGACAGCACGCTCAAGTCCAACCTGTCGGTGGGCCTGCCGCTGGACCTGGTGGTGTACGAGGTGGACCGCTTTGCCACCGACAAGGTCATCTGCATCGACGAGAACAACCCGTACTTTCGGATGCTGCACGACAGCTGGGGACAAAAGCTGCGCCAGGTGTTCGACAGCATCGAAGACCCCGCCTGGACCGGCGGCGCTACCGAGGTGCCGATCATGGTCAGCCCAGCGCGCAGCAAGCCACTCAAGAAGATCACCAACCATACCGACCGGCTGATCTGACGCCCTGCAGGCCAGCGCACCCCACGGCACCCGGCCGCGTGCGCGCCTGCACCCCGGCCCTGCCACCCCGCCATGCCCTCCATGCTCCCCATCGTTTTCTCCCACGCCAACAGCTTTCCGGCCAGCACCTACCGCGTGCTGTTCAAGCACCTCAAGACCCGGGGTTTTGAAGTCAGCGCGGTCGAACGCTATGGCCACGACCCACAGTACCCGGTGACCAGCAACTGGCCACACCTGGTGCAGCAGCTGGCCGACTTTGCAACGGTGCAGGTGCAGCGCCTGGGGCAGCCGGTGTTTCTGGTGGGACATTCGCTGGGCGGCTTTCTGAGCGTGATGGCCGCCGCCCGCAACCCCGAACTGGTGCGCGGCGTACTGCTGATCGACTCGCCCCTCATTGGCGGCTGGAAGGCCAACGTGGTCAGCGTGGCCAAGCGCACCCAGGTGGTGGGTTCGATATCGCCGGGCCGGGTGAGCCGCCAGCGGCGGTTCAGCTGGGCCAGCAACGAAGAGGCGCTGGAGCACTTTCGCAAGAAGAAGGCTTTTGCACGCTGGCACCCCGAGGTGTTGCACGATTACATCACCTACGGCCTGCAAGACCAGGACGGCAAGCGGGTACTGGGCTTTGACCGCGCGGTGGAAACCGCCATCTACAACACCCTGCCGCACAACCTGGGCCGCCTGCTCAGCAAGCACCCGCTGCAGTGCCCGGCCGCCTTCATCGGCGGACGCGATTCCGAAGAGATGAAGCAGGTCGGCATGGCCATGACGCTGCGTGTCACCGAGGGCCGCACCATGATGCTGGACGGCAGCCACCTGTTCCCCATGGAGCAGCCCGTGGCCACTGCAGCAGCCATTGAGGCAGCGCTGCTCAACCTGGCCATGCTCACGCCCCGCCAGACTTAAGTCGTACTGGCAGATCCCCGCGCAGGGTCGCCTGCGTTCCGCTTTACCACCAAATTCGGATCGGAGGGCGCGAAAAAACGCCCCACACCGGCCCCGGATCAGGGCAAACAGGGGACACACACGCCGCGCCAATCCCCTACACTGGCGAAATTGTTACAGCGTGATACACCCGACATGTCTGCACAGCCCCCGACGGCCAGGCGCCTACCCGCGCTCAGCTTTGCCTTGCTGGCCGCCTTTGTGATCGCAACAGCGGTGCGCATCCACAATGACACAACCATCGCCATCGTCATCGCCTCGGTGCTGATGTTTGCCTGCTGCTGGACCAGTGCAGCGCATCTGCTGGGCACCCGCGCTGCCCTGCAGTTTGTCTTGATCGCGGTCAGCCTGGGCTGGTTTGCCGAACAGATGGGCTCCAGCAGGGGCTGGTTCTTCGGGCACTACACCTACACCGATGTGCTGGGCCCCCGTCTGCTGGACGTGCCAATGGTCATTCCGATGATGTGGTTTGCACTGACGTATGCGGGCTATGTGATCAGCAACCTCATCGTCTGGCAATCGGCGGTGGACGGTGCTCCCGGCCTGGGCAATGCCGCCATGCTGTCATTTCTGGCAGCCATGATCGTGACCGCGTTCGACCTGGGCGCAGACCCATACTTTGTGTACACCCTCAAGGCGTGGATCATGGCCAAGACTGACGGGGCCTGGTTTGGCGAAACCGTGCAGGGCTTTTTCGGCTGGGTGTTCGTGGCCTTTGTGATCATCTTCAGCTTTCGCATGTCGGTGCGCCAGCTCACCTTGCAACCCGCCAGCCCCTTCCTGCGGCGCCACGCCATGGTGCCGCTGACCATCTACGCGGCTGGCATGGTGTTCCAGATGATTCTGGGCAGCCCGGTGGAAATCCGGACCATTGCAGCCTTTGCCATGGGGATTCCGCTGCTCTGCGCGCTGGCGGGCTTCCAACGCTGGCGCGCACCGGGTAAGGTCGCGGCATGACCAGCAAGCCCCACAACCCTCTGCTGCCAGCTGCCGATCTGGCACCCATGCAGCACCACGCCGACCCTCTGGCCGACGCTACGATTGCCAGGATCCTTGGGCCCTGGCCCCCCGGCGACGTCGCCGCCGACGCTCCGCAATGGGCGCACATCAACACGGTAAACCTGCTGTTCAGCCAGTGGACCGACAACGCCACGCTGGCCACCTGGCAGGCAACCGAAGGCCCGGTGCAGGTGGGGGATGGTGACAAGGCCGCCAAAGGCTATGTGACCGCCGAGATGGCCAAGGCGCTCAACGAATATGTGCAGGCGGCGCAGGTGCTGCCGCCCTGGGCCGATGCCCGCAAGATCGAGCGCGCCGAAAAACTCTTCATGGACCACGGTGCGCTGTCTTGCATCCTGCTGTTCTGTGCAAGCCTGCCCGAGTGTTATGTGGTCTCGGACCTGTCGAGTGTGTTGCACACGACCGGCCAGCTGGAACAGAACACCGAATACCGCATCCGTTCCACAGCGGCCATGATCTTCCCGGTGATGCTGCACGGAGGCCTCAGCCCACGGGGTGCCGGTGTGGCACAGGTGCTCAAGGTGCGGTTGATCCACGCCACGGTGCGCAATCTCATCCTGCACGGCAGCCCCGAATATGCCATCGCGCAATGGAAGGCCGGCGGAGACGGCCTGATCGTGCCACGCGCAGCCCCCGCTGGTGGCGGCCGGTCCGTCATGTACCAGACCCTGTATGCACGTGGCTGGAACCTGGCCGCTAAAGGTCTGCCCTGCAACCAGGAGGAGCTGGCCTACACGCTGCTGACCTTCGGCTACGTGTTCCTGCGCAGCATGCGTCGGCTGGGTCTCGGTCTGCAGCCCGGCGACGACGAAGCCTACCTCCACGCCTGGAATGTGGTGGGTCACGTTCTTGGCATCGACCGCTCCCTGATGGTGGAAACGATGGCGCAGGGCGATGCACTGATGGCACTGATGCAGGCCCGTGGCCGCGCAGAGCCGGTCACGCCCGACCCGCGCCCGGCCCTGGGGCAGGCCCTGATGCAGACCATGGCCAACGCGCTGCCCTGGCGCATCGTCAAGCCCTTCCCGCAGCTCATGACCCGCTACCTGTGCGGGCGAGAAACCGCCGAGGACCTGGGGTTGAACCAGCCCGTGCCCTGGCTGTCGGCCTTGCTGTTCTGGTGCGTTCTGCTGCTGGCCCGCGCCATCGATGCGGTGGTGGGTTTGCTGCTGCCACGTTTTTCGATCGTGCGCATGCTCACGCGGGCGCTGGGCTACCACTTCATGAGCCGGGTGCTGATGAGCCAGACGCGCCCGCTGCAACTGCCCACCGAACTGCTCAACCAGGTGGACACCGTGGTGCACAGCTGGAGCGACGACCCCCATGCCCCCGGCTGGCTCAACCGCATCGAGGATCGGCTGACCACCTCTGGCAGCTGGAGCCGGGGCCTGGCTGGCAAGGCAAAGCCCGCGCAGGCGGGCCAGACAGGCCAGGCACAGCAAGCCACATCGCCGTAGCCACCACGTCAATGCAACCGCTGCCGCGCAACCTCCCGATGCTGGCCCGCTTGCGGTGCATGTGTTGCGGCGTGGCAACGTGGGTGCTGTGTCTGCTGGTACTCCTGGCTGCAACCTTGCCCCGGAGCGCACAGGCGGGCGAACCCTTGGTGCTCACACAGGACAGACCGCAGGTGGATGCCTGGGAGGCCATCACCCTCAAGGCCGACCCCACCTACGAGCTCTCGGTACAGGACATGCTGGACCGCCTGGACGAGTTCAAGGCTCCAGCACGGAGCAACAACTCGCTGGGCGTACACAAGGCGGCCATGTGGCTGCATATCCCCCTGGTTGCGCCCGAGGCGCTGCGCACACCGTGGGTGGTCAACATTGGCTACAGCTCGCTCAGGGCCGATTTGTACCTGGCCCGGGGTGGCAAGCTGCTTCAGCAGGCCCGAGCACGCCAGTCCGATCCAGCGCAGCTGGCTGGACGCACGCCTGCGATGGCCTTCGACCTGCAGCCGGGCCAACGTTACGACCTGCTGATACGGGTCCAGGCCACCGGCCCGCTGATTCTGCCCATCACGGTCAGCGAAATGCCCATTCACCTGCGGCAGGCCATGCGCGAGCAGATGCTGCAGGGCCTGCTCAACGGGCTGGCCTTCTGCCTCTTCGCGTACAGCCTGATCCAGTGGGTCACTCAGCGTGATCGCATGTTCGGCTTTTATGCGTTGGTGGTACTGGGCAGTGCGGGCTTTTCGCTGCAGTTCTTTGGCGTCGGCCCGCAGTATCTGTGGCCCGATAACCCGTGGATGGACCGGTATTCGGGTCCGGCAGCAGGGCTGATGGCGCTGGCGGGATCGTTTCTGTTCCTGGGCCACACGCTGGCCGGCGACACCCCTGGCAGCCGGTATGCGCGCACCATGCGGGTGGGCGCGGCAGTCACCGCAGCGGTCTGTATCGCGTTGGTGGTGGGCTGGTTGACCGTGCCCCTTGCCATTGCCTTCATGAGTCTGGCGGGGGCCCTCCCCTCGCTCATCAGCCTGCCTGCCGCCATGGCGCGAGTGCGGCACAAGGACCCCATTGGCGCCACCCTGCTGGTGGCGTGGATCGCCTTTGGCGTGGCCGCCGGAATGATGGTGTGCCTGGTGCAAGGCTGGATCCCTGCCAATTTCTGGACACTGCACTCGTTCCAGATTGGCGCCACGCTGGACATGCTGCTGTTCTTCCGCGTGATGGGCCTGCGCGCCCGTGCGGCCCAGGCACAGGCCCAGGAGGCCATGCGCGAGCGGGATCTGATGCAGTCACTGGCCAACACCGATCCACTCACCGGCCTGAGCAACCGGCGCGGCCTGCAGCACGCATTGCACGCCGCGCTGGCCCACTGTTCCCCGCAGCGGCTGGTCGCGGTCTATCTGATGGACCTGGATGGATTCAAGCCCGTCAATGACGCGCACGGCCACGATGTGGGCGACGACCTGCTGGTGGCCGTGGGCCACCGTCTGCTGGCCAATGTGCGGCACCAGACCGACCTGGTCGCCCGGCTCGGCGGCGACGAATTCATCATCATGGCCCGCGACCTGGCCACGCCTGAGCAGGCGGAGGACCTGGGCCGCTCGCTGCTGCGGGCCTTTGAGCACCCTTTTACGCTGAGCCATCTGCGCATCCAGGTGGGCCTGACCATCGGGTACGCGCTGGCCCCCCTCGACAGTGACGACCCGCAGGGCTTGCTGCGGCATGCAGACGCCGCGATGTACGCGGGCAAACAAGGCGGCAAGCACTCGGTGCGGCGCATCCCCGCCACGGCAGCACTGGCATGACGACGATGAATTCCAACGCCCTGCTCCCCAGTCGGCCGACACCCTGGCACCCCCTGCTGTGGCTGCTGGTGCTGGCACTGTGGCAGGTGCTGGCTCTGCCCACTGCGCGGGCCGCCGCCCCCAGCCCACTCGTGCTGCCAGACGACGCCAGCCCGGTGAACGTGTGGTCGGTGGCCACGTTGCTGGCCGACCCATCTTTGCAATGGGGCGTGCAAGACGCACTGGAACGCTTGCCTGACTTTGCAGAGCCCCCCAGCCGTGGCGGCAGCCTGGGTGTGCGCAAGGAGGCCATCTGGCTGCGCGTGCCGCTGATGTCGCGCGTGGCGTCGGGCAATGAATGGATCGTGAACATCGATTTTGCGGTGCTCAACGAAGTCGACATCTACCTGACCCAGCAAGGTCGGCTGACTCAACACGCTGCGCTGGGCAACCTGCGCCCCTATTCCGAGCGCCCGCTGCGGGGCCGCACCCCAGCGATGACGCTGGACCTGGCGGCCGACACTCCCTATGAACTGCTGATCCGGGTACAAACCTCGGGCGCGATGATCGTGCCCATCACCCTGAGCAAGGCACCCTACCTGGTGCACCGGTCGCTGCGTGAGCAGATGTTCCAGGGCGTGCTGGCCGGGCTGGCCCTGTGCCTGGTGGTCTACAGCGTCACCCAGTGGGTCAGCCAGCGCGAAAAGCTGTTCCTTTACTACTGCATGCTGGTGGTGGGCAGTGCCGGGTTCTCGCTGCAGTTCTTCGGCGTTGGTACCCAGTTCCTCTGGAGCGACCGGCTCTGGATCGAAGTCCACGCAGCAGGGGCGGCGGGGCTGCTGGCCATTGCGGGCTCGTTCCTGTTCATGGGCCATGCGCTGATGGGCCACATGCCACACAGCCGGTTTCTGAGGGTGATGCAGGCGGGAGCAGTGCTGAGCCTGGTGCTGCTCGCGGCCTTCCTGGTCGATCTGATCAACACCCGGACCACCACCGCCATCATCAGCGTCCTGGGACCCCTGCCCTCTCTCATCAGCCTGCCTATCGCCGTGGCACGGGCACGCAAGGGAGATTCGGTCAGCGCCACGCTGCTGGCGGCCTGGGTCGCATACTTCACGGCGGCTGTGGCCATGGTGTGCCTGGTGCAAGGCCTGCTGCCGGTCAACTTCTGGACGCTGCACTCCTTCCAGCTCGGCGCTGCGGCTGACATGCTGCTGTTCCTGCGGGTGCTGGGTCAACGCTCTGCCGCCTTGCGCCACGCGGCCTCTGAAGCGCTGCGCGAGCGCGACACCATGCGCTCGCTGGCCTACACCGACTCACTGACCGGGCTGTGCAACCGCCGCGGCATGCAAATGGCGCTGCAATCGGCGCTGGCGCAGGCCAGCCCCCAACGCCTGGTAGCGCTCTACCTGATGGACCTGGACGGTTTCAAACCGGTCAACGACACCTACGGCCACGATGTGGGCGACGACCTGCTGGTGGCGGTGGGCCACCGGCTGGAGGCCAATGTGCGACAGAACACCGACCTGGTGGCAAGGCTGGGCGGGGACGAATTCATTGTCATGGCACGCGAACTGGCCACCCCCGAACAAGCCCAGGAACTGGGGCGGGCCTTGCTGCATGCATTTGAAAAGCCGTTCCGGCTGAGCCACCTCTCCATCCAGGTGGGCCTGACCATCGGCTACGCGCTGGCACCGCTGGACAGTGACGATGCACAGCACCTGGTCCGGCTCGCGGATGCAGCCATGTATGCAGGCAAGGAGAGTGGCAAACACTGCATCCGCCGCAACCCGGGCGAACTGGCGCTGGCCTCATGACGTACACGCGCTTGAGTGGGTTTGTGCATCGACCGGTTCTTGCCAGCTGGTGGCGAGTGGCCTGCCTGCTGTCGGCACTGTGTCTTCTGCTGGCAGCCCTACCGACCAGTGCGCGAGCTGCCCCCCTTGAACTGCGGGATGACCTGCTTTCCATCGAGGCCTGGCCCGCCGTCACTGTGCTGCCAGACCCCTCCGGCACCCTGCTCGTGAATGATGTCCTTGCGGAGTTGTCACGCTTTCAGGCCCCACCCGGCACCAGCGGCACCCTGGGCGTGCGGGCCGAGCCGGTGTGGGTGCGCATCCCGGTCACCGTGCCCGTTTCATCCAGCGGCCTGTGGGTGCTGGACATCGACTATCCCGTGCTGCAACGCATCGAGGTGTACCTGGCTGCAGACGGCCATGTGACCCAGCAGGCCACGCTGGGCAGCCTGCAGCCTTACACCCAGCGCCCGCTGCGCAGCCGCACCCATGCACTGCCCCTGGCCATGTTGCCCGGACACACCTACGACCTGCTGCTGCGCGTGGAGACCCGGGGTGCAATGGTGCTGCCCATCACACTGAACAAGCCCACCACCTGGCACAGCAAGGCTCTGAACGAGCAGATGCTGCAAGGCATCCTTACCGGGCTGGCGCTGTGCCTGCTGATCTACAGCCTGGCGCAGTGGCTCAATCTGCGCGACGTGCTGTTCATCCAGTACGCACTGCTCATTGCGGGGAGCCTGCTGTTTTCGCTACACCTGTTCGGCCTGGGCACGCAGTACCTGTGGCGCGATATGCCATGGGTGGAGTTGCATGCAGCCAGTCTGGCTGCGCTCACGGCCACCTGCGGCTCCTTTCTCTTCATCAGCCAGGCCTTGGCGGGTGACAGGCCCCGCAGCTGGCTGCTGCGCAGCATGCGTGGCGGCGCAGTGCTGTGCGTGGTGCTGGCGGCGCTGTATGCCCTCGACCTGCTCAGCACCCGCGCAGTGACAGGCATCGTCAGCATCCTGGGGCTGGTGCCAGCGCTCATGGGCATTCCGGGGGCGGTGCGCCGCGCAAGGCTGGGCGACCCGGTGGGCTCCACCCTGCTGCTCGCCTGGCTGTTGTATTTTTTGGCCACCGCCACGGTCATTGGCGTGATCCAGGGTTGGGTGCCGGTGAACTTCTGGACCTTGCACTCGTTCCAGTTTGGCGCCACGCTGGACATGCTGCTTTTCATGCGTGTGCTGGGCTTGCGCACCAAGGCGCTGCGACTGGAGGCGCTGGACGCCAACCGCGAGCGCGACGTGATGCGCTCACTCGCCCACACCGATCCGCTCACCGGCCTGCCCAACCGGCGCGGGCTCAATATCTCGCTCGCATCGGCCCTGTCGCGCTGTAGCGCAGAAAAAATGCTGGCTGTGTACGTGATGGACCTCGACGGATTCAAGCCCGTCAACGATCAGCATGGCCACGACGTGGGCGACGAGCTGCTCGTGGCCGTGACCCGGCGCCTGCAAGGCCATGTGCGCCAAAGTGACCTGGTGGCTCGCCTGGGTGGCGACGAGTTCGTGGTGATGGCTGGACAGCTGCACAGCCTGCAGCAGGCGCAAGAGCTGGGCCACAAGCTGCTGGATGCATTCCGCTCACCGTTTTCGCTGAACAACGTGCAGGTGGAGATCGGTCTGACCATTGGGTATGCCATAGCACCGCACGACAGCACCGACGCCATTGGCCTGCTCAAGCTGGCCGATGCCGCCATGTACAGCGGCAAACAGGGCGGCAAGTTCTGCCTGCGGCGCAACACGGGCGACCTCGCGCTGTCCTCGTCCTGAGATCGTTTTCACGATCCAGAGGTGGCTGCCCAGCAGCGGGCTGAAAGACACGCCTGCCATTTCCCTCTGGTCAAAGCGCTCCTGCTCCGGTACACCCGGGGCTTCGCAACTTCCTGAAGGATCGCTCGCCATGGCCCATCGCAAAAGTTCGGCCCGCCTTGCCAAAGACGCACGCGTCGCGCACTTTTTATCTTTGGCGGCAAAACAGCCGGCGTTGGGCACTGCGCAGGCCAGCACGCCGGTGCTCACATGGGAGGCGGTGGCCGCTCTGGAGGCGCGCATCGTAGGACGCATCGTGCTGCCCTCCAGCCCCGACTACAACGCAGCGCGGCAGGAGTCAAACCCCGCCTTCCAGTCGTATCCGGAGATCATCGTCTTTTGCGCCTGCGAGAACGATGTGCTGGAGTGCCTGGCCGTGGCCCGCACCTATGGCGTGTGGGTGGCCGTGCGCTGCGGGGGCCACAGCACCGCGGGTTACTCGGTCAACAGCGGCATGGTGGTGGACCTGAGCGACTTGCAGGGCGTGGTGCTGGACCCTGCACGCGAACGCGTGCACGTGCTGTCGGCACCGACTTTGACCACTTTAACGGTGCCATGAACCACACGGGCTGGCATGTGCCCACGGGCGCCTGTGGCAGTGTGTGCGTGGGGGGCTTTGTGCAAGGTGGCGGCTACGGCTACACATCGCGCGCGTTCGGCATCCAGAGTGACCTTGTCGATTCCTTCCGTGTGGCGCTGGCCGACGGCACCATCGTCACCGCCAGCGCGCAGGAGCATTCCGACCTTTACTGGGCCCTGCGCGGCGGCACGGGCGGCAACTTTGGCGTGGTGCTGCAGGTGACCTACCGCATGCAGCGGCTGGACCAGGTCTGGGCCTGGTCCATCAGCTGGGACGCCATGCACGCGGCCCAGGTGCTTACGCTGATGCAGGCCGGCTACATGAAGACCGGTGCGCCCGATGCATTGGGCTACATGATGAACCTGGGCTTCCAGAACGGTGTGCCGGTGTACATGGTGCAGGGCATGTTCTGCGGCAGCCGCGAGGACGGGCTGGCAGCCATTGCACCGCTGATGGCCATCCCCAGCGCGCAGCTGCTCGTGGACAAGACCGGCACCTACCCCGACATGAACGTGTGGCTGGAAGACCACCCCTACACCCTGCCCGACAACCTGCCGGACGGGATCGCCGAAACCAAGGCCAGCGGATACATCAACACCCGGCTCTCGCCCGCCGACTGGCAGCGCATCATCGACTACTTCAAGACGTCGCCCAACCCCTGGTCGCTGGCCTATCTGGAGCCCTATGGCGGCGCCATCAACCGCTACCCGGTGGCCGACAGCGCCTTTGTGCATCGCAATGTCGACGCCGACCTGGTGGTGGATGTGTTCTGGCGCAACCCGGCGGAGCGCGCCCAGATGGAAGCCTGGCTCGACGGCTTCATGCAGCTCGTGCGGCCCTTACTGAACGGCCACGTGTACCAGAACTACCCGGATGCGCGGCTGGCCGACTTTGCCTCCGCCTACTGGGGCCCGGCCTACCCGCAGCTTCAGCGGATCAAGGCGGCCTACGACCCCGGCAACTTCTTCCACTTCCAGCAAAGCATCCGACTGCCGTGATACCGCGCCCCTGCTCTGCGGGGGCGCAGAGGGAGGAAAAGGGCTCAGGCCGTCAACGCGTAATGCAGACGGCCCTTACCCGCCCGTTTGGCAGCGTACATGGCCTGGTCGGCACGGTTCATCAGCGCGTCGATGTCTCCCTCCAGCGGAGGGTACACCGCCACACCAATGCTGGCGCCAATGCGCAGCTCGCGCCCGTCCACCGTCATGCCCTGCTGCAGGGCGTCGATGATGCGGTGGCCGATGGTATCGGTGACTTCACGCGTCACCTCGTGGTCCAGCATCACCAGAAACTCGTCGCCCCCGAGCCGCGCCATGGTGTCGCCCGCGCGCACCGTGCTGGCGATGCGCTGGGCCACGATGCGCAGCACCTCGTCGCCCGCGCGGTGGCCTTCGGCGTCGTTCACGTGCTTGAAACCGTCGAGGTCAATGAACAACAGAGCCACCGACCCCTCGGTGTGCCGCGCATGCAGCAGCGACTGCTCCAGCCGCCCCTGAAACGCGGCCCGGTTGAGCAGCCCGGTCAGTGAGTCGTGGTTGGCCAGGTAGTGCTGCTGCCGCGCGATCTGGATCTTGGCGGAAACATCCTGCACCAGCGCCATGATGGAGGTCACCTGGCCGTCGGCGTCCGTCAGGGCAGAGTTGAACCACTCGCAGTGCACCTCTGTGCCATCGCTGCGCACAAAACAGGTTTCGGCCCGGTTCTGGGACTCCTGGCCGGACTGCAGCCGCTGCAGCGCCTGCTGCAGGCTGTCGTCCATCGAGGCGGGGGCCAGCAGGTCCGTCAGCAGCCTCCCTTCCAGTCCCGCCACATGCAGCCATCCCAGCAGCTGCACCGCGCGCTGCGAGCAATGCAGCAGCTGCAGCTGGTGGTCCATCTCCACCACGGCCAGGGGGCTGTTCTCCATGTGGGAAGACAGGCGCTGGTTGGCCGCGCGCAGCGCATTCATGGTGACCTGCAGCTCGTGCACGTCCAGCGCCGTGGTGATGAAACCGTCAATCGCGCCTTGCGGGTTGTGCCAGGGCGTCAGGCAGATGGTGCGCCACTCGTCAAAGCCGTAGGGCGTGCGCAGCATGCGCTGGTACTGCACCCGCTCGCCGTTGAGCACGCGGTTCACAAACGGCATGAACCGGGCGCAGTCCTGCTCGCCATAGACCTCCACCAGTGTCTTGCCGACCAGCTCCTCCGGCACGGTGCCGAACCAGCGCGCGTATTCTTCGTTCACATAGATCATCGACAGGCTGCGGTCGATCACAGCCATGGTGGCGCCTGCGCTGCGGGTGATCACATCAAGCAGGTCCGCCTTGGACCACACCTTTTGGCGGGCGGTCTCCGGGTGCGTGGACAACTCGGGCGCTTCTGGCGTCATGCGGCAATACCCCAGTGGGGGAGAGGATCAGCGGAGGGGCAGCTTCACACACCACGACACGGTGATGGCACGGGGTGCGGCCGCCTGGGCGTAACTGTCTGTGAGCGGCAGCTTAGCACTTTCGCCAGGCACAACCGCTCCCGTTGAACCCTTGCTACAGCGGATGTGCCTAGCGGCAGCACCGGTAGGCCAGCCCCACAGAGACCGAATAGCCCACCGGCTGCACGGTCAACGGGCTGCGGCGCGCATCGCCCTGCAGCTGCGACACGCGGGCCGCGCCCAGCACCACCCAGTGCCGGTTGAGCGCCGTCATCACCTCCACCCCGGCATCTACGCTGTACAGCCCGCCGCGTGGCTCGAACGCAGGCAAGGGGCTGCTGCCACCGGCCGGCACCCCAAAATGCCCCCGCACGTAGGTGCGGTCCCCAAAACTCGCGCCCGCCCCGAAGCTGACCTTGGTCTGCTCCGTCACGGGCCAGGTGTAGCCAATGCTGGTAGACCATTGCGCGCCACCGTCGCGGCCCAAGATGTCTTGCGAAACCCCGGCCCCCACGGCCCAGCGGTCCGTGATGGCATAGCCCGCGCTGATCCGTGCCCGCAGGGTGGACCGCACTGACGGCAACCCCACCAGGATGGGGGCATCCGAGCCGTCACGGCCCTTGTCAATGCGCAAGGCTGCACTCAGGCTGAAGCGGTCGCTTTGCGCCAGCGTGGCGCTGGCGCCGGACTCGCGGGGTCCCAGGCCGTGGCCCATGAAGGCGCTGCCGCGCGAAGTGCTCAGGCGAAACCGGCCGTACTCGATGGCCCAGGCGGGCCGCAGGCTGTTCTTGCGGCCATCGCCCCCGGCGTAGTCGGGGCTGCTGCCCACGATGGCGCCGATCGCGTAGTTGAATTTGGGAGCCGCAGCCTGCTGGCTCTCTGCCTTGTCGGATACCGTGGTTTCGGTGCTGGCCGCCTCTGGCAAGCCCTGGGCACCCACCCAGGGGCTGACCGACAAGCCGGCGAGCGCCAGCGCCCGCAAGGAAATCAAGGGAAAGGAGACCCGACCGGTAATGAAACGCATGGCCCGATTATCAGTCGGCCCACTGCACCCAGCCGGTCCACGCGGTCACCAGAACGATGACGCCGAACACGATGCGGTAGTAGGCAAACGGCACAAAACTGTGACTGCTGATGTAGCGCAACAACCAGCGCACACACAGCCACGCGCTGAGGAAGGAGAACACCAGCCCCGTGGCAAACAGCGGAATGTCGGCCGCCGACAGCAGCGCGCGCTCTTTGTACAGGCTGTATACCCCGGCGCCAATCAACGTGGGGATGGCCAGGAAGAACGAAAAGTCCGTCGCCGCCTGGCGCGACAGGCCCAGCAGCATGCCTCCGATGATGGTCGCGCCGCTGCGGCTGGTGCCAGGAATCATGGCCAGGCACTGCACGAGGCCGACCTTGATGGCATCGAGCGGCGTCATTGCGTCCACGCTGTGGATGCGGGTGGCCGAGGGCGGCCGCCGCTCGGCCCACAGGATGATGAAGCCACCAATGATGAAGGTGCTGGCCACGACCACCGGTGTGAACAGGTGTGCCTTGATGGCCTTGCCAAACAGCAGCCCCAGCACCACGGCAGGCACGAAGGCGATGAACACGTTGAGCGCAAACCGCTGGGCCTGGCGCTCGGTGGGCAAGGCGACCAGCGTGGAGCGGATCTTGGCCCAGTACACCAGAATCACCGCAAAAATGGCGCCCGTCTGGATGGCAATGTCAAACACCTTGGCCTTGGCATCGTCAAACCCCAGCAGCGACCCGGCCAGGATCAGGTGCCCGGTGGAAGAGATGGGCAAAAACTCCGTCAACCCCTCGACGACCCCCATGATGGCGGCCTTGACCAGCAATACAACGTCCACGCGCACTCCTTGCAAATAGGTGCGGGATTATCCGCCGTGGGCTCCAGCCCCCCTGGCAAAACGCCCGCCGCGTTGCTTCTGGCGGCCCAATCCGCCCACCACTCACTCCGCGTGGCGGCATTTCACGCCCGGTGGGCTGCATTTCGTCGCAGGGCTGTGGCGCCCCGGGAAGGGCATCGGCACAGTTCGCTCCATCGAACCCGCCAGGAGCCCCGCCATGCAAATCACCCCCGTCATCGCCATCCATCTTGCAGCCGCGCTGGCGGCCGTTGCCATCGGCCCCATTGCCCTGTGGGCCCGCCAAGGGGCCACGCAGCGCCCCCGCCTGCACCGCGCGGCCGGCTACGCCTGGGTCACGCTGATGGTGGCCACCGCCGTGTCAGCCCTCTTCATCACCGGCGGCCCCGGCCCGCGCTGGGGCAGCATCGGTCTGATTCACCTGCTGATCCCCGTCACCCTGGGCATGTTGGCCATGGCCTTTGTGTTCCTCGCCCGCCGCAACATCGTCGGCCACCGCAAGATGATGCAACGCACCTACATCGGCGCCTGTGTGGTGGCTGGCGGCTTCACGCTGCTGCCCGACCGTTTTTTGGGCCACACGGTCTGGTCCGCACTCGGACTGATCTGACCCAACCCCTCCATTCATTGTTTACAACAGGACGACCACCATGCTGCTCAACCTCCTTGTCCAACAACCCCAGATGCTGGGTCGCATCATCGAAAACACTCCCTACTGGGTCTGGGCCCTGCTGGCCGGTCTGCTCTGGCTGGGCGGCAGCCAGCTGCTGGCCCGCAACGTGAGCCTGGTGCGGGCCATGGTCATGCCGGTGGCGATGACCGGCCTGTCGGTGTATGGCATCGCCTCGGCCTTTGGCGGCGCTGGCCAGGCCTTGCTGCCGGTGGTCGCCTGGCTGGTGGCCGCCATGTTCATCGCCAGCGTGGCGCTGTGGCTGCAACCTGCCGCGCCCCAGGGCACGCTGTACGAAAGCAAGTCACGCTGCTTCTACATTCCGGGCAGCGCCATGCCGCTGGCCTTGATCCTGGGCATCTTCCTCACCAAATACCTCGTGGGCGTGGAGTTGGCCCTGCAACCCGCCCTGGCACGCGACAGTGGCTTTGCACTGCAGATCGCTGCGCTGTATGGCGTGTTCAACGGTCTGTTTGCGGCCCGCGCGCTGCGGCTGTGGAAACTGGTGCAACGCAGCGCCCCCTTGGCCCCATCACCCGCCACCGCCTGAGCCCCCCCGTAACGATCCCTCAGCACAGGAGCCTCCCATGCGCCACCACACCTTCACTTCCGATCCCCTCGAACGTCTGGCACGCCGCCGTGCCGGGGCCAAAATGGGCTGGTACATCCATGCCAGCGTGTACCTGCTCGTCAATCTGCTGCTGGTCGCACTGTCGGTGGGCAGCGGGCGGCACTGGGCGGTGTTCCCGGCCCTGGGCTGGGGCATCGGCCTGGCCATCCATGGCGTGGTGGTGTTCGTTCTTGCGGGTGGCAGCGACCTGCACGAGCGCATGGTGCAGGCGGAACGCGACCGACTGGCTGCTGCACAAAACCCCCGCTGATCGGCTGATGATGACTCCTCCCGACAAAAACACGGCCATGACAAAAACCTGGATGGCCTGGTGCCTGGCCTTGCTGGCCGCAGCCGTCATCACGGCCAGCCCCGCCCATGCAGGCGTGGGCCTCGCAGAGTTGCCCGGGCAACAGGGCGACGGCCCCGTCACGGTGTTCTATCCGGCACAAGAGGCCGACCAGCCCGTGCAGCGCGGCCCTTTTGCGCTGCAGCTGGCCTGGCAGGGCACACCCGTGGCGGGCAACGGCCGTCTGGTGGTGGTGTCGCACGGCTCAGGCGGCAGCCCCTGGGTGCACACCGACCTGGCCCGTGCACTGGCGCAGGCCGGCTTTGTGGTGGCCCTGCCCGAGCATGCCGGCGACAACTACAAAGACCACTCCACCCCCGGCCCGGAGAGCTGGAAGCGCCGCCCCGCCGAGGTCTCCCGCGCAGTGGATGCCGTCGCACAGGACGCGCGCCTGGCGCCGCTGCTGGCGCTGGACAAGGTGGGCGTGTTCGGTGGTTCGGCCGGGGGCCACACCGCCCTGGTGTTTGCCGGGGGGCAATGGTCTCCCGCCCGCTTCAAGCAGCACTGCGAGGCCCATCTGGCGGAGGATTTTTCGTCCTGCGTCGGCTTCACCACCCGCCTGCACGGCAACTGGCTGGACGGCATCAAGAAGGCCGTGGCCATCACCATCATCCGCCACCGCTTTGGCGACGAGACGCTGTATGCACACACCGACCCGCGCGTGGCGGCCACGGTGGCCGTGGTGCCGTTTGCGGCCGACTTCGACATGGACAGCCTGACTACCCCCCGCATCGCGCTGGGGCTCATCACTGCGGGCAAGGACGTCAACCAGATTCCACGCTTTCACAGCAATGCCGTGCTGGCCGCGTGCCAGGACCGCTGCACGCACATTGCCGACCTCCAGGACGGCAGCCACGGCATCATGCTGTCGCCCATGCCACCGCTGGACCGCATGAACGACCTGACCCGCGCGCTGCTGGGCGACCCGCCCGGTTTTGACCGCAGCGTACTGCCGCAGGTGGACGCAAGCACCGTGGCATTCTTTGCCAAGCACCTGCAGCCGCTCAAGCCGGTCTCACTCACGCCACGCCCATGACAGCACCCGTGCGGACGCGTTGCTGCGCCCATTGAGCCGCCTAGAATGCAAAGCTCCATGCCCATGACACCCGAAGACCTCGACCAACTCGCCCGCCGCCGCGCCAACGCCAAGCTGGGCTGGTACCTGCATGCGATGGCCTTCGTGCTGGTCAACGCCCTCATCTTTGCCATGTCGCGCTATGCGTTTGGCACACGCCCGTGGTCGGTGTACCCGCTGCTGGGCTGGGGGCTGGGGCTGGTGCTGCATGGGGTGTCGGTGTTTCTGCTGGGCTCCGGCAGCGGCCTGCGCGAGCGCATGGTGCAGCGCGAGCGCGAGGCCCTGCAGCGCCGCCAAGACCGGCCATGAAGCTGCGCCACGAGTTCAACGGGGTCAGCAAGCTGCGGCACTACCTGCAGGTGGTGGCCTTCACACTGGTCGTGGCCACCATCCAGTGCACGTTCATGCCCGACAAGCCCTATGGGCCGCCCGTGGTGTATTCGGTGCTGATCGGCACCTTCACCTGGGCCATCATCGACCTGGGGCGGGAGTTGATACCCTCCGCCGCCGAAACGGGCTGGCCACACGGCTGGCAGGGCATTGCGCTGGTCCTGGTGGGCATCGTCGTGGGTTACCTGGCGGGCACCTTGCTGGCCGACGCGCTGTGCGTGCACTACTTTCACTTCTACCCGCCGGGGGCGTTGATCTCCGGTGCAGACCAGCGCACGTCCATCCTCATCACGGCCATTGCGGGGCTGGTGGGCACGTTCTACTTCTACGCCGTCAACAAGTCGGCCTACCTGGAGAGCAAGATGGCCGAGGCGCGCATGCACGCCAGCGAATCGCGCCTGAAGCTGCTGGAGACCCAGCTGGAACCTCACATGCTGTTCAACACCCTGGCCAACCTGCGCGTGCTCATCGGCACCGACCCGGCCCGGGCGCAGCACATGCTGGACCGCATGATTGCCTACCTGCGCGCCACGCTCAGCGCATCGCGCAGCACCCAACACCCGCTGGCGCTGGAGTTTGAGCGCCTGCGCGACTATCTGGAGCTGATGGCCGTGCGCATGGGCCCACGCATGGCCTACACCCTGGACCTGCCCGATGCCCTGCGCGATGTGCCGGTGCCGCCCCTGCTGCTGCAGCCGCTGGTGGAAAACGCCATCCGCCACGGGCTGGAGCCCCAGGTGGAAGGCGGCCACATCACCGTGCGTGCAAGCACCCAGGCAAGCTCCCAAGGCCTGTTGCTGGTCATCGAGGTACAAGACACCGGGGCGGGCCTGCCCGTGCCAGGCCCCGGCCAGAGCTTTGGCCTGGCCCAGGTGCGCGAGCGTCTGGCCACGCTGCACGGCGCTGCAGGCGCTCTTGAATTGATAGCAATAGAGCCAAATGGCACTAGCGCTACCGTCACATTTCCCTTGAAATCTTCCGCCACACCATGACAGAGCGAGCCCCGCGTGCCCTGATTGCCGAAGACGAACCGCTGCTGGCCGCTGCCCTGCAGCAGGACCTGGCCCACGCATGGCCAGAGCTGCAAGTGGTGGCCCTGGTGGGCGACGGCCGCTCGGCGGTGCGGCAGGCGCTGGACTTGCGGCCCGACGTGCTGTTCTTCGACATCCGCATGCCCGGCCAGAGCGGCATCGAGGCGGCCGCCGAACTGGCCGACGCATGGCCGGATGACATGCCCTTTCCGGCGCTGGTGTTTGCCACGGCCTACGACCAGTACGCCGTGCAGGCGTTTGAAGCGCAGGCGGTGGACTACCTGCTCAAACCCATCCAGGCCGACCGGCTGGCGCGCACCGTGGCCAAGGTGCAGGGCCTGCTGGCCCAGCGCGCCTCAGCCGCTGCAGCAACCGGTGCACCACCCGCTGCACCTTCGGCGGCGTTGCCCTCGCCCGAACTCGAAGCCACCATGGCCCAGCTGCGCGCGCTGCTGGGCGCTCCTGGCGTGGGCACTGCACCCGCCGCCGCGCCCGCCACTGCCGCAACGCGGCTGAGCGTGATCCAGGCCAGCCATGGCACGCAGATCCACATGGTGCCGGTGGCGGACGTTGTGTACTTCGAGGCGGCCGACAAGTACGTGCGCGTGCTCACGGCTGAGCGTGAATACCTGATCCGCACCGCGCTCAAGGAGCTGATCGAGCAGCTCGACCCGCAGGAGTTCTGGCAGGTGCACCGCAGCACCCTGGTGCGCGCCACGGCCATTGCCACCGTCACGCGCGACGAGGCGGGCAAGCAGCACATCAGCCTGCGCGGGCGGCCCGAGCGGCTGCCGGTGAGCCGCCTCTACGCGCACCTGTTCAAGGCCATGTAGGGGCCTGACGTGGGCTTCAAGCGGGCGGCAGCGCCTCCCAGCGCCCAGCCACATTCTTCAACAGCGCATTCACCGCCGTCAGGCGGCGGCTCTTCACGTCGATCAGGCTGCGCTGTGACGACAGCACGGTGGTCTGGGCCGCCAGCACATTCAGGTAACCCACGGTGCCCGCACGGTACTGGTTCTCCACCACGTCCAGCGCACGCTGGGCGGCCGCGGTGGCCTCGCGCTGCAATTGTTCCTCCTGCGCCAGCGCAGCGGCGGCCGTGAGGTTGTCCTCCACCTCCTGCAGCGCGGTCAGCACCGTCTGGCGGTAGGCGGCCGTGACCTGCGCGTGGTTGGCGCGGGCCGTCTCTACGGCGGCACTGCGCGCGCCGCCATCAAAAATCGACGCCGCCAGCGCAGGCCCCAGCGACCAGAACAGGTTGGGCGCGCTGAACAGGTCGGCCAGCGACGCCCCGCGGTATCCACCCGCTGCCGACAGCGTGAGCGTGGGGAAATACGCCGCGCGCGCCACGCCGATCTGCGCGTTGGCCGCGGCCACGCGGCGTTCTGCAGCGGCAATATCGGGGCGGCGCTGCAGCAGGTCGGACGGCAAGGCCTGGGGCACGTCAGCCGGTGCGGGCAACGTGGCGGTGGGCTCCAGCGCAAAGGCAGCAGGCGCCTGCCCCAGCAGCGCCGCCAGCGCGTGCTCCAGCTGGCTGCGCGTGGTTTGGGCCTCCAGCAGCTGCACCTGGGTGGACTTGTACTGCGCCTCCGCCTGCGCCACATCGGCGCTGGACGCCACACCGGCCGCCTGGCGGTTGCGCGTCAGCTCCCAGCTGCGGTCGTAGGCCTTGAGCGTCTCGCCCAGCAGCGCAGCCTGGGCCTCGGCCGCGCGCAGCGAAAAATATGTCTGCGCCACGGCAGCCTGCAGCGACAGGCGCGCAGCGGCCAGGTCGTCGGCGCTGGCCTGGGCGCTGGCCTGCGCCGCACTCACCCCGGCAGAGATGCGGCCCCACAGGTCCAGCTCCCAGCTGGCAGACAGGCCCAGCGAATGGCTGGTGCTGATGCGCGCGGTGCTGCTGCCATCCCCCTGATTGCTCAGCTGCGTGCCGCTGCGCGCGCGGCTGCTGCTTGCATTGGCCCCCACGGTGGGCAAGGCCGCAGCACCACTGCTGGTCACAGCCGCCTGGGCCGCACGCAGGCGGGCAGCGCTCTGCGCCAGTGTGGGGCTGTGGGCCTCGGCCTGCTGCTGCAGGCGGTCCAGCACAGCGTCGCCGTACACGGTCCACCAGGTCTCGGGCAAGGCGGTGGAGGCCCGCGGCTGCGCGGGCTTCCAGATGCCCTGGGCCTGGGCGGCGGCCTGCTCTTTGTAAGCGGCCGGAATGTCCATGCTGGGCCGCTCGTACGGCGGCGTCTGCGCGCAGCCTGCCAGCCACAGGCCGCTGGCCACCAGCGCAGGCCAGGCGACCCGACGTGAAAAAATGAAAGAGGTCATCCGTCGTTTCCTTGCAATACCACCGGGGCCGCAGGCACGGCGCCCGCTGGCTTGCGGCGCCGCCCCACCGCGCGCAGCACGCGCGCACGTAGCCGGTCGAGCGCCACGTAGACCACCGGCGTGGTGTAGAGCGTGAGCCACTGGCTTACCAGCAGGCCGCCCACAATCGCAATGCCCAACGGCTGGCGCAGCTCGGCACCATCGCCCCGCCCCAGGGCCAGTGGCAGTGCCCCAAAGATGGCGGCCACGGTGGTCATCAAAATGGGGCGCAACCGCAGGTTGCATGCGCGGTATATGGCCTGCGCGGCTGTGACAGGCGCCCGGCCCGGCTGCCCCTGCTGGCGTTGCCGCGTGAGGGCAAAGTCAATCATCATGATCGCGTTCTTCTTCACGATGCCGATCAGCAGGATCACGCCAATGAGTGCGATGAGCGAGAACTCGGTCTTGAACAGCATGAGCGCCAGCAACGCGCCCACCCCCGCAGACGGCAGCGTGGACAGGATGGTGATGGGGTGCACCAGGCTCTCGTACAACATGCCCAGCACCAGGTAGATGGTGATGATGGCTGCCAGGATCAGCAACGGCTGACCCGCCAGCGCGTCCTGGAACGCCCCCGCCGTGCCGCTGAACGAGCCGCGCACCGACACCGGTACGCCCAGCTCGGCCACCGCATTGTTCACCGCCTCGGTGGCCTGCGACAGCGACACCCCCGGCGCCAGGCTGAAGCTGATGCTGCTGGCGGGCGTGCCCCGGTCGTGGTTGACCGACAGCGGCGTATTGGTGGTGGTGATGCGCGCAAACGCTGTGAGCGGAATCTGCTGGCCCTGGCTGTTGACGAAGAAAAATCCGCGCAGCGTCTCGGGGTTCTGCAGGTAGCGCGTCGCGGCCTCCATGACCACGCGGTACTGGTTGAGCGGGTTGTAGATCACGCCCACCTGGCGCTGGCCGAAGGCGTTGTTGAGTGTGGCGTCGATCTGCGCCATGGTCAGGCCCATCCGGGTCACGGCATCGCGGTCGATGACCAGCGAGGTCTGCAGGCCAAAGTCCTGCACGTCGCTGTTCACGTCCTCCAGCTCGGGCAGCTGGCTCAGCACCTGGCGGATGCGTGGCTCCCAGGTGCGCAGGTCGCCAATGTCGTCGGCCTGCAGGGTGTAGTCGAACGAGGCACCGCTCTGCCGCCCGCCAATGCGGATGTCACGCTGCGGCACCATGAACAGGCGCGCGCCCGGCTCGTTCTTGAGTTGCTCGCGCAGCCGCGTTATCACGGCCTCCGAACTCTCCTGCCCGGGCCCACGCTTGAGGGTCATGAACATCTGCGCCGCATTGCGCTGCCAGCCCCCCGTGAAGCCGGTCACATGCTCCACGGCCGGGTCGGCCTGCACGATGGACAGGAAACGCTGCAGCCGCTGCTCCATGGCCTGGTAGGACGTGGCCTGGTCGGCCCGGATGAAGCCCGAGATGCGCCCGGTGTCCTGCTCGGGCATGAAGCCCTTATCGATGGCGGTGTAGAGGTACACGTTGAGCCCCACCACACACACCAGCGCCAGCAGGGCCACGGGCTGGTGGCGCAGGCACCAGGCCAGACTGCGGCGGTACAGGCGCATGCCCCGCACCTGCATACGATCCACCCAGCGACCGATCCGATGGCTGAAGGCCGCAGCCCAGCCCCTGCGCCGCGCCGTTGCCGGGCTGTGGGGCTTGAGCAGCGCGGCACACATCATGGGCGTGGTGGTGAGCGACACCACCATCGACACCAGGATGGCCGAGGACATGACGATGGCGAACTCGCGGAAAAACCGCCCCACGATGCCGCCCATGAACAGGATGGGAACAAACACCGCAATCAGCGAGATGCTCATCGACACCACCGTGAAGCCGATCTCGCGCGCACCGTCGAGCGACGCCCGCAGCGCGGTCTTGCCCCGCTCCATGTGGCGCATGATGTTCTCCAGCACCACGATGGCATCGTCCACCACAAAGCCGGTTGCCACCGTGAGCGCCATCAGCGAGAGGTTGTCGAGCGTGTAGCCCGCCAGGTACATCACGCCAAACGTGCCTGCCAGCGACACCGGCACCGCCACGCTGGGGATCAGCGTGGCACGCCCGTTGCGCAAGAACAGGAACACCACCAGCACCACCAGCGCCACGGCAATCAGCAGCGCGCGCTCCACCTCCTTGACGGAAGCCCGCAGCGTGGGTGTGCGGTCGGACACCACCTCGATGTCGATGGCCGCCGGGATGGAGGCCTGCAGCGCGGGCAGCAGCGAGCGCACGCGCTCCACGGCTTCGAGGATGTTGGCGCCGGGCTGCTTGTACACCTGCAGCAGCACCGCCGGCTTGCCATTGGCCACGCCGAAGTTGCGCACGTCCTGCACCGAGTCCACCACGTCGGCCACGTCCTGCAGGCGCACGGCCTGCCCGTTCTTCCAGCGCAGCACCAGGGGCGCGTAGTCGGCCGCCACACGGGCCTGGTCGTTGGTGGCCACCTGCCAGTAGTGGTCTTCCCGCTCCACCGCGCCCAGCGGGCGGTTGGCGTTGGTGCTGACGATGGCGCTGCGCACCTGCTCCAGCGAGATGCCATTGGATGCGAGCCGCACCGGGTCCAGCTCCACACGCACTGCAGGCAGCGCGCCGCCGCTGACCGTGGCCTGGCCCACACCCTCGACCTGCGAGAGCTTTTGCGCCAGCACGGTAGAGGCCGCGTCGTACATCTGCCCGCGTGTGAGCAGGTCCGACGTGAGCGCCAGGATCATGATGGGCGAGTCGGCCGGGTTGACCTTGCGGTAGGTCGGGTTGCTGGGCATGCCCGTGGGCAGCAGCGTGCGCGCGGCGTTGATGGCGGCCTGCACATCGCGCGCTGCGCTGTCCACGTTGCGGTCCAGGTCGAACTGCAGCGTGATGGAGGTGCTGCCCAGAATGGAGCGCGAGGTGATCTCGGTGACACCCGCGATGGCGCCCAGCGACCGCTCCAGCGGCGTGGCGACGGTGGCGGCCATGGTGTCGGGGCTGGCACCGGGCAGGCTGGCGCTGACCGAGATGGTGGGGTAGTCCACCTGCGGCAGCGGCGCCACGGGCAGCAGGAAGAACGACACCGCACCCGCCAGGGCCAGGCCCAGGGTGAGGAGCATGGTGCCGATGGGGCGATGGATGAAAGGGGCGGAGAGGCTCATGGGTGGGCTCTCCGGGTGGTTTTGGGGTGTTTTTGGCTGGATGCGCTAGTGGGATATGCGCTCGCTGCTATTGTTTTTGTAGTTTCTGGCTGCGTGCGCTGATTGGGCAGCATGCCTTGGTCGAGGGCGGAGGCCGGGAGTCGCCCGGCAGGCGAGGCACTTTTCTTTGCTTCGCCAAAGAAAAGTACCCAAAAGAAAGGCGACCCCACTGTCTGCGTCCCCTGCGCTTCGCTACGGGGCAACCTGCGGTGCTCGGGTTTGGCGGGGTCTCGCTCGAACTCGCTTCGCTCAGACAATCGTGAGCCCTGATCCGCCAAACCCTGCGCTCCTCGGCGCATCCGGAGGGGCAAAGGGAGCCAAACAGCCACGCAGGCCTTTGCTTCGCTCGGCCCCAACTCGCCGGCGCAGGCGCCGCGCGCTGCGCAGGCCGGGCCGAGCGCAGCGATGGCCCGAATGGATGTTCGGCTGTCCCACCCCTGCTGGCTGCGCCTGCGGCGGGGCGGTTGCGGGGTGAGCATGGGCGTCGAAGCGCCCATGCCTCGTGAACTGACTCGCCGTGGATGTCTGAACGAAGCTGCAACGCAGCGCAGTGAGTTCCACGGCGCACCCCGCAACAGCCCCGACGCGGGTTTGCCCCTTCGCCCAGCGAAGGGGTCGCAGACTGGGGGTCGCCTTTTCTTTGGTGACTTTCTTTTGACGAAGCAAAAGAAAGTTACTCGCTCGCCGGGCGACTCCCGGCCTCCACCCTGAACCCGAGCATGCTTGTCAAACCAGCACGCCAAAGCTTCAACACGGCCAGCCCGAACGGCAAATGAAAAAGCGCAACCCGAAGACGCCATCACGCCACCTCGACGTGCCGCCCACGCCACTGCTGCGCCCACCCCTCAAACGTGAGGTAAATCACCGGGGTCGTAAACAGCGTGAGCAACTGACTCAGGATCAGCCCGCCCACCATCGTTACCCCCAGCGGATGCCGCAACTCGCTGCCCACCCCGGTCCCCAACATCATCGGCAACGCCCCCAGCAAGGCCGCCAACGTCGTCATCAAGATGGGCCGGAACCGCAGCAGACACGCCTGATAAATCGCATCTCGCGCACTCAGGCCTTCGTCCCGCTGCGCCTCCAGCGCAAAGTCGATCATCATGATCGCGTTCTTCTTCACGATGCCGATCAGCAGCACGATGCCGATGATGGCAATGATGTCCAGGTCCAGCCGCGCCGCCATCAGCGCCAGCAACGCCCCTACCCCAGCGGAGGGCAGCGTGGACAAGATCGTGACCGGGTGCACCGTGCTCTCATACAGCACGCCCAGCACGATGTACATGGTGACTACCGCCGCCAGAATGAGCAGCAGCGTGTTCGATAGCGACGCCTGGAACGCCAGCGCCGCCCCCTGAAAGCTCGTCTCCACCGACAGCGGTAACTGCCCCTCGGCCTGCACGGCGGCCTTCTCGCGCTCGATGGCCGCCACAGCGTTGCCCAGCGACACCCCCGGCGCGGTGTTGAACGAAATGGTGGCGGCGGGCAACTGGCCCACGTGGTTGACCACCAGCGGCATGTTGCGCTCCTCGATGCGCGCCACCGATGACAGTGGCACCGGCGCACCAGTGCTCGACGGCACATAGATGCTCTGCAACGCCTCGGGCCCCACCTTGAACTGTGGCGCCACCTCCAGCACCACGCGGTACTGGTTGGACTGCGTGAAGATGGTCGAGATCAGCCGCTGGCCAAAGGCGTTGTACAGCGCGGCATCGATGCCCGCCACCGTCACCCCCAGGCGGCTGGCCTGGGCGCGGTCGATCTGCACATAGGCCTGGCGGCCCTGGTCCTGCAGGTCGCTGGCCACATCCGTCAGCTCGGGCAAGGCGCGCAAGCTGCGCAGCAGCTCGGTGGTGCTGGTGGTGAGCTGCTGCATGTCGGGCGATGACAGCAGCCACTGGTACTGCGTGCGCGCCACCCGGTCTTCAATCGTCAGGTCCTGCACGGGCTGGATGAAGAGGCGGATGCCCGGCAGGTTCTGCACGCGCTCGGCCAGGCGCTGCTGCACCACACCGGCCTTGTCGCGCTGTGCATGCGGCTGCAGGTCGATCAGCAGGCGGCCGGTGTTGAGCGTGGTGTTGGCGCCGTCGACGCCGATGAACGACGAGACGCTGCGCACGGCGGGGTCTTGCAGCAGCCGTTCGGCCACGGCCTGCTGGCGCTCGGCCATGCCAGCAAACGAGATCGACTGGTCCGCCTCGGTGGTGGCCTGCAGCGTGCCAGTGTCCTGCACCGGAAAGAAGCCCTTGGGGATGAACAGATACAGCACCACGGTGAGCGCCAGGGTGGCCGCAAACACCAGCCAGGTGGTGCCCCGGTGGTTCAGCACCCAGCCCAGCATGCGGCCATAGCCTGCGATGGTGCGATCAAAAAAATGTCCCGTGGCGCGGTACAGGCGGCCGTGGCTCTCCTCGGGCGTGTGGCGCAGCAGGCGCGCGCACAGCATGGGCGTGAGCGTGAGCGACACCACGGCCGAGATCAGGATGGACACGGCCAGCGTGATCGCGAACTCGTGGAACAGCCGGCCCACCACATCGCCCATGAACAGCAGCGGGATCAGCACGGCGATCAGCGAGATGGTGAGCGAGATGATGGTGAAGCCGATCTGCTGCGAGCCCTTGAGCGCAGCCGCGAGGGGTGCCTCGCCCTCTTCCACATAGCGGGCAATGTTCTCGATCATCACGATGGCATCGTCCACCACAAAGCCGGTGGAGATGGTCAGCGCCATCAGCGTGAGGTTGTTGATGGAGAACCCCGCGAGGTACATCACCCCACAGGTGCCGATGAGCGACAGCGGCACGGCCACGCTCGGGATCAGCGTGGCCGAGGGGCTGCGCAGGAAGACAAAGATCACCGCCACCACCAGCAGCACGGCCAGGCCCAGCTCCACCTGCATGTCGCGCACCGAGGCGCGCACCGTCACCGTGCGGTCCGTCAGCACCTGCACATCCAGCGACGCGGGCAAGGTGCTTTGCAGCTGCGGCAGCAGGGCCTTGATGCGGTCCACCGTGTCGATCACGTTGGCGCCGGGCTGGCGGCGGATGTTGAGGATCACGCCGGGCTTGGCCCCGGTGTCTGCCGTGCCCGCCCAGGCGGCGAGGCGGGTGTTCTCGGCATCGTCGACCGTTTCGGCGACGTCCTTCAGGCGCACGGGAGCGCCATTCTTGAAGGCAATGATGAGGTCACGGTATTCGGCCGCCGACTGCAACTGGTCGTTGGCATCGATGGTGGAGGCACGGGCCGGGCCGTCGAAGCCGCCCTTCGCCTGTTTGACGTTGGCGGCCGCAATGGAGGTGCGCACGTCCTCCAGCGTGAGGCCCAGTTGCGCCAATGCCGTGGGGTTGGCCTGGATGCGCACAGCCGGGCGGCGACCGCCCGCAATCGCCACCAGGCCCACGCCCTGCACCTGCGAGAGTTTGGGTGCCAGGCGGTTTTCCACCAGGTCGTTCACGCGGATCACGGGCAGCGAGGGCGAGGTGATGGCCAGCGTGAGGATGGGCGCATCGGCCGGGTTGACCTTGCTGTACAGCGGCGGCATGGGCAGGTCGCTGGGCAGCAGGTTGCTGCCCGCGTTGATGGCTGCCTGCACCTGTTGCTCGGCCACGTCCAGCGCCATGTCGAGCGCAAAACGCAGCGTGATCACCGAAGCCCCACCCGAGCTGGTGGACGACATTTGCGACAGCCCCGGCATCTGGCCGAACTGCCGCTCCAGGGGGGCCGTGACGTTGGAGGTCATCACATCGGGGCTCGCGCCCGGGTACAGCGTGGTGACCTGGATGGTGGGGTAGTCCACCTCGGGCAGGGCCGAGGTGGGCAGCAGCCGGTAGGCCATCAGCCCCGCGATCAGGATGGCCACCATCAGCAGCGCAGTGGCGATGGGGCGCAGGATGAAAAGGCGCGACAGGTTCATGGCGGCGAGTGCGCTGGCAAGACAGGCAGGGGAGAAACCGGGGTGCCGCTGCGCTCAGCGCGCCGGGCTGGCTGCGCCACCCTGGGACGGCGGCTGCTGTTGCAGCCGCTCGCGGATGTAGGCACGGCGCTCCTCCTGCGGCATTGCCATCACGCGGGCGCGCTCGTCGGCGGGCATCTGGTCCAGCAGTGCCTTCACCTGCGGAGGGATGCCCCGCGGGGGTTCAGAGCTACGGTCTGCAGGCGCTGCGGGGGCGGCGGGCGTTGCAACGCCTGGGGATGCTTGCGGTGCAGCTGCTCTGGGTGGTGCTTCGCTGCGCTGCTGTTGTGGCGCAGCAGAGGCCTGCGGGGCAGCGGCGGGAGCACCCACACCCGACGCCGAAGAGGCTGCAGCAGACGCCGCCGACGCTGGAGCCGCTGCGCCGCTCGCGCCCATCTGCGCTCGCCGCTCGCGCAAGAAGGCGCGGCGCTCTTCGGGGCTCATCTTCTGCAGCTTTTCACGCACATCGGGGGGCAGGGATGCCATGAAGGCGCGGCGCTGCGCGGCCTGGTCCTGGGCCGCCTGGTCGGCGCGGGTGACGGCACCGGCATCGATAACCGCGACCTTGGCGCCTTCGCGCAGGCGGTCGATGCCGTCCGTGACCACCTGCTCGCCCTCGCGCAGCTCGCCTTCGACGCTCACCCGGTCGCCGTCGGTCACGCCCACGCGGATGCGGCGCTGGGTCACGGTACTGTCTTCCTGCACCAGGTAGACATAGTTGTTCTGCACGGCCGTGGCCGGCACAGTCAGCACGCCCTGGAGCAGGTTGACCTGCAGGCGCACGTTGACGAACTGGTTGGGGTACAGGGCGCCGTCTTCATTCGCAAAAGCGGCCTTGACCTTGATGGTGCCGGTGGCGCTGTCGATGGCGTTGTCCAGCGCCACCACACGGCCCTTGGCCAGCTGGCGGCGGCTGTCGCGGTCCCACAGCTCCACGCTCAGCTCTTCGCCTGCGGCCATGCGGCGACGCATCTGGGGCAGGTGCGCCTCGGGCACGGAGAACGCTGCATCGATGGGCCGCACCTGGTTGATGGTGACGATGCCGTTCGCGTCGCTCGGCCCCACCACGTTGCCCCGGTCCGCCTGGCGCAAGCCCAGGCGGCCGGCAAATGGTGCGGTGACCTGGGTGTAGCTCAGTTGCAGGCGCGCGGCGTCCACCTGCGCCTGGTCCGAGGCCACGGTGCCTTCCAGCTGCCGCACCAGTGCGGCCTGAGTGTCCACCTGCTGGCTGGCGATGGAGTCGCGCGCCAGCAGGTCCTGATAACGCTTGAGGTCGAGCTGCGCATTCTTGAGCAGCGCCTGGTCACGCTGCAGCGTGCCCTGTGCCTGCGACAGCGCCGCCTGGTAGCTGCGCGCATCGATCTCGGCCAGCACCTGGCCTGCACGCACCTCGTCACCCTCCTTGAAACGCACCGACGTCAGCTCGCCGCCGACCTTGGCGCGCACCACGGCGGTGGCGCGGGCGCTCATGGTGCCGATGGCGCTCACCACCACCCGCACATCACCCCGCTGTACGGTGCCTACCGACACGGGCTGTACGTTGCCGCCGCCAAAGCGCCCGGGCCCACTGCCGGGCTTGCGCGCCGCGTTGGGCCCCGTGGCGGCACCGCCAGCGCTGGCCGCGGCCGCTGCATCCTGGCGCTGTTTCCACCACCAGGCACCACCTCCCACCGCAGCCAGCGCCACGGAGGCCAGTAACAACGCGGAGATCCAGCGCAGCTTGCCAGACTGCAATCTTGCGGGCCTCTGTGGACGGGTCAACGAACGGTTCAGGGGCATGGTGGGGCGCAACGAGGAATGAGCGAACGGGTATGGTAGCCAGCGCACCCCCCGGGGCTGCCGCCCGGCGGGTACCCTTTACCGGGGATTTACGCGCGCTTTGGGCGGGGTTTACCGATGTATCGGCTCAGCCCCGCCAGGGGGCAGCAATCAGCGGTTGGTGGCCAGCAGAAGGCCGCCAGCACCCATGAAGAAACCGCCGGTGGCCTTGTTCAGGCGGGCCACACCGCGCGAGGTGCGGATGAAGCGGCGGATCTGGCGCCCGAAGCTGGCGTAAACGGCCGTCGAGACGAATTCGCTGCCCAGATAGATGGAGCCCAGCACCAGAAACTGGCGCGCGGCAGGCTGCGCGGGGTCGATGAACTGCGGAAAGATCGCCGCGAACAGGATGATCGCCTTGGGGTTGGTGATGCCCAGCAAAAACTCCTGCGCAATGAGAGCACGCAGATGGAACTGGGCCTGTTGACCCGATGCCTGGCCACTGCCAGGTGCATCCTCCAGCGCCAGGCCGCTGAACTCGCGGCTGTGCCAGGCCTTCCAGCCCAGCCAGAACAGGTAGGCAGCCCCCACCCACTTCACCGCCGTGAACGCCGCTTCGGACGCCAGCAGCATCGCCCCCAGCCCCACCGCAGACACCGTCAGAAAGATCGCGAACGCCGCTGCCCGGCCCACCGTGGCGATCATCGCGGGGCCCACGCCTGCGCGGATGCCGTTGTTGAGGCCACAGAAGTTGTTGGGCCCCGGGGTGAGCGAGATGGCGATGGCAACCGGAACAAATAGCAGCGCATCCATGGGACGGTCCTTGCAGGGTGAGGCGTATGTGAGGGGGAACGGTCAGCACCGCAGTCTACGGCAGACCCTGCCTACACGGCCGACCCCAGAGCACATGCCCCCAAGGCGCCCTCTACCACCTCATAACGCCTTAGAACAGGTTCTTACAGATCCAGCACCGAGCCCCAGGGCACATCGGGCAGGGCTTCGTAATGCGCCACCACGGTCAGGCGGTCTGGTCTGGCCGCTTGGGATGCCAGCGCCTGCGCCAGATAGCGAATGGAGGGCTTGTCCAGCCCGCCCACAGGCTCGTCGATCAAGGTCAGTGGTGCATTCGAGGCCAAGGCCCCTGCCATGAGCACCTTGCGCTTGCTGCCGGTGGACAGGGCGTAGAAAGGCTTGTCCAGATGCTCGTACAGGCTGAACCCGTCGATGTGCTCCACCAAGGCTGCCACATCCCATTGAGGGTAGCGTGCGGGCAGGCTGTCGAGCCAACCCCTGGCAGTGAGCGGGTCCCACTCGCTGGATCGCGGGTCCGACCAGAAGACCCGTGGTGCCGAGGCCTTGGCGGACTGGTTCAGGTCCACCCCTTGCAGCGTGATGCTGCCAGCCTGCGCCGTCAGCTCGCCAGCCAGCAGACGCAGCAACGTGGTCTTGCCGGTGCTTTCATCACCCCGCACCAGAGCCAGGCCCGGGGGCCAGGCCAGCGACAGGTTGTCCAGCACAGCACACTCCGGGTACGCAAACCGCAACCCCTTCACCCACAAAAACACGCTCTCAGCCACCCTGTCTCCTCGATGCGGAAAGCGAACATTCTAGGAAGCTGCCGCACGCCGGGCCCACCACAAGCCTCCCACCTGGTTCACCACCAGCCCGCAGAGCACTGCGGCTGCGCCCAACCACTGCAGAGGCGCCGGGGTTTCACCCAGAAAGGCATAAGCCGCCCACAGCCCCACCACCGGCACCAGCAGCGAAAACGGCGTGACCCGCCCCGCCGCATGGCGTTGCAGCAGCTGCGTCCACAGCGTGTAGGCCAGCAGCGTGGCCAAGAAGGCCAGGTAGGCCACGGCCAGCAACCCGGTGCCGTTCAAAGACTGCAGCTGTGCCCACACGGCGGTGGAGCCCTCGCTCCAGAACGCCAGCGCAAAGAACGGCCCAATGGGCACCACACTGCTCCACACGATGAACGGAAACGGCGCATACGCCCCGGCCTGTGCTGCGCGGCGCGCCACCAGATTGGACACCGCCCACATGAATGCGGCGCCGAGGGTGAGCACAAACCCCGCCAGCGTCATCTGGCCCGGCCCCTCGCCATGCGCGAGGCCGATGGTCATCAAGCCGCCGAACGCCAGCAACAAGCCCCCCCACTGCCAGGGCTTGGCACGCTCACCCAGCAACGGCGCGGCCAGCAGCAAAGTGAAGAACGCCTGGGTCTGCATCACCACCGACGCCATGCCCGCCGTCATGCCCAGCTGCAGCCCCAGAAACAGAAAGCCGAACTGCCCCAGCCCCTGCGCCATCCCGTAGCCCACCACAAAGCGCCAGGGCAAGGCCGGACGCGGTACGAACAACAAGAAGGGCAGCGATGCCGCCGTAAAGCGCAGCGCGCCCAGCAACATGGGACTCAGGCCCTGCAGGCCGAGCTTCATCACCACAAAGTTCAGCCCCCAGATGACCACCACCGCCAGGGCACGCAACAGGTCGCCACGGCTCAAGGCCGCGGGCGTACTCATGCGGCCGCCACGGACACGCCCGCAGCTACGGGGCGGCCCTGCAGCGCCCGGGCAGCGACGAAGGCGTCAAACGCCTGGGCGCTGGTCTTGCCAGGCACATAGCCCAGCACTTCCTTGAGCGCGGTATTCAACAGCACGGGCCGGTAGCGCAGAAAGTCGAGCTGTTCGGGGCCGTAGCGGCTCACGCCGAGCGCGGAGCCCACGGCCAGCGCGGTGCGCAGCAGCCCTGCAGGTAACTCCAGCACGGGCTTGCCCAAGCGCTGGGCAATCTCGCGCAAGGGCAAGGCACCGTCGCCCGCCAGGTTGAAACAGCCAGCCCGCTGCGTGCGCAGTGCATGCAGGATGGCACCGGTCACGTCTTCGTCCCAGATGAACACGAACGGGCTCTCGCTGCCCCGGATGGCGAGCAGGCGCGGCTTTTCGAACAAGGCGGTGATCTGGTTGTCCACCCGCTCGCCCAGGATGGTGCCGATGCGCAGCACCGTCTGCGCCAGCGCCGGGTGCTGCGTGCGGTATTGCGCCAGCATCTCTTCCACCAGCCGCTTGTGGTGCGAATAGGCAAAGACCTCGTTGCCCCGCAGTGCGTCGGTCTCACGCAGCCATGCGGGGTTGTCGGCGTGGTAGCCATAGGCCGCACCGCTGGAGCTGACGACCAACTGCGTCACGCCGATGGCCACACAGGCATCCAGCACGTTCTGGCTGCCCAGCACGTCCACCGAATATTCAAACTCGCGGCTGGAGCCTTTGCCGGGGGTGACGATGGACGCCAGGTGCACCACGCTGTCGATGGCGGTGTCTGCCAGCGTCTGCGCCAGACCGGGGTCGCGCACGTCTTGGACCCCATAGGTCACGCCGGGCAGGCGACGCTCGGCGGGCACATCGCGCACATCGGTCGCCACAATGGTCCCGACCCCTTCACGCGCCAGTGCAGCCACCACGCTGCGGCCCAAGAAACCGTCTGCGCCCGTGACCAGAATGCGGCGGCTTTTCCACCCCATGCCGGTCATGTGCGCAGCTCCTTGCGGGCATCGGCCGCCGGTAGTTCGGCGGGCCTGCGCCCCCACCAGCCTGCCAGTGACAGCCCCGCGATGATGTCCCAGAAGCCCCACACGCCCGCCACCACGGCCATGCCCCCCAGCCCGCCAAAGAAGCTGAAGATCAGCACCAGACCCAGCCCTGCGTTGCGGATGCCCACCTCGATGCTCACCGCGCGCCGGTCGTAGTCCGGCAAGCCGCTGAGCCGCGCGCAGGCGTAGCCGGTGCCGAAGGCGAGCGCATCGTGCAACGCTACGGCCAGCAGCACCAGGCCCACGTAGTCCAGAAAGTAACGCCAGTTGCCCGCCACCGCGCCCACGATGAAACCGATGAGACACAGAAAGCTGAGGATGCGCACGGGCTTGTTCACGCGCTGTGTGAAGCGCGGCAGCTTTTCTGCGCACAGGATGCCCAGCACAAAAGGCAGCCCGATGATCACCACGATGTGACCCGCCATCTCCAACGGGTCAAGCGCAATGCTGCGCAGCAGCGGCGCCGCCGTGGGGTGCATGCCGCCCCAGAACGCGAAGTTGAGCGGCATGAGCACGATGGCCAGCGCGTTGGAGATGGCCGTCATCGACACCGACAGCGCCACATTGCCTCCTGCGCGGTGCGTGAGGATGTTGCTCACATTGCCGGGCGGGCAGCAGGCGACCAGAATCATGCCCAGCGCGATGCTGGGCCCGGGCTTGAGTAGCAGCGTGAGCACAAAGGTCACCGCAGGCAATACGATGAACTGCGCGGCAATGCCCACCGCCATGGCACCGGGCATGCGCAGCACGCGCTTGAAGTCCGCCACGCGCGTATCCAGCGCAATGCCGAACATGAGAAAACCCAGCACCACATTGAGCACCACCAGCGACGCGGGGTTGAAGTTGAGGCGTATTTCGTCCACAGGCAGCATGGCGTCAGTCCTTTCTAGCGAGGGCTGCGGCGGCAGCGCGCACCGCGTTGCGGTAGGTGTCCTTGTGCACGTAATACGCCATGCGTTCGAGCTGGAGGTACTTGAAGCCACCCGACAGATCGGGCGGCGGCCCGGCCTTGGCCTGTCGTAGCGCCTGGGCGCGCGGCGATCCCTCGGCCTGCGCCTTGAAAAAGCGCGCCACCAGCTCCGCTTGTTCATAGCGGCCCTGCCAGCCGATGCCACTGGCCTCGATCATGCCCATCATGGCCAGGTTGTCGAAACGGGGTGACAGGATGTTGAGGTAGAGCTGCGGCGCCATGCCCTGCCAGTTGAGCAGGCTGTGGTCGATGAAGGGGTAGTGAAGCTTGTAGCCCGTGGCACAGAGCACCAGGTCATAGTCCTGCGCGCTGCCGTCCTTGAAGTGCACCGTATGGCCTTCAAAACGCGCGATGTCGGGCTTGACGTGAATATCGCCATGGCCCAGGTGGTGCAGCACCAGCGAGTTGACCACCGGGTGCGACTCGTACATCTTGTAGTCGGGCTTGGGCAGGCCAAAGCGCGCAGGGTCGCCAGTGAACCATTGCAGCACCACGCTGTCCACCTTTTGCTTGAGCCAGGGCGGCATCTTGAACTTGCCGCCCAGCGTGTCTGCGGGCTTGCCGAACACATACTTGGGCACGAAGTAGTAGCCGCGCCGCACCGAGATGTCCACGCTGCGCGCGTAGTGCACCGCATCCACCGCAATGTCGCAGCCCGAGTTGCCCGCGCCCACCACCAGCACGCGCTTGCCTTTGAACAGCTCGGCGCTCTTGTAGGCGCTGGTGTGCAGCAGCTCCCCGTCAAAGTGCCCCTCAAAGCGCGGCATGCTGGGTTCGGCCAGCGTGCCGTTGGCAATCACCACGCCCTTGAACTCTGCCGTTTGCGCGGGCCCACCGTGCTGCGTCCACGTCACGCGCCACAGCGGCGCAGTGCCCTCCCCCACCGGTTCGACCCGGAGCACGCGCGTGCCAAACCAGAAGTGCTGGCGCAGGCCAAAGTGCTCTGCAAAGTCGAAGAAATACTGGCGCATGTCCCGGTGGCTCGGATAGTCGGCCACTTCGGGGCGCATGGGGAACTCGGTGAACTCCGTGGTGTGCTTGCTGGAGATCAGGTGCGCCGATTCGTAGACCGTGCTGCGCGGGTTGTCGATGTTCCACAAACCACCCACATCGGTGTGTGCTTCAAAGCCCTGGAAAGGCACGCCCAGCTTCTGCAGATTGCGCGCCGCAGCCAGCCCGCTGGGGCCGGCGCCGATGAGGGCGATGTGGTCGCGCATGTCCTGTGCGAGCGGCGTCGAAGGGCTTGTCTCCGGCATCGTTGTTGTTGTCATCATTCGCTTTTTTCTCTCTCAGGTGTCGATGTTCTTGTCTGCGCGCACTGGCAACCCCGGAATGGCGGTGGCCCCCGCCTCGCCCACGCGCGGCTTGCGCGGCTGGCCCAGCAGCAGCCGGTCGTGCAGGGCATCAGGCAACAGGTTCAACAGGCGCGCCAGCCAACCAATGCGCGCGGGCAGCACGATGTGGGTGCGCCCCCGGGCCACAGCGGCCAGCAGGGCACGCGCGGCGTCCTCGGGCTCCATCAGGCCGGGCATGGCAAAACGGTTGCCTGCCGTGAGCGCGGTGCGCAGGTAGCCAGGGCTGACCGTGCTCACCACGATGGAATCGCCGCGCAGCTCGGCACGCAGACTCTCCAGGTAACGGATGAGCCCGCCCTTGCTGGCGCAGTACGCGCCATTGCCCGGCATGCCCCGCCAGCCCGCAATGCTGGCCACCCCCACCAGCGCGCCGCGCCGCTGCGCGCGCAGGGCCGACACAAAGGGCTGGAAGGTGGTGGCGGCGCCCAGCAGGTTGATCTCCAGCATGCGCCGCATCACAACCAAGTCGTCGACCTGGGCGGTGTCAAAACCCCCGGCCACCCCGGCATTGGCGATGACGAGGTCAGGCGTTCCCCAGCGGCCCATCCAGTCGGCGGCCATGGCCTGCATGGCGGTAACGTCGGCCACATCGGGCGTATAGACAGCACAGCGCTCTGGCGCCAGTGCGGCCAAGGTTTCCAGCGCGGGCCGGTTCAGACCCACCAGCGCCACGGCAGCGCCCTGGCCGATCAGCTCGCGCGCCAGCGCCTGGCCCAGCCCGCCACAGGCGCCGGTGAGCACTACGTTCTGGAAAAAGGCGGTCATGAAGCTCCCGGTGAATTGGGTTTGCAGCTTAGCCACAATGCTGAATAATCCCGAAATGTTTTACGAATTCGTCTCGAATTTCGAGATTTATGACCAACACACCGCCCAGCCTGCGCTTGTTTGAACTGCTGGAAACGATGTGCGCCCAGGGCCAGCCCTTCAGCCTGGGCGATGCCATCGAGGCCACCGGCTGGCCCAAGCCCAGCGTGCACCGCATGCTGGGCCAGCTGGAGGCCGGTGGCCTGCTGGCGCGCGAGCCAGACGGGCGGCGCTACACCCCCGCACCACGTCTGCTGCGCCTGGCCGAAAGCACGCTGAGCGCGGGCACCCAGCATGGAGTGCGCCACGCTGTGCTGCGGCAACTGGTGGCGGACATTGGAGAAAGCTGCAACCTCACGGCGTTGAGCGGCGCTGAAGTGATCTACCTGGACCGGGTGGAGTCAGCCTTTCCGCTGCGCATGGAGCTGCGGCCCGGCACCCGCGTGCCCATCCACTGTTCGGCCAGCGGCAAGCTGTTTCTGGCCCACCTGTCGTCCGCACGCCGGGCCGCCATCCTGGACGGCCTGCCCCTCACCCGCCACACGGCCACCACCCTGACCGACCGCGCCGCACTGGAAGCCGAGCTGGAGCAGATCCTGCGGCAAGGCTATGCCACGGACGCCGAAGAGTTTGTGGACGGCCTCGTCTGTGTGGCCGTGCCCGTGTTGGCCGGTGGGCGGCGCCAAGTGCGCAGCGCCGTGGCACTGCAGGCACCCTCTGCCCGCATGCCGCTGGGGCGGGCGCTGCAACTGGTGCCCCGGCTGGGAGAAGCCGCGCAGGCCCTGGGCCGGACCTGGGCTTGAGCCATCGCGCAGCAACTCCCGACACATTCATAACCTGCTCTCACCATGCAACTGAACTACCTCGACTTTGACTACAGCGAAGACGCTGACGGCAACGGCACCCTGGATGCCATGGCCAGCGTCTTGCCCGCGCAACTGCCTGCCTTGCAGAACGAGATCGCTGCCGTGCTGGCCTGGGCGCATGCACACTGGCCCGGCGCCTGCGCACCGCAGGAAGACGGCGGCGCGTGGCACTACGACCTGCACGGCGTACAAGAGGTGCAGAGCCCCTTGACCTTGTCCTTTGACGATGCGACGGGGCAACTGCACATGACCACAGGCAGTGCCGCGCCGCCGCGCACCACGCTGACCCTCACCCTCAGTGGCAGCAGTGACTTCTGTACCGCTTTGCGCGAAGCCTTCGATATGGAATGAGCCGCCTCTTCATGGCCTCCAACCCAGCCAACCCAAAGGGTTAACCCCAATTAGCGACCAAAAGCCCCACGTTGCATACAGGTTAGTGCGCCATCCCTCGTTTTCCTGAGGTCCAGCGCTACAGTTGCGACTCATTAGTTCAACCCGAGACTGGAGAGTTTTTATGCTGTCACGCCGTCACTTCCTGGGCGCAAGCCTGGCCACCACCGTTTACGCAGCGGGCTCGTTCGTGCCCGTGTGGGCGCAGAACGCACCCAATTTCGGCACGCCCACCTTGCCCAGCCCTGGTTTCCGTCGCATGAAGGTGGGGGACGTGGAGGTGATTGCACTGAACGATGGCATCACTCGCCGCCCTTTGGGGGAAGAATTTGTGAAGAACGCACCGCTGGCCGAAGTGCGTGCGCTGCTCGCATCGCAAGGCCTGCCCACCGACTACATCGATGTGCCATACACCCCCTTCCTGGTGGTGGCGGGCGCACGCAAGATCCTGATCGATACTGGCCTGGGCGAGTTTGGTGGTGCCACCACCGGCAAGCTGCTGGACAGTCTGCGCGCTGCTGGCATGCAGGCCTCCGACATCGATACCGTGCTCGTCAGCCACTACCACGGCGACCACATCAATGGAATCCGCAACAAGGCGGGTGAGCTGGTGTTTCCGAAAGCCAAGGTGATGGTGCCTGCAGCCGAACATGCCTTCTGGATGGACGACGCGCGCATGGCCGCCGCCCCCGCAGGCATGAAGGGTGCGTTTGACAATGTGCGCCGCACCTTTGCCACCATGCCAGCCGATGCGCTGGTGCGATTTGAAGCGGGCACCGAGGTTGCGCCAGGCATCCAGTCGGTGGCCGCCTACGGCCATACGCCGGGCCACACGCTGTTCGGGCTGAAGTCGGCAGGCCAGAACTTCTTCTATGTGGCAGACCTGACCAACGTGCCCGCATTGTTCGCGCGCAACCCCGACTGGGCCGTGACCTTTGACATGGACGCAGAGGCTGCGCGCAAGGTCCGCCGCGAGGTGTTCCAGCGCATCACCACCAGCAACGCCATGCTGGGCGGCTTCCACTTCCCCTTCCCTGCGTTTGGCCGCGTAGCAGCGGCGGGCAATGGCTATGCCTTCCAGCCAGCTGCCTGATGCCGAAGCAGCCGGGGATCAGGCTGCGACGGAAGGTACGCGCGTCACACGGCGCACCTTGCTGGGCAGGGGCGCGGCAGGCGCATTAGGTGGCGGACTGGCCCTCACAGCCCTGCAGACCTGGGCGGCCCAGGAAGCGGGTGCCGAGGTCTTGCTGCGCCAGGGCGGAGTGGTGGCGTTGTTTCGCCACGCGCTGGCCCCCGGCACCTTCGATCCCCCGGGTTTCCGCCTGGGCGACTGCGGCACCCAGCGCAACCTGAACGATGAAGGCCGGAACCAGGCCCGGCGCATTGGCGAGTGGTTCCAGACGCGGCAACTGCGTCCGGAGAAGGTGCTGTCAAGCCCCTGGTGCCGCTGCATCGACAGTGCCACCCTGGCTTTCGGTGCACCACAGGTGTGGACGGCTCTGGGTTCGCCCAGGGGCTACTCCGAAACCACGGGGGAGAGCCACCTGCGCGAACTGCGCCAGGCGCTGGCCGCAGCGTCTGCGCGCAATGGCCGGTTTGAGGTGTGGTTCAGCCACATGTTTGTGCAGTCCGATCTGGCACGCGACAGCACCAGCTCGGGCGATGCGCTGATCTTGCGAGCCCCCCGAGGTGGCGACGTGCAGGTGCTGGCGAGGCTCTCGGTCACCGGATCAACCTGACCAGCGTCTGCTGATGCTGGCGGGAGATCGCGCTCCCGCGCACCGTGGTGCACGGGCCATCGGACTACACGCTGGCGATGCCCTGGGGCGTATCCTGAAGATTCCCAGCCCTGCCAGATACCCCGGCGCGGCGCACACCCAGGAGCCGCCGATGACACCGTCCCACACACTGGGTGAACCCGCAGCCTGCAGGCCCCGTCGCTGAGAGCTGCTATGGCCTTCCTCTCCAGCGCCCCCCGCCTTACCACCGCTTCCAACGAACCTGCGCGATGGCCCGCGAATGCCGGCGCGCCCCTGGCGCAGGCAATACCAGGCAGCCAGCGTGGTGTTCGCATGGACCTGCAGATTGACCTGCGCTATGAGATCGACAGCTACGGCGCCGATTTCGTGTTCAACATCCACGCCGCACAAACACCCCACCAGATCGTCCACAACGAGCGCCTGGTGCTCAGCCAGGACATTCCCCACCAGATCCACACAGACCCTGCGACGGGTAACCGCTATCTCCGGCTGCATGGTGAGCCTGGCATGCTGGAGCTGACCTACAGCGCTACGGTGGACATACGCCACCACCGTGCCGACCCCACCCAACTGGCCGAGGTGCCTGTGCGACACCTGCCGCCGCATGTGATGGGCTACATCTACCCCAGCCGCTATTGCCAGTCTGACCGCCTGCTGCGGCTGGCCCTGAACGAGTTCGGCGCCTTGTGGCAGGGCCACAGCCGCGTGCAGGCTATCCGTGACTGGGTGAACCGGCATGTGGCGTTCACGTCCAACACCTCCAACTCCAACACTTCGGCCGTCGACACGCTGGTGGAACAGGTCGGAGTGTGCCGGGATTTCGCCCACCTGATGATTGCACTGTGCCGCGCCGTGAACATTCCGGCCCGCTTCACCACGGGCACCGACTACGGCGCCGACCCAGCGCTGGGCCCGCCGGACTTTCATGCCTACGTGGAGGTGTATCTGGGCGACCGCTGGTATCTCTTCGACCCTTCGGGCACGGCCATCCCCATGGGGCTGCTGCGGTTTGGCACCGGCCGAGATGCCGCTGACGTGGCGTTTGCCACCATCTTTGGCGGAGTGCGGGCACAGCCCCCCACCATCCACACCCGCGCGGTGGAGGACCCTGCCCAGGGGTGGGTGCTACCTCACCACTGCGCCGAGGCGCTGTCCACCGACCAGGGGACGTCGTACGGGGCGCGTTTCGTCGCGCAATCGGGAGTTTGACCTTCCGCCTGTCGCCTCTGGCGGGGGCGGCAGAAAGGCCTGTTGGCCACCCCTGATTGCGGCTGTGGCCTAATATGCCCCTTTTCTCCACTTTCTCAGAGACCTACCATGGGCAACAAGATCGTCACCGAAGCAGACCGCAAGCGCACCCCCCAACCCAAGCCAATGCCCGGCGTGACGCTGAACACCCCTGGCCGTGGCCAGCGCGTGAGCCTGGAGCGTGGTGTCGCCACGCGCAGCAAGAAGAACCCTGGCAAGCGCTCGCGCAAGGGCGGCTGATCAGCCCTCCGGGGGCGCCGCGGCGCCCCGCCAGCACCCAAAAAAAGCCCTCGTCAGAGGGTTTTTTTTGTGGGCAATACAGCCGTTTATTGCAACGGGGCCGGCATGGTTTCCACATGGCCTCTGGCGGGCAGGATGATGTGAAACGCTGCACCGCTGGCCGGCACGTTCTCGGCAAAGATCCGCCCGCCCATGGCCTCGACGATCTTGCGGCAGATGGCAAGGCCCAGGCCCGTGCCCCCAGATCCATCCTTGGTTTTGCTGGACTGCACAAAGGCCTCAAAAATGCTCTGCAGCTCTGAAGGAGGGATGCCCGGGCCCTCATCCCGTACCACCAGATGCGTCTGGCCCTGCGGGTCCGCGTAGCCCTCCAGGGTGATCGTGCTGCCAGGCGGCGAAAACTTGATGGCGTTGGCCACCACGTTCCGGATCACCTGCTGAAACCGCAACGGGTCGGCCTTGGCCACCAGCGGAAGGTCAGGCATGCGCAAATCCATCATCAGGTGGCTGCGTTCCAGCAAAGGCTCCAGCTCGCGGATCACCGGACGCACTACGCCGCGCAGGTCGATGCGCTCCATGTGGAACGTTCCCACCGTGCTTTCCAGCTTGGACACTTCCAGCAGGTCATTCACCAGCGTGAGCATGCGCTGGCCAGCGGAATGGATGTCTTCAAACATGCCCGCCAGCTTGGGCTGCGCGCGACCACGCAGCATGCCCAGCTCGGCAAAGCCCAGAATGGACTGTAGCGGCGTGCGCAGCTCGTGGCTCATGTTGGCCACAAACTCCGACTTGGTGCGGGATGCCTCTTCGGCCGCGTCACGCGCCTCCCGGGTGGCGCGCTCGGCCTCTCGGAACTCGCTCACATCCATCAGGATGGTGAGCACACCACTGACCTGTCCATGCTCATCGGCAATGGCTGCCTTGGCCAGGCGCGTGTCGCGGCGCGATCCGTCGCCATGGCGTACCTGGGTCTCGACCAGGGCGCGCCCACCCCAGCGCAACAGCTGCCTGTTCGCCGACTCATGCACCTTGACCTCGTCCGGTGGCAGGCACTCGGCAACGGCCTTGCCCAGCACGGTGGAGCGCGTACGGCCCTTGTATTCCTCCCAGGCCTTGTTGACGCGCACGAAACGGTCCTGTGCGTCGGTCACAGAGATGGGCAGCGGATTGGTCTCCAGCAGCAGGTCCTGGAAAGCGATCTGCGCCTGCAGCTGCTGCTGGGCCATCCAGCGCTCGGTTTCATCCACCGCACTGCCTGCAAAACCGATCACACGTCCAGAAGCCACCAGAGGCACCACCGCCACCTGGAACATCATGTCCTTGCCCTCGGCAGAACGGGACACCACCTGGCATACCCGCACTCCATCCGGCGACCGGGGGTCGATGGCCCGGACCACATCATTGCGGCTTTGTGGCTCGACAAGGTCGTGCAGGCGTTTGCCGATGGCACGGTCAGGCGCGGTGCCCGTCATCACAGTCCAATGGGCATTCACGTAGGTGATCACGCCCTGCGCATCGGTGCGAAAAATCAGCTCTTGAACGCTGCGCATCAGCACCGACAGATCCCGCTCGTTGCGGGCAATGCGGGCCTGTGCAGCATCAATGGCCAGCCGCGCCCGCTCGCGCGTGCGCAGGCCACGCCACACTGCAAAGGTCAAGCCCAGCACCAGGGCCACCAGGGCCAGGCCAATACCGATCAGCGCGCGGGCATCCGCCAGCCAGCTTTGCACAGCTGCCCGGTACGAGGTCTCGACCACCACCACCAGCGGCATGGCGGCAGAGGCCCGAAAACTGACGATCTGCCGCTCGCCCAGCACCCCCACTCCCAGGTAGGTGGCGTGCTCTTGCCGGGGCAGGAACTGGCTGAAGACGGGGATGTTGTTCACCCGCGTACCTGCCAGAGCAGCTGCGGCCCCCGAAGTGGCCAACACCTGGCCGTTGTACGAGGTCACCACCGAGTCAAAAACCTCGGACTCCAGCGTCAGGTGCTGAAAGTTGGACAGCGAATCGGGATTGACCAAAGCCACCAGCACCAGCGCCTGCCCGGCTTCGTTCTTGTAGCCGTGCATCACAGGGATAAAAGCGACACCCGCAGGAGCCGCCGCCGCTGCGCCTCCCAGCCGCACACTTTGCAGGCTGCGGCCCGGTGTGAGGCCGCCCTGAACCGTCCGCCCCATGGCCACCAGGGGGCCGAGCTTGGCCAGGTCCACAAAACTCTCGGCATCGCCGGACTGGGTGCTGGCGACCACTCGCCCACCGGCATCCACCACGGCCAGCCCCCGAAGAAATGACAGCGCCGCCAGCGCCTGGCCCAGGGCATCTTGCATACGCCGGGGTTCCGAGGCCACCGTCGTGAGGGCTGGCGATGTGGCCAGCGACTCCAGCGCCAGTTCGGCCGTCTGCATGGTGCGCGTGGCCTGATCCTCCAGCACCCGCGCCAGCATGGCGGCATGGTTCTGGTGGCTGGTACGCACCGTGCGAAAGTCGTTCACGGCCAACGCGCCGACGGCCACCAGTGCCGCCAATGCCGACAGCCCTCCGGTGATGAGGACCAGATGGCTGGTCTGCAACACCCACGCGCGCAGCCTGGTCCAGACCGAGGGGAGCGCCTGGAGGTCGGCCATATCAGCGCACCACGATGGCGTTCAGGCCATTTTGAGAGGCCGCGCGCTGCAGGCGGCCGTCGGCCTTGATGCGCGCCACGAAGGCATCCACCGTAGCCAGCCAGACGGCATCGCCGCGCTTGACTGCATAGCCATAGGGCAACACCGAAAATGGTTCGGGAGACTCGATGAGCCGGGCCCAGTCGGCGTTGTCCATCAGGCGCCGGCTGTAGGGGTAGTCGGTCATGAACACGTCAATGCGCCCGGCCGTCAGTTCGCGCTCGCGGGTAGCGGGCAGCTGGATGCGCACCAGCGTGGCCTGCTTGAGGCGCTGGGCCATGATGGGTTCCATGAACGTGCCTGCCTGCACGCCCACCAACACACCCGGCTTGTCAATGTCGGCCCACTGCTTGATGACCGTGTTGGATTTGGTGGTGATGCCGTAAATGTCGCTGCGCATGTAGGGCTGGGTAAAAGCCAGCTTTTCCATCCGCTGGGGCAGCATGCCAATGGCAAACATGGCCACATCGCAACGGTCCTGGTTCAGGTCGTCAATGAGGGTGGGAAAAGAAGAGTCCACATATTCGACCCTGGCCTTGAGGTCGCGCGCCAGCTCGGCAGACAGGTCGATGTCGATACCCCCGAGTTGCTGCGTACGCGGGTGCCTGTAGGTCACGCCGTAGTAGTCCGGCCAGACACACACACGCAACACCGACTGGCTCTGGACCCGCTCGGCCACAGGCCCCGCCAGCGCGCTGGTCGCACACACGGCCAACGCCACGCGGGTGACGGTCAAAGCCCACGGTTTCAGCCACTGCATCATCGTCATCATCATTGAGAATCCTTGGATCAATAACACCACCGTGCCCGCAGTGGCCTGCCGCTGAGCGGTCAGAAAAAAGGGGATCAGGGCGCGTCGATCAGTGCATCAAAAGACGGACATTCCTGCGTGATCTTGCACCGCAGCGCATCGATGGCTTCAGCATGCGCCAAAAATGTGTCCACGATCACCGGGTCGAAAGCACGGCCGCGCTCGGCCGCCAGCATCTCCAGCGCCACCGGCACCGCAAAGGCGGGGCGGTACACCCGGTCCATGGTCAGCGCGTCAAAAAAATCCACCACGGCGGTGATGCGGCCCGACAAAGGAATCGCCTCGCCCGACAGGCCCGCCGGGTAGCCCTGGCCGTCGTAGCGCTCGTGGTGCGTGAGCGCCACCTCGGCCGCCATGCGAAACACTGGAATGTGCGAACGCCCCAGGATCTCGGCACCCATCGCGGCGTGGCAGTTCATGGTCTGGCGCTCTTCTGGGGTGAGCTTGCCGGGCTTCTTGAGCACGCTGTCGGGGGTGCCGATCTTGCCGATATCGTGCATGGGCGCGGCCTTGCGCAGCATGCGTGCGTAGCCCACCGTCTGCCCCAGAGCCAGGGCCAGGGCCTCGGCCAGGTAGCCGATGCGCACGATGTGCACGCCGGTGTCGTCGTCCTTGAGGTCAGCCGCAGCCGACAGGTGCAACAGTGCGGCATGGTGCGCGCGGGTGACCTCGCGCAGGGCTTCGTTGCGCTCTCGGTACATGCGTCCGAAATCGCGCACAAACCGCTCCATCTGCGCCGCCGCGGCCTCGTCAAAGCAGCGCGTGTCTGGCGGCACCTGGGACGCAGGCTCCAGCAATGGCAGCGAGGTCAATGCGCTGCCTCCATGCGGTAGATGGTTTCCAGCACCTGCAGGGTGCTGAAGGGCTTCATCAGGTAGTCGTCGGCCCCCGCCGCGAAGCCTGCTGCCCTGTCGTCCGACTGCACCCGGGCCGTCAACATGATCACCTTGGTGTGGCGCATGCCCGGGTCGGACTTGATGCGGCGGCAGACGTCCAGGCCGTTCAGGGTGCCAGGCATCATCACATCCAGCAGCACGATGTCGGGCTGCAACTCGCACGCCAGCACCCAGCCCGCATCGCCCGTAGCGGCTTCGTGGATCTCAAAGTCATCAAACTCCAGCGTCATCTTGAGCAGTTTGCGGATATCGATGTGGTCTTCGACGATCAGGATCTTTTTCATGGCGGTAGCCTTTGTGGGGCCGGGAATCGGCTTGGAATACAAAAAAACACGTTTTAACGTGATTTCTTGCCATTGATTGAATCATATCAATCATTTTTATCAAATGCAAGTCGGGTAAAAATTAAAATTAGGAGAAAATGCGCGATCTATGCAATCTGACAATTCCCTCGCGGAGCACGCCATGGCCGACCACTACACCACGCTGGAAGTCGCCAAGATGCTGGGCATGGCCGTGCGGTCGGTTCAGCTGATGGTGGACCGCAACGAACTTGAGGCCTGGAAGACCCCTGGCGGGCACCGCCGCATCTCGCGTGCATCGGTGGAACGCTGGATGACCGCCCATGGCGCCGGTGGCGCTGCCCAGGCACCCGCCGTCGGCACTCCGGTCGCCGCCCGCCCGCCCCTGGCCGCACCGGTGGCACCTGCCAAAGGGCGTGCACCACAAATCCTGCTGATCGAGGACTCCATCCATTTCCAGAACCTCGTGGGCCTCATCGTGCAGCAGCACCTGCCAGGAGTGCAGTTGCATGTGGCGAACGATGGCATCACCGGCCTTGCGCTCTATGGGCAGATTCAGCCCGAGGTGCTGATCGTGGACATCCTGCTGCCAGGCATCGACGGCGCCGCCCTGATCACCACGCTGCGCTCGCACCCCCAATTTGCGCGCAGCCACCTCATCGTGGTCACCTCGCTCGACGAGCAACAGCGCGAGCCGTATGCATTTGCCTTGCAGGGTGTGAAGGTGATCCACAAGCCCCGGCTGGTGGCCGAGTTACCTAGCGCTCTGGCCGCGTGCATTCCACAGGCCCAGGTATCCGCATGAGCGCGCCCAAGGTCCTGCTCGTGGAAGACGACAGCTCCATCGCACGCTTTGTGCAGATGGCGCTCGAGGAACTTCCCATCGAGCTGGTGACCTGCGCCAACGTGCCTGACGCCATGCAGGCGCTGCATGCGGGGGGCGTGGAACTCATCATTACGGACCTCATGCTGCCGGGCGAGTCCGGCATTGACCTGGTACAGCGGCTGCTGCAAGAGCCTGTGCACGAAAGCCGAATTCCGGTGGCGGTATTCAGCGCGGGCCTGACGCCGCCAGTGCGCGAGCAACTCCAGGCCATGAAGGTGTGGCGCATGCTGTCCAAACCTGCATCGGTGGCAGAGCTGGAGGCCTGTGTAACCGATGCGCTGGCGCTGGTGGCGGATACCCCTGCCAATGCGCCAGCCACAACAGCCACGCCTGCCGATGAAGCGGCCGACGATGAGGCTAAGGCCATTGCCACCCATTTTGCGGGCGACGAGTTTCTGTTCAAGGCCTACCACGCCAGTTGCCTGCAACAGTTCCCTACCGACGTGCGGCAAGGTGACGCGGCCAGCGCAGCGCAAGACTGGCCGGCGCTGCGGCGCCTGGCACACAGCCTGGCCACCGTGCTGCTCACCCTGGGCCATCCGACGCAGAGCGTGCGCGCCCGCCAGCTGGAAAACGCAGCCGCCCAGTCTGCCGCAGAGGCATGCCAGGAACATTGGCGCATGCTGCGCGCTTTCCTGCTGCAGCTCTGATCCAACGCCAGCAGCCTGGCTGGCTGAACACCCTTGCCTTGAGAGCCCCGATGGCGGGCGATTGACCCACCCCATCGCCGTCTCCGGAAGGCGAATGTGAAGACCCATGAACAAGCCGGGGTGGGCTCTTCTTTCTGAAACATAACCATTCAGAGCAAAAAATAACCAATTGGTCTAATATAGAAACAATTGGTTTCAATCGCCTCAGATGCGGTGTGAAGCTCTCCTCCACCCCCGTCTCAGGCAGCTCTCCATGGACCCCACCGTCGTTTCCGAATACCGCCCCCACCTTGTCGCCATCTCGTTCGCATTGGCGTTCATTGGTTCATTGATCGCACTAATGGTCACACGCCGCATCCGCCACAAGGACGGATCGCTCAACCGCGCAGCGACTTTGACGGCCGGCGTGGCGCTGGGCGGCATCGGGGTGTGGTCCATGCACTTTGTGGGTATGGTGGCTCTGCGGCTGGACGTGGCCAGCAGCTACGGCATCGTTGAAAGCGCGGTGTCTCTGCTGGCGGCCGTGGTCTGCACCTCGGCTGCACTCAGCGTGGTGTCCAAGGCACCCCGGGAACTGACACGGATTCTGGGCGCAGGACTGCTGCTGGGCCTGGGTGTGGCGGGCATGCACTACCTGGGCATGTACGGCATGAAGATTGGCGGCTACATCCACTGGGACCTGCGCACCGTGGCGCTGTCGGTGCTGATTGCGGTGGCAGCAGGCACGGCCGCCCTGTGGCTGGCCTTCAACACCCGCAGCATGGCCAGCCGCACAGGAGCCGCTCTGCTGATGGCCGCCGCCGTGTGCGCCATGCACTACACCGGCATGGGCGCGGCCGAGTTCGTCTGCACCACCCCCAACCGCTTTGCCACCGTGCAGGGCGTCGGGCTGGTCAGCTCGCTGGGCCTCGGCCCCATCGTGGCCGCCTGCGCATTTGCCATGGCCGTGCTGATTTCGGTGGATCTGTATGTGCAATGGATGCAACGCTCCATCGGGCAGCAGCGCCGCCGTACGGCCTGAGCCAGACGGCACCCGCGCAAAACAAGGGCTGCACCAGGGTGCATTCGGCCCACTCTTCAATAAGATGGCGACCATGATCACCCTGCACCACCTCGAAACCTCGCGCTCGCAACGCATACTCTGGCTGCTGGAAGAGCTGGGTGTGCCCTACGAGCTCAAGATCTACGCGCGCGACAAGGCCACCAAGCTGGCCCCGCCTGCGCTCAAGGCCATTCACCCCCTGGGCAAGTCGCCAGTCATCACCGATGGCGACGAAGTGATTGCCGAGTCGGGCGCCATCATCGAATACCTGGTGGAAACCTATGGCGAGCAGGCCCGGGGCGACCTGGCCCACCTGCAGCCAGCACCCCGCACCGCCGAGCACCGCCAGTGCCGCTTCTGGATGCACTATGCCGAGGGCTCGCTGATGAACTGGCTGGTGATGAAGCTGGTGTTCAAGACCATCCCTACCCAGCCCATGCCGTTCTTTGTGAAGCCCATTGCACGCGCCCTGTGCGGTACGGTGCAGCAAAAGCTCATCGACCCCAACGTGGACACGGCGCTGGCGTTCATTGAAGAGCACCTGGGCACCCACCGCTGGTTTGCGGGGGAGCACCTGACCATGGCGGACTTTCAGATGAGCTTTGCGGTGGAGGCGCTGATGTCACGCGCCAACGACGCAAGCCGCTGCCCGCACCTGCAGGCCTACCTGGAACGCATGCACGCACGCCCGGCCTACCAACGGGGCATCGCCAAGGGCGGCCCGGTGGTGATCGAGGCCTGAACGCACGCTACCTCCATGTCTCGCTACGCGATTCTCTTCGTGTGCATGGGCAACATCTGCCGTAGCCCCACAGCCCACGGCGTGTTCCGCCACAAAATCACCCACAGCGGCCTGGCGCACAGTGTGGTGGTGGACTCGGCAGGCACGCACAACTACCACCCCGGCGAGCCGCCCGACACCCGCACCCAGCGCCACGCGGCGCAGCGCGGTTATGACCTTTCGGACCTGCGGGCACGGCAAATCATTGATGCCGACTTTGCCCGCTACGACCTGATCCTGGCCATGGACTGGGACAACCTGGCCCTGGCGCAGGACCTTTGCCCGCCCGCACACGCGCACAAGCTGCGGCGCATGACGGAGTTCTGCCTGCAGTTCGACAGCCCGGTGGTGCCTGACCCGTACTACGGCGGCAGCCAGGGGTTTGAGGAGGTGCTGGACCTGGTGGAAGACGCCTGCGAAGGGCTGCTCAGGCACGTGCAGCGGCAACTGCAGGCGCAGGCGCAGGAACCCAAAGCCCGGCACTGACCTGACAGCGTGGCTACCGCACTCCGCACACCAGAGCGCCGGGGTCGTTGTGCGCCTGCTCGCGGTCGTTCTTGGCCTGGGCCACTTCCATGTCGCGCGGCAGGGTCACGCCGTTCTTCACGGCCAAAATTTCGGCCATCACGCTCACTGCAATCTCGGGCGGTGTCTTGCTACCTATGTAGATGCCAATGGGCCCGCGCAGGCGCTGCAGGCTGGCTTCGGTCTGGTCAAAGTGCTCGATCATGCGGGCGCGCCGCGCCTCGTTGTTGCGGCGCGAGCCGATGCCGCCCACGTAGAACGCCTCGGTGCTCAGCGCCTCCAGCAGCGCCAGGTCGTCCAGCTTGGGGTCGTGCGTGAGGGCCACCACGCAGGTGCGGCGGTCGGGCTTGAAGGCCAGCACCACATCGTCGGGCATGTCGCTCACCACGGTGGCACCCGGTACGCTCCAGCTGCCCCGGTACTCCTCGCGCGGGTCGCACACCGTCACGGCAAAGCCGTTGAACAAGGCCATGGTGGCCAGGTACTCGGTGAGTTGCCCTGCACCGATCAGCAACATGCGGTACTCGGGCCCGAAGGTGTTGGTGAGCTGCTGTGCATCCACCTTCAGATCCTCGGGTGCCTGCGCAGGCGCCAGGGTCACGGCGCCATCGGACAGGCACACGGTGCGCTGCACCAGGCGCCCAGCGGCCAGCTGGGCAATCAAATCGGCCAGCAGCGCGGGATCAGGGTCGTATTCCAGCAGCAGCTCCAGCGTGCCGCCACAGGGCAGGCCAAAGCGGTGGGCCTCGTCGGCGCTGATGCCGTATTTGACAAACGATGGCGGCCCGCTGGGGATGCGGTGCTCGGCACCGTCTGCCGCAGCGCCCGCCTGGGCATAAGCGCGGGTGTGGCGGTCGATCAGGTCGTCCTCAATGCACCCGCCCGACACCGAACCCACCACCGCGCCGTCTTCGCACAGCGCCATGATCGAGCCCACCGGCCGTGGCGACGAGCCCCACGTGCGCACCACCGTGGCCAGCAGCGCACGGCGCCCTGCGGCACGCCAGCCCTGCAGCGTGCGCAGCACGACGACGTCCAAATTTTCCATGACTCACTTCCTTCCGGTACCCATAGCACTCAACCCCGATTGAACCACCAGGCCAGCAGTACGAGGGCCGCCACGCCAACACCCCACATCCACGCAGGGATACCGCCGCCCTGGGTGGCACTCCCCCCTTCCACGGTGCCTGGCTGAGTGACGGCATCGGCACTGGCTGCTGCATCTGCCGGGGGGGCTTCAGCACGCGGAAAGCGGCGCTGCATCTCGTCGTCAAACCGTTTGAAGAAGTCTTCGGCCATGCTCTTGGCGGCGCCGTCGATGAGGCGCTGGCCCAGCTGCGCGATCTTGCCGCCCACCGAGGCATGCACGGTGTAATGCAGCTCGCAGCTGGCCTGCCCCGCCGCATCGGGGGGTAACGGCACCAACTTGACCTGGGCATTGCCCTTGCCAAAGCCCGCCACGCCGCCGGAGCCGTCGAAGGCGATGTTGTAGCTCTCGGGCGGCACGATGTCGGACAGCGTGATCTTGCCCGCAAACTTGGCCGACACGGGCCCGATCTTGAGCGCCATGGCCACCGAATACTGGTTCTCGGCCGTGGGCTCGACCTTGTCGCAGCCGGGAATGCACAGCTTGAGCACCTCAGGGTCGTTGAGCGCCTCCCAGGCCTGTTGCTGGCTGACGGCAAGGGTTCGGCTGGCTTGCATTTCCATGGTGGGTCCTCTCGGTCTTCAATGGGTGTGGATGTTGTGGGAATTCAATCGGTCCGCTGCGTGGCTGGGCTCGATGCGGTACGGGGCCGCGCCCTCATTGCCGCAACACGCTTGCCAGGCTGGCGGCCAGGTCCTTCAGGTGGCTCAGGTTGTGCACGGCCACCATGCCGTGGGCCTGGCGGTGCAGGGCCGACGCACCGCGCGCCGTGGGGGCATACCCCTCGTAGCGCAACAGCGGGTTGAGCCACAGCAGGCGGCCACAGTGGCGACGCAGCCAGGCCAGCTCGCGCTCCAGCACCTCGGGGGCGCCCGTGTCGAGCCCGTCGCTGATCAGCAGCACCAGCGTGCGCCGCCCCACCAGGCGCCGCGCATGCTGCAGGCGCAACTGGCCCAGGCTGTCGCCCATGCGGGTGCCGCCCGCAAAGTCGGTGATGGCATGGCTGGCCGTCTCCAGCATGGCGTCGGTGTCGGCCAGGCGGAAGGCGGGCGTGAGGTCGGTCAAGCCAGTGCCAAAGGCAAACACGTCCCGGCGCACGGCAGCCCCGGTGTGGCGCGGCGCGGTGGCGGCGTGCAAGAAGGCCAGCAACAAACGCGCGTAGCGCTCCATCGAGCCCGACACGTCCACCAGCACCAGCAGCGGCAGCGGTTGCTGGCGGCGCTGCAGCAAGGGGATGTGCAGCACCTCGCCCCCACTGCGCGCCGCATGGTGCATGGCGCCGGGCCAGTGCGGGCGGCTGCCGCGCACACCCGGCCGGGTGCGGCGGGCCGCAAAGCGCGGCAAAGGCAAAGGCACGTCGCGTGCCAGGCGCTCCACCAGGATGTATTCGCTGGCCGAGAGCTGGTTGAAGTCCGCCTGCCGCAGGCGCTGCAGGTCACTGGCCGTCATGGCGGCATCGAATTCGATCTTGTCTTCTTCGCGTGCGGGCGGCGCGTTGCCTGCAGCACGCACGGGCGCCAGTGCCTCGCTCACGCGCGGGCGGCGTTTGACGGGCTCGGCCTTGGACTCGGCGCTGGGCAGCATCTGTGCCAGCAGCTTTTGTGCGACGTTGGGGTTGCGAAAGTAGGCATCGAACAGCTCGCGGAACACCATGCGGTCTTGCTCGCGGCTGACCAGCACGGCCTCCAGCGCAGCACCGAAGTCCTCGCGCTGCAGGCCCACCAGCATCACCGCCTGCTGGGCCAGCGCCATGCGGGCCGCATCCACCCGCACGCCAGCGCGGCGCAGCGTGCGGCCAAAGCCGCTCAGGTTGTCGGCCAGCTTGCCGGTGCGGGCATCGCCGAGTTGGGAGAACATCGCGCCCTCGGCCATCGGGCGGCTTTCATGCATCGGCATCGGCGGGTTGCAGCAACTGCACCGCCATGTCGCGGGTGAGCGCAGCCACATCCTCCCGCTGCTTGAACAGGATGCCTGCGGTATCGGACACCACCTCGGGGTCCACCACGATGGTGTCGAGCGCCACCAGCGCCTTGGCCCATTCCACGCTCTCGGCAATGCCCGGCGCGCGCTGGAAGGCGTTGGCAAACGGCTGGCTGCGCAGCCGCCCCACGAACTCTGCCACCTGCACGGCCAGCGCCTCGCTGGCACCGGGCACCTGCGCGCGGACGATGGCCAGCTCGCGCTCGCGCTCGGGGTAGTCCAGCCAGTGGTACAGGCAGCGGCGCTTGACGGCGTCGTGCAGATCGCGCGTGCGGTTGCTGGTGAGCAGCGTGACCGGTGTGGCCGTGGCGCGCACCGTGCCGATCTCCGGGATGCTGACCTGGTACTCGCCCAGGTATTCGAGCAGGAAGGCCTCAAAGGGCTCGTCGGCGCGGTCCACCTCATCGATCAGCAGCACGGCGCCCGGCGCTGGCGCCTGCAGTGCCTGCAGCAAGGGGCGGCGGATGAGGTAGCGGTCCTGGTACACCTCGCGCTCCACCTGCGCCATGTCGGCACTGCCCTGCCCTTCCGCTGCCCGCATGTGCAAGAGCTGGGCGGCGTAGTTCCACTCGTACAACGCCTCGCGCTGCTCCAGGCCGTCGTAACACTGCAGGCGAATGAGGCTGCGCGACAGCACTTCCGAGAGGGCTTTGGCCAGCGCCGTCTTGCCCACGCCAGGCTCGCCCTCCAGCAACAAAGGCCGCTGCAGCTTGAGCGCCAGAAACACCGCAGTGGCCAGGCGACGGTCGGCAAAATAGCCCACGCTTTGCAGGGCCTGCACCAGGGCGTCGATGGAAGCCGGAACCGGCGCGGCGTTCAACGAGTTCATTGCTATCCAATTCATAGCTGCCAGCGCATATTTCTCTAGCGCCTGCAGCCAATTTCAATCAAAGACCCGCCACCGGGTGCCGTACCACGGTGGCGGGGTTGCCTTCACGTCATCCCAGCATCTGCTGCACAGCGCGCTGCGTTTGCACGCTGATGAGATTGGCGCGGTAGGCGGCACTGGCGTGGATGTCGGCGTTCAGATCGTTCGCGTCGATCTTCACGCTGGCAGCCGACTGCGGGGTGAAAGTCTGGTTGAGCGCTGCCTCCAGCCCCGCATGGCGGAACACGCTGCTGGCCGCACCGGTCACGGCCACGCGCACGCCGCTGTCGGTTTGCGCCACAAACACCCCCACCAGCGAGAAGCGCGAAGCCGCCTGCTTGAACTTCATGTACGCAGCGCGTTTCGGGATCGGGAAGCGGATGGCGGTGATGATCTCGCCCTCCTCCAGCGCCGTGGTGTACATGCCCACAAAGAAATCGTCGGCCTTGATCTCGCGGCGGTTGGTGATGACCGTGGCGCCCAGGCCCAGCACCGCACTGGGGTAGCAGGCGGCAGGGTCGTTGTTGGCCACCGAGCCGCCCAGCGTGCCGCGTGCACGCACCTGGCGGTCGCCAATGTGGGCGGCCAGGTCGGCCAGCGCAGGGATGGCGGATTTCACATCCGCACTGGATGCCACGTCGGCATGGCGCGTCATGGCGCCGATGACCAGCGCGTTGCCCTCGCGGCGGATGCCCGCCAGCTCGGCAATGCTGTTCAGGTCCACGATCTTTTCAGGGTTGGCCAGGCGCAGCCGCATGGACGGCAGCAGGCTTTGCCCGCCCGCGAGCAGTTTGCCGCCCTGGGCGATGAGCTGCGCGGCAGCGGCGGTGGAGGAAGGCGCTTCAAAAGTGAATGCGTACATGGTGGATCTCCTTATGCCTTGGCGTGTTGAATCGCTTCCCAGACGCGGTGCGGCGACGCGGGCATGTCGAAGTCCTTCACACCCAGGTGTCGCAGCGCATCCAGCACGGCGTTGATCACCGCCGGTGGCGAGCCAATGGCCCCGGCCTCGCCGCAGCCCTTGGTGCCCAGCGGGTTGTGCGTGCAGGGGGTGCACACATGGCCCAGTTTGAACTCGGGGAAGTCATCGGCGCGCGGCATGGCGTAGTCCATGAAACTGCCGGTGAGCAGCTGACCCGTTTCGCGGTCGTACACGCAGTTCTCCAGCAGCGCCTGGCCAATGCCCTGCACCAGTCCGCCATGCACCTGCCCTTCGACGATCATGGGGTTGATGATGGTGCCGAAGTCGTCCACCGCCGTGAACTTGTCCACCCGTGTGTGCCCGGTGGCGGGGTCCACCTCGACCTCGCAGATGTACGTGCCTGCCGGGAAGGTGAAGTTGGTCGGGTCGTAGAACGCGGTTTCGTTCAGGCCCGGCTCCAGCACGTCCAGCGGGTAGTTGTGCGGCACATAGGCTGCCAGCGACACCTGGCCGAACGGGATCTTCTTGTCGGTGCCACGCACCGTGAATTCGCCATTCGCAAAGTCGATGTCGGCATCGCTCGCTTCCATCAGGTGCGCAGCAATCTTTTTGGCCTTGGCCTCGATCTTGTCCAGCGCCTTCATGATGGCCGCGCCGCCCACGCTGATGGAGCGTGAGCCATACGTGCCCATGCCGAACGGCACGCGGCCCGTATCGCCGTGCACGATGTCCACGTTCTCCACCGGGATGCCCAGGCGCGCGGCCACCACCTGCGCAAAGGTGGTCTCATGCCCCTGACCGTGGCTGTGCGAGCCGGTGAACACCGTCACGCTGCCGGTGGGGTGCACACGCACCTCGCCGCATTCGAACAGCCCTGCGCGTGCGCCCAGGGCGCCGGCGATGTTGGACGGCGCGATGCCGCAGGCCTCGATGTACGACGAATACCCAATGCCCCGCAGCAGCCCCTTGGCCGCGCTGGCGGCCTTGCGCTGCTCGAAGCCCGCCACGTCGGCCAGCTTGTTCGCCCCATCCATGCAGGCCTGGAAGTCGCCGGTGTCGTACTGCAGCGCAACCGGCGTCTGGTACGGGAAGGCCTTGATGAAGTTGCGGCGGCGGATCTCGTCCTGCGGCAGTCCCATCTCCCACGCGCAGCGGGTGACCAGGCGCTCCAGCAGGTAGGTGGCCTCAGGGCGACCTGCGCCCCGGTAGGCGTCCACCGGTGCGGTGTTGGTGAACCACGAGTCCACCTCCACATACACCTGCGGTGTGCTGTACTGCCCCGCCAGCAGCGTGGCATACAGGATGGTGGGCACCGCGCTGGCAAAGGTGCTGAGGTAGGCGCCCAGGTTGGCGTGGGTGTGCACACGCAGCGCCAGGAACTTGCCGTCCTTGTCCAACGCCATCTCTGCGTGGCTCACGTGGTCGCGGCCGTGGGCATCGCTCAAGAACGCCTCGCTGCGGTCGGCCACCCACTTTATGTTGCGGTTGAGCTTTTTGGACGCCCAGGTCAGGCACACGTCTTCGGCGTACAGATAGATCTTGGAGCCAAAGCCGCCGCCCACATCGGGCGCAATCACGCGCACCTTGTGCTCGGGCAGGCCCATCACAAACGCCGTCATCAGCAGGCGCTCGACGTGCGGGTTCTGGTTGCTGACGTACAGCGTGTATTCATCGCTCGCGCGGTTGTAGCTGCCGATGGCGGCACGGGGCTCCATGGCGTTGGGGATCAGGCGGTTGTTGATCAGATCGAGCTGGGTGACATGCGCTGCGTTGGCAAACGCGGCGTCCACGGCGCCCTTGTCGCCGATGGCCCACTTGAAGCAGTGGTTGTCAGGCGCGATGTCGTGCAGCGCCGCACCGGTCACGGCGCCCGATGCGGCGTCGGCCACATTCACCACGGCGGGCAGCACGTCGTAGTCCACCTCTACCAGCTCGGCCGCATCGCGTGCCTGCTGCTGGGTCAGCGCCACCACCATGGCCACGTGGTCGCCCACATAGCGCACCTTGCCCTGCGCCAGGATGGGGTGTGGCGGCTCCTTCATGGGCTGGCCGTCAGTGCTGGTAATGAGCCAGCCGCAAGGCAGGCCGTTGATGTTGTCGGCGGCCACGTCGGCACCGGTGAACACGCCCAGCACGCCGGGCGCGGCTTTGGCAGCGTCAATGTTGATGCTGTTGATCTTGGCGTGGGCGTGCGGTGAGCGCACGAACACCGCATGGCTCTGCGCGGCCAGCACCACGTCGTCGGTGTACTGGCCCGCGCCGGTCAGGAAGCGGTAGTCTTCCTTGCGCTTGAGCGATTCGCCGATGTGCGGCAGCTTGGAAAAGTCGGATGCACCCATGGTCTTGTCTCCTTGGATTGTTCTGGCGTGGGAACGGCGGGCGCGCTCAGGCGCCGGCCATGGCCTTCTGGCCGACCTGCACTGCGCGCACGATGTTCTGGTAGCCGGTGCAGCGGCAGATGTTGCCTTCGAGCAGCTCGCGGATCTCGCCTTCGCTGGCGTTCGGGTGGTTCTTGCACAGGTCCACCGCACTCATCACCATGCCCGGCGTGCAGAAGCCGCACTGCAGGCCATGGCACTCCTTGAACGCCGCCTGCATGGGGTGCATGGTGCCGTCAGGGGTGGCCATGCCTTCAATGGTGGTCACCTCGGCCCCCTGGGCCTGGACCGCCAGCATCGCGCAGGATTTGACGGCCCGGCCGTTCACATGCACCGTACACGCCCCGCACTGGCTGGTGTCGCAACCCACGTGGGTGCCAGTGAGCAGCAGGTGCTCTCGCAGCGCATGGACAAGCAGGGTATTGGGGGGGACGTCAACACTGGCAGCGCGCCCGTTGACCGTGAACTGGACTTGCATCTGGCTGTCTCCTGGAGTGGTTTTGGCTGGATAGGAGCGCGCTCACGATCTCGCGGAGGGGATCGGGATCACGCTCATAGCTCGCGCATCTTCTGCCGCGCCCCACGCCCCATCCCTAGGGACAACCCTAGATTTCCGGGGCCCCTGGCTGGATATTCTCAAAATGAAACATGCTGCAATGCACACCGGCGCATGATGCGAGCCACCTGGAGCCCATTCACATGCTGATCTCCGCGCCCCACCCCGCTGCTGACCGCCACGCGCTGATTGCGCAGGCGCGCCAGAGCCTGCTGTCCGACGGTGCAGCGCCCGTGCGCGCCGAGGTGGAGCCGTGGATTGCGCGATCCTGGCAACGCTGCCTGGCGCGGGGCCTGGAGCCCACGCGGCGCGTGGCGTTTGACGCCGTCAGCGCGACGGCGCTGCGCCACAGCCAGGAGCAGAACCACCACCTGCTGCGCGCTGCCCGGCCGGTGCTGGAGCAGCTGACCCGGGCCATTGCGGGCATGCGCTACTTCGCCATGCTCACCGACGCACGCGGCATCGTGGTCGATGTGCAAGGCCATTGCGACCGGAGCGACCCGCGCGCCAGCGCCATTGGCCGCGTGGGCATTGATTTATCGGAAGCAGCAGTGGGCACCACCGCCATCGGCGCCGCACTGGAAGAGCTGCAGCCTGTGTGGTTGCACCGGGGCGAGCATTTTTTTGACGACAACGCCAGCTACAGCTGCGCCGGAGCGCCGCTGTTCGACCCCCAGGGCCGCTGCATGGGCATGCTGGACCTGACGGGTGTGGATGTGCCCGAACGGCCCGAGCTGCGCCACCTGGTGGCCCGGTCGGCCCGCGCCATGGAAGACGCACTGCTGCTGCAACTGCCCCATGCCCTGCTGCTGCGCGTGAACTGGCCGGGCTGCCCGCTGGGCGGTGAAGGCGACGGCCTGCTGACGCTGGACGCCGACGGCTGCGTGGTGGGTGCCAACAGCATGGCCCGCCAGCTGGTGCCGCAGCCCCTGCGCACCCCCGGCCTGCCCGGCGCCCGGACCCACTGCGGCGACCTGCTGGCCATGCCCTGGACCATGCTGTTCGACGCGGCCCGCCAGCAGCGCCGGGAACCGCTGGATTTGCCGCTGTGGTCGGGCCTGCGGCTGCACGCGCTGGCGCAGCTGCCTGCGCACGCCCGCACCGTGGGCGACACCCACACAGCGGCGGTGCCAGGCATTGCATCCGCGCCCGCCCCGCTGCGCGAGGCCGAAGTGGCCATGATCCGCCGCGCGGTGCAGGAAGCGCGCGGCAACGTGGCCGAGGCGGCGCGCGCGCTGGGCATCAGCCGCGCCACGGTGTACCGCAAGCTCGGCGCCCCCAAAGGCGGGTGACGGGCCCGCGCCGCTGCCCACACCGTCGTGCAGGCGCCCGGCGACTCCATGTCAAGCCCTATTGGCCGATAGCGCTAGTGCAATATGCCTGAATAGCTATCAAATAGATAGCAATCAAGTCACCCACAAACCAGGGCGCGTTGGGCAGCTCAGGCACGCGGCCGGCGCAGCCCCACCACCGGCTGCGCGCTGCGCCGCTGCTGACGCTCCAGCGCTCCGTCAGCGGCGGCTTTCAGCAGCCGCTGGAAGGACGGGCACTGGGCGTGGCTCTCGGCCGGGCAGGCGGCCGCGTGCCGCAGCCCATTGCTCATGGCCTTGAGGCGCTTGACCATAGTGTCGAGTTCGTCGGCCTTGCTTGACAGCAGCTGCCGGTCGATGTTCGGCTCGCCACTGGGCAAGAACATGGACCGGATGTCGTCCAGCGAGAAACCGGCCGATTGCCCCAGCGCAATCAGCGCCAGCTGGTCCATCACGCCGGGCGCAAACCGGCGGCGCTCCCCCGGTTGCCCCACCGACTGGATCAAGCCCTTCTCTTCGTAATACCGCAGCGTGGACGCCCGCAGCCCGGAGCGTTTGGCGACTTCGGCAATGTCCATGAAAAAACCTCTTGACCTCAAGTTGACTTGAACTTCTATATTCCGTTCAAAACCTTCTCCCGTCAACTTTCCGAGGTGTTTTGATGACTCTCTCACTGCAAGACATTCCCCTCGCCATGCTCCTGGGCATCGGCGCCACCGCCGTCATGGATGCCTGGCTGTTGCTGCTCAAAAGGCTGGGGGTGCCCACGCTCAACTTCGCTTTCATCGGCCGCTGGGTAGGCCACCTGGTGCGCGGGCAAGTCGCCCACGCAGCCATCGCAAAGGCAGCCCCGGTGCGCGGCGAACTGGCCTGGGGCTGGCTCACGCACTACGCCGTGGGCGTGGCCTTTGCCGGGGTGCTGCTGTCCCTGCAGGGCGCTGCCTGGGTCCACAGCCCCACCCTGTGGCCCGCGCTGGCCGTGGGCATGGGCACCGTGGCGGCGCCGCTTTTGGTGATGCAGCCCGCCATGGGCTCGGGCTTTGCGGCATCGCGCACACCGACCCCGCTCAAGAACTGCCTGCGCAGTTTGGCCAACCACACCGTGTTTGGCCTGGGCCTGTATCTCTCCGCGCTGGTCATCGCACTGATTTCACGCTGACCTGTCCCGCGCCTTCTCCCCCGAAATCACTCCCAAGGAACCCACACCATGCAACACATTGCCACCGTTTATCACAGCGCCCACGGCCACACCGCACACATTGCCCACCACGTGCTGGACGGCGCACGCTCTGTGCCGGGCGTCCTCGCCGAACTGCTCCGCGCCGACGACCTGGCGCAGGCACCCGACCGCCTGCTGCGCTACGACGGCGTCATCCTGGGTTCGCCCACCTACCTGGGCGGGGTGTCCGGGCCGTTCAAGACCTTCATGGATGCCACGGGCCGCCTGTGGAAAACGCAGCAGCTCAAGAACAAGCTGGCGGCGGGCTTTACCGTGTCGTCACTGCCGGCGGGCGACAAGCAGTCCACGCTGATGTCGATGTGGGTGTTTGCCATGCAGCACGGCATGGTGTGGGTGGGCAATCCCATCCTGCCCGAGCAACACGCCGGGGTGCCGTATGACGAGGCGGCCAACCGCCTCGGCTCCTGGTCGGGCCTGATGGCGCAGGCAGGCCACGGGGCGGCCGCCGATGCCTTTGTACCCGGCGACACCAAGACCGCCCGCATGTTCGGCCAGCACTTTGCGGAGACACTGCAGCGCCTGGGCGGTGTTGGAGGTGCCGCCGCACGCCAGCCTGGCGAAGAGGTGGCAGCATGATCCCCGCCCGCTATGGACCGGTGCTTTTCAGCTTGATCTTGTCGGGTGTGATGTCGCTGCTGGTGTCGGGCATCTCCACCTTTCGCGCGCTGCAACCGCAGCAGGACTTTGTGAGCCTCTGGACAGGCGCCTGGCTCACAGGGTGGCTATTCGCCTTCCCGGCGGTGATGCTGGCAGCGCCGCTGGCCCGCAAGGCGGTGGCGTTGCTCACCACCGCCAAGGGCTGAGCACCTGCGAGCGGCTGACAAAACTCAGCGAAGCGGCCCTGGCTAGGCGTTTCGCCGCAGGCAGTACAAGCAGTACGACAAGGCGAGACAACGACGCCAGGGGAGTTTTGTCAGTCGCTCACGCCCGCTCGTACCAGCCCTTGCTGCGGTTGACGAGGTGCACCACCAGCAGCATCACCGGCACCTCGATCAGCACGCCCACCACGGTGGCCAGCGCGGCACCGGAGTGAAAGCCGAACAGGCTGATGGCGGCGGCCACCGCCAGCTCGAAAAAGTTGGAGGCGCCGATCAGTGCCGATGGGCAGGCCACGCTGTGCTTCTCCCCCACCGCGCGGTTGAGCCAGTAGGCCAGCCCCGCGTTGAAAAACACCTGGATCAGGATGGGCACGGCCAGCAGCGCAATCACCAGTGGCTGCTGCAGGATGGCTTGGCCCTGGAACGCAAACAGCAGCACCAGCGTGGCCAGCAATGCGGCGATGGACCAGGGCCCCATGCGCGCCATGACGGCCTCGAACACCGCCTGCCCTTGGGCCAGCAGCGACCGGCGCAGCCACTGGGCCAGCACCACCGGGATCACGATGTAGAGCACCACCGAGGTCAGCAGGGTGTCCCACGGCACGGTGATGGCCGAGATGCCCAGCAAGAACGCCACCAGCGGCGCAAACGCAACCACCATGATGCTGTCGTTCAGCGCCACCTGCGACAGCGTGAACAGCGGGTCGCCGCCCGTGAGGCGGCTCCATACAAACACCATGGCCGTGCAAGGCGCAGCCGCCAGCAGGATGAGGCCTGCGATGTAGCTGTCCAGTTGGTCCGCAGGCAGGTAGGGCGCAAACCAGTGGCGAATGAACAGCCAGCCCAGCAACGCCATCGAAAACGGCTTGACCAGCCAGTTCACCACCAGCGTCACGCCAATGCCCCGGGCGTGCTTGCGCACTTCGCCCAGCGCACCGAAGTCCACCTTCACCAGCATGGGGATGACCATCACCCAGATCAGCAGGCCCACGGGCAGGTTGACCTTGGCGATCTCCATGCGGCCCACCGCCTGAAACACTGAGGGGAAGAATTGCCCGAGCGCAATGCCCACCACGATGCACAACAGCACCCACACGGAGAGGTAGCGCTCGAACACGCTCATGGGGGCCGGGAAGGCGGCTCCGGCCGGGTTGCACTGCACCGTCATGGCGTGGCGGCGGCACGCGACAGCTCGCGCGCGGTGTGCTGCAGCAGGGTCTTTTCGAGCTTGTCAGCAGGCAGGTTGATGAGCAGCTCCAGCCGCTGGTGGATGGCGTGCAAGGTCTTGCGGAAAGCCTCGCGCTTTTCATCGTCCGTGCCTCCCCCTGCGGACGGGTCGGCGTAGCCCCAGTGCGCAGTGGCGGGGTGGCCGGGCCAGATGGGGCAGACTTCGCCGGCCGCGTTGTCGCAGACGGTGATGATGAGGTCCATCACGGGTGCTCCCTGGGCGGCAAACTCGTCCCAGCTTTTGCTGCGCAGGCCTTCGGTCGAGATGCCCGCGGCACGCAGCACCTCCAGGCCCAGCGGGTTGGGTTGCTGGTTGTCGCGCGGGCTGCTGCCCGCCGAGTACGCGTGGAACCGGCCCGGTGCCATGTCGTTGAGCAAGGCCTCGGCCAGGATGCTGCGGGCCGAGTTGTGGGTGCAAAGAAAAAGAACGTTCAAAGCGGTCATGCGGCGCTCTCAGCAGCAGCTGGTTTTGGCGGTTGTGGCCGTGGTCGGGCCGCAGCACGCCGCCCGAGGGGCCGCAGGTGCAGGGGCTGCCACCGCCGCTGGCGCGCAGCAGGCGCCCGCAGATGAAGACGGTGTGGCTTCGTTGAAGACGGGGATGTCGCCCAGGGTGTGAAAGTGCTCCCAGGCAATGCCCTGCGGGTCGGTCACCCAGTGCTTTTCGCTGCGGGCGTAGCAGCAGGTGGTGTTGCCCTCGTCGAGCAAGGCCATGTCGGCGGCCTCGGCGCGCGCCTTCAGTTCGGCCAGCTCCTGAGCGTCGTCGGTCTGCATGCCAAAGTGGTCCAGACCTGGCTTGGCGCCGCGCGTGGAGATGGCGAAATTGACGCGCGGGTCCTCCAGCATCCACTTGGCATAGTCCGCCTCCACCCGCGTGGGGGCGGCAGCAAACAGCTTGGAATAGAAGGCGATGCTTTGGGCCAGATCATCGACATGCACATGGGCGTGGAAGCGTTTCATGGGGTTCTCCTTGGGGCAACGGTGAGGAACGGTCAGCAATGGCAGGAAGCAACCGCGCCGTCAGGGGTACAGGCCTGGCCTTCGCAGCAGTTTTCGGTGAGGTAGGCCAGCAGCGCATTCATGGTGTCGAACGCGGCGCGGTAGATGAGGTTGCGGCCCTGTCGCTCCTGGCTGATGAGCCCGGCATGCGACAGCTCCTTGAGGTGAAAAGACAGGGTGTTGGGCGCCACCTCCAGCTGGGCGGCCAGATCACCGGGGGTCAGCCCCGCAGGGCCCGCCACCACCAGCGCACGAAAGACCCGCAAGCGGACCTCCTGGGCCAGGGCTGCGAGGGCACGGACAACATCGGTTTCTTGCATGGATCGATAATACAACGATTGTTGAATTATTGAAAATGGCATCCAAAAAATCACTGGAAACCCACGCCCTTCCCAGATGGCAGCCAATCGCCCGGGAGCACGCACCCGCCACAGGCTGTTACGCGTTGGCCCCGCCCCACGGTCGTATGATGACCCGCATACAAAAAAGGGCGGGAGCACGTGGACGATTTGGTTTCAATCTGGCAGGGCGCCATGCAGGTGTTTGTGGTGGGGTTTCCGCCACTGCTGCAGAGCCTGCTGTTCTGGGTTTTTGCGGCACTGGTCGTGCACGTGTGCCAGCAGTTGGTGGAGCACACCGCGTATTCCGTGGACCCGTCCAGCCGCCGCATCAGCGCATCGCACGCAGCCCTGTGCATTGGCTCCATCGTGTGGGCGCTGGATGTGGTGGGCCTGTTCCTGTACAACGAGCTGTCGCACCATGTGCTGGAGCTGGTGCCCGCGCTCAGCGGCCTGGTCATCATGGTGGTGAGTGCGCGGCTCACCATCCCCACCCTCAGCACCGGCGCCAGCAAACGCCGCATTGCGCTGGCCAGCTTGTGGCTGGCGATGGGCACGCTGGCAGGGCACTTCACCATCACCAGCAGCCACGTGCAGAGTTTCGGGCAGATCAACCTGCCAGCCACTGCGCTGTCGCTGGGCATTGCCACCGGCATTTCGTGCTACTGCGCCATCCGCCATCGCGCCGCCAAGCTCAGTGTACTCACCCCCCGCTACCGGGCCCAGAACTGGGCGGACAAGCTGCTGTGCGGCGGCGCGATCCTGGTGCTGCACTGGCTGTTGGTCAACACCTTTGCCATGCACCTGGGCGACCCCGAGGGTGCGTCCGATGGCGCCGCGCTGCTCTTCGTGATGCTGGTGTTTGCGATGGCGGTGGCCATGGAGCATCTGAGCAACCTGCGCTCGGACGCGGGACGCCAGCAGCTGCTGCGGCGGGGGTTGTCGATGATGCGCACCTCGGCATTGGCCCACAACGCCCACAGCGATATTCAGCAGTCGCTGATTGCCGACCACCTGGACCGCCTGCTGCATCCCGACAACCTGGCCCTGCATTTCCAGCCCATCATCCACACCCAGCGCAGCGGGGTACAGCTGGAGGCGCTGCTGCGCCTGACCGACACCACCCTGGGCCGCATCAACCCCGAAACCTTCTTGCTGGTGTGCGAGCTGCAGGGCAAGACGGCGGAGGTGGACCGCATGATTGTGTGCAACGCACTCGACCATCTGTGCCACTGGCGAGCGCAGGGGATGGACGCAGTGTCCATCAGCGTCAATGTGGCGCCAGTCACGCTGATGCACGAAAGCTTCGCGCCGTGGCTGGGCCTGCAGTTGGCCCAGCGCGCCCTGCCCCCGCGCACCCTGAAGCTCGAAATGACTGAGCATGCCGTCATTGCGCTGGGGCCCCAGATGGTGGCGGCCATCAGCGCGCTGAGCGCCCTGGGCGTGGCTGTGCTGATGGACGACTTTGGCGCCGGGTATTCGTCCCTGGGCATGCTGGCCGAGCTACCGATTGCCGGCATCAAATGCGACCGCCTGTTCGTACGCCAGCTGCCACACGACCGCCGCCGCCAGAAGCTGCTGCGGCACATCAGCTCCCTGGCGCGGGACCTGGGCCTGTCGGTGGTGGTTGAAGGCGTGGAGACGCCCGAAGAGCTGCGGGCCCTCGCGGCCGCCGGGCTGCACCACATCCAGGGCTACCTGTTCAGCCGCCCCATTGCAGCGCCTGACGTGCCCAATTGGCACCGAACGCAACTGCAGTCGCAGCGTGCCGCATTGCAAGCACTGCTGCACACGCCGGGCAGTGGCCGGGACAGCGATACCTCTTTTGTGCCCACGCAACCCAGCACGCCCTGGGCCTCGGGGGCATGACCCCCATGGCTGCACTGAAAACCCTGGTCCTGGGCGGCTACGGCAATTTTGGGGCGCGCATCTGTCGCGCCCTGGTGGGCGATGAGGCCACACGCCACCACATTGCCCTGCTGGTGGCGGGCCGGGATGCCTCGCAAGCGAAGGCCTTGGCCGCCACGCTGGGCCACGGTGCACAGGGCGTGGCGCTGGACCACCAGGCGCCGGGCCTGGCCGCCACCTTGCGCGAGTGGGGTGTGGGTCTGGTGATCCACACGGCGGGCCCTTTTCAGGCGCAAGCCTACAACGTGGCCCAGGCGGCGGCCGAGGCGGGGGCGCACTACATCGATCTGGCCGACGGCCGCCGGTTTGTGTGCGACTTTCCGGCCGCGGTGCAGGCTGCATTCACTGCCGCCGGGCGCACGGCCATCGCGGGCGCCAGCACGGTGCCCGCGCTGTCCTCGGCCGTCATCGACCACCTGTGTGCAGGCTGGCAGCGCATTGACAGCATCGACATCTGCATTGCCCCTGCGCAACGGGCGCCCCGGGGCCAGGCCACGCTGGCGGCCGTGCTGAGCTACTGCGGCCTACCCATCGACGTGTGGGACGGTGGCCGGTGGCAGCCGTACCGGGGCTGGGCGCGGCCCAGCCCCGTCCAGTTCCAGCGGCTGCGCCCTCGCCTCGGGGCGGTCTGCGACATCCCGGACCTGGAGATCTTTCCCGCCCATTACCAGGCCCGCGACCGTGTCACCTTTCGCGCGGCCCTGGAGGTCGGCCTGGCGCAAAGAGCCTTCGCCACCCTGGCAACGTTGCGCCGTTGGGGCGTGCTGCCCCACCCCGAAAAGCTGGCCTGGCTGATGCACCACGCGGGCGGCGCGCTGGACTTTCTGGGCACGCCGCTGGGCGGCATGGTGGTGCGTGTGGCGGGCGCGGATGCGCAAGGCCAGCCCCGGCGCCGCGCATGGCACATTGCGGCCGATAACGACCATGGCCCCGAGATTCCCTGCATGGCCGCCATCCTGCTGGCCCGCCAGCTCGCAGCCGGGCAACCACTGCCCAGCGGGGCGCACACCAGCACCAGCCTGCTGCTCCTGGAGGCCTTTGCCCCCGAGTTTGCGAAGTGGGGCATGGTGACCGATGTGGTGGAGGAATGAGCCCATGGCCCATCGGAAATTGACCTTCCCCATGCCAGCGCGTGCCGACATTGTTTTTGATGCCTTCCACTACCACGAGTGGCGGTGCCAGTGGGATTCGCTGGTGCGCCGTACCAGCGTGGAAAGCGGTGCGCCCTGCCCCAGTGTGGGCGCCACCACCGAGAACCTGGGCGCCGGCGCGTTGCGGGCGCTGTCCATGCGCACGCAGTTCGTCAGCTATGACCGCCCCGTGCTCGCGGCTGCGGCCATGGTTGGGCGTTCGTTCCCTTTCTCCCAGTGGGCAGCCTCGATGCGCCACCAAGAGCAAGGCCCCCACCAGTCCCTGCTGATCTACACCTATACCTTTCAAGTGGTCCCCGCAGCCTTGCGGGCGGTCATGGAGCCTGTGGTGGACTGGGTCTTTGTCCGCAAGACGCGGCAGCGGTTCCAGCGCCTGGCGCAGTTCCTGGCGGTCCGTGCTGCCGACATTGCAGCTTGGCAGCAGGCGCAGGGCCCTGCGCCCTCTGCGGCGCAGAAGGCCAGCCCATGAACCGCGCGTCAGCCCAACTGTTGCGCGCCAGCCTCGTGGTCGTCTGGCTGGCCACCGCCGTGGTCAGCGTGTGGGAACTGCACGGCCAAAGCCGCGAGCTGCTGGCGGGTCTGCCCACCGCGTGGACCGAAGGCCCTGCCTCGTGGCTGCCCACCGCCATCATCCTGGCCGGGGCGGCTGCCGATGCGGTGCTGGGGCTGTGGCTGGCGCTCCGCCCCGGCCGCAAGGCGTATGGAGCGGCCCTGCTGGTGATGCTGGCCATGACACTGCTGGCCACGGCCATACACCCTGCGTGGTGGCTGCACCCCTTCGGGCCGCTGACCAAAAACCTGCCGATTGCCGCCATCCTGTGGGTGCTGCTGCAAGACGAGGCCACTTCTCCGCAAAAGCCATGAGCCTGTACCTCACCCTCAAATGGCTGCACATCATCTCCAGCGTGCTGCTGGTGGGCACCGGGCTGGGCTCTGCGTTCTACATGTTCTTTACCAACCGCAGCGGCAATGTGCAGGCACAGGCGGTGGTCACGCGCCTGGTGGTGCGGGCGGACTGGTGGTTCACCACGCCCACGGTGTTCCTCCAGCCCGCCACGGGGCTCGCCATGGCTGCGATGGCAGGCCTGCCCTGGAGCACACCGTGGCTCGCGGTGTCTATGGCGCTGTACCTGGTGGCCGGTGCCTGCTGGCTGCCCGTGGTGTGGCTGCAGTTGCGCATGCGCGACATGGCGATAAAGGCGGCAGAGGCGGCGCAGTCCGCACAAGGCGATGGCGTGCTGCCGCCCTTGTACTGGCGCTACGCCCGGTGGTGGGAGGCGCTGGGCTACCCGGCCTTTGTGGCCATGGCCGTGGTGTTCTACCTGATGGTGAACAAACCCGCCCTGAACTTCTGAACCTATCATCGCCCCATGCTGATCGAGACGCTGGACACTGCCCGCGACCTGGGGCGCCTGAAGGAAATCCTGGGCGTGATGGTGCGCCACGGGTTTGGCGACACCGTGCGCCGCCTGGGCCTGACCGACCGGCTGGAGCGCGCGGGCCAGGCGCTGAACTGGACCCACGCCGCCGACCTGGCCCGCGTGGAGCCCCCCGTGCAGGTGCGGCTGGCACTCGAAGAGCTGGGCCCCGCGTTCGTCAAGTTTGGTCAGATCCTCGCGGGCCGGGCCGACCTTTTTGGCCCGGAGTGGATTGCAGAATTCGAGAAGCTGCACAGCCAGGTGCCCGCCGTGCCCATCGATGCACTGCGCCCGCAACTGCGCGAAGACCTGGGCGCCGATCCCGAAGCCGTCTTTGCCTGGTTTGACACGACACCGCTGGCCGCCGCATCGATTGCGCAAGTGCACCGCGCCCGCCTGCAGGACGGCAGCGAAGTCATCGTCAAGATCCGCCGCCCCGGCATTGCGGACACCATCCAGGCCGACCTGCGCCTGCTGCAGCGCCTGGCCGCGCTGGCCGAGGCCGAGCTACCCGCGCTCAAGCCCTACCGGCCCCAGCAACTGGTGCGCGAGTTCGCGCGCTCATTGCGCCGAGAGCTGGACCTGGCGGGCGAATGCCGCCAGGCCGAACGCATTGCCACCAACATGGCCGCACTGCCCCACATCGTGATCCCGCGCGTGCACTGGGCCTACACGCGCGAGCGCATCAACGTGCAGGACTTCATCGACGGCACACCCGGCGGCGCGCTGGCCGCGCTGACGCCCGAGGCAGGCTTTGACCGCACGGTGCTGGCGCAGCGCGGCGCGCAGGCGGTGCTGCAGATGATCGTCAAGGACGGCGTTTTCCACGCCGACCCGCACCCGGGCAACGTGTTCTACCTGCCGGGCAACCGCATTGCCTTCATCGACTTTGGCATGGTGGGCCGCCTGTCGCAGCGCCGGCGCGACGAGCTGCTGCAGCTGCTGCTGGGCCTGGTGGAGCACCAGCCCCAGGCAGTGGCCGATGTGCTGCTGGACTGGACGGGCGACGCGCAGGGCCTGAACCTGGGCCAGCTCGAAACCGAGATCGAGGCCTTTGTGGACCAGTACCACGGCGTGCCCCTGGCGCAACTGAGCCTGGGACAGATGCTGGCCGACGTGACGGCCATCCTGCGTGAACACCACCTGGGCCTGCCGTCCGATCTGGCGCTGCTGATCAAGGCCTTCATCTCGCTCGAAGGCATGGGCCGCAACCTCGATCCGGACTTCCACATGGCGACCGAAGCCTTGCCGCTGCTCAAGCAGGTGGTGCGCGCGCGCTACGAGCCCAAAGTGCTGGCCGGGCGGGCCTGGAGCACCTTGCGGCGCGCGCTGGCCACGGTGGAGCAGTTGCCGGACGACATTGGGCGGCTGCTGCGCAATGCGCGGCGCGGGCACCTGCAGGTGGGCATCGAGCTGGCCCACCTCAAGCGTGTGGGCGACCAGATCGACCGGTCGGCCAACCGGCTGGCGATGGCGCTGGTGATTGCCGCGCTCATCATTGGCTCGTCCATCGTGATGACCGTGAAAGGCGGGCCCACGCTGTTCGGCCTGCCAGCGTTTGGGTTCCTCGGTTTCTTTGGTGCGGTGGTGTGTGGCCTGTGGCTGGTGCGGGCCATCTGGCGCAGCAGCCATCACCGCGATGACGACTGAACGCTGCAAAAAACACGCCGCGCCGCCCCACCAGGCGGGCAGTCGCGGGTGTGCACGCCCGCAGCACGTCAACGGACTGCAACTCGGTCAGGGTTGCCCAAACCCCATCCGCTGCAACACGGCCTGGGCGGCCGGTTGGCGCAGCGCACTGGCAAACGCCTGCGCCACAGCGGGCGCGTCGGCGCGTACGGTCAGGCCATACGCAGCGCCAACCTGCAGCGCTGCAGGCAGCTGCACCACGCGCAGGCGCGGCACCTCAGCCTGGGCCGCTACCGCGTTGGTGCAGTAGGTCAAAAACACATCGGCCTGGCGCTGGTCCATCACCCACGCGTAGGTGCCCCGACCCGCAGGTGGCTTGGGCGAATCCGCGCCACCCGTGAGCTTCAGGGCCTTGGCGTCCAGCTGGGCATAGGCACCCGGCTGAATCTTGTCGGCCTGGCGGAACAGCGCCCAGGCGTAGTCACCCGACGGGTCGGCCTTGGGCGTGGAGGTGCCCACGCGCACATCGCTGCGCAGCAAGGTGGCCAACAAGGTGTCGGGGGTGTCAGGGGTGGCGCTGATCTGCTCGCTGGTCAGCGCACACAGCGCATTGCGCGTGAACACCACAGGCGCCTGCCAGCCGCCCCGGGCCGCCAGGCGCTGCGGGTGGTCGGTGTCGGCCGAGGCAAAGACCTGTGCGGGCTCGCCCTTCTCAATACGCTCGCGTAGCAGGCCCGAGGCGCCGAAGGTCAGCGCCACCTTCTGGCCCGTGCGGGCCTCGTGGTCGCGCGCGATGTCGGTAAACGCTTCGCGCAGGCTGCCAGCGGCATACACCTGCACGGGGGCAGCGTCAGCCATGGGCGCCTGGGCGGGCGCGGTCACACAACCGGCCAGGGCCCAGGCCAGCCCGGCGGCTGCAGCGGCCACCGCCCCGGTGAACGGTTTGCCATGGGGAGTGCTCACTGCGCCGCGTTCGGGAAGAACAGCTGCTCGCCACCAATCTTGTAACCCGCAATCGCCAGCTGGCCGGCGGGCGACACCACCCAGTCCACAAACTTCTGAGCGTCCTGCGACTTCACATGCGGGTGCTTGGCGGGGTTCACGACCATCACGCCGTACTGGTTGAAGAGCTTGGTATCGCCCTCGACCAAAATGGCCAGGTCCGCGCGGTTCTTGAAGTTGAGCCAGGTGCCACGGTCGGCCAGCACATAGGCGCCGCTTGACGCCGCGATGTTGAGCGCTGGCCCCATGCCGCAGCCACATTCCTTGTAGCCGCTGCCTTTTGATGTATTTGCAGCCTCGGCACCGGCCAGCTTCCAGTAGCGCAGCTCGGCCGCGTGGGTGCCGCTCTTGTCGCCGCGCGAGATGAAGTTGCCATTGGCGGCAGAGAGCTTCTGCAGCGCCTGCACGATGTCCTTGCCTTTGGTGCCCACCGGGTCGTTCTTGGGGCCGATGAGGATGAAGTCGTTGTACATCACGGGGTAGCGCTTCACGCCCCAGCCATCGGCCACAAACTTTTCTTCGGCCACCTGGTCATGCACAAACAGCACGTCCGCGTCGCCCCGGCGTGCCATATCGAGCGCCTGCCCCGTGCCCAGCGCCACCACTTTGATGTCCAGGCCGCTGGCCTTCTTGAACTCGGGCAGCAGGTAGCCAAACAGGCCCGACTGCTCGGTGGAAGTGGTGGAGGCCATGGTGACGCTCTGCGCAAACGCTGAACCCGACGCTACCAAAACAATAGCTGCCAGCGCTTTGGACACCAGCGCTACCGCGCGAAAAGGCTTGAAATTTTTCATCGCCGGGCCGCTCCAAGATGAAAAGGCCCCCTTGGGGGGCAGTGACCACACGAAGTGGGAAGCGTGGGGGTCAATTCGCGTCATACCAGCTCTCCTTTGACAAACAATCGGGCGGCCTCCGGCAGGGGGCCATTGAAAAAGTCGTGCACCGGCAAGTCCGCCACCAGACGGCCGTGCTCCATGTAGATCACGCGGCTGGCCAGGCGCTTGACCTGGCCCAGGTTGTGGCTGCTGAACACCATGGTCACGGGGTGTGCCGGGCCGGCCGCGCCGTGGCTGGCCGCAAAGTCGGCCATCAGGGCCTCGACCTCGCGCTTGGCATGGGGGTCGAGGCTGGCGGTGGGCTCATCGAGCAGCAGCACATCGGGCCGCAGGGCCCATGCACGGGCCAGCGCCACACGCTGCTGCTGGCCGCCCGACAGGGTGCGCGCGTTCTGCGCTGCAATGCCCTGCAGGCCCACCCGCTGCAAGGCCGTCAGGGCCAGCGGGCGCGCATCGCGCCAGCGGGTGCCGCGCAGCCACAGGGCCAGGGCCACGTTGTTCTGGGCACTGGTGCGCAGCATGTGCGGGCGCTGGAACAGCATGGCCTGGCGCAGCGACGCATCGCATTGCAGGCCGCCCCCATGCGTGTCGGCCAGGCCATGCAGCACGCGCAGCAAAGTGCTCTTGCCACTGCCATTGGCGCCCACCAGCGCCACGCGCTCGCCGGGTGCGATGCGCAGCGTGACCTGGTCCAGCGCCTGCACGCGGCCGTAGCGCACGGTCACCTGCCGCAGGTCCACCCAGGGGGTTGGCAAAGGCCCGCTCATGCAGCCACTCCCACCGGCGTGCTGGAGGCCGAGCCATCCACCCGCTCGCGCCAGCGCCTCAGCAATGCAATCAGCACATTGAGCGCCAGCACCACGGCCAGCAGAATCATGCCCAGCGCCAGTGCCAGCGGCAGGTCACCCTTGCTGGTCTCCAGCGCGATGGCGGTGGTCATCACGCGCGTGAAGCCGTCGATGTTGCCACCCACGATCATCACGGCGCCGACCTCGGAGATCGCGCGGCCAAACGATGCCAGCAGCACGGTGAGCAGCGCATACCGCTCGTCCCATGCCAGCAGCAGGCTGCGCAGCAGCGGGCCGGCGCCCATGGAGCGCAGCTGCTCGCCATGCGCGCGCTCGGCGTCTTCCACCGTCTGGCGCGTGAGCGCGGTGACCACCGGCAGCACCAGAATGGCCTGCGCCAGCACCATGGCCTTGAAGCTGAACAGCCAGCCCAGCGACCCCAGCGGCCCGCTGCGCGAGAGCACCAGGTACACCACCAGCCCCACCACCACCGAAGGCACGGCCAGTAAGGTGTTGAGCACCGCCAGCACGGCGCCACGGCCAGTGAAGCGGGCCACGCCCAGCCAGGCGCCCAGCACCAGGCCCACCCCGCAGGCCATCAGACAGGCGGTGGCGCTGACAGACAAGGAACGGCCCACGATGGTCCAGAGGACAGGGTCGGACGAGAGGGTGAGTTCAAGCGCTGTGCTCGCGCTTTCGGTGAGGGTGGACATGGGCCAGGGGATCGGTTTGGGCTATCGTAGGCACCCATCCAATATCCAGCGATATGAACTCCCGTGCATAGGGTCCAACTTCACTACACACTCAGCCGCGACGCGGGCACTGCGCTCATCCGCAATCCGTTGCCCGAGCTGTTGCAGGCGGTGGCCGAGCGTGGCTCCATCTCGGGCGCTGCGCGCGCGCTGGACCTGTCCTACCGCCATGTCTGGGGCGCCCTCAAACGCTGGGAAGACCAGCTGGGCGGCGAATTGATCATCTGGGGCAAGGGCCAGTCGGCGCAACTCAGCGAGTTCGGCAGCAAGCTGCTGTGGGCCGAACGCCAGGCCCAGGCCCGCCTGGCGCCCCAGATTGCCGCGCTACACGCCGACCTGGAGCGCGCGTTTGCCGTCGCCTTCGACCCCAACGCCCATGTGCTCACCCTCTACGCCAGCCATGACGATGCATTGGCGGCGCTGCGTGCACATGCCGCAACGCAAACCGATGCAGGCGCGCTGCACCTCGACATCCGGTTCACCGGCAGCGTGGACGCCATCCGTGCGCTGAACGAGGGGCGTTGCACCCTGGCGGGCTTTCACACCGTGGCTGACGCAGCCGCACAGTCGCTCACCGCGCGCACCTACCAGCCACTGCTACAGCCCGGGCTGCACAAGATCATTGGATTCGCACAGCGCACCCAAGGGCTCATCGTGGCCCCCGGCAATCCGCTGGGTCTGCGCAGCCTGGCCGATGTGGCCCGCACCGGCGCCCGCTTCATCAACCGGCCGCTGGGCTCGGGCACGCGGGTGCTGCTGGACGACCTGCTGGCCCAGGCCAGCATGGACCCAGGGAGCATCGTGGGCTACGCGCTCAACGAGCCCTCCCACACCGCCATCGCCCAGGCCGTGGCTGCAGGGGCTGCCGATGTGGGCATGGGCATCGAGCTGGCGGCCCGCGCGCGCGGGCTGGAGTTTGTCCCCCTGGTGCACGAGCGCTACCACCTGGCATGCCTGAAAGCCAGCCTGGACCAGCCCGCCACGCTGGCACTGCGCACCCTCTTGCAAACACCTGAATGGCTGGCACACATGACCACGCTGCCGGGTTACACCGCCTGGCACTGCGGCGAGGTGCAGGCCATGAGCACCGTGCTGCCGTGGTGGCAATTTGCGCGGAAAAAGCGTGCTTCCACGCCTAGGAAGAAACCCTAATTGCTGCAGTTTTGATAGCTGAAGAATGAGCAGCTGCTGCGGGATAACACCGTCACGCTGCTGTCAGACTCCGCCTACAGTGCTCCGTAGAATCGCGCCGTCGTCAAAGTGTGCCCTGCCCCAGCGCCTACCCGCGCGGGGCCCGGGCATCTCGCACACACAGCCTTTTTATTGGAGACACCATGCAGGCTCTATTGAAGTTATCAAGAGGGATCGACTGGATTAACACCCAGGTCGGCAAGTACGTGGTCTGGCTGATCCTGGCCTCCACGGTCATCAGCGGCGTGAACGCCGTGGTGCGCAAGGCGTTCAACATCAGCTCCAACGCATTCCTGGAAGTGCAGTGGTACCTGTTCGCTGCGTCGTTCCTGCTGGCAGCTGGCTACACGCTGCTGCAAGGCGAGCATGTGAAGGTCGATGTGATCTCGAGCCGCTTTTCCAAGCGCACGCAGATCTGGATCGACGTATTCGGCTACATCGTCTTTCTCACCCCCATGTGCTTGGCTGTGCTCTGGTATGGGGTTCCGTTCTTCACGCGCGCACTGGCATCGGGCGAAATGTCCAACAACGCAGGTGGCCTGATCCGCTGGCCCGTGTACCTGATGATGCCCCTGGGCTTCACGCTGCTGTGGCTGCAAGGCATTTCTGAACTCATCAAGCGCCTGGGCTTCCTGCAAGGCCTGATCGAAGATCCGACGGTCAAGAAGGTCGAAAAGACGGCCGAGGAAGAACTGGCTGAATCCATCCGCAACCTGGCCGAAGCCGCCAAGGGCAACGGCAAGAACAAGGCCGAGGCTCACTGAGCGGCCCTACCAAGCGGAGCACACACCATGGAATTTTTGACCCATAACCTCGCCCCCATCATGTTCGCGGGGCTCATCTGCTTCTTGCTGGTGGGCTTCCCGGTCGCATTCAGTCTGGGCGCCTGTGGACTTTTCTTCGCCTTTATCGGCATTGAATTGAACGTACTTCCCGAAGCGCTGCTGCAAGCCGTGCCGCTGCGCATCTTCGGCATCATGCAGAACGACACCCTGCTGGCCATTCCGTTCTTCACGCTCATGGGGCTCATATTGGAGCGAAGCGGGATGGCGGAAGACCTGCTGGACACCATTGGCCAGCTGTTTGGCCCCATCCGGGGTGGCCTGGCACTGGCCGTGATCTTTGTGGGCGCGCTGCTGGCAGCCACCACGGGCGTGGTGGCTGCGTCGGTGATCTCGATGGGCCTGATCTCGCTGCCCATCATGCTTCGCTATGGCTATGACCGCCGACTGGCTGCGGGCGTGATTGCCGCGTCCGGAACCCTGGCACAGATCATTCCGCCGTCGCTGGTGCTGATCATCATTGCCGACCAGATGGGCCGCAGCGTGGGCGACATGTACAAGGGCGCCTTCCTGCCCGGCCTGATGCTCACCGGCTTCTATGCGCTGTACGTCATCCTGCTGGCAATCTTCAAGCCCCAATGGGTGCCTGCGATCCCGCCCGAAGCCCGTACGCTGCGCGACGACAACGGCAAGAGCGGTGTGACCTCCCTGCTGGTGCTGACCGGCATCTGCGTGGCAGCCTCGATGTATGTGGCCAAGAACATGGCCGCCCTGCACACCTGGTGGTCGGGCGAAGCGGTGGAACGCGTGGCGCTGGACGAAACCATCGTGGTGGCCATGTGCTTTGGCGTGGCCCTGGCCTTCGTGGTTGCCAGCGTCAACAAGATCACCCGCCTGGGCCTGCTGTCCAAGGCTGCGGAACGCGTGACGTTCGTGCTGATTCCCCCGCTGCTGCTGATCTTCCTGGTGCTGGGCACCATCTTCCTGGGCGTTGCAACCCCCACCGAAGGCGGCGCCATGGGCGCGCTGGGCGCAGGCATCATGGCCATCATCCGTGGTCGCCTGAGCCTTTCGCTGCTCAAGCAGGCCGTAACTACCACCACCAAGCTGTCGTGTTTTGTGGTGTTCATCCTGGTGGGCGCGACCATGTTCGGCCTGACCTTCCAGGGCGTGGACGGCCCGCTGTGGGTGGAACACCTGCTGACCGGCCTGCCCGGTGGCCAGCTGGGCTTCCTGATCGTCGTGAACATCATGGTGTTCTTCCTGGCGTTCTTCCTGGACTTCTTTGAGCTGTCCTTCATCGTGGTGCCCCTGCTGGCCCCGGTGGCCAACAAGCTGGGCATCGACCTGATCTGGTTCGGGGTGCTGCTGGCCGTGAACATGCAGACCTCGTTCATGCACCCACCGTTCGGCTTCGCGCTGTTCTACCTGCGCAGCGTGGCCCCGGCGAAGGAGTACCTCGACAAGGTCACCAAGAAGATGATTGCGCCGGTGACCACGCCGCAAATCTACTGGGGTGCCATCCCATTCCTGATCATCCAGTTGATGATGGTGGGCCTGATCATCGCCTTCCCAGGCATCGTCTCCAGCGGCCTGGACAAGGCCGAGGTGTATGACCTGGACAAGGTCCGTATGGAAATGGAAGCCACCATGCCCGACGCGGCCGGAGCCCCCGAGGCAACCGACCCCACGGCTGGCATGGAAGGCGCTGGAGCTGCCCCTGGCGATACTGCGGCCCCCGCTGCAGACGACCCACTCAAGGCCCTGCAGGATTCGCTGGCCAACGAGAAGAAGTGATCCGAACCGCACAGGGCTGTTGACCAGCCCCTGAAGCAACCAGAGCCCCGGCAGATGTCATCTGCCGGGGCTTTTTTCATGGACCGATGGCGTGCAGAGCGTGCTCAAAGACAGGACCGTCAACGAACGGCTCGACGTCGCCATCCCCAAAACCTAAGGACCTACAGCAAAACGACCGCCACGCGTTGAGACGTTGGCTTCTTCGCACCACTTAACCCGCTGGCAAGCGTCTGTCTGTGGCGCTAAACGAACTTTGCACACCACGGGAAGCGATGGCCTCAACCACCCCTGGTATCCCATCAGAAACGTTTGCGCCGAGGGATCACGCAGACCTGCCGATCACAGCAACAAGGGCGACACCTTGAGCGCCAGCCGACCGAACATCGCCGGGCATCCCGGCGGCATCATCTGCCCCGCAGTACGGCGGGACCGAGCACCCCACCCCATACCACCCACCAGATGCAAAAAAACCCGCCAGGCGAACCAGGCGGGTTTTCTGATCGACATGCCCTGCGGCTTGCACCGCAGCCGGGCTATCAGATCTTCTGTGCGGACATGAAGGTGTCGTAGCGGGCTTCGGCAAAGCGGAACCAGAGAATCTGGTCGCGCTGGAAGGCACGCATGTCGGCGTAGATCTTCTTCCACTCGGGGCTCTTGGCGTCGTTCTCGGCGAACACTTCCATCGAAGCCTTGAACGAAGCGTCCATCACAGCTTGCGAGAAAGGCAGCACCTTGGTCTTGGCAGCCACGAGCTGCTTCAGGGCCGTGGGGTTCAGCGCGTCGTACTTGGCCAGCATGTCCACGTGGGCCACGTTGGTTGCGGCTTCGATGATGGCCTTGTTCTCAGCCGACAGGCCGTCAAACGCCTTCTGGTTGACGAAGAAGTCCACTTCAGGACCACCTTCCCACCAGCCGGGGTAGTAGTAGAACGGAGCGACTTTGTTGAAGCCCAGCTTCTGGTCGTCGTACGGACCCACCCACTCGGCGGCATCCAGCGTGCCCTTTTCGAGGGCTTGGTAAATTTCGCCGCCAGGGATGCTCTGAGGCACAGCACCCAGCTTCTGCATCACTTCACCGATCAGGCCGCCACCCAGGCGCATCTTCATGCCCTTGAAGTCGGCAGGCGACTTGATTTCCTTGCGGAACCAGCCACCCATCTGCGTGCCGGTGTTGCCACCTGCGAAGCTGATCATGTTGAAGCCACCGTAGAACTCGTTCATGAGCTTGCGGCCGTTGCCATGCAACATCCAGGCGTTCATCTGGCGGGCATTGAAGCCGAAAGGCACTGCCGAGCCCAGCGCGAAGGCGGGGTTCTTGCCGTAGAAGTAGTAAGGCACGGTGTGTGCCATTTCCACGGTGCCTTGTTGCACGCCATCCACCACACCAAAGGGAGGCATCAGCTCGCCACCAGCGTGCACGGAGATTTCAAACTTGCCGCCCGACATGGCCTTGACGGCCTTGGAGAACACATCAGCGCCGCCATAGATGGTGTCCAGCGACTTGGGGAAGCTGGAGGCCAGACGCCAGCGAATGGCAGCCTGGGCGTGGACGGCGGGCGCAGCGCCTGCAGCCAGCACACCGGCAATGCCAGCATGCTTGATGATTGAACGACGATCCATGAGGTTCTCTCCGATATATTGATTGCAAAACTTGGTGCGCACGCGTTGTGCACGGCCGACCAAGGACATGTTTCAGCCGGGACCATTGTAGGAACATGCCCCCCAGGACTTTTGCGGGTTTTCCCGCGAAATTCCGGCGCCAACACACACCTTCAGGGTTCTGCAAGCATCTGCGCGACAGCGGTGCAAAGACCCTCCCGGCAACCAAAAGCCAACGCGCTGCGCTGACCGCAGCCCTCCGCCTTTTAGCCCGCGCTGCCTGGCAAAAACCGCGCTGCAATCGATGCGCGAATGCCGGCTGCATCCAGCCCCTGCAACGCCAGCAACTTGGCCGGGTCACCATGCTCGATGAAGACATCGGCCAGCCCGAGCTGCAACACGGGGCGCACAAGGCCCATGGCGTTGAGTGCCTCGGTCACTGCGCTGCCCGCCCCACCCATGATGGCGCCCTCTTCGACCGTCACGAGGGCGTCGTGCCGCTCGGCCACCTCGCGCAGCAAGGCCTCATCGATGGGCTTGGCCCAGCGCATGTTGACCACGGTGGCATCGATCGCCTCGCCCACTTCGAGCGCGGGATACAGCAAGGTGCCAAACGCCAGGATGGCAATGCGGGGCGCCTTGCCGTCCGCATCACCCTTGCGCTCGCGGCGAATCTCGCCTTTGCCGAACGGCAGGCCATCGAGCGCAGCCAGCGGCGCCACACCCGCGCCGCTACCACGCGGGTAACGCACGGCCACGGGGTGGTCCTGTTCAAACGCACTGCTGAGCAACTGGCGGCATTCGCGCTCGTCAGCCGGGCAGGCCATGCTCATGTTCGGAATGCAGCGCACGAACGGGATGTCGTAGGCGCCTGCATGAGTGGCACCGTCGGCGCCCACCAGGCCCGCACGGTCCAGTGCAAACACCACGGGCAGGTTCTGCAAGGCCACGTCGTGGATCAACTGGTCGTAGCCACGCTGCAAAAACGTGGAGTAGATGGCCACCACGGGCTTCACGCCCTCGCAGGCCATGCCCGCAGCGAACGTGACAGCGTGCTGTTCAGCAATGCCCACGTCGTAGTAGCGGTCCGGAAAGCGCTTTTCGAACTCGACCATCCCCGAGCCCTCGCGCATGGCGGGCGTGATGCCCACCAGGCGCGCGTCCTGCGCCGCCATGTCACACAGCCACTGGCCAAACACCTGGGTGAAGGTCTGCTTGGGCGGCGTGGCGGGCTTGGTCAGGCCCACGGAGGGATCGAACTTTCCGGGGCCGTGGTAGGCCACGGGGTCGGCCTCGGCCAGCTTGTACCCCTGGCCCTTCTTGGTGACCACGTGCAGGAACTGCGGGCCCTTGAGGCTCTTGATGTTCTCCAGGGTGGGGATCAGCGAATCGAGGTCGTGCCCGTCGATGGGGCCGATGTAGTTGAAGCCGAATTTCTCGAACAGTGTGGCGGGCACCACCATGCCCTTGGCCTGTTGCTCAAAGCGCTTGGCAAATTCGAGCAGGGGCGGCACGGGGCGCAAAACGGTCTTGCCCACGTTCTTGGCGGCGGCGTAGAACTGCCCGCTCATCAGTTGCGCGAGATAGCGGTTGAGCGCGCCCACGGGCGGGCTGATGCTCATGTCGTTGTCGTTCAGCACCACCAGCAGGTTGCAGTCGGCCACACCCGCGTTGTTGAGCGCCTCGAACGCCATGCCCGCACTCATCGCGCCATCTCCAATGATGGCCACGGCATGTCGGTTGTCGCCCTTGCGCTTGGCAGCCAGCGCCATGCCCAACGCTGCCGAGATGCTGGTGCTGGAATGCGCTGTGCCAAACGTGTCGTAGATGCTTTCCGCCCGTTGTGGAAAGCCCGAGATACCGCCCATCTGGCGCAGCGTGTGCATGCGGTCGCGGCGGCCGGTCAGGATCTTGTGCGGGTAGGTCTGGTGGCCCACATCCCACACCAGGCGGTCTTCCGGGGTGTTGAAGACATGGTGCAAAGCCACGGTCAGCTCCACCGTGCCCAGGTTGGAGCTGAGGTGGCCACCGGTCTGCGACACGCTCTGCAGCACGAACTCGCGCAACTCGGTCGCCAGCACCTTGAGGTCCGCGCGCGAGAGCCGGCGCAGGTCTGCCGGGTCATTGATGGTCTGCAGCAAGGGGAAGGGTGTCGTGGACATTGACTATTCTTTTGATAGCTACGAGCGCAAGAGATTCAAGCACCAGCAGGCATTTGGACATTGAGAGAGTCGCCAGGGACCAGGGCCGGGCTCAGTGAGAGCGGCGCACGACCATGTCCGCGAGGGCTGCCAGGGCACGGGTGTCGGGCAAGCCACTGCGACCCAGGGCCGCATGGGCCTCGGCCAGCAGCTCCTGCGCGTAGGCCTGCGCACGCTCCAGACCGAGCAACGATACGTAGGTGGGTTTGTCTGCGGCCGCGTCCTTGCCCGCCGTTTTACCCAGGGTGGCCGAGTCCGCCACCACATCCAGGATGTCGTCCACCACCTGGAACGCCAGCCCCATGGCAGCGCCATAGTCTGACAGAGCCTGGTAGGCGGTGGGCGCCGCGTGGCCACACAGGGCCCCCATGAGCACGCTGCCCTGGAGCAAGGCGCCCGTCTTGAGGCGGTGCATCTGGCGCAGTTGCGCTTCGGTCAGCGCCACGCCGACGCTGGCCAGGTCAATCGCCTGACCGCCCGCCATGCCGGCCGAGCCCGCAGCCCGCGCCAGCAGCCGGCACAAAGCCGCCTGCGTGGCAGCGGGGATCAGGGTGTTGTCGGGGGTCAGCAGTTCAAACGCAAAGGCCTGCAGCGCGTCTCCCGCCAGCAGGGCCTGGGCTTCGCCAAACTGCACATGCACCGTGGGTTTGCCACGGCGCAGCACGTCGTTGTCCATGCAGGGCATGTCGTCGTGGACCAGCGAATACGCGTGGATCAGCTCCACCGCGCACGCGGCACGCAGGGCAGCTTCGTTCAGAGCTGCCTGAACCGCCGCGCCCTCGGGTGCCACGGAGTCCGAAGTGCCGCTGCGCGCCGCCTCGTAGGCAGCCAACACCAGCAAGGGCCGCAGGCGCTTTCCGCCGTCCAGGACGGCGTAACGCATGGCGTCGCCCAGCCCTGCCGGAGCGCCGTCGCCCACCCACAAGGACAGCGCCTGCTCCACACGGGCGAGGTGATTTTGGCTCCAGAGATTCGTATCCAGGGGCGGGTTCAACGCCGTCGAGGAAGTCATCGGCAATGCGCTCATTCCTGGTTCCATGGTTGCAGCTGGCCGTCGTCCAGCACCTTGATCTGGTCCTGCACGGCATCGAGCCGGTGGCGGCAAAAAGCCAGCAAGGCGGCGCCGCGCTGGTAGCCAGCCAGCATCTGGTCCAGCGGCAACTGGCCCGATTCAATGCGGGCCACGAGTTGCTCCAGCTCCTCCAGGGCCGCCTCGTAGCTGGCAGGTTCGGCGGGAGGAGCAGGGGTTGCGGGGGCCTTGGGCATGGAGGGGGCGGCAGTGCGCGGGTGAAAAACCGGTGATTTTAGGCGCAGCGCTGTGGCGCCCGTGTCAGACAGTGGCCGATCCGTGGGAGGTCTCTATTTTTCCGGAACCGGTGTTTTCTATTCACGTAGCGGGGGTGCGGGAATAACCCCACCGCCTATAATCCCATTCCCGTCGAGCCGGCTACCCACCCTAGCCGGTTTTCTTTTTCCAGATGCGCCTTCACGGGCGCACCTCCCGCACTCTCTCTGTGGGGAGTCTTTAGGTCAGGTCACCCATGTCTGATTTAAGTCTTCAACTGCAGCAGGCCGCAAGCCAACTACCAGTTTCGAGCTACTTTGATGATGCGCTGTTCCAGCGCGAGCTGGAGACCATCTTCCAGCGCGGGCCCCGCTATGTGGGGCATCAATTGGCTGTGCCCAACGCGGGCGACTACTACGCACTGCCCCAGGAGGGCGAGGGCCGCGCGCTGGTGCGCAACGCTCAGGGCGGTATCGAGCTGGTCTCCAACGTCTGCCGCCACCGGCAGGCGGTCATGCTCAAGGGCAAAGGCTCGCTGAACACCCAGCAAAAGGGCAGCGCGGGCGGCAACATCGTGTGCCCACTGCACCGCTGGACGTACAACCCCAAGGGCGAGCTGCTGGGCGCACCGCATTTCGCGCACGACCCGTGCCTGAACCTGAACAACTACAAGCTGCGCGAGTGGAACGGCCTGCTGTTTGAAGACAACGGCTACGACGTGGCTGCCGACCTCGCCCAGATGGGACCACGCGCCGACCTGGACTTTGACGGCTACGTGCTCGACCACGTGGAGCTGCACGAGTGCAACTACAACTGGAAGACCTTCATCGAGGTCTATCTGGAAGACTACCACGTGGGCCCCTTCCACCCGGGCCTGGGCAGTTTTGTCACCTGCGACGATCTGCGCTGGGAGTTCGGCAAGAACTACTCCGTGCAGACCGTGGGTGTAGCCAACCGCCTGGGCAAGGCCGGCAGCCCCGTGTACGAACGCTGGCACGAAGCCTTGCTCGCCTACCGCGAGGGCAAGCCGCCCAAGCATGGCGCCATCTGGCTCACGCTGTACCCGCACATCATGGTGGAGTGGTATCCGCATGTGCTCACCGTGTCCACGCTGCACCCCATCAGCCCGACCAAAACGCTGAACATGGTGGAGTTCTACTACCCCGAAGAAATCGCTGCATTCGAGCGCGAGTTCGTCGAGGCGCAGAAGGCCGCCTACATGGAGACCTGCATCGAGGACGACGAAATCGGCGAGCGCATGGACGCGGGCCGCAAGGCCCTGATGGCACGCGGCGACAACGAGGTGGGCCCCTACCAAAGCCCCATGGAAGATGGCATGCAGCACTTCCACGAGTGGTACCGTGAGGCGATGGGCTCGGACACCATCGACCCGACCACGCCAAACCGCTGAATACGACGGCAAAACCCTGCCAATCTGCAGGCCCGCCGTGGTCTGCTCTCATTACAATAGCTGCCAGTGCTTAAAAATAAGCGCTGGCAGCTATTTTCATTTTTGCGCCCCACGGCGCGCTTCAAGAGATCACAACCCGATGCAAGCCCTCTGGATGGTGTTGGCCGCGTTCCTGTTTGCCAGCATGGGCGTGTGCGTCAAGATCGCCTCGGACTTCTTCAACTCCGCCGAGCTGGTGTGTTACCGGGGCCTCATCGGCATGTTGATTCTCTGGCTGCTGTCGCGCTCGCAAAAAGTGACGCTGTCCACGCGGTACCCCGGCATGCACGCCTGGCGCAGCCTCGTGGGGGTGGCGTCGCTGGGCGCCTGGTTCTACGCCATTGCGCACCTGCCGCTGGCCACCGCCATGACGCTCAACTACATGAGCAGCGTGTGGATCGCGGCCTTCCTGGTCGGCGGCACGCTGCTGGCCTGGCGGCCCTCCGCCGCCACGCCCCGGCCTGCCCTGCAAGGCCCGCTGGTGCTGACGGTGCTCACCGGGTTCGTGGGCGTGGTGCTGATGCTGCGTCCCAGCCTGGACCAGAACCAGGCGTTCGCCGGGATGATTGGCCTCATGTCCGGCTTGTCAGCCGCATTTGCCTACATGCAGGTGGTGGCACTGTCGCGCCTGGGCGAGCCTGAGTCGCGCACCGTCTTCTACTTTGCGGTGGGCTCCGCGGTGGCGGGCGGCTTTGCCATGCTGTTCACCGGCATGTCGGACTGGCCGGGCTGGCAAGCGCTGTGGCTGCTGCCCATCGGGGTGCTGGCAGCTGGCGGGCAACTGTGCATGACCAAGGCTTACGCCAGCGCCAAGACCCAGCGCGGCACACTGGTGGTGGCCAATCTGCAGTATTCGGGCATCGTGTTTGCCGCCGTCTACAGCGTGCTGTTGTTTGGCGACAAGATCACGCCCATCGGCTGGATCGGCATGGCCCTCATCGTGGGCAGCGGCATTGTGGCCACCATCTTGCGGGCCCGGGCCGCGCCCGGCGCACCGGCCGAAGAACACTGACCGATACAAAAACCAATGCGCGCTGGCGAGGACAGTCCCCATCGGGATGGCCACAATGGAGGCCTCCCCGCCCTACCGGTTGCTTTGCACCTGATCTGCCGATGACCACCTACACCACGCTCATCTCCGCCCCCGACCTGCAAGCTCTGATCGCCAGCGGTGCGCCGCTGATGGTGTTTGACTGCAGCTTCGAACTCATGCAACCGACGGCCGGCGCACAGCAATATGCGCAAGCCCATATCCCCGGCGCCGTGTACGCCAACCTCGACGCTGACCTCAGCGCCAAGCATGGCGCACCTGGAGCCACCGGCACTGTGACGGCGCAGGAGGCTGACCAGCCCGCATCCGGCGGCCGCCACCCGCTGCCCAGCCGCGAACGTTTTGCCATGTGGCTGTCCAGCGTGGGTTTTGCCAACAACATGCAGGCCGTGGTGTACGACCGCCAGGGCGCCAACTACTGCGGCCGCCTGTGGTGGATGCTCAAATGGGCAGGCCATGACGCCGTGGCCGTGCTCGACGGCGGACTGCAGGCCTGGCAGGCCGCCGGCGGTGCAGTCCACAGCGGAGAAGAGCCGTCGCACTTCCAGTCCCACTTTGCACTGAACGAGCCCTTGCGCCAGCTGGCCACGGCCAGCGATGTCCTGACCCGCCTGCAGCGCCCCGCAGACCAGACCGTGATCGACGCCCGCGCCGGCGCCCGCTACCGGGGCGAGGTGGAGCCGCTGGACCCGGTGGCCGGCCACATTCCGGGCGCGCTCAACCGACCCTTTGCCGAAAACATCGGAGCTGACGGCCGCTTCAAACCCGCAGCCACGCTGCGCGCAGAGTTCGACGCCCTGCTGGCGGGCCGTGACCCGGCGACCGTGGTGCACCAGTGTGGCAGCGGTGTGAGCGCCGTCCCCAATCTGCTGGCCATGGAGATTGCTGGTCTGGGGCACACCGCGCTGTTCGCGGGCAGCTGGAGCGAATGGTGTTCAGACCCCACGCGGCCCGTCGAAAAGGGCTGAGAGCGACCCCAAAAAACTTCTGGCGCCGTGGCTGCGTCTTGCCGCACCACGCGCACCGCCCTGCGACACAACGCCTGGCCAAAACCGCCTCGCTGGGTTCTTTTGCGGCTCTGAACGGGGGTGTGCCGGTCCGTATCAGGCGGCAAGGGTTGCAAAAGCGCAAAAAAGATGGTTTTGCAGGCGCTATCAAAACCATGAGCAGAATTCCGGGGTGGGTGTCTGTCAATGCAGCAGACACGGCCCCCTGAAAAGCCAGCCGGCGCCTGATCTGCGTGTAGGGCAAATTCCTACACAGCCCACCGCGAAACCAGACACGCGGCACAGCCAAACCCCGACTTAATTTCTGATTGGGGCGGTTTCACAATCCATTTCAACGGATCACGCAAAACCTGCAGTCAGCAGGCCACGCAAGACCCGGTACTGGAAAAAAGGAAGCCGCCATGACCAACGAACAAATCCTCGCTGAAATCCGCGAAGCCAACCTCACCTACCTGATGCTGGCCCAAACCCTGATCCGTCAGGACAAGGCCGAAGCGGTTTTCCGTCTGGGCATGAACGAGGAGTCTGCCGATATTCTCGCTTCGCTGTCGGCAGCGCAAGTGATGAAACTGGCCTCCCGCAACACGCTACTTTGCAGCTTCCGCGTGGACGACAACCTGGTGTGGAGCTTGCTGACCAACCACTCGGCCAAGAAGGTGGGCAACGACGCCACCAACACCCTGCACGCCAACATCCTGATGGCCAGCCGCGTGTCGGAAGTGCTCTGAAGCACTAGCCCGCAGCGTTGTCCCGTTCTCACCGAAAGCCCGCCATGTCCTCCACCACCACCGCCGCCGCCAAAGCCCCTGTCAAAAGCGTTCTGAATGAATCCAAGCAGATCGAACGCGCAGCCATGCTGATCCAGATGGGCGCCCGCATGCAGGTGCTGGAGTCCGAGACCACGCTGTCGTATGAGCGCCTGATCCGCCTGTACAAGGAGATCGCGGGCAAGTCGCCCTCCAAAGGCCAGCTGCCCTTCTCCACCGACTGGTTCCTGACCTGGCAAGAGAACATCCACAGCTCGCTGTTTTTGAACATCTACGAGTACCTGTCCAAGGGCGTGGACCTGGATTCGGTGGAGCTGCTGACCAAGGCCTACCGCCTGTACAACGAACAAGTCGCCACGGCCGAGATCGAACCCCTGCTGTCCTTCACCCGCGCCTGGCGCCTGGTGAAATTCGTGGACGCCGGCATGTTGACCCGCACCAAGTGCAGCCAGTGCAGCGGCCAGTTCGTGACCGAGCTGTACGAAAACCGCCATTTCACCTGCGGCCTGTGCAACCCACCCGCCCGTGCCGGCAAGAGCAAGACCGCCGGCGCGCTGATGCTGCATTGACACCTTGGCGTGTTTTTTGAGCCAAAAGCGCCCGATGCGCTAGTTCATATTGCCGCTCTAGCTATTGATTAGATAGCAAACAAACAAGGCCCTATATGGGGCATTTTTGCTGTCTGCTGTCTGCTGTCTGCCGATGGAATGTGGTGCAAGGCAGAACGCCGAGCCACCCATCAACGCCCCGCAAGCAAGGTGCGCACGTTCTCGTCCACGGGCACTGCGTAGTTGTGCGCCGCAATCACATGGTTGCCCACCGGGTTCACCAGCTTAAGGCTGATGTACACCACCGAGGCCGACACCGCGTACGTGCCCACAACCACGGCCTGCGCGTTCTGCGCCTGGCTGACCTCCCGCACCTCGCGCGACAGCAGCAACTCGCCCTGTTCGCGGTGCAGCACCAGGTTGTCGCGCAGCTTCACCTCCGTCACGGGCAGCCCGCGCTGCACCATGCGCCCCGCGATCTGCTCCGAAAAGATGCGCCCCAGCCGCGACGACTCGTTGAGCCGGTCCACATTGACCAGGGTGGCCACCAACAGCGGCTGGCTCGCGTCCAGCGGCGCGTTGAGCAGCAAGGCATCCGTTGCCCGGTCGTTCACCTCGATCAGGTCGGTGCGCGACACGCCACCCGCACTGTTGCCGTAGTAGTAGCTGTGGACCGGGTTGGTCGAGCAGCCCTGCAGCGCCAGGGCCGACACCACCACCATGCCCAAGCACCACGCGGACCTGAGCTTGCCGGGATGGAAACGGCGCATCATGGTGCCACCACCCGCCAGGTTTTAACGGGGGTGGGCGCCGGTGCGGGCACCGAGACCTCTGGCTGGTACAGCGCGGCATCTTCGCGCTCGATGTAGTACAGGTCTGCGGAACCAGCCAAATAACGGTCACGGCTCTTGAGTGTCGTAGTGATCAGAACTTCAGTCCGCGTAGGCCCGCCCGCTGCGGCACCTTGCGTGTACAGATGGGCCATGTCCAATGCCAAACCAGCCCCCACCCCCAGTGCTGTCGCAACGCCTGGGAGCAAAGTGCGATCCGAATAGTGCACCTTCCAGTCACGCCATACCCCCACGCCGGTCCCGATGAGGGTCCCAGCGATCGGGACAGGGAAATTGGGCGGAACACCGGCCAGGTGTTGAACCACCTGGGTCTGCACCTCCAGCTCCACCGCAGTAGGAACCGTGGAAAGGACAACGCCGCGGTTCAACAAATGCACTGTCAGCAGTTTGAGGAAACCCGCGTTGAAGCTGGATTTGTCCGCCACCGTCACGTGAATGGGGTACTCGCCTGCAGGCCAGGACGCGATCTTCTCGGCAACTCGCCCAGCCACATCCCCAGCCAGCACATCCCAGTGGTGCACGGCGCGGGCCTTTTTCTGGCCAGTAGCAGGATAGTTGTCGGCGCGTGGCACGTCCAGGGTGCCGCAGCCAGCCAGCAGCGTTGCTGCCAGCAACGGCACAACGGTCGAAATGCGCAGGAGGGAAGATCGCATGGCGCCATGTTAGTGGCGCCGGCCATCCGTGATCGGCACAACAAAGCCGTCTTTCCCCACCTTAAGCCGCGATTTCAGCGCTTGGTGACGCCACTACAAGCACTCACAATAGCCGTACACCCAATAAACCCCGGAAGACCATGCACACCAAGAACACGACACAACGCCTCGCGTCCCTGCTGGCCTTGACCGCCGCGCTGGCTGGCTGCGGCGGCGGATCGGACAAAACTGCCACGCCCGCGCCGCCTGCACCGCCACCTCCGCCGGCTGCGGCCCCCGTCAGCGTGAGTTTCGTGCAGTCCGCCAACAACGTGCTGGAACCCAGCAGCTCGGAGCCTCTGTCCGTCAATGTCTCTACGAACGGCAGCGCCGCGCCAAACGGCACCGCTGCCACCTTCGCCGTGAACCCCAGCACTGCCGGCACTCTGGCCCCTGTGGCACCCACAACGGTTGGTGGTGTCGCCAGCACCACCTTGACGGTCAGCAGCCTGCCGCCCACCGCGACATTTCAGGTGACAGCCACTGCCACCAGCAGCGCCAACTCGGCCAGTGACAGCCTGACGTACTATGTGCGCCCCGCTCACAAGCCGCTGCAGGTGTTGGTCCCCGCCTATTTCACGGCCACCGGTACATCGTCCCCCTGGGCCACGCTGACGAGCGGAGCGACCAGCTATCCCGATGTTCAGATCAACGTCATCGCCAGCACCAACAGCGGCATCCTGACAGCTTCCACCAAGGAAGACACCGACCTCACCACCGCAGTCAAAGCCTTCCGGGCGGTGTCAGGCACCAGCAACCGCGTGATCGGGTATGTGGCAACCTCATCGAGCAGCGGCGGCACGCTCTCCGTCGCCGACGTCAAGGCCACCATCGACAACTACATCAGGCTCTATCCCAAACTGCTTGATGGTTTTTTTCTGGACGGCATGGCCACCGACAGCGCGCGGGTCGCTTACTTCCAGGACATCTACAACTACGTCAAGGGATTGACCTCGGGCATGAGTACGGGTGCCAGCGCTCCGGGCACCCCTCTCCTGGTTGGCAATCCTGGCACCTACCCTGTCCCGGCCTACGCCGCGGTTGCTGACACTCTGGTGACCTACGCAGGCAATTCAGCCGCGTACCAGAACGTGGATCCACAGCCGTCGAGCACCTGGGTCTATGCCAAGGCCAACACAGCGCAAGCGATGCTGGTGCACTCGGCCAGCACCTGCACCGAGATGCAAGCAGCCGTGAAGAATGCGAACCGCCCACGCCTGAACACGGGCATGGTGTACGCCACCAACCTGGCTATCGGAGCCCCATGGTCGGCCCTGCCCACCTACTGGCCACAGTTGCTGGGCACCGTAGATGCCCTCAACAAGGAACGCACCTTGCCGCTCTGCTGAGGACCGTGGGCCATGCCGTACCAAGCGCTGAACGCCTACATGCATTGTTTGTAGGCCCCCTCACAATCGGCGCATGACGACTGAGCCCACTTCCACGCCCTCCTCGCAAACTCCCCTGGAGGAGGGGCAAGCAACAGCCGCGTCGGCAGCAGACGCTGCACCCCGCCAGGACTCCGATGCCCCTGAAATAGCAGGGTACGCCCCGGCAGCCGGTCCGGCGTCCCACGCAGCCCCTCTCATGCTCCACATGCCCGTGGACGTGCGCAACCTCTCCCTCGCGTTGCTGGCACTGTTCGCCAGCGTCGCGCTGCTGCACTGGGCCAGTGCGGTGTTCATCCCGATCATGCTGAGCTTGTTGCTGACCATTGCGCTGCGGCCAGCGGTGGAGATGATGGCCCGGTGGCATGTGCCGCGGGCGCTGGGGGCGGGCTTGTTGCTGGTGGCCATCGTTGCCGGGCTGGCCAGCACGGCCTGGTCGCTGAGTGACGGGGCGGCCCAACTGGTGGACTCGGTTCCTGTCGCCGCCAAGAAGGTCCGCGACAACCTCAAGGCACGCGCGGGTGGCAGCAGTCCGCTGGACACCGTGCAGAAGGCGGCCACCCAGATCGAGCAGGCCGCCAACGAAAACAGCGCCGCCAGCGCAGCGCCCCGCCGGGGCGTGCAGCGGGTGATCGTGGAGCGCCCGCCCTTCAACATCCGCGACTACCTCTGGAGCGGCACCATGGGCCTGATGTCGGCGCTGGGGCAGCTGATGGTGGTGGTGTTCCTGACCTACTTCGCTCTCGCCTCGGGCAACCTGTTCCGAGACAAGCTGCTGCGCATTGCGGGCACCAGCCTGGAGCGGCGCAAGGTCACCATCCATGTGCTGCAGGACATCACCCAGCAGATACAGCGTTATCTGCTGCTGCAGGTGTTCACCAGCGTGCTGGTCGGCCTGGCCACCGGCGCGGCCTATTGGGCATTGGGGCTGGAAAACGCCGCCGTATGGGGCGTGGTGGCCGCCGTGCTCAACCTCGCGCCATACATCGGCTCGGCGCTGGTCACAGGGGCCTCGGCCCTGGTGGCTTTCTTGCAGTTTGGCACGCTCGACATGGCCATGGCCATTGGCGGTGCCTCGCTGGTCATCCACACGCTGATCGGCAACCTGCTGACCCCCTGGCTCACCAGCCGCACCAGCAGCATGAGCCCCGTGGCCGTGTTCATCAGCGTGCTGGCCTGGGGCTGGCTGTGGGGCCTGTGGGGACTGCTGCTGGGCATCCCGGTGATGATGGCCGTGAAGGCCGTGTGCGACCGGGTGGAAGACCTGAAGGCCGTGGGCGAGTTGCTGGGCGACTGAGCGACTTGGCCACCGAGCGACGCGGCGTCTGCCACTGACGCCGTCACTGCGGCTCGGGCGGTCCGGATCTCTGCACCTGTTCCACACGTGGACTCTGGCATCGCACCAGAGATGCAGCTCCCCGAATTACCGAACACCAGGGCGCAACTGCGCCACCCAACTGTCGTTGGTGATTGTTTCCAATACTGGAACAGTTAGTTTGCGACTGGGTGGTTTTTCCCTGAACACCATCGGCGTACAGTTCATCCAATCGATGAGCCGAACCCGCAAGGCGACTCACCGAACCCGGTTCAGAAATGGTTTTTGACCCGGCTTTTTTGAGACGCTTTTTAACTTTCAAGGATTTTCATCATGAACAAGACCGCTCGTTTCCTCTCCGTCGCCGCTGTTGCCGCTTTCGCTGCTTTTGGCGCCCATGCCGACGAAGCCGATGGCTCGCAATTTGCCCTGAAGTTCGACACCAACCGCACCCGCGCTGAAGTGACTGCCGAAGCCGCTACCGTGGCACAAACACGCAGCATCGAGCCTGCTGGCTCGCGTGTGGTGACCTATAAATCCACCGCTGACCGCGCTGCCGTGCGTGCCCAGGCTGCCGAAGCTCTGCGCACCGGCCAGATCCCTTCGGGCGAATTCAGCGCCATGTAATCGCATGACCGATTGACGCAGTTGCGGGACTTCCCATGGTGGCGGCACTTCGCGCGGTGCGGATGCTGCTGCCATGGGAGGTGTTTTAGACACACAGTTCCACACTGGCCAAACAAACTGGGCTCCCATTGGGAGCCCTTTTTGTTGTGGGTGCCCGCGATAGCAGCAGGCTGGAAAGTGCGTTTTCGGACCGCTGTGCCCGCAGATCAACCCGTATTGCGCAGCCCCGCTGCAATCCCGTTGATGGAGATGTGGATCCCGGTCTGCACCCGCTCGTCGCCCTGCCCTGCGCGCCAGCGGCGCACCAGCTCGACCTGCAAGTGGTGCAGCGGATCGATGTACGGGAAGCGGTGCTTGATGGACCGCGCCAGCGCCGTGTTGTGCGTCAGGCGCTGCTTGTCGCCCGTGATGCGGGTGAGTGCATCGGCCGTGCGGTGCCACTCGGCCTCGATGTTGGTGAACACCTTTTTGCGTAGACGCGCGTCGGTCACGAGTTCGCTGTAGCGCGACGCCAGGGCCAGGTCGCTCTTGGCCAGCACCATGTCCATGTTGGACAGCAGCGTGCGGAAGAACGGCCACTGGCGGTACATCTTCTGCAGCAGCGCCAGCTGGGCCTTGGGGTCCTTGCCTTCGGTGTTGATGAAGGCTTCCACCGCCGAGCCAAAACCGAACCAGCCGGGCAGCGTGAGGCGGCACTGGCCCCAGCTGAAGCCCCAAGGGATGGCGCGCAGGTCTTCGATCTTCTGGCTGGCCTTGCGGCTGGCAGGGCGCGAGCCGATGTTCAGCTCGGCGATCTCGCGGATGGGCGTAGAGTTGAAGAAGTAGTCGGTAAAGCCCGGGGTCTCGTACACCAGCGCACGGTAGCTGCCCATGCTGGCCAGCGAGAGCTGCGCGGCGGCGTCCAGGAAGGCCTTCGTCGCAGGCTTGGTGGGCTGCAGCAGGGTGGCTTCGAGCGTGGCGGCGACCAACGTCTCCAGGTTGCGCCGGCCGATTTCGGGGTTGGCGTATTTCGAGGCGATCACCTCGCCCTGCTCCGTCAGACGGATCTGGCCGCGCACGGTGCCGGGCGGCTGCGCCAGAATGGCCTGGTAGCTGGGGCCACCGCCACGGCCGACAGTGCCGCCCCGGCCATGGAACATGCGCAGCTGGATGCCGTGGGTGGTGGCAAGTTCATCGAAGAGTTCGACGAGGGCGATCTCGGCGCGGTACAGCTCCCAGTTGCTGGTGAAGATACCGCCGTCTTTGTTGCTGTCGCTGTAGCCCAGCATGATGTCCTGCTCGCCGCCGCTGCGCTGCACCAGCGCGGCCACGCCGGGCAGGCTGTAGAACTCGCGCATGATGGGCGCGGCATTGCGCAGGTCTTCGATGGTTTCGAACAGGGGCACCACGATAAGGTGGTTCTTCGACTCGGCATCCAGCGTGCCGTTCATCAGCCCCACTTCCTTTTGCAGCAGCAGCACTTCGAGCAGGTCGCTCACCGTTTCGGTGTGGCTGATGATGTAGTGGCGGATGGCCTCGTGGCCAAAGCGCTCGCGCATCACACGGGCAGTTTCAAAAATGGCCAGCTCGCCTTGGGCGTGGGCCGAATATTCCGCGCCCACCACGCGCAGCGGACGCGCGTCGTTCAGCAGCTTGATCAGCAGTGCGCGCTTGGCGGCCTCTTGCAGGTTGGCATAGTTGGGCTCGATACGGGCCTTGGCCAGCAGCTCGGCCACCACCTCTTCGTGCTTGTCGGAGCTTTGGCGCAGGTCCACCGTGGCCAGATGGAAGCCAAACACTTGCACGGCACGGATCAGCGGGTGCAGTCGCTCGGCAGCCAAGGCCTGGCCATGGTGGGACTGCAGCGAGGCCTCGATCACCTGCAGGTCGGCCAGGAACTCCTCGGCACTGGCATAGGCATTCTGCGGCGCCACGGCATGGCGCGCAGCTTCGCCACCGGTCAGATCCTTGAGCGATGCGGCAAGGCGCGCATAGATACCAGTCAGCGCACGGCGGTAGGGCTCGTCCACGCGGTGTTCGTTGGTGTCGGGCGAGCGCTGGGCCAGGGCCTCCATCTCGGCCGACACCTGCACTAGGCGGGCCGACAGCGACAGCTCGCCGCCCAGGTAGTGCACCTCGGTCAGGTAGTGGCGCAGGGCCACTTCGGCCTGGCGGCTCAGGGCATATTGCAAGGTCTGCGCGGTGACGTTGGGATTGCCGTCACGGTCGCCACCAATCCACTGGCCCATGCGCAAGAAGCTGTGCACAGGGTACTGGCCCAGCTCGTTTTCCAGGTCCGCATAGATCTTGGGGATCTCACGCAGAAAGGTGGCTTCGTAATAAGAAAGCGCGTTTTCGATCTCGTCAGCCACCGTGAGCTTGCTGTAGCGCAGCAGGCGCGTCTGCCACAACTGCGCCACACGGGCACGCAGCAGGGCTTCGTTGGCAGCCAGCTCGCGCGGGGTGAGCGCGTCCTTGGCACTGTTGTAGAGCTGGGCGCGCACCTGGATGTCGTCGCGTGTGGCCAACAACTGGGCGATGTCGCGCTCGGCGTCCAGAATGCTCTTGCGCTGCACCTCGGTGGGGTGGGCCGTGAGCACGGGGGCCACGTAGCTGCCCGCCAGCGTCTGCGAAATCGTCTTGGGCGCAATGCCTGCCCAGCGCAGGCGCGAGAGGGCGACCTCGATGCTGCCCTCTTGCGTGTCGCCTGCGCGCTCGTGCACAGCGCGGCGGCGGATGTGGTGGCGGTCTTCGGCCAGATTGGCCAGGTGGCTGAAATAGGTGAAGGCGCGGATCACGCTCACCGTCTGGTCGCCCGACAGGGACTTGAGCAGCTTCTTGAGCGCGCGGTCGGCCTCCTGGTCGGCGTCGCGGCGGAAGGCCACGGAGAGCTTGCGGACCTGCTCGACCAGCTCATAAGCCTCCACCCCTTCCTGCTCCCGGATCACGTCGCCCAGAATGCGGCCCAGCAGGCGGATGTCGTCAATCAGGGGCTGGTCCTTGTCGGATCGTTTCATGCAGGAGTCTCCGGGATGGGTGGGATGGCCTGGCGCGTTGAGCCCGCATGGCCGCAGGCCGCACCAGCCCCAGTGCGGGCGCATGCTAGCATCCTGCGCCGCTGAATAATTACAAACAGGTTACGAACTTGAGCCCCTCGCCAACGCCCCCCATAGTCATCGCCACCCGCGAAAGTCGCCTTGCGCTGTGGCAGGCCGAGCATGTCAAAGCGCTGCTCGAAGCCCGTGGCCACAGCGTGCAACTGCTGGGCATGACCACCAAGGGCGACCAGATTCTGGACAAGTCCCTCAGCAAGGTGGGCGGCAAGGGCCTGTTTGTGAAAGAGCTGGAAGTGGCGCTGGAAGAAGGCCGCGCCCACATTGCCGTGCATTCGCTCAAGGACGTGCCCATGGAGCTGCCCGAGGGCTTTGCCCTGGCCTGCGTGATGGAGCGCGAAGACCCGCGCGATGCCTTTGTCTCCCCCCGCTACGAGAACCTGGACGCCCTGCCGCAGGGTGCCGTGGTGGGCACGTCGAGCCTGCGCCGCCAGGTGCTGCTGCAGGCTCTGCGGCCTGACCTGAAGATCGAGCCCCTGCGCGGCAACCTCGACACCCGCCTGCGCAAGCTGGACGAAGGCCAGTACGACGCGATCGTGCTGGCCGCCGCAGGCCTCAAGCGCCTGGAGCTGGAAGCCCGCATCCGCACCACGTTCGAGCCCAGCGCCATGCTGCCCGCGGCAGGCCAGGGCGCGCTGGGCATCGAGGTGCGCAGCGACCGGCAAGACCTGATCGACGCGCTGGCACCGCTGGCCCACCAGACCACCTGGCTGACCGTGGCCGCCGAGCGCGCCGTGAGCCGCGCCATGGGGGGCAGCTGCTCGATGCCCTTGGCAGCGCACGGCACCTTCACCCACGGCGTGCTGCAGCTGGACGCCGCCTGGGGCGACCCCGAGGACAAAGCCCCGCTGGTGCGCGCCCAGGCCTCTGCCCCGGTCACCACACTGGCGCAGGCGGAAGCACTGGGCGACGCGATTGCGCAGCGCCTGCGTGCTGGGGGTGCGCGCGGCGTCACCCCGGCCTGAGATGGGCACCTCAGCGCCCCGGGTCATCGTCACACGCCCCGCCCGCGAAGCGGCGCATTGGGTGGCGCAACTGGGCGCACACGGCATTGAGGCCGTGGCACTGCCCCTGATTGCGATTGGCCCCTGCACGGACGCTGCCCTGCGACAGGCGCTGGACGCGGCCCGCGCCAACGTCGGCACCTACCGCGCCCTGATGTTTGTCAGTGGCAATGCCGTGGCGCACTTTTTTGAGGCAAATCACCCTGTAGCGCTGGATATTCATGCCCTGGCAGCTACAAAAACAAGATCATGGGCGCCCGGCCCAGGCACCACCCGCGCGCTGGAGCAGGCGGGCGTGCCGCGCAGCGCCATCGACGGGCCCGCGCCCGACGCGCCGCAGTTCGACTCGGAAGCGCTGTGGCGCCAAGTGGCCCCCCAGGTGCGGCCTGGCGACCGCGTGCTGATCGTGCGCGGTCGCTCCGCCACGCCGCAGGGCGCACACGAATCGCCCCAGGGCAATGGCCGCGAGTGGCTGGCCCAGCAGATCGAGGCGCGGGGCGGTCACGTGGAGTTTGTGGTGGCCTACCAACGCGGCGCGCCCCGCTTCACGGCGCAGGAGGTGGCGCTGGCGCAACAGGCGGCGCACGACGGCGCTGTCTGGCTGCTGAGCAGCTCCGAGGCGGTGGCCCACCTGGCCGAGGCCCTGCCCGGCCAATACTGGGGCGCAGCACAGGCGCTGGCCACCCACCCGCGCATCGCCGAAGCGGCCCGCGCAGCGGGCTTTGGCATCGTGCGGGAATGCCGTCCGGCGCTGGAAGATGTGGTGGCCTCGATAGAATCGGCCGCATGAGTTCTGCGCCCCCCGACGATCTGCCCTCCACGCCCCCTGCAGCCCCTGTGGCCGCCGCTGTGGGCGCGCCAGCAGTGAGCCCGGCCCCCTCGGCCGCTGCGCCAGCCGCTGCCACCGGCCGCAGTGGCGCCGTGACCTTGCTGTTGGGCACCGTGGCGGTGGCCGCATTGGTCAGCAGCGGCCTGCTGTGGCAAAAGCTCAGCGCCATCCAGGAGCAACTGGCCCGGCAGTCCGCCGACTCGGGCGCCCTGGCCATCGAGGCCCGCACCATGGCCCGCCAGGCCGAAGAGCTGGTGCGCGACACGGCGGCACGCCTGTCGGTGGCGGAAGCCCGCGTGAGCGAGGTCGCCCTGCAGCGCAGCCAGCTCGAAGAACTCATGCAAAGCCTGTCGCGTTCGCGCGATGAAAACCTGGTGGTGGACATTGAGTCGGCCATCCGCCTGGCGCAGCAACAGGCCCAGCTCACCGGCAGCCTGGAGCCGCTGGTGGCAGCGCTCAAAAGCGCCAACCAACGCATCGAGCGCTCTGCCCAGCCCCGCCTGGCCCCCGTGCAGCGCGCCATCGGCCGCGACCTGGACCGCCTGACCCGCGCCACCGTGACCGACACCGCCGGCCTGCTGGCCCGCCTGGACGACCTGGTGCGCCAGGTGGACGACCTGCCCGTACTCAATGCCGTGGCCCAGGCCGCCTCGACCAAGCGCCTGTCCGCCGGCCCCGCAGCCCCTGGCAGTGCCCCCGCCCCCACCGAGGGCCTGGCCTGGTGGCAAGCGGCCCTGCAGCGCAGCTGGGAGGTGGTGCGCGACGAGGCCCGCAGCCTGGTGCGCGTGAGCCGCATCGACCAGCCCGAAGCCATCTTGCTGGCCCCTGAGCAGACCTTCTTTTTGCGCGAGAACCTCAAGTTCAAGCTGCTCAATGCACGCCTGGGCATCCTGGCACGCCAGTTCGAGTCGGCCCGTGCCGACCTGACCGCAGCCACCGCAGCGCTCAACAAGTATTTCGACCCCGCATCGCGCCGCACCCAGAACGTGGCCTCCACCCTGCAGCAGGCCCAGGCAAGCATGAAGGCGGCCGAGCTGCCGCGCCTGGACGAAACGCTGTCGGCCCTGGCCACCGCCGCTGCGGGACGTTGACGATATGCGTGCTGCACTCTGGCTTTTGGCGTTGTTTGGCGTGGCGGTGGCGGCCGCGCTGTTTGCGGGCAACAACCAGGGCACAGTCACCCTGTACTGGCCGCCTTATCGCATCGACCTGTCGCTCAACATGGTGGTGTTGCTGTTGGTGGGCGGTTTTGTCACCGTTTATGCGGCGCTGCGGGCCCTGGCGGCGCTGCTGGCGCTGCCGCACCAGGCACGCCGCTGGCGCGTGCAGCAAAAAGAGCGTGCCATGCACGGCGCACTGCTCGACGCCTTGACCCACATGCTGGGCGGCCGGTTCATCCGCTCGCGCAAGGCCGCTGTGGCCGCGCTGTCGCAAGAACACGCGCTGGAGGCCAGCGGCGAGGCGGTGCCCCACGGCAAGCAGCTGCGCGCGCTCGCCCACATGATCGCCGCCGAGGCGTCACACGCACTGCAAGACCGCGCCACCCGCGAAAGCCATCTGCAGGACGCACTGCAGGAAGCCCCCATGCGCGGCTCCATCAACGAGCAGGAAATGCACGAAGGCGCCCAGATGCGCGCCGCCCGCTGGTCGCTGGACGACCGCGATGCCAACGCGGCGCTCGACCGCCTGGCAGCCCTGCCCCAGGGGGCCGCGCGGCGCACCCTGGCGCTGCGCATCAAGCTCAAGGCCACCCGTCTGGCGCGCCAGACGCAAGAAGCACTGGACACCGCACGCCTGCTGGGCAAGCACCGTGCGTTCTCGCCCAATGCCGCGCAGAGCATCGTGCGCGGCCTGGCCACCGAACTCATCAACAGCGCGCACGATGTCGCTCAGTTGCAGCAGATCTGGCTGTCGCTGGAGACCAGCGAGCGCAACATGCCCGAGCTGGCCATCCACGCCGCCCAGCGGCTGGCCGCACTGGGTGGCGATGCCACGCAGGTGCGTGCCTGGTTGCTGCCCGTGTGGGAACGCATGGTAGAGCTGCCCGATGCCTTGGCCGAGCAACACGCCCTCAAGCTGGTGCGTGCGCTGGAGGCGGGGCTGGATGCGCTCGACGGGCACTGGCTGGCCCGCATCGAGTCCGCCCAGCAAGCCAACCCACGCGACGCCCGCCTGCAATACCTGGCGGGCATGGCCTGCCTCAAGCGCCAGCTGTGGGGCAAAGCCCAGCAGCTGCTGACCCAGGCAGCCCAACAGCTCAACGACGCGCCAATGCGCGCCAGTGCCTGGCGCCACGTGGCGGAACTGGCCGAGCAACGCGGCGACGACAGCGCCGCCGTCAGCGCCTGGAAACAGGCCGCGCTGGCCCGATAAACGGGGCATTGCGGGGTGCGCCCGCCCCCGTACAGCCCGCCATCGCTGCACTTGATGCGGCCACCTCCCCCATTCGCCAAGGTGTCTCCACAAGGGCACCGGCGCACCAGCAAGGTTCAGGCAGGCGCCACGCCGGTGCCCTGCGGATGCCAGCAAACAGCCGCTCCGCAGAAATTGCACAGCATTGGGGAACTTTGAGCGCTCAAGGCATATCGATTCAATAAATTTGAATCAAGGCATCAATCTGCCTGAAGCAGATCACGGCCAGCGCTTCCTACACTGCGCCATCGCCCAGCGCGTTGTGCCGCCAAGTACGGCGGCCCTTGCAGCCTTCGCTCACCTTCTTTGTGCACCGACCTCCAGATTCGCTGATGACAGCCACTTCCACGACGACCCTCGACACCCCGCGCCGGTACACGCGCACCGCCATGCTGTTGCACTGGGTGCTGGGCCTGGCGCTGATCGCTCTGTTTGGCGTCGGCGTCTACATGGCCGACCTGCCCTTTTCGCCCCAACGGCTGAAGCTTTACAACTGGCACAAATGGGCCGGTGTGACCATCCTGGTGCTGTCGGCGCTGCGCCTGCTGTGGCGCGCCACGCACCGCCCACCGGCGCTGCCCAAGGCGGTTGAGAAGACCATGCCCGGCTGGCAGAAGCTCGCGCACCACGGCACCCACCACCTGCTGTACGTGCTTTTCTTCGCCGTGCCCCTGATTGGCTGGGCCTACAGCTCAGCGGCGGGGTTCCCCATCGTGTTCCTGGGCCTGTGGCAGCTGCCCGACTTTGTGCCGGTGAGCAAGGACCTGGCTGAGGCCATCAAGCCCTGGCACCAGTACACCGCGTTTGCATTGGCCGCGCTGGCGCTGCTGCACATTGCCGCAGCGCTCAAGCACCAGCTGGTCGACCGTGATGGCCTGCTGCACCGCATGCTCCCCGGGAAATAACCAGCCTCCACCTTCAGGGCGCCATGGCAACCCCTGGTGGGTGCCTTGCCTACCTCAAAGGTCGCTCGCCCCCCTGCGACCACCGCTTCCACCTTTTGTGAATTGAACGGAGTTTCTGCATGCATCTGTCTTCTACCTTGTCCCGCATCGTGATCGGCGCTGCCCTCGTTGCAGGCGCGCAAGCCGCCCTGGCCCAGCAGCAGCTGGTGCCCGCGCAAAGCGAGGTGCAGTTCACCGCCCGCCAGATGGGCGTGCCACTGGAAGGCCAGTTCAAGAAATTCAGCGCCCAGGTAGCGTTTGACCCGGCCAAACTGGCCACCAGCAAGATCGCCTTCACGGTGGACACTGGCAGCGCCACGCTGGGTTCGCGCGAGACCGATGCAGAGCTGCCCAAGCCCGCGTGGTTCAACGTGCCCAAGTTCCCGCAGGCCCAATTCGTGTCGTCCAGCATCAAGGCCCTGGGCGGCGGCAAATTTGAAGTGGCGGGCGCGCTCACCATCAAGGGCAACAGCCAGAACGTGGTGGTGCCCGTGACGCTGACCCAAAGCGGCCCCACCACCACGGCCACAGGCGCGCTGCCGATCAAGCGGCTGGCCTTCAAGATCGGCGAAAACGAGTGGGCCGACACCTCCATGGTGGCCGACGACGTGCAGGTCAAGTTCAAGCTCGCGCTGACTGGCGTCGGCAAGCTCTGAGCGCCGCCCCTCTGCCCGGGCCCCACCGGCCTCCGCCTGTCGTCCGGGCACGGTCCCGGCGGGTGGTGCCTTCCTCTTTTCCCTTGTCCTTTCCTTTTTGATCTATCAGGAGTTTCCATGCGCAAGTCCCTCTTCGCCCTGGCTGCCGCCGCCACCCTGTTCGCCGGTGCTGCCCAAGCCCAATCGGCCAACTACGCCATCGACCCGACGCACACCTTTGCCTCGTTCGAAATCAGCCACTTTGGCGCCGCCGTGAACCGCGGCCGCTTCGACAAGAAGGAAGGCACCGTCCAGCTCGACAAGGCTGGCAAGTCGGGCAAGGCCGAGATCACGTTCGATGTGACCTCGGTGAACACGGGCACCCCCGCGTTTGACAAGCACCTGCAAAGCGCCGACCTGTTCGACGCTGCCAAGCACCCCACGATGAAGTTTGTCTCCAGCAAGTTCGTCTTCAACGGCGACAAGGTCGCCAGCGTCGAAGGCCAGCTCACACTGCTGGGCAAGACCGCCCCCTTGACCCTCAAGGCCAACCAGTTCAACTGCTACGACAGCCCCATGCTCAAGCGCGAAGTGTGCGGCGGCGACTTTGAAGCCACCATCGACCGCACCCAGTGGGGCATGAACTACGGCGTGGAATGGGGCTTCCCCAAGAACGTGCGCCTGGTGGTGCAGATTGAAGCCGTGAAGCAGTAAACCAGGCCGAGCAGACCTGGGGTGCAGCGGGCTGACTTGCTCCGCCCTGCCTCCGGCTGCTTGCGACCAGCCACCCGTGCGCCTTGCACCGGGTGGCTTTTTTTTGGGGCCAGCCCGTCCTCATCTGCCAGCCTTCTGGGTATAAAAATTAACTTAACGTAAATCAATTACGAATAGTAGAATTGCGTTCACCGATTTGAGGAGACTCTGCATGAACGCCGTTCTGAACCCGACCGACCTGGCCAACCTGCCGGCACCCGCCGCCATCCAGCAGTTGCACCACTACGCCTACAAGGCCCGCGACGCCGAGGAAACGCGCCAGTTCTATGAAGACATCCTGGGCTTGCCGCTGTACCACATCATCCAGAGCGACTATGTGCCCAGCACCGGCGAGTACTGCCCCTACACCCACTTCTTCTTCCGCCTGCAGGACGGCTCGTTCATCGCCTTTTTCGACCTGGGCGACGACGTGAAGGCCGAGCCCTCGCCCAACACGCCCCTGTGGGTCAACCACATCGCGTTCCGCGTGAACACCGTGCAGGAGCTGGAGAACACCAAGCAGCGCCTGGAGGCGCATGGCGTGGAAGTGCTGGGCGTGACGGACCACCACATCTTCAAGAGCATCTATTTCTTCGACCCCAACGGCATTCGCCTGGAGCTGTCGGCCCAACTGGCCAACGACGAGCAGATGGAAAAAGACAGCACCGTGGCCCACGCCCGCCTGCGCGAGTGGACGGCGCGCAAGGAGCAATGGCGCAAGGAACGCGCCGAGGGCAAGGTGGACGCGCCGCTCAAGCCCCAGCAAAACGACCGGCCGGAGTTTGTGCGCAAGTAAGCCGACCTGACCCCAGGCCTCGACGGTCCACGGTCCACGGGGTCGGCTGCACTGGCTGTGGTGCGCAGCCCCGTCAAACGGCCCTCCCACCGCTTTGCGATGGGATTTTTGGCCCTACAGCGCTGAAGCGCTACATCCTATTGCCTCAGCAGCTATACAAAATATAGCAGTCATCCCGCTGCCTGTTGCTGCGCACGCATGATCTGGTGGCGCTGCCAGTAGTGGCTGACCACCGCGTTGAACTGGTCCTTGTCCTTCTTGAGACCTGGCAGCTTGATCTTGCTGGTCTTGGCGCCCAGACCCAGGGCGTTCTTTTCGGGGTGGGTCACGATCAGCGCGTTGCCAAAGCTGCTTTCCTTGAATTCCAGCCCCTTGATGGCGTCCCAGAACACCGTGGTCTCATCGGCCGAGGTACGGATACCGTCAATGCTCACCTCCACTGTCGCGTCGCCATTGAGGGCAAACACCACGGGCGGGAAGTACTGCAGCACCAGGGCCCGCTCCTCGTCGTTCGCGGGCTCGTAGCGGTAGGCCAGGCTGCGCTCGTGGTCTTGCGCAAACTGCTGCTCGTAGGCGCTCCACAGCCGCTGCTCGATGGCGTCGGCAGTCAGGATCTCCTGCACCCAGGTGGTGGCAGGCACGCGCACGGCGATGGCGCCGTAGTCGCGCTCTTTCAGGGCCATGCCCACGTTGCGCAGGCGCTCGGGCATGGCGGGGTGTGAGTCGAAGGGGTGCGGCACATTGGCCGTCTTCATCGCATCCACAAAGTCGGGCGATGCCGCGTAGGGCGCCAGCCCCTGGGCCACAAAACTGGCAATGCCCAGCGTGCTGTTGTCGTGCCGCTCGTTGCGGCCAAACAGTTCGTCCTCGATACGGTAACGGTACTGGGCATAGGCGGCAATCTTGACCAGCGACTGTGCAATCGCCGCCGGACTCACCAGCTTGGCCGCCAGGCGGTCGGCCTTGAACTCGCGCTCGCGGCTGTCGCTGGCCAAGGCGATTTCGAAAATGGTGCGGTACAGGTCCAGCAGCGGCGACGCCATCGCCGACAGCCCGCCGGTGCGGATGGCGTGGCGGTAGTGGTCAAACTGCACCAGCTTGGGCCCCAGCTGTGCGCTGCGCCGCGTGTCGCCCCCGCGCAGGTGGGCCAGTTCATGGCCCAGCACGGCGTCGGCCTCGGTCTGGTCCAGAATGCGCAGCAGCGGCAGGCTCACAAACAGCGTGCGGCCCGTGAGGGTCTGTTGGCCCACGGTGATCGGGGCCTCGGTCACGAAGAAGTTGGCATCAATGCCAGCCACGATGTGCCGGGGCGGCTCTGTCTTCAGGCGCTGCGCCAGGTGGCGGATACGCTGCCACAGCAGCGGCGCATCGGCCTCGGCCACCAGCTCGCCCACCACCTGGTTGCTGGACTGCACCCGCTTGAAGATGCCCGCCACCGCCACCAGCACCCCCGCCGCCACGGCAAACCCCACAAACAGTACCAGCTTGGGCGAGTACTTGTGGAAGAAAAACGCCGTCACCCAGAACGACAGCCACACTGCCATCGCCCCTTGCACCACCAGCGCCGTGGCGCTGGCCCAAGAGGTCAGGCGCCAGCCCGCCACAAAGCTCGCGTACTGCAGCGTGCGGTCGGCAAACGCCAGCGCCCCCAGCCCCAGCACCGCCAGCAGCAGCGCCGCACTGGCCACCAGCGTCCACAGCGACAGCTTGCGCGCCATGTGGAACTGCCAGACATCGGAGAAGGTGTCGCACAGCGCCTCGCGGTATTCGCGGGCCTCGGGGTCTGCATTGCTGCAGATGGTGGACGGCGGGTTGCTGCGGTAGTAGTCCTTGCGCGCCTGCGTCTCGTCGGCGGGCAGGCCCTTTTCGGCATCGATGCGCTGGCTGATACCGGCCACAAAACGGGTGTCCTGGTCGGTCTGGACATGGCGGGTGAACACGTAGGTCACCGCAGGCACCAGAAACAGCGCCAGCAGCGCATAGGCAAAGACCTTGACCAGGCCCAGGCGCCAGGCAGATTGAAACGTCATAGGTTCGGATGGTTGTGACGGCCCGGCACCGTGGCACCGGAAGGCTGAACGCCCCCCGCAAGCCACCGCACCAGTCCTTGTTGTAAATCGTGATCCTTAGAGCGGCTAACAAAACTCAGCGAAGCGGCCCTGGCTAGGCGTTTCGCCGCAGGCAGTACAAGCAGTACGACAAGGCGAGACAACGACGCCAGGGGAGTTTTGTTAGCCGCTCTCAGAGCCTGGTCCGCGTTGCCGCGCCCTCCTCGCTCTGTGGGGCGGGATTATCAGGACGCATTCACCCGCGCACCCAGGCTCAAGGTAACCATTGGAAAGAATCGGCCGACAGACGGCGCGCGATTGCCAAACGGCCCAAGCCCCCGCGGGGCCAGCGCCGGGGTGGCGGTCCCTTAAAATGTGCGGTTCACCCTCTTGTTCGTCGGAGCGCTCCCTGCGGCCGCTCCGTCCCACTGCCCCCACTGCGACACCCCATGAGCACGCCCCAACCACAACCCGGCCTCGAAAGCCTGTCCAAGTCGTTTGAACCTGCCGCGCTGGAAGCCCACTGGGGCCCCGAATGGGAAAAGCGCGGGTATGGCACCGCAGGCCACCGTGGCACGGGCCAGCCCCAGGCGGGCGAACCCGCCTTTTCCATCCAGCTGCCGCCCCCCAACGTGACGGGCACGCTGCACATGGGCCATGCGTTCAACCAGACGATCATGGACAGCCTCACGCGCTACCACCGCATGCGCGGCTTCAACACGGTGTGGGTGCCGGGCACCGACCACGCGGGCATTGCCACGCAGATCGTGGTGGAGCGCCAGCTGCAGGAGCAAGGCATCAGCCGCTACGACATGGGCCCCACCCCGCCCGAGGCGCGCAAGAATTTTGTGAGCAAGGTGTGGGAGTGGAAGGAAAAGTCCGGCAACACCATCACCACGCAGATGCGCCGCATGGGCGACAGCGTGGACTGGAGCCGTGAATACTTCACCATGGACGACAAGCTCTCCAAGGTGGTCACCGACACCTTCGTGAAGCTCTACGAACAGGGCCTGATCTACCGCGGCAAGCGCCTGGTGAACTGGGACCCGAAGCTGCAGTCCGCCGTGTCCGACCTGGAAGTCGAGAGCGAAGAAAAAGACGGCTCGCTGTGGCACATCGCTTACCCGCTGGCCGATGGATCGGGCAGCCTGACGGTGGCCACCACCCGGCCTGAAACCATGCTGGGCGACGTGGCGCTGATGGTGCACCCCGAGGATGCCCGCTACACGCACCTCATCGGCAAGATGGTCAACCTGCCGCTGTGCGACCGCCAGATCCCGGTGATCGCCGACGAGTACGTCGACAAGGAATTTGGCACGGGCGTGGTGAAGGTGACGCCAGCGCACGACCAAAACGACTACGCCGTGGGCCAGCGCCACAAGCTGCCCATGATCGTGGTGCTGACCCTGCAGGCCACCATCAACGAGAACGCCCCCGCCAAGTACCAGGGCATGGACCGCTTCGTGGCCCGCAAGGCCGTGGTGGCCGACCTCGAAGCCATCGGTGCGCTGGTCGAGGTGAAGAAGCACAAGCTCATGGTGCCGATCTGCACCCGCACCGGCCAAGTGATCGAGCCCATGCTGACCGACCAATGGTTCGTGGCCATGAGCAAGGTGAGCGACCAGGACCCCACGGGCAAGAGCATCGCGCAAAAGGCCATCGACGCCGTGGCCAGCGGCGAGGTGACGTTTGTGCCCGAGAACTGGGTGAACACCTACAACCAGTGGATGAACAACATCCAGGACTGGTGCATTAGCCGCCAGCTGTGGTGGGGCCACCAGATTCCGGCCTGGTACGACGAAGACGGCAACGTGATCGTGGCACGCGACGAAGCCGAGGCCCAGGCCAAGGCGCCCGGCAAAAAGCTGCGTCGCGACGAGGATGTGCTGGACACCTGGTACTCGTCCGCCCTCGTGCCCTTCAGCACCATGGGCTGGCCCAACCAGGGCGACAGCGCCACCGACGACTTCAACCTGTACCTGCCCAGCACCGTGCTGGTCACGGGCTACGACATCATCTTCTTCTGGGTCGCCCGGATGATCATGATGACCACGCACTTCACGGGCCGCGTGCCGTTCAAGCATGTGTACATCCACGGCCTGGTGCGCGACGCGCAGGGCAAGAAGATGAGCAAGTCCGAAGGCAACGTGCTCGACCCGGTGGACCTGATCGACGGCATCGCGCTGGAGCCCCTGCTGGACAAGCGCACCACCGGCCTGCGCAAGCCCGAGACCGCGCCCACGGTGCGCAAGAACACGCAAAAGGAATTCCCCGAGGGCATTCCCGCCTACGGCGCCGATGCGCTGCGCTTCACGTTTGCCGCATTGGCATCGCTGGGCCGCAGCATCAACTTCGACAGCAAGCGCTGCGAGGGCTACCGCAACTTCTGCAACAAGCTCTGGAACGCCAGCCGCTTCGTGCTGATGAACTGCGAGGGCCAGGACTGTGGCCTGAAGGAGCACACCAAGGAAGAGTGCCAGCCCGGCGGCCCGGCCCACGGCTACATGCAGTTCAGCCAGGCCGACCGCTGGATCAGCTCGCTGCTGCAAAAGACCGAGGCCGAAGTCGCCAAAGGCTTTGAAGAGTACCGCCTGGACAACGTGGCCAACACGATCTATGACTTTGTCTGGAACGAGTACTGCGACTGGTACCTGGAGATCGCCAAGGTGCAGATCCAGAACGGCACCGAAGCGCAGCAACGCGCCACGCGCCGCACGCTGATCCGCACGCTGGAAGCCATCCTGCGCCTGGCCCACCCCATCATCCCATTCATCACCGAGGCCCTGTGGCAGGTGGTGGCACCTGTGGCCGGCATCCCGGGCGAATCGGTCAGCATTGCGCGCTACCCCCAGGCCCAGCCCGAGAAGATCGACGAGGCCGCGATTGCCCACATGGGCCGCGTGAAGGGCCTGGTGGACGCATGCCGCGCGCTGCGGGGCGAGATGAACGTGTCTCCCTCCACCCGCCTGCCCCTGTACGTGGTGGGCGACACCGAGTTCATGCGTGGCGTGGGCCCGGTGCTGCAGGCGCTGGCCAAGCTCAGCGAGGTGAAGGTGTTTGACGACGAGTCCGCCTGGGCCGCCGCCGCACAGGCCGCGCCCGTGGCCGTGGTGGGTGACGCCCGCATGTGCCTGTACATGGAGATCGACGTGGCGGCTGAGAAGGCGCGCCTGTCCAAGGAAATCGCCCGCATCGACGGCGAGATCACCAAGGCGAACAACAAGCTGTCCAACGAAGCCTTTGTGGCCAAGGCCCCTGCGGCGGTGATCGAGCAGGAGAAAAAGCGCATTGCCGACTTCGGCGCCACGCTGGGCAGATTGCGCGATCAGCTGACACGGCTGGGCTAAAACCCGGGCCATACTGCGCCATGGCAGCCCGTCCCGTAGGGGCTGCCCGCCCCGTTTTCATGTTTTGCCGGTGTGGGTTACGGACTGCAGTGCAGCCCGGGCACACCGTCACCCATCCGTCCAGAGGAGCCCCATGACTGTTGCCACGACCGTTCGCAAAGCCGTTTTCCCCGTTGCCGGACTGGGCACGCGTTTTCTGCCCGCCACCAAGGCCAGCCCCAAGGAGATGCTGCCCGTGGTGGACAAGCCGCTGATCCAGTACGCAGTGGAAGAGGCCTACGCCGCCGGCATCCGCCACATGATTTTTGTGACCGGCCGCAGCAAGCGCGCCATTGAAGACCACTTCGACACCGCCTACGAGCTGGAGGCCGAGCTGGAGGCAGCCGGCAAGAAGGAACTGCTGGAGTTGGTGCGCTCCATCCAGCCCAGCGACATGGACTGCGCCTTTGTGCGCCAGCCGCGCTCGTTAGGGCTGGGCCACGCAGTGTTGTGCGCGGAGCCCCTGGTGGGCAAGGAGCCCTTTGCCGTGCTGCTGGCTGACGATTTGATGGTGGGCCCCCAGGGCGGTCAGCCCGTGCTGGCGCAGATGGCGACCGCGTTCCGCCAGCAAGGCCGATCGGTGATCGCCGTGCAAGAGGTGCCCGAGGACCAGGTGCACAAGTACGGCATCGTGGCGGGCGAGCCTGCCGGTGGCCCGTTGATCCGCATCCAGCGCATTGTCGAAAAGCCCAAGGCGGCCGATGCCCCCTCGCGCATGGGCGTGGCGGGCCGCTACATCCTCACGCCCGGCGTGTTTGACGAGATCCGCAACCAGCCGCGCGGCGTGGGCGGCGAGATCCAGCTCACCGATGGCATTGCGCGCCTGATGAACAATGAAGCCGTGTACGCCTTCCAGTACGAAGGCAAACGCTACGACTGCGGCAGCAAGGAAGGATTTCTGGAAGCGACGGTGGAACTGGCCCTGCAGCACCCGCAGGTGGGGGCGCACTTCCGGGACTACCTAAAGAACCTGGCGCTGTAAACGCAGCCGGCCAAGCCCTCTGAAACTTCAAAATCGATAGCTGCCCGTGCTTATTGGATAAGCGCTGGCAGCCATTTTTACGTTCAACGGCGGCGCAGGATGTGGATGAACTCCTCGCCCACGGTCTGTTGCTCCACCAGCTCGTTGCCGGTCTGCTTGGCAAACGCCTGAAAGTCGCGCAGCGATCCGTTGTCTGTCGCCACCACCTTGAGCAGCTGGCCGCTGGCCATGTCCGACAGCGCCTTCTTGGCCTTGAGGATGGGCAAGGGGCAGTTCAGGCCCCGGGTGTCGATTTCTTTGTGAATGTCCATGGTCATCAATCCTTTGGCGGCGTCGCGGCCGGGGCTTGTTCGTCCAGCCCACGGCGGCGTTCTGCATTTTCTTCGGCCGTGAAAAACACGGGCTCGTGGCCCCGTGTGCGCAGCCAGTCGGCCAGCGCGTAGCCCGTGCCCGCAGGCCAGCATTTGAGGTCTGGCAGATCGTACAGTCGGTAGTCCACCAGCTCCGGCGACAGTTGCACCTGCCCGGTGGCCACCACGTGGTAGGCAATGATGACCTGGTTCATGCGCAAAAACTCGTAGGCCCCCACCAGGGTGGCGGACTGCACATCGAGGTTGGTCTCTTCCTTGACCTCGCGCGCAATGCCCTCCTGGGGCGACTCGCCCGCCTCCATGAAGCCGGTGATCAGCGCAAACATCTTGCCGGGCCACGCCGCATTGCGCGCCAGCAGCACCTTGCCGTCGATCTCCACAATGGCAGCCAGCACGGGCGTGGGATTGTTCCAGTGCGTCCAGCCGCAGGCGGGGCAGCGCAGCCGCTCCTTGTCGCCGCCATCCTCGGCCAGCGTGATGGGCTGCAACTCGGTGGCACAGTGGGGGCAAAAACGAACTTCGTAGGGCATATGCTATCTTTTATGTAGCTGCTGAGGCATGTTCAACTAGCACAAGCAGCCATTCTGATTCAAAAACCTGCGAGGAGGCACCCGGCAATGCCCTGGAGCCCACTGCGCAGGCCATTCCACAGGTCACGCAGGAAACACCCCGGTCGACAAATACCGGTCGCCCCGATCGCACACGATGAAGACGATGGTGGCATTGCTGTCGCGCGCAGCGATCTGCTGCGCCACCCAGCACGCGCCTGCAGCCGAGATGCCGGCAAAAATGCCCTCTTCGCGCGCGAGACGGCGGCACATGTCCTCGGCGCTGTCCTGGCTCACATACACCAGCTCATCGACCGTGCTGGCGTCATAAATCTTGGGCAGGTACTCCTGCGGCCACTTACGGATGCCCGGGATGCGCGAGCCTTCTTCGGGCTGTGCACCGATGATCTGGATGGCAGGGTTCTTCTCCTTGAGGAACCGCGACACGCCCGTGATGGTGCCCGTGGTGCCCATCGCGCTCACAAAGTGGGTGATGCGCCCGCCGGTCTGCTCCCAGATCTCGGGGCCCGTGGTTTCGTAGTGAATGCGGGGGTTGTCGGGGTTGCCAAACTGGTCCAGCACCTTGCCCTCACCACGCTTTTGCATGGCCTCGGCCAGGTCGCGGGCGTGCTCCATGCCGCCGCTCTTGGGTGTGAGCACCAGCTCGGCGCCAAAGGCCTTCATGGTCTGGGCGCGTTCGATGGACAAGTCCTCAGGCATCACCAGCACCATGCGGTAGCCCTTGATGGCCGCGGCCATCGCCAAAGCGATGCCGGTATTGCCCGACGTGGCCTCGATCAGCGTGTCGCCAGGGCGGATGTCGCCACGCTCTTCGGCGCGGCGGATCATCGACAGTGCAGGCCGGTCCTTGACGGACCCCGCCGGGTTGTTGCCTTCCAGCTTGCCGAGCACCACATTGCCCCGCGCGGCGTTGTCCTGGGCCCCAATGCGCTGCAGCGCCACCAGCGGCGTGTTGCCTACCGCGTCTTCAATCGTCGGATATTTCATACGCCCTACTGTGCCATAATTCAGGGCTTCACATATTCCGCCCGGGTGGTGAAATTGGTAGACGCAGGGGACTCAAAATCCCCCGCCGCAAGGCGTGCCGGTTCGATTCCGGCCCCGGGCACCACAGTCAACAAGGCCGGTAGCTTCCACGAGCTATCGGCCTTTTTGCTGGGCCAGCCGCTGTGGCGGCGGCATGTGATTTCTGCACACCTCCACACCCAGCCACCGCCATGACCGCCCAGGATCTGATCGCGCACGCCACCGTGCTGGCCTACCGGCTGGCGGGTTATGCCCTGCAGAACATGGCCGAGGATGCGGCCCTGCTGGCGATGATGTTCTGCTGACCTTCGCGTCGCGGCAGCAGCCTTTGCGCTTCGCCCCACCCTCGCGCAGCACCTCAGCGCGCAGCCAGCAACAGGAAGTCCTGCTCATAACCCTTGAGCGATTGCGCCGCACGCAGCCGGTGCGCAGGCGTCATGGCGTTGTGCAGGCGCGCAAATCCCTCGCAGCCCTCGGCCACCAGCGCTTGTGCGTAGCGCTGGTAGGCGCCGTCCGGTGACGTCACCACGCGGTCCAGAAAGCCGAGCATCAGCGTGCGGGCCTGGGCGGTGTTGCCACGGTCAGCCTGGATGTTGCGCAGCACCTGCACCAGGTCTTCTTGCCTGCGTACGCGCTCGGCATAGGTGCGCTGCGGGTCAAAAGCCGACTGGGCGACAAAGGCGCGCAGCACGGCCTTCTGGGGTTCGTCCAGCGCGCCATAAAAAGTTTCGAGCCGCGACGAGAGGTCCTTGAAGTGGCGCTCGCGCATCTTGTCGGGCGATGGGTCCAGCCATTCGGATTTCCAGTCAGCGTTGCTGTCGGCCTGCTTGCGCTCCAGATTGCGGATCTGCGCCTCGGACAGCTGCGAGGCCAGCCACACCACCTTGGGCTCGGCCTGGGCCAGCACCTTGTCCAGCTGTGTACGTGCCTCGTCATAGATGCGGCAGGCCTGCTCGGGGGTGATGGTCGCGGGCAACTGCTGCTGCACCTTTTGCAACAGCTCGGCATGCTGGGGCAGCATGGTGTCGCGGTGCCAGCGGTGCAGGTCGCCCAAGTCGCCACGCACGCGCTCCGTCTGCGCGTCCGACAGGTCAAGGTAACGGTTCAGTTGCCAGTACGCCAGGTGGGGCACCTGGTTGTACGCCAGCCGCACTGTGCTGCAACCCGCCAGCAGCACACCGGCAACGGCCAGCGCGGCGATGCACAGGGTGGTGCGCAAACGGGCCAAAGCGGGCACAGCGGCTCCAGACAAAGGGAATGGCACAGGATAGGCCCAACGCTGCGCGCGGCGGGCACAGGGCCCGGATTCCCCAGCCCGCGCACCAGGATTTAGCCAAAGGCACCCACCCGCACGGAGGTCCACGCCACACCCTGCGACGGATGCGCACAAGGGGTCGGCTGACGCGCGGGGTCAGTTGTCCTGTCGCCGGATCAACTGGCGGCCACTGGCAGTGATGGCCAGCTCACCCCCCGTCCCCTTGGTGATGAAGCCCCATTCGAGCAATCGCCCCGACACATGGTCCTTGAGCGCGTGGGGCAGCGTGATGACTTCGCCCATCTCCAGTTGCTTGAGGGTCTCGATCTCGTCCACGGTGGGGTCGAAATGCGGAGCGTGGTAAGTGGTCATGGTGGTCGCTCTCCAACAAGGTTGCTGAATGAAAGACAGACTTCCGCGCGGCCAGATTAGTTCACAGCCCCCGTGGGCGCAAGCGCGTCATCCCGCAACCGGCGGGCTCCCCACCTCGGCCATGTGCTGGAGCCAGCGCGCAAACGTGGCCAGCACCGGGGGCTGGGCCTGTGCGGGGCTGATGAGGTAGTACGCCCGCTCGCCGCGCAGCGGGCGGTTGCAGGCCACCACCAGCTCGCCGCTGGCGAGCTCGGCCTCGATGAGCAGCGGCGGGATCAGCGCCACGCCCATGCCATGCGTAGCGGCCACGGCCAGCATGGAGAACAGCTCGTAGCGCGGGCCATCCAGCGCGTGCGGAGCCTCCACCCCCATGGCATCGAACCACTGGCGCCAGCCGTAGGGGCGTGTGCTTTGCTGCAGCAGCGGCAGCTCGGCCAGCGCCTCGGCGGCCACGGGCTGGTGGGCGCGGCCCCGGCCCCGGGGCGCGGCGGATTCGAGCAGGCGCGGGCTGCACACGGGCACCACGTCTTCGTGCATCAGCAGTTGCGCCTGTACGCCGGGCCAGTTGGCGACCTGCTCGGGCGTGCCGGCATACAAGGCGGCATCGAAGGTGGTGTCGGCAAACAAGAAGGGGCGTGTCTGCGTGTCGATGTGCACCACGATATCGGGATGCGCCTGCGCCAGGTGCGGCAGGCGGGGGATGAGCCAGCGCGTGGCAAAGGTTGGCACCGCGGCCAGCGTAAGGGTGCCGCCCTCGCCCTGGTGGGCCATCACGTCCAGCGTATCGCGCTCCAGCCCCTGCAGCCAGCGCGCCACCTGGCGGCCATAGTGCGCGCCCGCAGGCGTCAGCACCACGCCGTGGCGCGTGCGGCGAAACAGTGCCACGCCCAAAAACTCTTCCAGCGCCTGGATCTGGCGCGAGACGGCGCTTTGGGTGAGCGACAACTCCTGCGCGGCGCGGGTGTAGCTCTCGTGGCGGGCGGCCACTTCAAAACAGGCCAGGGCCTGGGTCGATGGAATGTTGCGGCGCATGATGAAGAGGAATTTTTAAGTGACCGGCCACGCCGTGGCTTAGCCGGCCGCCAGTATTCCATACATTCCATAAACGCATGTCTGGATGAAAAGAACTCGCTTGCGGGCCACCACCCCAAGGCCTACGATGCGTTCCAGATTCGTTTTTTTCTTCCCCCACTTTCCGACCTGGAGACACACATGGCCCACGCCGCTTTTCAATGGGATGACCCGTTCCTTCTGAGCCAACAACTGACCGACGACGAGCGCGCCATCCGCGACGCCGCCGCAGCGTATTGCCAGGACAAGCTGGCACCCCGCGTGCTGGACGCCTTCCGCCACGAAAAGATGGACGTGAGCATCTTCCGCGAGATGGGCGAAGTGGGCCTCTTGGGCCCCACCATCCCCGAGCAATACGGTGGCCCCGGCCTGTCGTACGTGGCCTACGGCCTGATCGCCCGCGAGGTAGAGCGTGTGGACTCGGGCTACCGCTCGATGGCCAGCGTGCAGTCGTCGCTGGTGATGGTGCCCATTTATGAATTCGGCAGCGAAGCCCAGCGCCAGAAGTACCTGCCCAAGCTCGCCAGCGGCGAGTGGATCGGCTGCTTTGGCCTGACCGAGCCCGACCACGGCTCTGACCCTGGCAGCATGGCCACGCGCGCCTACAAGGTCGATGGCGGCTACAAGCTCAAGGGCAGCAAGATGTGGATCACCAACAGCCCCGTGGCCGACGTGTTCGTGGTCTGGGCCAAGGAAGTGTCCGAAGGCGGCGCCGTGGGCCCCATCCGCGGCTTTGTGCTGGAGAAGGGCATGAAGGGCCTGACCGCCCCCGCCATCCACGGCAAGGTGGGCCTGCGCGCCTCCATCACCGGCGAGATCGTGATGGACGACGTGTTCGTGCCCGAAGAAAACGCCTTCCCTGAAGTGCAAGGCCTCAAGGGCCCCTTCACCTGCCTGAACAGCGCGCGCTACGGCATCGCCTGGGGCGCCCTGGGCTCGGCCGAGTTCTGCTGGCACACCGCGCGCCAGTACACGCTGGACCGCAAGCAGTTTGGCCGCCCCCTGGCCGCCAACCAGCTCATCCAGAAGAAGCTGGCCGACATGCAGACCGAAATCGCCATTGGCCTGCAGGCCTGCCTGCAGTTTGGCCGCATGAAGGACGCGGGCACGGCCAGCGTGGAAGGCACCTCCATCATCAAGCGCAACAGCTGCGGCAAGGCGCTGGACATTGCCCGCCTGGCGCGCGACATGATGGGCGGCAACGGCATCAGCGACGAGTTTGGCGTGGCCCGCCACCTGGTGAACCTGGAAGTGGTGAACACGTACGAAGGCACGCACGATGTGCACGCGCTGATCCTGGGCCGCGCCCAGACGGGCATCGCCGCGTTCGCCAACTGATCGGCCTGCGCCCCGAAAACCGGCAAAAACACCGCCTTTGCGGTGTTTTTGCCTTGTAGCGCTAGTCAATCATGCGCTGACAGCTATCAATTTCATAGTAAACACACCATGACCACCTCTTCTACCGCCCCAGGCGCCCTCGCAGGCATCAAGGTGCTCGACCTCTCCCGCGTGCTGGCCGGGCCGTGGTGCACGCAGATCCTTGCAGACCTGGGTGCGGACGTGGTCAAGGTGGAGCGCCCCGGTGTCGGCGACGACACGCGCCAGTGGGGCCCGCCCTTCTTGAAAGACGCCGAGGGCAACGACACCAACCAGGCCAGCTACTACACCGCGTGCAACCGCAACAAACGCTCGGTCACCATCGACATGGCCTCGCCCGAGGGGCAAGCGCTCATCAAGCAGATGGCGCAAGAGGCGGACATCGTGGTGGAGAACTTCAAGGTCGGCGGCCTCAAGCAATACGGTCTGGACCACGAGAGCCTGCGCGCGCTCAACCCCCGCCTCATCTACTGCTCCGTCACCGGCTTCGGGCAGGACGGGCCCTACGCCGAGCGTGCGGGCTACGACCTGATGGTGCAGGCCATGACGGGCCTGATGAGCATCACCGGCCAGGCCGACAGCCAGCCCGGCGGCGGCCCGATGCGGGTGGGCGTGGCCGTCATTGACCTTTTCACCGGGCTGTATGCCAGCAACGCCATCCTGGCCGCGCTGCACGTGCGCGACAACGCCACCAATGGCTCGGGCCAGGGCCAGCACATCGACATGGCGCTGCTGGACGTGGGCATGGCCGTGCTGGCCAACCAGGCCTCGGGGTTCCTCGCCACCGGCAAGGCGCCCGGCCGCATGGGCAACAGCCACCCCAGCCTCGCGCCCTACCAGGACTTCCCCACGCAGGACGGCAACATGCTGCTGGCCATTGGCAACGACGGCCAGTTCCAGCGCTTTTGCGCCGCCGCCGAGCAGCCCCAGTGGGCCAGCGACCCGCGCTTTGCGACCAACACGCTGCGCGTACAAAACCGCACCGCGCTGATCCCCGCCATGGAGGCCGTGACCCGCACGCGCACCACAGCCGACTGGATCACGCTGCTGGAAGACAAGGCCGTGCCTTGCGGCCCCATCAACACCATTGCCCAGGCGTTTGACGACGCGCAGGTGCAGGCCCGTGGCCTGGCGGTGACGCTGCCGCGCTGGAAGGACGACGAGGCCGCCACCGACAACGTGTTGCAGATCACCGGCGTGGCCAGCCCGCTGCGCCTGTCGGCCACCCCACCCGTGCTGCGCAATGCGCCGCCGGCACTGGGCCAGCACACCGACGAGGTGCTGCGCGAGATGGGGCTGGACCCAGCGCGCATCGCGGCACTGCGGGCCAGCGGGGTTTTGTAGCCAGACCCTCGCGGCATCGGCCTGCGCCATGCCCTGACCACTGCACGGCCTTGCCCTCACCGGCAAGGCCGTTTTGTTTGTGCTGTCTGCATTGCACCGGCCCCTGGCGCTTATCTGGCTCGCGCTATCCGCTATCCGCTGTCCATCGGATGACAAAGCGAGCGACTGACGGAGCCCGCTTGCCTCGGCCCCACGGCAAAAAAGACATGTACAAAAAATTACATCCGTCTCCATAATCCCAAAGACACCCTGTCTGCGGCCCCGCGCACGGCGCGCCGCTGGACCAGGGTGCTGGGCCCATGGCCCAGCACTGCGGCGTTTCTGGACCCTCAAGGAGTTCCTCATGAAGCTCAGCCTCAAGCTCCCCCTGGCATTCACCGTGTCGCTGCTATTGCTGTTTGCAGCGGCCCTGTTTGGCATCAGCCGCCTGAACCAGGCGCTCGACACCTACCAGACCACCGTGGCCCAGAGCTTCGAGCACGAGCGCATGGCGGCGGGCATGCTCAACAACTTCAAGGTGCAGGTGCAGGAGTGGAAAAACGTGCTGCTGCGTGGCAAGGACCCGGCCCAGCTCACGCGCTACTGGGCCGCGTTTGAAAAGCAGGAACAGGCCATCAAGGACGAGGCGCAAAAGCTCGTGGCCGCCCTGCCCCCGGGGGAGGGCCGCGAACGCGTGTTGCAGTTTGCCCAGGCCCACGAACGCATGGGCACCGCCTACCGCAAGGGGTTTGAAGCCTTCAAGGCGGCCGACCACGACCCGCAAGCGGGCGACAAGGCCGTGGCGGGCATGGACCGCGAGCCCTCACAACTGCTGGACCAGGCCGGCGAGCTGATCGCCAAGGCCAGCAGCGCCGTGGCCGAACGTGCCGCCGCCACTGCGCAGCGGGCCACCACCATCAGCCTGGTGGTGATGCTGGTGGTGTGCGCGCTGGGCATAGCAGGCGCCATTGCCTTCAGCCGCACCGTGGTGAACCCGCTGGACAACGCGGTGCGCGTGTCGCAGGCCGTGGCCAGCGGCGACCTGACGGTGGCGCGGCACGTGCAGGGCAAGGACGAGATCGCACTGCTGCTCAATGCCTTGCACGACATGCAGATCAGCCTGTCGCAGGTGGTAAGCAATGTGCGCAACAACGCCGACAGCGTGGCCGCCGCCAGCACCGAGATCGCGCAGGGCAACAACGACCTGAGCGCCCGCACCGAACAGCAGGCCAGCGCGCTGGAGCAAACATCGGCATCGATGGAAGAACTCAGCTCCACCGTGCAGGCCAACGCCGAGAACGCGCGCACCGCCAACCAGTTGGCTGTGAGCGCCAGCACCGTGGCCGTGCAGGGCGGTGATGTGGTGGCCGAGGTGGTGACGACCATGAAGGGCATCAACGACAGCAGCCGCAAGATCGCCGACATCATCAGCGTGATCGATGGCATCGCGTTCCAGACCAACATCCTGGCGCTGAACGCCGCCGTGGAAGCGGCCCGTGCCGGTGAACAAGGCCGGGGCTTTGCCGTGGTGGCCGGTGAGGTGCGCAGCCTCGCGCAGCGCAGTGCCGAGGCCGCCAAGGAGATCAAGACCCTGATCCACGCCAGCGTGGAGCGCGTGGAACTGGGCACCACGCTGGTGGACAAGGCGGGCGCCACGATGAACCAGGTGGTGAGCGCCATCCGCCGCGTGACCGATATCGTGGGCGAGATCAGCGCTGCCAGCAGCGAGCAAAGCGCGGGAGTCGCCCAGGTAGGGGACGCCATCACCGAAATGGACCAGGCCACGCAGCAGAACGCAGCGCTGGTCGAACAGAGCGCCGCCGCCGCTGACAGCCTCAAGGTGCAGGCGCAGCAGCTGGTGCAGGCAGTGGCGGTGTTCCGGCTGGCAGACACCGACGCCAACACCCCCGGGCAGGCCAGCATGCCCGCACCGGGCCACCACCAGCCCCGGTTGGCCGCAGGCTGAAGCGGAGCAGCCATTTCAAGCCTAATCGGCTTGAAGCGCTAGTGCATCATGCGCCAACAGCTACATAAATGGTAGCAACTGGCGTCTTCTCAGGCTTCAGCCAGCGCAGGGGTTGCCTGCTGCACGGTGGCCAGCGTGGGCGAGGCCAGCTTGCGCAGGTAGGCCATGGTCTGCAGGCAGGCCTGGGCCACCTCGGTGCCCTTCTTCACAAAATGCTCGCGGAAGAAGCGCACATGGTCCTCGTGGTCGTGGAAGTCGCGCGGCGTGAGCACGGCCGACATCACGGGCACCTCGGTGTCGAGCTGCACGCGCATCAGGCCGTCGATGACGGCGGTGGTGACGAACTCGTGGCGGTAGATGCCGCCGTTGACCACCAGCGCACAGGCCACGATGGCGTCGTAGCGCCCGCTGCGCGCGAGCTTGCGTGCCAGCAGCGGAATCTCGAACGCGCCGGGCACATCGAACAGCGCCACCTGCGCGGGGGGCAGGCCGTGGCGGTCGAACTCGGCCAGGGCCGCGTCGCGGGCCTGGTGCACGATGTCCTGGTGCCAACTGGCACTGATGATGGCCACGCGGGCGCCACGGTGGGCAGCGACGGGAGCCAGGGGGGAAATGGAAGGTGAAGAAGACTGATTCATGGGTTCCTCAAAACAGGTCATACCAGAATCAGGGCGCGCGCGAACACGGCGCCTGCACAGGGCGGCGCAGGCCCTGCGCCCTGCCAGCGCGCAACAAAGCACGCAGGCAAACGCCGAGGGCCCAGCCACCCATGGCGGGAGCTGTGGGTTTCGCGATCTCTTTCATCCGGACTGTGACCGTCGGCTCTGGTTTCGCACCAGATCTGCTGACCCTGCAGGCCGATCCGAAGAACGGCACCGCAGGCGCTCGCGGGCTCTTGCGGGCTTTTCAGCCAACAAATACCGCCGGTGGGGAATTCCGCCCCGCCCTGAGAACGCTGTCGGCCCCGAAGGTCATCCGGGGCCGACGGGTGGGATTTTAGGCGGCGGGCACGCAGTACGCCGTCGCGCAGGCGATTGCCTGCACTGGCAGTGCCGGTTTCTGCGGCTGTGGGCTGTATTGAATGCCGAAGTCTGCTCAGCGCACGCGCTGAAACCCGCCTTCGGCCCAGCCCGCTGCGCTGGCGGGCGTGAGCTTGAAGGTGGGCGGCGCGGACGCACGCGCCAGTTCCTCACCCAGCTCGTCCTCTGCGCTCAGCGTGGCCGTGGCGCCTTCCTCATCGGGCACGATGGCCAGCGCCACGCGCAGGCGCTGGCCGTCTGCGGTGGTGATGTGCACGCTCTTGTTCAGCTGCGCATGCAACTGCTGCTCGTGGCGGCGCACCACTTCGCTGGCGGTCTTGACCAGGGTGTGGAAGGCCGACACATCGAGCGGCTTGGGGTTCTTCTTGTCGCGTCCCATGGTCCAGGGGCCCACCAGTGCGGGCTCGGCCTCGCCCTTCAGCGTCATGGACACAGCCCAGCCGTCGTCGTCTTCGTTCTTGATGACCTGCGCCGTCCAGCGCCCATCGCTCCAGCAGCGGGGTTCTTGGATGGTGTCGGGCGTGTCGGATGCGTCGGTCATGGAGCAAAAGGCCTGGATTGCGGGAAAGGGCGCAGAGCATAACGGCAGGGCTTTGCCGCCCCAATTTCCAATAACCATTGGTTATCGAAAGAGGCCAGGCATAGCGCGGGCCTGGTCACTCCCCCACAACGTCCGGCGCCACACCCGCCGTGTCGCGCAACACGTCGATAAAGGCCTGTGCCGAGGGTGTGGGCGGCTCGCCCAGGCGGGTGATGAGGCCATAGCTGGGCATGCGGTTGGGCAGCTCGACGGGGATGCGCGAGAGCAGGCCCCGGTCCACATATTTCTGGATCAGCGCAGCGGGCTGCAGCGACATCATGTGGGTGGTGTTCATCAGCTCCAGCGCAAACAAGAAGGACGGCGTCTCCACCACCCCCGCCGTGAGCGCCAGGCCCGCGCCACCAAACAAGTCGTCCGACACCTTGCGCACCGCCGTGGAGGCGGGGTACAGAATCCAAGGCCAGTGCGCCAGCTCGGTCAGCGACAGGTCGGTGGCGCCGCGCAGCGGGTGGTGCTGTCCGCCCACCACATGCAGCGGCTCGGCGGACAGGTGCTCGTAGTGGAATTGGCTGCGCTGGTCCTCGGTGGTGAAGCGGCCGATCATCAGGTCGATCTTGCGCTCGGCCAGCCAGGCGATGAGCTGGTCGCTGCTCTGCTCCAGGATCTTGATGACCAAGAGGGGCCGCAGGCGGTGGATCTCCACCACCGAGGCCACCAGCACATGCGCGGCCGAGCCGGTGATCGCCCCCACCGTCACATGGCCATGGCCGCCCTGCTTGAGGGCGTTGAACTCGTCGACAAACTTGCGCTGCCCATCGAGCGCCGCGCTGGCGTAGCGCAGCGTAAAAAGCCCCAGCTCGTTGGGCCGCATGCCGCGCGAAAGGCGGTCGAACAAGCGCGCCTCCAGGATCTCCTCGATGTCCATGAGGATCTTGGTCGCCGCAGGCTGCGTGACATGCATCTGCTCGGCCGTGAGCCGCAGGTTGCGCGTACGGCCCAGGATGTCCAGAAACTGCAAATGCCGAAAGCGCAGCCGCGCGCAGGCCTGCGCCAAAGACAAGGGTTTACCCGGAAATTCGTCTGGACTCATAAGCGTTTGGAATGGATTGTCGCAAAACATTCAGTGGACCGGCCGGGGCGCGAAACCTACCCTTCGCCTTGCGTTCATGACGGCTTGCCAAAAAGCTGCATACGCCGACGGCCTCGCCAGCGGGGTCCCGCCATTCCAACGGAGACAAGACACCATGCAATTCCATTCCCTCGCTAAATCCTTGGCGCTTGCCGCCGCGCTGCTGGCCGCCCTCGCCGCCCCCGTCTCGGCCCAAGTCAAGGAACACACCTTCAAGGTCGGCATTGGCCTGAGCGACGACCACCCGCAGGCCCAGGCCGTGCGCCACTTTGCCGAGCGCCTGCAGGCCAAGAGCGGCGGCAAGATGAACGCCAAGCTGTTCGCCAGCGGCGCCCTGGGCAACGACGTGAGCATGACCTCGGCCCTGCGCGGCGGCACGCTGGAGATGACGATTCCGGACTCGTCCACGCTGATGTCGCTGATCAAGCCCTTTGGCGTGCTGAACCTGCCGCTCACCTTCAATACAGAGGCAGAAGCCGACGCCTTGCTCGACGGCCCCTTCGGCCAGAAGCTGCTGGCCATGCTGCCCGACAAGGGCCTGATCGGCCTGGGCTTCTGGGAAAACGGCTTCCGCCATGTGACCAACTCGCGCCGACCCATCAACACGGCCGACGATCTGGCGGGCCTGAAGCTGCGCGTGATCCAGAGCCCTTTGTTCCTCGACACCTTCAACGCGCTGGGCACCAACGCCACGCCCATGCCGTTCACCGAGTTGTACACGGCCATGGAACAAAAGGCCGTGGACGGCCAGGAAAACCCGCCCGCCACTATCCTGGCCAGCAAGTTCTATGAAGTGCAAAAGCACCTGGTGCTGTCGCGCCACATGTACAGCGCCTGGGTGCTGCTCATCTCCAAGAAAACCTGGGACGGCCTCTCGGCCGACGAACGCAAGATCGTGCAGGAGGCAGCGCGGGAAGCCACGCTGTTTGAGCGCAAGACCATCCGCGCCTTCAGCGAAACCGCCCTGGGCGAGCTGAAGAAGGCCGGCATGCAGATCACCGAGCTGCCCGCTGCCGAACAAGCCAAGCTGCGCACCAAGCTGCAGCCCGTGCTGGCCAAGTACGGCAAGGAGTTTGGTGAAGAAACCACCAATGAAATGATGGGCGAGCTGGCCAAGGCACGGGGCAGCAAGTAAGCGCTTGGTTCGTTCCCCAGGGCGCAGCTTCCGGCTGCGTCCAGCCCCTCTTTTGCAACGCCCCGACCCCATGACCCAAACACCCCGCCGCCCCTTCCGCTCCCGCGAATGGTTTGCCGCGCCCGAGCGCTCGGACATGACCGCGCTGTACCTGGAGCGGTTCATGAACTACGGGCTCACACCCGAAGAGTTGCGCTCGGGCCGGCCCATCATCGGCATTGCGCAGACGGGCAGCGACCTGTCGCCCTGCAACCGCATCCACCTGGACCTGGCGCGCCGCGTGCGCGACGGCATCCGCGATGCGGGTGGCATCCCGATGGAGTTCCCCGTCCACCCCATCTTTGAAAACTGCCGCCGCCCCACCGCCGCGCTGGACCGCAACCTGGCCTATCTGGGGCTGGTGGAGATCCTGTACGGCTACCCCATCGATGCCGTGGTGCTGACCACGGGCTGCGACAAGACCACACCGGCAGGCATCATGGCCGCGTCCACGGTGGACATCCCGGCCATCGTGCTCTCGGGCGGGCCGATGCTGGACGGCTGGCACGAAGGGCAGCTGGTGGGCTCGGGCACCGTGATCTGGCGCAGCCGCCGCCAGCTCGCGGCGGGCGAGATTGACGAGGAAGAATTCTTGCAGCGCGCCTGCAACAGCGCGCCCTCTGCCGGGCACTGCAACACCATGGGCACGGCATCGACCATGAACGCCGTGGCCGAGGCGCTGGGCCTGTCGCTGCCGGGCTGCGCGGCCATTCCAGCGCCCTACCGCGAGCGCGGCCAGATGGCCTATGAGACCGGGCGGCGCATCGTGGAAATGGCGTATGAAGACCTGCGCCCCTCGCGCATCCTGACGCGCGAGAGCTTTCTGAACGCGCTGTCAGTGGTGAGCGTGGCGGGCGGCAGCAGCAACGCGCAGGTGCACATCATGGCGATGGCGCGCCACGCGGGCGTGCAGCTGGACGCGCAAGACTGGACCAACCACGCCTACGACCTGCCCCTGCTGCTGAACATGCAGCCTGCGGGCCAGTTTCTGGGTGAGCGCTTCTTCCGCGCAGGCGGTGTGCCCGCGCTGATGTGGGAGCTGCAGCAGGCGGGCAAGCTGCATGCCGATTGCGCCAGCGTGACTGGCAAGACGGTGGGCGAGAACCTGCAAGGCCGCGAGACCCGTGACCGTGAGGTGATCCGCCCCTTCAGCAACCCGCTCATGCACAAGGCGGGGTTCATGGTGCTCAGCGGCAACCTGTTCGACTTCGGGATCATGAAGACCTCGGTGATCTCCGAAGCCTTTCGCCAGCGCTACCTCAGCCAGCCGGGCGCGGAAGGCATCTTTGAAGCCCGCGCCGTGGTGTTTGAGGGTGCGGACGACTACCACGCCCGCATCAACGACCCGGCACTGAACATCGACGAAGGCTGCATCCTGGTGATGCGCGGCGCGGGCCCCATCGGCTGGCCGGGCTCGGCCGAAGTGGTGAACATGCAGCCGCCCGACGCGCTGATCCGGCGCGGCATCAACACATTGCCCACGCTGGGCGACGGACGCCAGTCGGGCACGGCAGACAGCCCTTCCATCCTCAACGCATCGCCCGAGAGCGCCGTGGGCGGGGGCCTGTCCTGGCTGCAAAGCGGCGACACCATCCGCATCGACCTGAACACCGGTCGCTGCGATGCACTGGTCGCCCCCGAGGAAATCGCGCGCCGACAACGCGACCTGCCCGCCCCACCCGTGCCCGCGAGCCAGTCGCCGTGGGAGGCGCTGTACCGCGAGAAAACGGGGCAACTGGCCGATGGCGCCACGCTGGACTTTGCGCTGGAATTTCAGCGCATCTCCGAAAAGACTCCACGCCACAACCACTGACAACGAACGGTAGGCCACTGGCGCCTTCCCGGACTTTTTCGAAGGACTCTCCATGAACAACATGACGGCAGCGGCAGTTGCCGAACGGGCCCGTGCGCCCCAGGCCGCATTGCAAGTGCTTCCCGACGACGGCCTGCAAGGCACGCTGGTGGGCCGTGTGTGGGCACCCCAAGGCGCCGTTCCCGGCCCGGCCGTGGTGGCGCTGCGGCCCGAAGGTGTGTTTGACCTCAGCGCGCACTACCCCACCATGAGCACGCTGCTCGACTCCCTGGCACCGGCAGAGGCTGTGCGCAGCGCCACCGGCCAGTACCTGTGCAGCGTGGAAGACCTGCTGGCCAACAGCCTGCCCGGCACGCGTGACGCCAGCCGCCCCTGGCTGCTTGCCCCGTGCGACCTGCAGGTGGTCAAGGCGGCGGGCGTGACGTTTGCGGCCAGCCTCATCGAGCGCGTGATCGAAGAGCAGGCACGCGGCGACGCCACCCGCGCGCAGGGCCTGCGCAGCCAGGTCATCGGCCTCATCGGCCAGAACCTGGCGGACATTCGCCCGGGCTCGCCCGAGGCCATGCGCCTGAAAGCGCTGTTGCAAGACAAAGGCCTGTGGTCGCAGTACCTGGAGGTGGGCATTGGCCCCGATGCCGAGGTGTTCACCAAGGCGCCGGTGCTGGCCTCGGTGGGCTGCGGCGACGACATCGGCATCCGCTCCGACTCGGCCTGGAACAACCCCGAACCCGAGGTGGTGCTGGCGGTGAACAGCCGGGGCCAGATCGTGGGCGCCACGCTGGGCAACGACGTGAACCTGCGCGACATCGAGGGCCGCAGCGCCCTGCTGCTGGGTAAGGCCAAGGACAACAACGCTTCATGCGCTTTAGGACCCTTCATCCGCCTGTTCGACGCCAGCTTCGGGCTGGAACAGGTGCGCAATGAGACGGTGCACCTGCGTGTGGCGGGCGCGGACGGCTTTGAGCTGCGCGGCATCAACACCATGGCCAGCATCAGCCGCGACCCCACCGACCTGGTGGCGCAGACCCTGGCTGCACACCAGTACCCGGATGGGTTCGTGCTGTTCATGGGCACGCTGTTTGCCCCCATCGAAGACCGTGACCAGCCGGGCGGCGGCTTCACCCACCACCTGGGCGACCTGGTGTCCATCCAGAGTGCCTGGCTGGGTGGGCTGCACAACCGCGTGGCGCACAGCGAGGCCGCGCCGCCCTGGCGCTTTGGCCTGCGCGCCTTCATGGCCAACCTGGCGCAGCGCGGGCTGCTGCAGGGCACACCGCTTTGAGTCAAAAGAAAACAGGAGACAACCCCATGCTCAATGCCTTCATCGACCGCTGCTGCCGCTGGATCAACCTGCTCATTGCCCTGGCGCTGGCCGTGATGGTGGTGATGGTGTTTGGCAACGTGGTGCTGCGCTACGCGTTCAACTCCGGCATCGCCATCAGCGAGGAGGTCTCGCGCTGGCTGTTCGTGTGGATCACCTTCCTGGGCGCCATCGTGGCGGTGCGCGAGCGGGGCCACCTGGGCACGGACTTTCTGCTGGCGCGCCTGCCGCCGCTGGGCCAGCGCATCTGCCTCGCCATCAGCTACGCGCTGATGATCTGGTGCACCTGGCTGCTTTTCAGCGGCGCGCTGGCACAGGCGCGCATCAACTGGGATGTGGATGCGCCGGTCACCGGTGCATCCATGGCCATCTTCTATGCGTCGGGTGTGGTGTTTGCCGTGGCGGCGGGGCTGCTGCTGGCGCTGGACCTGTGGCGGATTGTGTCGGGGCAGATGCCCGACAACGAGCTGCTGCACATCGCCGAATCCGAAGAACTGGCCGCCGTGGGCAGCCAGTTGCCGCACACAGCCCCCGCGCCCACGGCTTCACGCCAGTGAACCCCACACCGCAATGACCTGGAGCGCTCTTTCATGACCGTTTTTATCTTCCTCGGCTCCCTGCTGGCCGCCATGGCCATCGGCGTGCCGATTGCCTACGCGCTGCTCGTGTCTGGCGCGGCCCTGATGTGGCACCTGGACCTGTTCGACGCGCAGATCCTGGCGCAGAACGTGATCAACGGCGCGGACAGTTTTCCGCTGCTGGCCGTGCCCTTCTTCATGCTGGCGGGCGAGATCATGAACGTGGGTGGGCTGTCGCAGCGCATCGTCAAGCTCGCGCTCACGCTGGTGGGGCACAAGCGGGGCGGGCTGGGGTTCGTTGCCATCCTGGCGGCCTGCATGCTGGCGGCGCTGTCGGGCTCCGCCGTGGCCGACACGGCGGCACTGGCAGCCCTGCTGCTGCCCATGATGGTGAAAGCCGGGCACGACAAGGCACGAGCGGGCGGGCTCATCGCTTCAGCGGGCATCATCGCGCCGGTCATTCCGCCCTCCATCGGTTTCGTGGTGTTTGGCGTGGCGGCCAACGTGTCGATCAGCAAGCTGTTCCTGGCCGGCATCGTGCCGGGGCTGCTGATGGGAGTAGCGATTGCCATCACCTGGTACTGGGTCTCGCAGCGCGAAAACGTCACCCCACCGCCCAAGGCGTCCACCGCCGAAAAGCTGCAGGCGCTCAGGGAATCGACCTGGGCACTGTTCCTGCCGGTGATCGTGATCGTGGGCTTGAAGATGGGCGTGTTCACCCCCACCGAGGCGGCGGCCGTCGCTGCCGTGTACGCCCTGCTGGTGGCCACGCTGGTCTACCGCGAGCTGCACTGGCGCCAACTGACCGATGTATTCATCAGCGCCGCCAAGACCACCGCCGTGATCATGTTCCTGGTGGCGGCCGCCATGGTCAGCGCCTGGCTCATCACCGTGGCGGATATCCCGCGTCAGCTGGTGAGCCTGCTCAAGCCCTTGATGGAACACCCCACGCTGCTGCTCATCGCCATCATGGTGCTGGTGATGGCCGTGGGCACCGCCATGGACATGACGCCCACCATCCTCATCCTCACGCCCGTGCTGATGCCGGTGGTGAAGGCGGCAGGCATCGACCCGGTCTACTTCGGCGTGCTGTTCATCATCAACAACGCCATCGGGCTCATCACCCCGCCCGTGGGGACGGTGCTGAACGTGGTGGCGGGCGTGGGCAAGATGCGCATGGATGACGTGACGCGGGGTGTCATTCCGTTCATGGTGGCGCAGTTTGCGGTGATGTTCCTGATGGTGCTGTTCCCGTCCCTCGTGCTGGTGCCGATGCGGTGGTTTGCGGGATGAACCTGCGTTTTTGAAGCAAAAAGTGCCGCAAGCGCCAGTGGATATTGCGCTTGCAGCTATCAAATCAGGAGTTACTCACTCCTAAGCGCTGTTCAGTTGGCCACCGTGAACCGCTTTTGCACATGGCGTGGCGTCTCCAGTTCGTCGGCCATCGCCACCGCCAGGTCGGCCACGCTGATGCTGCCGGGCTGGTCGCCGTTCATCAGCGGCGCCTCGTCGCCCAGGCGGTACTGGCCGGTGCGCTCGCCGGGCTGCAGCAGGATGGGGGGAGAGAGAAAGGTCCAGTCCAGCGTGTTTTCGGTGCGGATCCAGTTCAGCGCCTCTCGGGCGGCCAGGGCGCCCTGCTTCCATTCGGCGGGGAACTGGGGCGTGTCCACCAGCTGCAGGCCGGGTGCCACAAACAGGCTGCCTGCGCCGCCCACCATCAGAAAGCGACGCACGCCGGCCTGCTTGGTGCCGTCGATGGTGGCGCGGGTGCCCTTGAGGAACTGGTCGTGGATATCGGGCACGGTCCAGCCGGGGTTGTAGGCGCTCACCACCGCGTCGTGGCCCGCAACAGCCTGGGCCACCTGGGTGGCGTCCTGCGCGTCTGCGGCGACCACGGTCAGACCTTCGTGGGCCGTGAGCTTTGCCGGGTTGCGGGCCAGCACGGTCACACGGTGGCCGCGTTGCAGCAGTTCGTTCAGCACGGCCGAGCCGACAAAGCCGGTGGCGCCAATCAGGGCGATGTTCATATCGATGTCCTTGGGGTCAAAGTTGTGATGTAGTGAGAATAGGAGCTTGTCAAAACAGGCGGTAGATGGCTAAAACCGCCTTGTCTTTGAAGCTGTACTTCACAATTGAACGCATGGAAGACCTCAAACGCATGGCTGTTTTCGCCGCCGTGGTGCAGCACGGCTCGATGAGCGGCGCCGCGCGCGCCCTGGGCATGAGCACTTCGGCGGTGAGCCAGCCGGTGCGCAAGCTCGAAAGCGAAGGCGGTGTGACGCTGTTGCACCGCTCCACGCGCAAGCTGGCGCTCACCGAGGCGGGCCAGCGTTACCACGCGCGCTGCGCTGCCATGTGGGCAGCGGCAGAGCAAGCGCGCGCCGAGCTGGCAGCCTCCCGCGATGCGCCCAGTGGCGAATTGCGGATGTCGGCCACCGTGGGTTTTGCGCGGCACATCGCACCCGCCCTGGGTGAACTGCTGGCCGCGCACCCGGCGCTGCGCCTGCGGCTGCTGGTGGACGACTCCACCATCGACCTCATCAACGCACGCATCGACCTGGCCGTGCGTTACGGGCGCCTGGCGGATTCGACCTGGGCGGCCCGGCGCCTGGGGGGCATGAGTTGGTACCTGTGCGCATCACCCGAATGGGTGGCCGCACACGGCGTGCCCCAGCACCCGGATGCGCTGCTGTCCCATAGCTGGCTGGGCTTCGCGCGCGAGGGGGGCGGGTTGCTCATCGACCTGCGCAGTCCCAGCGGCGAGCCGCGCGCACTGCGGGTGGAGCCGCGCATTGCCAGCAACAACCAGCTCTCGATCCAGCAGATGTGCGAGGCCGGGCTGGGCCTGGCGCTGGTGGGCAGCATGGACTCGCACGAAGCACTGCAGGCCGGGCGGCTGGTGCGCCTGCTGCCCGACTGGTCGTTTGGCACGCTGGACATCTGGGCCGTCACGCCCCAACGCGATGCCCAGCCCGCCAAGGTGCGCCAGTCGATTGCGGCACTGCATGCCTACCTGCGGCAGGTGCCCGGGATTTCGGACTGAGAGCGGCCAACAAAACGCTTCTGGCGTCGTTGCCGCGTCTTGTCGTACTGCTCGCAATGCCTGCGACGCAGCGCCTAGCCAGAACCGCTACGCTGAGTTTTGTGAGCCGCTCCGAGCCTTGCTCGTCGGCACCCATCGATTTTTTATCGCACGGACCCACAAATTCCATCGTTGTGTGGGTGCCGTGCTCTGCCTACAGTTGCGGCTCCCTGGCCAGGGTTTGATTGATGGATTGACCCCACCACCCACCGGAGACCCGACATGACGACCCACCCGCCACTGACCTTCCCCATCGACCGCGTGCTGACCGCCTTCGAGCAGCAGGACGTGCCCACACTGCTGGCCACGATTGCCGACGATGTGGACTTCCGCATTGACCATTACCGCGATGACGCAGATACCCGTTGGCAAATCGCCCGCAACAAGGCCGAGGCGATGGCCGTGGTGCAGCGCCTGGGGGTAGATGTGTTCCCGCGCGGCACGAAGATCCTGCACACCCACAGCCAGCCGCTGGGCAATGACTGGGTGCTCACGCACTTTCACCAGCGCTTCTTTTATGCGGTACAACAGCGCGAGGTGGAATCCGTGACCTGGATCACCAGCCATTCGCAGAACGGCCAGGTGGACTATTTCCGCGAGACCGTCACCACCATCACCCCGGTCTGACAACCTGATCCAAGAAAGGCTCCGCCACCATGCTGTTTGACCTGCGCGCCCTGGGCTACTTTGTAGCGGCCTATGAAGAGCGCTCGGTCACGGCCGCCTCGCGCCGCTGCTTTGTGGCGCAGCCGTCCATCAGCATGGCCATCAAGGGGCTGGAGGATGCGCTCGAAACCACCCTTTTCGAGCGCAGCCGCCAGGGCCTGGCGCCTACGCCCGCCGCGCACCGGCTGTACCCCCGCGCCTGCAGCCTGCTGGCCCAGTCCAGCGCCATGGTGCGCGACTTTCGCGATGCACCACGTGAAACGCTGGGCATCTTCCTGCAGGACGACCTGATGGTGCAGCAGGCCACGCCCCTGTTCGCACACATCGCGCAGGAGCTGCCCCACACCATGGTGCGGCTCACCGCCAGCGCGCAAGAGGCGCGGCTGCGCATGGTGGCCGAGCACTGCAAGCCGCCGGGCGACACCTTTGTGCCGCTGTGGCACGAGCCCTATGTGATGCTGGTGCCCGAGCAGCACCCGCTGCGCTTCAAGAAGCGCTTTGGCCTGGCAGACATTGAAAACCTGCCCCTCATCGAGTGGCCCTATTGCCCGCTGCACCAGTCCTTCATCCGTCTGCTGGCCGAGCGGGGGATTGCGCTGCAGGTGCAGGCCAGTGCTGCGCGCGAGGAGCTGCTGCTGCACATGGTGGACGCGGGCATGGGCTTGGCCGTGGTGCCGCAGTCGCATGCAGCCCAGGCGCGCCGCGCGCTCACCCGCCCGCTGGACGGGCCCCTGGCCTTCTCGCGCCACATCGGCCTGGCCTGCGACGCGTCGGACGCGCCCCTGCTCGGTCTGCTGCACCGCCTGGCGGACGGCATGAAGGCCACCGCAGCCCAGCCCGAGCCCACGCAGCGCAGCAATGTGGTCTGATCCCCTGCCCCATCCACCCCTCAGGCCACCCCCATGATTCTAGAAATTGCCCACCTCACCATCCGCCCCGGCCAGAACAGCGCGTTTGAACAGGCGTTTGCCCAGGCGCAGCGCATCATTGCCTGCATGCCTGGCTACCTGTCCCATGAGCTGGGGCATTGCATGGAGCGACCACAGGACTATGTACTGCTGGTGCGCTGGGCCACCCTGGCCGACCACGAGGTGGGTTTCCGCCAGTCCGCCCAATACCAGGAGTGGAAACGGCTGCTGCACCATTTTTACGATCTGTTCCCCACCGTTGTGCACTTTGAGCCGGTCACGCCGTACAGGGTGTGACGGCGCCGCCACGCGCGGATGCTGCAGCGCACTATTCGGGTATTGCCTGAAGATTTAGCGCACTGCGCGTGCCGTTTGGGTCCTAGAATTTGTAAAAGCGCGTATCTTCGTATCTTCATTACCGCGCGAAGGATCCAACATGAAAGCCATCCAGCAGGACATCGACGAGCGGACCAACCTCACCAGCACCAACAAGTTCGAGCTGCTGCTGTTTCGCCTGGGCATCGACAGCGCCTTGGGCAAGTCCGAGCTGTTCGGTATCAATGTCTTCAAGATCCGCGAGATCGTGGCCATGCCCAGCATCACACCGATTGCGGGCACCACGGCCCATTCGCTCGGGGTGGTCAACCTGCGCGGACAGGTGATTCCGGTGCTGGACCTGCCCTCCATCGTGGGTTGCAAGCCACAGACGGGCCTGAACATCATGCTGGTGACAGAGTACGCACGCACCACCCAGGCGTTTGCAGTCGAGTCGGTGGAAGACATCGTGCGCCTGGACTGGAAACAGGTGCTGTCGGCTGAAACCAGCGGCGCTGCTGGCAAGCTGGTGACCAGCATTGCCCGTCTGGACGGCAACACCGATGAGTCCCGCCTCGCGCAGGTACTGGACGTGGAAGCCATCCTGCAGATGATCTCGCCCTCTGACGGTCACGAGGTCACAGAGGAAAAGGTGGGAGCCAAGCTCAAGCTCAAGCCTGGTTGCATCATCCTGGCGGCGGACGACTCGTTCGTGGCCCGCTCGCTCATCGAGCAAGAACTCAAGGTGCTCAACGCGCCATATGAAATGGTGAAATCCGGCAAGGAGGCCTGGGACCGGCTCAATGCCATCGCCAAAAGTGCCGAGGCCGAGGGCAAGACGGTGCTTGACCGCGTGGCCATGGTGCTGACCGACCTGGAAATGCCGGAGATGGACGGCTTCACGCTGACGCGCAACATCAAGCAGGACGCCCGCTTTCATGGGCTGCCGGTGGTCATCCATTCCTCGCTGTCGGGCTCGGCCAACGAAGACCATGTGCGCAGCGTTGGGGCCGATGGCTATGTGGCCAAGTTTGTGGCGGAAGACCTGGCGGAGACCATCCGCCGCGTACTGCCCAAGTAAACCGGCGCCCTATCCGCTGGAACACAACGGCCTTGCGGGGCCGTTTGTTTTTTGCGGGTCCGATTTTTTGGTTGAATCAGTTGATTGCGTTCGTAAAACGTACTCTGATAGCTATCATTTTTGACGATATCAAGCAGCAGGCGTGCCCCATATTCACGGGTTGTTACAGCCTCCATCGGCACCTGTGCATGCGCCGAGTCAACCAAAAGCCGTCCCCGCGCGCTAAAGTGATTGGCCCCCTGTGCCAGACCCCTGAAATTTGTAACGCTCCACCGGAGCGCTTTTCATGGGCTTTACGGACAAGGCGGAACGCGCCCACCAAGCCGGAGTCTGATCACCATGACCTACACCATCACCCGCATTCTTTCCGCCACGGTCCTGGGGGCCCTGGTGACGGGGTGTGCCACCGTGCCGGGCGACCCTTATTACGACTCTCCGCGCTACCCGGTGTACGAACAGCCAGGCTACATCTACAGTGCCCCGCCGCCGGTGTACCAGGCGCCGCCTGTGTACCGTGCGCCTGGCGTGATCTATTCGGCCCCGCCGCCACCGCCCGCCATCTACTACGGCGGACGTGACCGCGACGACAACCGGTGGGACAACGACCGTAACCGCAATGACTGGCGCGAAAGAGAGCGTGACCGTGACCGCGCTGAGCGCGACCGGGCAGCCCGCGAACGCGAACGCCGCGACCAGCAGGCCCGTGAACTGGATCGCCGAGCCCGAGAACAGGACCAGGCCCGCCGGGAGCAGGCCGAACGGGATCGCCGCGCTGCCGAAGACCGCCGCAACCGCGAAAACCGCCCCGGCCGCCTGGCACCCGACAGCTACACCCCGAGTCCTTACGACTGGCGCTCGCGCCAGCAGTCCAACAGCCCGGACAAGCCGTGATGGCCTGGCGCTGACCCCGCTACCCCTACAACTCTCCAGCCACCATGAAACCACGTACCCATACCCTCATCGCTGGCCTGTGCGTGGTCTTTCTGGGCGCGCTACCTCCATTGGGTGCCCAGGCGCAGGTGGTGCGCTGCACCGACGCTGCCACGGGCAAGGTCACCTACACCGACGGCAAATGCGCTAGCGGCACCACGGTGCGTGAGGTGGAGGCCCGCAAAACTCCGCAGGAGATCCAGCAGGAGCGCGAAGAAGCCGCCGAGGCGCTGGCGCGCAAACAGCAGCGCTTGCAGGCCGAGGCGACCGCCGCCGAGACCGAATCACGGCGCAATACACAACGCGACCAGACCGCTCCTGCCAAAACCACAGACTACGCGCGCTCCCCGGAGTGCGCCCGTTCACGGCGCAACCTGGATGTGGTGTTGAGCAGCGTCACCGGCGGCGGCTACGAACAAAACCTGCGGGTGGAGGCGGCGCAGCGGCAGGTCGACCTGGACTGCCTGGGCCCTCAGGGCTATGCGGAGGTGGAGAAGTCCCGCCCCCGGTCAACTAACACCACGACGCCGGTAGTCGTCGTGCCCCCACCGCATTACCCGGTGCGGCCTACGCCGGTGCAACCGCCGACGCCCACCCCCAAAAAATTCACGCAGTGCAACGTGTTCCGCTGCTACGACGCCCAGGGCAATAGCTACCCCCGCTGATCGGTCGCCCATGTGGGCAAGGTGAGGAGAGTGCGGATTTCTCCAGCCTCTCAGGCTCGCAACCCCTCGACCACACTGGGGTAGCGCAACCGCAGACCCAGCTCGCGCAGCATGCGCTGGTTGTCCAGCCGGCGCGATTCGCTCATGAAACTCAGCAGCATCAGCGACAGCTGCTCTTGCGCCGTGCTGCGAGGCACGCGCGGCGGGCGAGGCAGGCCATACAGATCAGCCGCCATGTCAAAGTAGTCGCCCATCTTCATGTGGGTGGAGTCGCTCACGTTGTAGGCGCGCTGCGGGCGCCCCTTCCACACGGCCGCCATGCAGGCGCGCGCCAGGTCTTCGGCATGGATGTGGTTGGTGAACACATCGTCCTCGGCCACCAGCACAGGCGTGCCCCGGCCCAAGCGGGCCTCAGGCGTACCGCCCTCGCGGTCGGGGGCGTAGATGCCCGGAATGCGCAACACGGTGGCCCGCACGCCGGCACGGCCCAGGTGGCGCACGGCGCGCTCGGCATTCACACGGCGCTGGGCGCGAGGTGTGCCGGGGGCCACGGCCCGGGTCTCTGGCACCAGGGCCCCCTGGCAGTCGCCATACACACCGCTGGTGGACGCGTAGGCCAACGACATTGGCAAGGTGCGCAGCCGCAGCGCGCGGGTCAGCGCCACGGTACGGGGGTCACGCCACCAGGCATCGCCCCCTGCGCCCTCCCCCGGCGGGGGCGCCAGATGCAGTACCCGCGTCGCCAGGCCGGACAGCCTGCGCAAGGTGCCTGCATCGTCCAGATTGCCCACCAGAGGCCGGGCCCCTTGTGCCCGCAGCTCCGCCACCCGCCCAGCGCTGGAGGTCAGTGCCAACACCTGCATGCGCCCGGCCCCGGGGCCCGTCTGCAGATGGCGCAGCACCCGTTGACCTACATCACCACAGCCCACGATGAGCAGGCGTTCGCGACGAAAGCGCGCTGGCAGCGCGCCGAGGGGGTTCTGGTTTGAGGGCAAAATCGGGTCCGTTTGCTTAGCTAGAGACGACTCCAAGGATACCCACACATGACCAGCGCCGAGGCTGCCACCACCGCAGCGTTTCAGATCACCGTGCAGCCCAGTGGCCGCGCTTTCAGTGCCAATGCGGGCGAAGCCATCCTGGCCGCCGCCATCCGCAGTGGCGTGGGCCTGCCCTATGGCTGCAAGGACGGCGCGTGTGGCTCGTGCAAGTGCAAAAAACTCAGCGGCACCGTGCAGCACAGCGCCCACCAGTCCAAGGCCCTGACGGCCGATGAAGAGGCTGCGGGTCTGGTCCTGACCTGCTGCGCCCAGCCGCTGTCCGACGTGGTGCTGGAATCGCGCCAGGTCACCGACGAAAGCGCCTACCCCGTCAAGAAGATGCCAGTGCGCGTGGCCTCGCTCGAAAAGAAATCAGACGACGTGATGCAGGTGCGCCTGCAGCTGCCTGCCGCAGACACCTTCCGATACCACGCGGGCCAATACATCGAGTTCATCCTGCGCGACGGCGCCCGACGCGCTTACTCGATGGCCAATGCGCCGCACACCCAGGCAGAGGCGCCGGGTGTGGAGCTGCACATTCGACACATGGCCGGCGGCAAGTTCACCGACCATGTGTTTGGGGCGATGAAAGAGAAGGAAATCCTGCGTGTCGAAGGCCCGTTCGGCAGCTTCTTCCTGCGCGAAGACTCCGACAAGCCCATCGTGCTGCTGGCATCCGGCACCGGATTTGCCCCCATCAAGGCGCTGATCGAGCACCTGCAGTTCAAGGGCATCAGCCGCCCCACCGTGTTGTACTGGGGCGGCCGTCGCCCTGGCGATCTGTACCTGGCCGACTGGGTGCAGGCCCGCGTGGCCGAATTGCCGTGGATGCGCTACGTTCCGGTCATTTCCAACGCACTGCCCGAGGACGGCTGGACTGGCCGCACAGGCTTTGTGCACCAGGCGGTGCTGGACGACTTTGCGGATCTCTCAGGTCACCAGGTCTATGCGTGTGGCGCGCCCATCGTGGTCGAGTCCGCCCGTGACGCCTACAGCGCCCAGCGCGGCCTTCCGCCGGAAGAGTTTTTTGCCGACGCATTCACGTCGGAAGCCGACAAACACGGCGGCTGACACGCCCCCGCAAGGCCGATAAAGACACCTGGACCACGACCCAACCCATGGTGCGTGCAGCGCCCGCCCCGCCAGCCCCGCAGGGCGCGCCCCGCCGCTGGCATCAAGTCCGGCGCGGAGGCTTCATTGCCACGCTGCTGTGCCTGGCGGCCCTGCTGGTGTGGGGCGCGGGCGAATGGGCAGAACAGAGCGAACGCGACGCCCAGTGGGACAACCTGCGCCGCCTGGGCGAGGTGCAAGCCCTGGCGCTGCGTGGCGTGGCCACGCGCTACAACTACCTGCCCTTCACCACCGCGCAGCACCCGCTGGTGCGCCAGTTATTGCAGGAGCCTTCATCGCAGGCCGTACGCGACGCAGCCAATGTCTACCTGCAGGCGGTGAACCAGCATGCGGGCTCCGACATGCTGTACGTGATGGACCCGCAGGGCCTCACCCTCGCGTCCAGCAACTGGGACACCCCCAACAGCTTTGTGCACCAGAACTACGGCAACAGGCCGTACTTTCGCGATGCCCTGGCGGGCCAGACGGGCCGCTTTTATGGCGTGGGCAAGACCACGGGCGAACCCGGCCTGTTTGTCTCAGCCCCCGTGGTCGATGCGGGCCGCGTGATCGGCGTGGTGGCGGTCAAGGTGCGCATGGAACCCATCTCGGACCCATGGGCCCAGCTGCGCGATCCAGTGTTCGTGACGGACGAGCGGGGCATCGTCTTTCTCGGCTCCGTGCCCGGCTGGCTCTACCGCACCAGCCAGCCCTTGCCCACCCCACTCGTGCAGCAGCTGCAGCACAACGAACAGTACGGCACAGGATGGACCCCGCGCGCCGTGCCCTGGACCCTGCACCCCCAAGACGACCCGCCCGGTACTGAACTGCGCCTTGACGGCGCTGGCGGCAAAAGCTACCTGGCGTTCGAAGAGAAGCTGCCCGACCTGGGCTGGACCCTCACCGTCACTGCCGACAGCCGCGTGGTGGCCCTGGCGCGGCAACAGGCCTGGGCGCTGGCCACGCTGGCGTCGGGCCTGCTGGTGCTGGGTGCGCTGTACTGGCAGTTGCGCGAGCGGCGCCTCGCCGAAAACCGGCTGGCCCGCATCGAACTGGAGCAGCGCGTGCAGGAGCGTACCCACGCGCTGCAGCAGGCCCAGGCGTTCCGCCAGTCCATGGAGGACTCGCTGCTGGTGGGCATGCGCGCCCGCGACCTCGAAGGGCGCATCGTCTATGTCAACGCGGCCATGTGCGATATGGTGGGCTACCGGGCCGACGAACTCATCGGCCAGCTGCCGCCCTACCCGTACTGGCACCCTGACGAGCTGGACCGCCACTGGAACGACAGCGACACCGTGCTGGCTGGCAACGCGTTTCCGCAGGGGCGGGAGAACCGGCTGAGGCACCGTGACGGGTCGGACGTGTACACGATGTTCTACACCACACGCCTTATCGACGGCAGCGGCCAGCACATCGGCTGGATGAGCTCGGTGGTCAACATCACCGCGCAGAAGCGGGCCGAAGAGCAGCAGCAGCAGCGCGAGACCCAGCTGCAGCGGGTGCAGCGCGTGATCACTGTCGGCGAGATGGCATCCACCCTGGCCCACGAGCTGAACCAGCCGCTGGCCGCCCTGGTCAACTATGCGGCCGCCGCACGGGCGCTGGCCGCCCAGGGCAAGACCGGCCCCCTCCACGACAGCCTGGAGGCCCTGTCGGCCCAGGCGCTGCGGGCCGCCGACATCGTGGGCCGCATCCGCCGCTGGGTGCGCCAGCACCCTGAAAGCCGCGAGCCTTGTGATCTGTCTGCCATCGTGGAGCAGTCGCTGGAGCTACTCTTGCGCGCCGAGGCTCGCCGCCAGGGGATCCCTGTGCGTGTGGAACAAGCCGGAGCCCCTTTGCCGGTGAACGCAGACCGTGTGCTGCTGGAGCAGGTGGTGATCAACCTGGGCCTGAATGCCCTGCAGGCCATGCAGACCCACCAGCCCCCGCCCGGCGGGCACGAATTGCGGCTGCGCATAGCCGCAGACGATGGCCAAGCGCTGGTGCAAGTGCTGGACCGGGGCCCAGGCCTGCCGCCCGGCATCGCCGAGCGCCTGTTCGAGCCTTTCTTCACCACACGTTCCGACGGTCTCGGCCTGGGTCTCAACATTTGCCGCTCCATCATTGAAAGCATGGGGGGCCAATTACAGGCCCGCAATCGAGAAGGCGGCGGCGCGGTCTTCGAGATCCGCCTGCCATGCCCCCCCGCCACCGAGAATGCCACCGCGCCATGACCTACGACACTGCCCCCATCGCCGCTGACTCGCCGGACCCCACCGTGGTCTACATCGTGGACGACGATGAAGGCGTGCGCCAATCTCTGGCCGCACTGCTGCTCGCACGCGGGTACTCGGTGCGGGCCTTCGACAGCGGCGAGGCCTTTCTGGCGCAGGCTGCACTGGACCACCCCGGCTGCGTGCTGCTGGACCTGCGCATGGAAGGCTTGAGCGGGCTGCAGGTATTCCACGAACTCGGCCAGCGCCACAGCGCGCTCAAGACCGTGTTCCTATCGGCCCACGGTGAGCTGTCCTCCGCCGTGGCAGCCGTCAAACAAGGGGCGGTGGATTGGCTCGAAAAACCGTGCAACGAAGCCACCTTGCTGGCCGCTGTCGAAAAGGCCTCCACGCTGTCGCAAACGCAGGCACGGCAGACACAACGGCAGCACCAGCTGCGCGAGCGCTGGAACGCCCTGAGCCCACGCCAGCAAGAGGTGGCCCAACTGCTGGGCATGGGCCTCAGCAGCAAGGAAGTGGCCCGTGCGCTGGCGCAGCGTGACCCGGAGCGCCCCATCGACCCGCGCACCGTGGACACGCACCGGTCCGCCATCTTCCTGAAGCTGGACATCCGCTCGTCGCACGAACTGGGCATGCTGGTGGAAGACCTGGGCGTGGCGCTCAGCGCGCCTCGCACGGCATGAACGTCCCCGCCTGACCATCACCCCCTCAGGGCTTCATAAGCTTTCTTACGATTTTTTTGCACAATGGCGCCCATGAACCGCAGAAACCTCATCCTCCTCGCCACCGCCGCTGCCACCGCAACGGCTTTTTCGTCCCCCGCCGTCTGGGCTCAGGATGCCGGCCAGCCCATCCGCCTGATCGTGCCGTATGCCCCGGGCGGCCCCATCGACGTCACGGCCCGCGCACTGGCCGAGCGCGTGCGCGAATCGCTGGGCACCGTCATCATCGACAACAAGGGCGGCGCGGGCGGCAACATTGGCGCCGACGCTATTGCCAAGGCAGCACCCGATGGCCTGACCATTGGCATCGCGGCCACCGCCACCCACGCAGTCAACCCCTGGCTGTATGCCCGCATGCCCTATGACGCAGGCAAGGACTTTGCCGGCATCACGCAGATGGTGCGCGTGCCCAATGTGCTGGTCATGAACGCCGCCAAGGCCGAGCAGCTCAAGATCCACACCGTGACCGACCTCATCGCCTACGCCAAGGCCAACCCCGCCAAGCTCAACTACGGCAGTGGCGGCAACGGCAGCGCGGGCCACCTGGCGGGCGAGATGTTCAAGCAGCGCGCCGGCATCTACGCGCTGCACATCCCCTACCGGGGCGCCAACCCGGCCCAGCTGGCACTGCTGGCGGGCGAGGTGGACTTCAACATCGACAATCTGGCCGCCGCAGCGCCCAACATCCGCGCGGGCAAGCTCAAGGCGCTGGCCGTGACCTCGCTCGACGCCTCGGCCTCGCTGCCAGGCGTGCCACCGCTGTCCGCGACTTTCAAGGGTTTTTCCATCGACACCTGGTGGGGCCTGGTGGCGCCGGCCGCCACGCCCAAGCCCATCATCGACAAGCTGAACAAGGCTTTTGTGGCGGCACTGAACGCGCCCGAAACGAAGACCCGCTTTGCCGCATTGCTGGCGGAGCCCGTGGCCACCACGCCGCAGCAGTTCGACAGCTTCATGGCCAGCGAGCGTGCCAAGTACCAGCAGGTGGTGAAGGCGTCCGGGGCAAAAGTCGATTGACGCGTCTGAGACGCAATCCGCTCGGTGCTGCCGCCTGAGGCGGCACCTCTTCGATGCCGTCCACGCCTGCGCGGGCAGGCTTGCGGCTGCGGCCTCCCAGCCTCCGAGAGAGACGCCACCCGAGGCCCGGCGGAGCCGGTTCCACGGCGGCACTGGCGTTGGACCGCGTCCGTTTCATCTGTCGCCCGCAAAGCCAATGCAGACGGGAGTATTTTTAAGCCTTTTCAGGCCCTGGCGCTTATCTATAAAGCGCAAAAAGCTCCCAATTTAGGAGCAAATTATTCACCCACCAAAGTGCCCACCCAAGCCGGGCCTTCCAGCTGGTGGATGTCCTGAGTCGCTACGGCCTGCAACGCCGACGCATCCACCCGCCCAGGCACCAGATCGGCCAGGGGGCGCAGCACGAACGCGCGCTCGGCCATGCGGGGGTGGGGCACGGTGAGTGTGGGGGAGTCGATCACCTGGTCACCAAACCACAGAATGTCGAGGTCCAGCGTGCGCGGCGCGTTGCGGTAGGGGCGCTCGCGGCCAGCAGATAGCTCGATGGCTTGCAGGGCACCCAGCAGGGCATCAGGTGCCAGAGTCGTTGTCAGCTCGGCCACGGCGTTGAGGTAGTCCGGGCCACCGGCATCGACCGGTGCGCTGCCATAGAGCGGCGACACGCGCAGGACCCGCGTGCCGGGCAATTGACCCATGGCCGCCAAAGCATTGCGCAAGGCGGCTTGCCGCTCTCCCAGATTGGCCCCCAGGCCCACATAGACCCGAGAGGGCCGCTCAGCCTGCTCCCCCACGTCCGGCCAACTCACTCGCCAGCCGCAGCAGGTGCTGCACCTTCGCCGCCACCACCACCGGGCTTGCGGCGACGACGGCGGCGCTTCTTGGGCGCGCCGCTTTCGGCGGCCCATTCGGTCTCGCCGCCCGCATGGTCAGTGTCTTGGACGGTGCCAGGGGCACGTGGTGCCGCCGCAGGTGCACTGCGAGGCACACGCTTGACCACAGGCTGCGCTTTCTGGCGGGCCTTCTGCTCTTCCTTGGCCTGGTCCATCAGGTCGTCGCGGCGCTCATCGTCCGCCGCCTGGAAGTCCTGCCACCACTCGGCCAGGGCTTCCTCGACTTCGCCCACATCGGCGCGCAGGCGCATGAAGTCGAACCCGGCGCGAAAGCGCGGCTGCATGACCATGCCGAACGGCGTGTTGCCCACGCGCTTTTCAAAACGCGGCTGCATCACCCAGATCTCACGCATGTCGGCGGCCAGCTTGCCGCGGCCCGACACGTCGCCAATGCGTTTGTCGAACACCTCGTCGATGGCCTCTTGCAGCGCGGGCAGCGGGTGTTGGCGCTGGTTCAGGCGCTCCTGCCAGCCATTGCGCACGTCTTCCCACAGCACGCAGGCCAGCAAGAAGCTGGGGGCCACGGGCTTGCCTTCGTTCACGCGGCGGTCGGTGTCCACCAGGGCCGCTTTGACAAACGGTGTGTCGGCGCGCTCCACGGCCACGTCCAGCAGCGGGTAGATGCCCTTGGACATGCCCAGCTTGCGCAGCTGCTCGATGGTGGCGATGGCGTGCCCGGTCTGCAGCAGCTTGAGCATTTCGTCAAACATGCGGCTTTGAGGCACCTCGGCCAGCAGGGCCTGCGACTGCACCAGCGGCGCGGCCGACTTGGCATCGATGCTGAAGCCCAGCGGGCTGAGCTTGGCCGCAAAACGCACGGCGCGGATGATGCGCACCGGGTCTTCGCGGTAGCGCGTGGCGGGGTCGCCAATCATGCGCAGCGTCTTCTTCTTCGCGTCCTGCAAACCCTTGTGGTAGTCGACCACGATCTGGCTGACCGGGTCGTAGTACATGGCGTTCACGGTGAAGTCGCGGCGCGTCGCGTCTTCGTCCTGCGGGCCCCAGACGTTGTCGCGCAGCACGCGGCCGCTGGCGTCCACGGCATGCTGCATGCCCGACAGCTGCGCCTTGCTGGTCTTTTCGTTGCCAGCCACCTGACCCGCTGCGGCATTGTCGAGGTAGGCGCGGAAGGTGGAGACCTCGATCACCTCGTGCTCGCGGCCCCGGCCGTGCACCACATGCACGATGCGAAAGCGCTTGCCGATGATGAAGGCGCGGCGAAACAGGCCCTTGACCTGCTCGGGCGTGGCGTTGGTGGCCACGTCGAAGTCCTTGGGGCGCAGGCCCAGCAGCAGGTCGCGCACAGCGCCACCCACGATGTAGGCCTCGAAGCCAGCGTCCTTGAGCGTCTGCACCACCTCGGCGGCGCGGCGGTCCACCAGCTCGGGGTTGATGCCGTGCACGCTGGCGGGCACCTCTTCGCGCTTGCCGAAATGGGGCTTGCCGCCCGAGGTCCCGGGCGTCGATTTGCCCAGCAGTTTGTCGATGAACTTCTTGATCATGGGTAGGGAGATATCAGGGGACTGCGAGCGCAGGGGGTCAGGAGGCCGTCTGGCTGGCAGGCTCGGCAAACAGGTCCAGTATGCGCCAGCCGCGCTCCTGGGCCAGGGCGCGCAGGCGCGGGTCGGGGTTGGTGGCGACCGGGTGGTTCACCTTCTCCAGCAGGGGCACGTCGTTCATGGAGTCGCTGTAGAAGGTGCTCTCCACGTCGGCCCAGCTGAGCTGCCGCTCGGCCAGCCATTGTTCCATGCGGCGCACCTTGCCTTCGCGCATGGTCGGGATACCGTCAATCTCGCCGGTGTACCAGCCGCTGGCGTCGCGCACCAGCTGCACGGCCAGCAGCTGCGGCACCCCCAGCGCCTGGGCGATGGGGGTGGTCACGAACTCGTTGGTGGCAGTGACGATCACCACCTCGTCGCCCGCTGCCTGATGCTGGCGGATCAGGTCGAGCGCCTGGGGCTGGATGGCGGGGGTGATGACCTCGCGCATGAACTGCTGGTGCGCCGCCGCTGCGGCCTCGGGCCCGCGCAGGCGCACGGCCTCGGTCGCAAAACGCACGTAGTCGTGTACATCGAGCGTTCCCGCCTGGTAGTGGGCATAGAACTCGTCGTTGCGGCGCGCGAACTCCACCGGGTCGTTCCAGCCGATGCGGATGGTGAACTCGCCCCACTCGTAGTCAGAGTCGAGCGGCAGCAGCGTGTGGTCCAGGTCAAACAGCGCCAAGCGAAGGCGGCTTCTTTGCATTTCAATCATTCAATAAGTTGCGCTGCGCGAGCGGTTGCAAAAACTGTCGCTGCCCAAACCCAGCGGCCGCCGCGCAAGGGCCGCCCCGCCGCGCTGGCGGCGTCCTCCTTCCCGCGGTGCGCAGCACAGCGAGAGAAGGGGGAAGCGGCGCAGCCGCTCAGGGGGTTGTCCCTCATTTTTTATTCCGACTCGAGCATTGTCTTGAGCAGCGGAATCGTGATGGCACGCTGGGTGCGCAAGGCAAAGGCGTCGAGCTGGTCCAGCAGCTGCATCAGGCTGCCCAGGTCGCGCGAAAAGCGGTTGAGCATGTAGTCCATGACTTCGTCGCCCAGGAACACGCCGCGCGCATCGGCCTCCTGGCGCAGCACGGCGCGGCGCTCGGCCTCGCCCAGCAGTTGCAGCTGGAACACATGGCCCCAGCCCAGACGGCTGCGCAGGTCGTCGCGCAGCGGCAGGTCGGCGGGGGGCAGATCGCCAGCCGCCAGCACCCAGCGCTGGCTACCGCTGGCGGGGCTGATGGCATTGACGAACCAGTTGAAGGCCGTGGCCTGCTGGGCGGTGCTGTACAGGTGCACGTCGTCCATGACCACGGCGGCCCAGCGTTCATCAAAATCCGGCGGCTCGCCCACCGAGGGGTCGAGCCAGCCCACGCTGGAGCCCTGCTCGCGCAGGGCCTGGCGCACGGCCTGGAGCAAATGGGTCTTGCCGCTGCCCGGCTCGCCCCAGAGGTAGGTGGGCACCGGAGAGCGGGTGGCTTCACTGCTGCCCGCCCCAGCGGCCAGGCGCAGGTGCTGCAGCGCGGCCTCGTTGGGCCCGGCAAAAAAACGGTCCAGGGTGGGCCCGGTGGCCAGGCCGATGTCCAGCGCCAGTTGCTTCATCGTCATGCGCGGCGCCCGCACAGTACAGGCTGAACCGTGGCGGAAGGTGCGGAAGCGGCGGTCAGGAAGAGGGTCAGCAGCGGCATCACAAGTGGGTGGGAAGGCACCGGGCCGTCGATGACTGCGGCCAGGCGCGGCGACAAAGTGGCATACGGCGCGTGGTCACCGACCGGCTCCCTCGCAGGGGCTGGGCGACAATGGCCGCGATTTTAGTCTGCTGCCAGCCCCCTGGGCCGCCGCCCGGCACCACCGTCCCCTGCCTTGCACCATGACACCTCCCACCTCCCCTGCAAAGCGCCTGCCCGCCAGCATCTGGGCGCTGGGCTTCGTCAGCCTGCTGATGGACGTGTCGTCCGAGATGATCCACAGCCTGCTGCCGGTGTTCCTGGTCACCACGCTGGGCGTGAGCATGCTCACGGTGGGCCTCATTGAAGGGGCCGCCGAGGCCACGGCTTTGATGCTCAAGGTGTTTTCGGGGGTGTTGAGCGACTGGTGGGGGCGGCGCAAGCCGCTGGCGGTGCTGGGCTATGGGCTCGGTGCACTGTCCAAACCCCTGTTTGCCATCGCTCCCACCGTGGGCCTGGTGGTCACGGCGCGCCTGCTCGACCGGGTGGGCAAGGGCATACGCGGCGCGCCGCGCGACGCGCTGGTGGCCGACCTTGCGCCGCCCGGCATGCGGGGCGCGGCCTTCGGGCTGCGGCAGTCCCTGGACACCGTGGGCGCCTTTTTGGGCCCACTGCTGGCCATGGGGCTGATGCTGCTATGGGCCAATGACTTCCGTGCCGTGTTCTGGGTGGCCGTGATTCCAGCCGCCCTGTGCGTGGCACTGCTCCTGGTGGGCGTGCGCGAGCCCGAGCGCGCCGCCAGCGCCGTGCGCACCAACCCCATCCGCCGCGAGAACCTGCGTCGCCTGGGCGGCGCCTACTGGTGGGTGGTGGCGCTGGGCGCCGTGTTCACGCTGGCGCGCTTCAGCGAGGCGTTTCTGGTGCTGCGCGTGCAACAGGGAGGCCTGCCGCTGGCCTGGACGCCCCTGGTGCTGGTGCTGATGAACGTGGTGTTTGCACTGGGCGCCTACCCGCTGGGCAAACTGGCAGACAGCACCCGCCACACCACGCTGCTGGCCTGGGGGCTAGTAGCGCTGATCGCTGCCGATGCGCTGCTGGTCCTCAGCGACCGGGGCGCCGCCGCCTGGCTGGGGATTGCGCTGTGGGGCCTGCACATGGCCATGACGCAGGGGCTGCTGGCCACCATGGTGGCCGACACCGCACCGGCCGACCTGCGGGGCACGGCGTTTGGCATGTTCAACCTGGTCAGCGGCGTGGCACTGCTGGTGGCCAGCGGGCTGGCAGGCCTGCTGTGGGACCAGCTGGGCGCCAGTGCCACGTTTGGTGCCGGAATCCTGTTTGCCACGCTGGCTCTGGCCGGTGTACTGGTGCAATCTGCCCGGCATGGCCGCACCCCAAAGCCCCCTGCCACACAGGGGTAAGAGCCTGTTCAAGGTCTTTTTGGAGTCGCACAAGTCCCTTGCCGGGATGGGATGCAAGGCGCGGTGTGCAGCCAATAGCCCATGCTATTGGCAAGCGCCGCAACGCCGCAGACCGCCCGGCAAGGCACTTGCCCGAAGGGTTGGAGTGAAATCGGGCGATTGAACGCCCCGGCTGCTTGCATGGGCATGAGCCCATGCGGCGCATCCGACGCATCCACTCCTCCCGATTGCACTCCAATGCGATCACCAAAAAGACCTTGAACAGGCTCTGCGCCGGGGCGCCGAGGCGTGCCCCTTAAAATCCCCGGATTCCAGCCCGCCCGGCGGGCCTACCAGCACCACACCATCCATGAGCTCTTCTGCCCCCTCCACCCCCATCTCCTACAAAGACGCCGGCGTTGACATCGACGCGGGCGACGCCCTGGTCGAGCGCATCAAGCCGCTGGCCAAGAAGACCATGCGCGAAGGCGTGCTGGCGGGCATCGGCGGCTTTGGCGCGCTGTTTGAAGTGCCCAAGCGCTACAAGGAGCCCGTGCTGGTCTCTGGCACCGATGGCGTGGGCACCAAGCTCAAGCTGGCGTTTGAATGGAACATGCACGACACCGTGGGCATCGACCTGGTGGCCATGAGCGTGAACGACGTGCTGGTGCAGGGCGCCGAGCCCCTGTTCTTCCTGGACTACTTTGCCTGCGGCAAGCTCGACGTGGACACGGCTGCGGCCGTGGTCGGCGGCATCGCCAAGGGCTGCGAACTCTCCGGTTGTGCGCTGATCGGCGGCGAAACGGCCGAAATGCCCGGCATGTACCCTGCGGGCGAATACGACCTGGCCGGCTTTGCCGTGGGCGCGGTCGAAAAGTCCAAGATCCTGACCGGCAAGGACGTGGCCCCTGGCGACGTGGTGCTGGGCCTGGCCAGCCACGGCGTGCACTCCAACGGCTTTTCCCTGGTGCGCAAGTGCATTGACCGCGCTGAAAGCCAGGGCACCGTGCCCGCCACGCTGGACGGCAAGCCCTTCAAGCAGGCCATCATGGAGCCCACCCGCCTGTACGTGAAGAACGTGCTGGCCGCGCTGGCCGCTCACCCCATCAAGGCCCTGGCCCACATCACCGGCGGTGGTTTGCTGGAGAACATCCCCCGCGTGCTGCCCGACGGCACCGCCGCGCACCTGAAGAAGGGCAGCTGGCCCCAGACCGAGCTGTTCGCCTGGCTGCAGAAGACGGCGGGCATCGACGACATCGAGATGAACCGCACCTTCAACAACGGCATCGGCATGGTGGTGGTGGTGGATGCGGCCAACGCCGAAGCCACGGCCGCCACGCTGCGAGCTGCCGGTGAACAGGTCTACGCGATTGGCACGATCGCAGCGCGTGGCGAAGGCGCCGCCGTGGTGGTGGCCTGATACCCGGCCAGCAACACCGCCCCCCTCACCGCGCATGGCGCAGCGCCCCGCTCCACCCCCCTCAGCGCAACCTGAGCCCACGCCCACCACCCTGCCGCCGCGCGCCCTGAACCAGGGTATCGTGGTGGCCAGCTATCTGCTGGTGGCCGCTGCGCTGCTGCTGGTGATGTGGCGTGGCCTGCTGCCCGGCCTGCTGTGTGTGTGCCTGGGCTTTTTGCTCACCCGGGCGCTCACAGGCTGGTTTGCAGCGGGGCTGGGCCGGATCCAGCGCCAAGCCGCCCCATCCCCCACCAGCCTGCGCGTGGCCCAGGTCACGGCCGCTGGTCTGGTGATGCTGCTGCCCCTGGCGCTGCTGGCGCTGGGCCTGACCCATTCGCGTGGCTACCTGGTCAGCGCACCGCAGCAGTACCAGGAACTGCTCACCTACATGGCCCGCACGGTGCTGGAGCTGCGCCTGAAGCTGCCCGCCGACATGGCCTCCCACCTGCCCGAGGGCGTGGCCGACATCCAGCGCATCATTGCCAGCTATCTGGGCGCCAAGGCCGGTGCGCTGGCCATGGCGGGGCGGGCCTGGCTCGCCGGTGTGCTGTTTGCCTATGTGGGCCTGCTCATCGGCGCGCTCGCCGCCGTGCGCCCGCCGGTGCTGGCGCGTGGCCCGCTGGCCCAGCAGCTCAAGCTGCGCATCACGCTGTTTGGCGAGGCGTTCCGCCAGATCGTGGCGGCGCAGTTCTGGATCGCGGCGTTCAACACCCTGCTCACCGCCCTGTTCCTGCTGTTCGTGCTGCCCGTGTGGGGGCTGCAGCTGCCTTACACGCCGGTGCTGATCACCTTCACCTTCGTGGCCGGGCTGGTGCCCATCGTGGGCAACCTGGTGTGCAACGTGGTGATCACCATCGTGGGGCTGTCGGTGTCGCCGCTGGCGGCCGCCGCCTGCCTGGGGTTTTTGATCCTGATCCACAAGGCCGAATATGTGATCAACGCCAAGGTGGTGGGCCGCCGCACCCAGATGGGCGTGTGGGAGCTTCTGAGCGTGATGTTCGTGGCCGAGGCCGTGTTTGGCCCTGCGGGGCTGGTGGCGGCGCCGCTGTTCTACGCCTACCTCAAGAAGGAACTGGTGGCCGCTCGGCTGGTGTGACCGCAGCCGGGCAGTGGCCTGCGCCCCCCCGGAGCCACCCGCACGGATAGTCACTTTTTGATAGCAGCAAGCACAATCAGCACTAACGCTTGCGGCCATTTTCTCGATCATTTTGCGAATTGACGGGCCACAAAGGCCCAGATGAGCGCCGACGCATCGGGCCCGGCCGGGTCGCTGTAGGGCAACTGCGCGGCGCCGCCGCTCCAGGCATGGGCCAGCCCGACCACCTCACGCAGCGCCACCACGGTACGGCCCCGGGCCTTGAATTCGGTCACCCGCATGGGGTATCGCTGGCCCCTCTGCAAGGTGCGGATGGCACCCGCCCGCGCCCCCAACGCACCGGCCCACAACAAGGCGGTCGCCGCCGCGTTGCGCACCGACACCACACCATCGGCATCGCCATGCACGATCAGCAGCGGGGGCAAGGCCGCAGCGGCGCTGACGGGCAGCACGGTAGCGTCTGTCGGTGTGACCGCAGCGGCAACCGCAGGAGGGTCCGGCAGATGGGCCTCGCGACGGCCATGCATGGCAGCCAGGGCCGTGGCGGCGGATTCGGCCGTGCCGGGCGCCACACCGGAATGCATGGCCACCGCGCAGAACCGGTGGGGGTAAAGCGCCGCCATCAGCACCGCCATGCTGGCGCCTGCCGACAACCCGGCCACCGCCACCCGCGCCAGGTCCACCGGCAGGCGGCGCGCCACCTTGTCCACGGCGGCCAGCAGCGTGGCGGCTTCGGCCTCGGCCCGGCCATTGCGGCGTTCAAACCAGTTCCAGCAGCCGTGGGCGTTGGCCATGCGCTCCTGCTCGGGGTACAGCACCACAAACCGATGGCGCGCCGCCAGCCGGTTCATGCGCGACACGGCGGCAATGTCCCGCCCCGTCTGGCCGCAGCCGTGCAGCATGACCAGCAGCGGCAGCTTTTCGCCCGGGCGCAGGGCCAGCCCGGCAGGCACATAGGCATGAAACCGCCGCGCCCCCGCCGGGCCGGGGGCCACGCCAGACATCCACTCGCCCCGCGACGGCACCGGCTTGCCTGCGGGGCGCGGTGTGCGGGCCGTGGAGGGCATCTTGGCAACCGCCGCCTTGCGCGGCGCTGTCCGCAGTTTCGATGCTGCCTTGGCCCGCACCGGCCGGGTGCTGGCCCGCGCAGCCCGCGCGAAGGCCTTGAGATTGCGCTGGTAGGCCCGCGTCAGGGACGACAGCGAGAACAGGCGGGAGCGGCGGGGCATAGGCGGGCAGGGGGTCTGGCGGTCGATGTTCAAGAATCAGGGAAAACCCTAGCCACCTTAACAGCTTCCCGCATCGCTCGGATAGTGCTATGTCTTTGATAGCTTGAAAGGCAATATGTACCGGCGCATAACGCTGATATGGCTCCAAAACCCGCTTCACAGGGCCAGCGCAGCACCTGAAATGGCCTGGGGCGCCAGCCAGGCCTGTCATTCGCCACAGAATGATGGCTGAAATTGATCGAATCCTGTCTCCGTCAGTGCGGACCGTCGGCCGTCGTGCAGTGAACATAAGCACATCCAAACCACTGCCTCTGTGAGCACACCATGAAAACCTGTCTGATAGTGATTGATGTCCAGGAATCGTTCCGCCACCGCCCCTTTTTCACCGAACACGACCTGCCTGCCTACCTGCGAGCGCAGAACGCGCTGATCGACGGGTGTGTCGCCCAGGGTATCCCGGTGGTGCGCGTGTTCCACAGCGACGGCCCCGAAGTCGCCGAGAACCCGTTTTCGCGGGCCTCGGGCCAGGTGCGGCCGCTGAAAGGCTTGGCCACCTTCGACGCAGCAGCCACCTTCACCAAGTCGCGCCACAGCGCGCTGGTGGGCACGGGCCTCGATGTGTGGCTGACACGCCATGGCATCCAGCGCCTGATCGTGAGCGGCATCCGCACCGAACAGTGCTGCGAAACCACCACCCGCCACGCATCCGACCTGGGCTGGGACGTGGACTACGTGACCGATGCCACGCTGACCTGGGACATGGTCCAGCCCGACGGCCAGGTGCTGGCGGCGGCCGACATCAAGACCCGCACCGCCACCGTGCTGCAAGGCCGATTTGCGACCTTGTGCACCGTGCAACAGGCGCTGGACCGGGCGGCCGCATGAGCGCCGCGCCGGGCCGCCCCAAGCAAGCTCGCACCGCAGGCGAAGCCGAAGGTACAACAGTGAGCGCCCAGCCATTGCAGGTCGCCATCCTGGTGTTCGACGACGTGGAGGCCCTGGACCTGGGCGGGCCCTATGAGGTCTTCACCACCGCCAGCCGCATGCACCAGCGGCAACATCCCGGCGCGCCTGCACCGTTTGTGGTGCAGTGCGTGGCCCGCAGCCTGGACCCGGTGCGCGCCCGGGCGGGTTTGCGCGTGTTGCCCGATGCGGACTTTGCCAGCGCCACCGCACCCGATGTGCTGATCGTGCCCGGCGGCGTGGTCGATGCCGCTGCGGCCTGCCCTGCCACCCGCGCCTGGGTCGCCCAGGCGGCAGGCCGTGCGCAGATCACGGCCTCGGTGTGCACAGGGGCCTTCATTCTGGCCGCAGCCGGTGTGCTGACGGAAGGCCCGGCCACCACCCACTGGGAGGACACCGCCGACCTGCGCACGCAGTACCCCGCGCTCGACGTGCGGGAGAATGTGCGCTGGGTGGACCGGGGCGCGCTGGTGACCTCGGCCGGCATCAGCGCCGGCATCGACATGAGCCTGCACCTGGTCACCCGGCTGCTGGGCGCGGCGCTGTCCGAGCGCACGGCCCGCCAGATGGACACGCCCTGGAACCCCCAGCCATGACACGCTTTTAGCCTGACCCAAAGCCATCGATGCAGAACCCGGCCTCGTCCCCCATCCACGTCTATTTCGCCCTGCTGCCGGGCAGCCTGGTGCTGGACTGGGCGGGCCCGGCCGAAGCGCTGCGCATCGCCAATCAGACCCTGGCCAAGCAAGGCCAGCCCGAGCGATTTGTGCAGCACTTTGTGAGCCCCACGCCCGAGTCTGTCTCGTCGGTAGGTGCCGTGCTGACCCAGCTGGAGCCGCTGCCTGCCACCCTGCCCAGCCCCGCCTGGGTGGTGCTGGTGGGTCTGGCCGGGCAACACATCGCGGTGGATGGTGACGAGGCCCGCGCGCTGCTGCACTGGCTGCGCGGGCTGCGGCCCGTGGCGGGGCAGCTGGAGCTGATCACCGTGTGCGCGGGCTCGGTGCTGGCCGCCCATGCCGGCCTGCTGACGGGGCGCCGCGCCACCACCCACCACCAGCATCTGGACGAGCTGGCCGCCGTGGACCCGCGCTGCGACGTGGTGGCCAACCGCGTGTTTGTGGCCGACGGCGCCGTGTACAGCAGCGCGGGCGTGACAACGGGCATCGACCTGCTGCTGCACCGCATCTCCGACACCTGCGGCCCCGCGCTGGCCGCGCAGGTGGCACAGGCCATGGTGGTGGCCCTGCGCCGGGGGCCCAACGACCCGGAGTTCTCGCCCTTTCTGCACCACCGCAACCACCTGCACCCGGCCCTGCACCGCGTGCAGGACGCCGTGGGCCAACAGCCCCAGGCCGACTGGAGCGTGCCGCAAATGGCCGAGGTGGCGCACACCTCACCCCGGCATCTGACGCGGCTGTTTCTGGAACATGCGGGCATCGCCCCGCTGCAATACCTGCGCCGCATCCGCCTGGCCACGGCCGAGGCCGCGCTGCGGTCCGGCCAGAACGTGACGCAGGCCGCGCTGATGGCGGGGTTCAGCTCCGACACGCAGCTGCGCCGGGCCTGGCACCAGTTCGGGCGCGGCGGCACGCCATCACAGGGCAGTGCGCGCAGCCACTGAGGGGCCCGTCCGGTGTGATGCCGCGCGATGCACGCGACACGGTACCCGCCGATAATGAAGCCCTTTGCCGCACCACCCGCCGGGTCGCCACCATGCAAGAACCACCCCGCCCCGCCAACGAGCCCGACCGCCTGCAGGCGCTGCGCCAGCTGCTGATTCTGGACACGCCGCCCGAAGAGCGATTTGACCGCCTGACGGCCTTTGCTGCGCAGGAGTTCGATGTGCCCACGGCGCTGCTCTCGCTGATCGATGACGACCGCCAGTGGTTCAAGTCGCGGGTGGGCATGGATTCGTGCGAGACCCCGCGAAGCATCTCGTTCTGCGGCCACGCCATCCTGCAGGACGACATCATGGTCGTGCCCGATGTGAACCAGGACGAGCGCTTCATCGGCAACCCGCTGGTCACAGGGGAGCCCTACATCCAGTTTTATGCAGGCGCTCCGCTCAAGCTGCCCAATGGGCACAACGTGGGCACCCTGTGCCTGATCGATAGCAAACCGCGCACCCTGGACGACATCGACCTGGCCATCCTGGGATCGCTGCGCGATCTGGCAGTGGAAGAACTGGTGCGCCGCGAGCAGGGAGACGCTGCCCCATGAACGACCGCAGTCCCCAGGACATCCTGCTGGTTGAACCCAGTTCGCTGACCGGCAGCATCATCGTGACCACGGCCCGCCAGCTGAACCTGCCCGTGGTACGGCAGGTGAACAGCGTGCGCATGGCCCAGCAGCGGCTGAGCCAAGCGAACTATGCGGGCGTGATCGTCTCGCTCGACGAACAGGAGCAGGAGGCAGTCGCCTTGCTGGAGCAGGTGCGCAACGATGAACTGGCCGTCAGCGCCGATGTGCCGGTGGCGGTGACCACCACGCAGGTCGATGCCTCCACCGCCGTGAAGATGAAGGCCCTGCAGGTGCGGCGGGTGCTGATCAAGCCCTTCAAGGTGCGGGATGTGATCGCCACCATTGCACTGCTGAAGGACGCGTAGCCAAGCCCGCGAGCGCAGGGATCCAGCGGCCTCAGTAAACCTCTGGCACGTACATGCTGGCAGGCACGGGCTGGCGCAGGTATTCGGGGTTGCGCACGCGGTCGGGCAGCACCACGGGCGGGTGTGACACCTCCTGGTAGGGCAGCTGCGACAGCAGGTGCGCAATGCAGTTCAAGCGCGCCTTTTTCTTGTCCACCGCCTGCACCACCCACCAGGGTGCTTCGGGGATGTGGGTGCGCTCCAGCATCGTTTCCTTGGCCTTGGTGTAGGCCTCCCAGCGCACGCGGCTTTCCAGATCCATGGGGCTGAGCTTCCACTGCTTGAGCGGGTCGTGAATACGGCCCAGAAAGCGCAGGTGCTGCTCTTCATCGGTGATGGAGAACCAGTATTTGACCAGCGTGATGCCCGAACGCACCAGCATCTTTTCAAACTCGGGCACGGTGCGGAAGAACTCTTCGTATTCGTCGTCGGTGCAAAAGCCCATCACCCGCTCGACGCCCGCGCGGTTGTACCAGCTGCGGTCAAACAGCACCATCTCGCCCGCCGCAGGCAGGTGCGCTACATAGCGCTGAAAGTACCACTGCGTGCGCTCTCGGTCGTTGGGTGCGGGCAGTGCCGCCACCCGGGCCACACGGGGGTTCAGGCGCTGCGTGATGCGCTTGATGACGCCCCCCTTGCCCGCCGCATCGCGCCCCTCGAACAGGATCACCACCTTCTGGCGGCTGTGCTGCACCCAGTCCTGCAGCTTGACCAGCTCGCCCTGCAGGCGAAACAAGTCCTTGAAATATTGCTGGCGCGCCAGCTTGTCGCCGGGGCTGGGGGCGCCGATGTCATCGACCTCGCGGTCTTCGATCTCCAGCTCAATCTCTTCGTCGTAGCTGTCAATGAGGTCGTTGGCGATGCGCTGCATCAGCTCCTGTGTGTCGAGGGCGTTGTTGTGGAACATGGGCAAGCATCCGGCGGTAGTGCAAATCAGATGCGCGATGGTGGACCGCTGCAGTGACAGCGCCATGACACTGGTGTGATCTGTCACAACGCTGTCATGCCCAGAGGCCAGCATGCGAGGCCGTGCCGACAGCAGACCACTCCGCCGCTTTGTCAAATCCCCTCGCCCCCAACGCCAGCCTGAACTACGGCGGAGATGCCGCCGGGCTGATCTACGGCTACCTGCTGGGTACCGACACCCCGCCGCAGGAGGTCGATTCGGCCCAGGCCGCGCAGTGGCTGGCCGACCTCCAGGCAGGCGCCGCGCCGTCAGGGCAGTTTCTGTGGCTGCACTTCAACCTGAGCCACGCGCAGGCCGTGCGCTGGATGGAGCGGCACGCCCATCTGCCGGAAGCCTTTTTTGATGCGCTGAAGGACCGCTCGGTATCGACCCGCATCGAGCGCGACGACGACACACTGATTGCCGTGCTCAACGACGCACACTTTGATTTTGCGTTCGAGCCTTCGGACATTGCGACCCTGTGGACCAGCGTGGCGCCGCACCTGATGGTGACCGGCCGCACGCGCCCGTTGCGGTCGGTGGATGCGCTGCGTACTACGGTGCGCAGCGGCAACGCCCCGTGCTCCAGCGTGGCGTTGCTGGCCGAACTGATGCGCACGCAGGCATCAGGCCTCGTGGACATCGTGCGGGGCGTGACCCAGCGCATCGACGATGTGGAAGACGCGCTACTGGCCGGCCGCCTGGACCACAAGCGCGCACGGCTGGGTGTGCTGCGGCGCTTGCTGGTGCGGCTGCAGCGGCTGCTGGCGCCCGAGCCTGCGGCGCTGTTCCGCCTGCTGCAGCACCCGCCGGCCTGGATGGGCGCCGACGATGCGCAGGAGCTGCGCGATTCGACCGAAGAGTTCTCTGTGGTGCTGCGCGACATGCAGGGCCTGCAGGAGCGCATCAAGCTGCTGCAGGAAGAAATTGCCGCCAGCGTGCAGGAGGCCAACAGCCGCAGCCTGTTCGTGCTGACGGTGGTGACCGTGCTGGCCCTGCCCATCAACATTCTGGCCGGCCTGTTTGGGATGAACGTGGGCGGGGTGCCGCTGGCCGACAACGGCCACGGCTTCTGGATCATCGTGGCCGTGGTGGCGGCTTTCACGGCGGTTGCGGGCTGGCTGGCCCTGCGAGGCACGCGCGATCAGTAGGTGGGACCGTGCGGCAGGTGTGATCGCCCGACATGCCCGGTGGCAAGCCCCACTACAATGCCGCCCCTTGCCCAGCTCCCCGGACCCCCTGCCACCATGAACATCGTCGTCAACGAAGAACTCAAAGCCTACATCGAACCCTTGACCCCCGACGAACACGACGCGCTGGAACGCAGCATCCTCACCGAAGGCTGCCGCGACGCACTGGTGCTGTGGGGCGATGTGCTGGTGGACGGGCACAACCGCTACGGCATCTGCCAAAAACATGGCCTGCCGTTCCAGACCGTGCAGAACCCGCGCTTTCAGTCGATGGAAGACGTGCACCTGTGGATGATCGACCAGCACCTGGGCCGCCGCAGCGTGTCGGATTTCCAGCGCGGCGTGCTCGCCCTGCGCAAGCGCGAGATCATGGCCGAGCGCAAGGCCCGCGCAGCCACCTCCACAGAGACCGCCGAAGCCACCCCCACGGCTGACGTGCCCGAGGCAGCAGCCGCCCTGCCCGCTCCCGACCCGTTGAACAGCCGCGAGGCCATTGCCAAGGCTGCGCGGCTGAGCAGCAGCCAGGTGGTGATGATCGAAAAGATCCAGAAACAGGCGGCCCCCGAGCTGGTGGCCGCTGTGAAGTCCGGCACCATCTCCATCAACGCCGCAGCCGCTGTGGCTACTCTGCCCGCCGAGGAACAGGTGGCAGCGGCCGTGGCCGGCAAGGACGAACTCAAGCAGGCGGCCAAACGCGTGCGCGAACTCAACAAGCGCAAGCCGCGCGAGGAGGCTCCGGCAGAAGGTAGCCCGGCAGACACCCCCACGGACTCCGCTCCAGCCAGCGACGAGTTGCACACACTGCGCATCCGTGTGGCGGAACTGACGGCGGAGAACACCGAGCTACGCTGTCAAGTAGCGCAATTGCAGGCAGCGCTGCCTGCAGACAGCACGCCGTTCTAAAACTATTTTTGAGTCAGGCGCCGGACATCAGCCGTTGGCGTTGCGCAGCGCGCTCAGCCGGTCGGCGATGAGGTCGAGATCCAGCCCATCTTCGCTGTGGGCCAGATAGGCCTCCAGGTCGGCCACCGCCTCGGCTGTGTTGCCTCGCTCGGCGTGCGCCAGCCCCCGGTCGCGGCGCTCGCCCCAGGCCTCGGGCAGCAACACGATCAACCGGTCCAGCACGGCGACCAGCCGTTGCCAGTCCTGCTGGGTGCGGTGCACCTCCTTGAGGTTGCGTAGCATGCGCGCAATGATGTCGCGCGGTGTGGCTGCCTGCAGATACAAGCCGAGCGGTACGTCGTAATCGTCCACCAGACCATTGCGGCGCTTGTAGGGCTCCAGCCGCTCGGCCAGCTCCTCGCGGCTGAGTGACTGGCCCGAGATCGGGTCCAGCACCACCTGGCCCTTGGGCAGCAGCACCTTGACCATGAAGTGCCCCGGGAACGCAATGCCCCGCGCATGCAGGCCCAGCCCCTGGGCCAACTCCATCCACAGCACAGCCAGGCTGATGGGAATGCCCCGGCGCGTGCGCAGCACGGCGTTGAGGTAGCTGTTCTCAGGGTCGTAGTAGTTGTTGATGTTGCCGCCAAAACCCAGGTCGGCAAAAAAGAACTGGTTGAGCGTGCGCAGCCGCTGCAGCGCCGGCGCATCGGCAGGCAGGCGGCGCTTGATACGGGCCTGCAGCTGGTCCACATCGCCCAGCAGTTGCTGCACGTCGAACTCGGGGTATTCATCCTGCGCGAGGCTGGCGGCGGCTTCGAGCAGCGGAAAGTGGTCGTCGCTCTGCACCAGCGATGCAAAGTACTCCAGCGAGGTGGGCACGGAAAGGCTCAAGGACATGGCAGCTTTGTACGGGGCCGTCGCCATGGCGTCAAGCCACAGAAGCGCGGGCTTTGCGGGGTATTTCGGGGTCCAGGCCTGCCGCAGATATTCAGCGGCGCAGCAGCTGGCGCAGCTTCAGGCCGGCCGCCCACAGGGCGCCAAAGTACAGCACTGCGGCTGCAGCCATCATCGCGGCCAGCAGGCCAATGCGCTGCAGGCGCTGCGCCTTCATTTCCACCCAGTCGAAATGCTGGGCGCCCCACGCCAGCAGCACTGCCAGCAAGGCGCTGGCCGCCACCACCTGCAAGGCAAACCGCCCCCAGCCGGGCAAGGGCCGGTAGCTGCCGCGCCGCAGCAGCCCCACCAGCAGCCAGGTAGCGTTGATGACCGCCCCCACGCCAATCGACAGCGTCAGCGCCGCATGCTGCAAATAGGGCACCAGCACAAAGTTCATCACCTGCGTGAGCACCAGCACCGCCACGGCAATCAGCATGGGTGTGCGCATGTCGTGCTTGGCAAAGTAGCCCGGCGCCAGCACCTTGATGGCCACGATACCCACAATGCCAACCCCGTAGCCCGCCAGCGCCAGCGTGGTCTGCTGCACGTCCCGGTCGGCAAAGGCGCCGTAGTGGTAGAGCACGGCCACCAAAGGCTTGGCAAACACCAGCAGCGCCACCATGCAGGGCACCGACAGCACCACCACCAGCCGCAGCCCCCAGTCGAGCATGGCCGAATAGCGTTCGTCATCCTGCTTGGCGCGGGCACTGGCCAGCTGCGGCATCAGCACCACGCCCAGCGCCACGCCCAACAGGGCGGTGGGCAGCTCCATCAGGCGGTCGGCATAGGTGATCCAACTCACGCTGCCGGTGGCCAGGTGCGAGGCAATCTGCGTATTGATGAGCAGCGAAACCTGCGCCACGCTCACCCCCAGCAAGGCGGGCAGCATCAGGTGCGCCACCTTGCGGGTGGTCGGGTCCGCCCACGCAGCGCGGATGGCGGACCAGCGCACGCCAATGCGGGGCAGCAGCCCCAGGCGCAGCAGCGCAGGCACCTGGATGCCCAGTTGCAGCAGACCACCCAGCATCACGCCCGCCGCCTGCGCATAGATGGGCTCGATGCCATGGCGCTTGAACAAGGGCGCGCCCAGCGTGATGGACAGGATGAGCGCAATGTTGAGCAACACCGGCGAGGCTGCAGGCACCGCAAACTTCTTCCATGTGTTGAGAATGCCCCCCGCCAGCGCCACCAGCGACATGAAGCCGATGTAGGGGAACATCCAGCGGGTCATCGTGACTGCGGCGTCAAACCCCTGGGGCTGAAGCCCACTGGCCATGGCCCACACCATCCAGGGCGCACCCAGCACGCCCGCGATGCACAGCAGCACCAGCGTCCAGGCCAGCAAGGTGCCCACGTGGTCGATCAGCACCCGGGCGCCCTCGTCGCCGTCCTCGGCCCGGGTGGCAGCCAGCACCGGCACAAAAGCCTGGCTGAAAGCGCCCTCGCCAAGCACCCGGCGGAACAGGTTGGGAATGCGGAACGCCACATTGAAGGCGTCCGTCATGGCACTGACCCCGAACACGGAGGCCATGAGCAACTCGCGCACCAGCCCGGTGATGCGGGAGACGAGGGTCAAGAGGGAGACGGTGGAGGCGGCTTTGAACAGTGACACCGCGGGGAGTGTATTCCCCCTGCGCCGCTTCGCGCCTGGGTACAGCTGCCACAGGCGGCAGGTTTTTCAACCCGTCCAAGCCTGCACAGGCGGGCTCGAAGCCGTGCCCCTCAGCCGTCAAGGGCGATGCACATGTTGCGCTGACAGAGCCAGGCGCCACCGGTGCGCTGGCAATGGCATTCCGCCGGTTCGGGCACAGGGGTGGATACAGGAACTGCTCTGGGCTATAATCGCGGGCTTTGCTGGCATCATCCACAGACCCAAGGAACTAAACAATGGCATCCGCAAAACCCAAGAAGAAGAACCCGCGCCTGGCGTCGGGCCGCAAGCGCGTCCGTCAGGACGTCAAGATCAACGCTGCAAACACCTCGCTGCGTTCCAAATACCGTACCGCTGTCAAGAACGTCGAAAAGGCTGTTCTGGCTGGCGACAAGACCAAGGCGACCGAACTGTTCGCCAAGATGCAAGCCGTGGTGGACACCGTGGCTGACAAGGGCATCTTCCACAAGAACAAGGCTGCTCGCGACAAGAGCCGTCTGTCTGCCAAGGTGAAAGCCCTGGCAACGGCCGCCTGACCCACTTCAGGCAAACAGCCCGAACGGCACCTGTCGTTCGCCGTTTGTAACGGGTGCGCTGCCAGCAAAAAACGGACAAACCGCCTTCGGGCGGTTTTTTCGTTGGGGGTTCAAAATTGCGCCAGTCAGCCTGTAGCGCATCAAAGGGTGGATGGGGAGTGCCCGCTGGCTGCCGGGCGGGCATGCCCCTGCGCAGTGACGCCTCGGGCCCGACACGGCAGGCAGCGCCGGGAGCCAGGCTGTGGCCGGTCAGGGCTTGGCGGAAGAAGGCGGGTCGGGCAGCAGGCAGGCCTCGGCCACCTGCAGGTTGTTGTCGCGGGCGAAATTGATCACGAAGTCCCAGGCCATGGGCTCGTGCCCCTGCAGGTCGCGGTGTACGACCACACATTTCACGCCGTTGAGCGTGGTGGGAATGCACCAGGGCGAATAGCTCAGATGGCTGCCTGGCCGGGCTCCACCGGGTCGAAAGCTGCTCATCACCCCGGCCAGCCGCTCGGCCCAGTCGCTGGGACGAAAGGTTTTCCCGTCATGGGTGATGCCCTGGATGAAGACTTCTTTGGAGGAGGGGGAAACCATCGGGGATTGGAGTGGTAGTGAGGGCACAGACGCAGGATCACTGCATGTTGCACCGCAACGCGACATTCTAACTCTTATATAAGAGCTAGCTCCCTAATCCCTCCGGCGCGCTACACATAGGCACCCCGAAGAGGGTAAGAGCCCGGCATTGCAGTGATGCGCAATCGTCAACAGACCGCACCCCTGCTCCCCCTAGAATCGTGACTCGCTTTTTCGCCACCGTACCGTCTGGAGATTTCCGCATGACCGCTTCCATCCCGGCAGCTTCGCCCCACGTGATGAACACCTATGGCCGCGTACCGATCGCGCTGGCCCGTGGGCAAGGCAGCCGCGTGTGGGACGTGAACGGCAAGGAATACCTGGACGGCCTGGGCGGCATTGCCGTGAACACGCTGGGCCACAACCATGCCAAGCTGGTGCCCGCGCTGCAGGACCAGATCACCAAGCTGATCCACACCTCCAATTACTACCACTCGCCCCTGCAGGAGCAGCTGGCCGCCAAGCTGGTGGAGCTGTCGGGCATGACCAACGTGTTCTTCTGCAACTCGGGCCTGGAGGCCAACGAGGCGGCCCTGAAGATTGCACGCAAGTTCGGCGTGGACAAGGGCATCGCCAAGCCCGAGATCGTGGTTTACGAAAAGGCCTTCCACGGCCGTTCGATTGCCACCATGTCGGCCACCGGCAACCCCAAGATCTACAGTGGCTTCGGCCCGCTGGTCGAGGGTTTTGTGCGCGTGCCGCTCAACGACATCGAAGCCATCAAGCAAGCCACCGAAGGCAACCCCAATGTGGTGGCCGTGTTCTTTGAGACCATCCAGGGCGAGGGCGGCATCAACCCCATGCGCGTGGAATACCTGCAGCAGTTGCGCAAGCTGTGCGACGAGCGCGGCTGGCTGATGATGATTGACGAAGTGCAGTGCGGCATGGGCCGCACCGGCAAGTGGTTTGCCCACCAGTGGGCAGGCATCGTGCCCGACGTGATGCCCCTGGCCAAGGGCCTGGGCTCGGGCGTGCCGATTGGCGCGGTGGTGGCCGGCCCCAAGGCCGCCAACGTGCTGCAGCCCGGCAACCACGGCACCACCTTTGGCGGCAACCCGCTGGCCATGCGCGCCGGGGTCGAAACCATTCGCATCATGGAAGAAGACGGCCTGCTGCAAAATGCCACCACGGTGGGTGAGCACCTCAGGGCGGCACTGCAGCGCGAGCTGGGCAGCCTGCCCGGTGTGAAGGAGATCCGGGGCCAGGGCCTGATGCTGGGCATCGAGCTGAACAAGCCCTGCGGCGCCCTGATCGGCCGCGCGGCCGAGGCAGGCCTCTTGCTGTCGGTCACGGCCGACAGCGTGATCCGCCTGGTGCCGCCGCTGATCCTCACCACCGCCGAAGCCGACGAAATCGTCGCCAAGCTGACCCCGCTGGTCAAAGCCATCCTGGCTGAATGAAGAATAGCCCCACTGCCATGACGACGCTGAAACATTACCTGCAGTTCACCGACCTCTCCGCCGACGAATACGCCTATCTGTTCGAGCGCGCCGCGCTCATCAAGAAGAAGTTCAAGGCCTACGAAAAGCACCACCCGCTGGTGGACCGCACGCTGGCCATGATCTTCGAGAAGGCCAGCACCCGCACGCGCGTGAGCTTTGAGGCGGGCATGTACCAGCTCGGCGGCAGTGTGGTGCACCTGACCACGGGCGACAGCCAGCTGGGCCGCGCCGAACCCATCGAGGACAGCGCCAAGGTCATCAGCCGCATGACCGACCTGGTGATGATCCGCACGTATGAGCAGGCCAAGATCGAGCGTTTTGCCGCCAACTCGCGCGTGCCCGTCATCAACGGTCTGACCAACGAATACCACCCCTGCCAGATCCTGGCGGACATCTTCACCTACATCGAGCACCGGGGCTCCATCCAGGGCAAGACGGTGGCCTGGGTGGGCGACGGCAACAACATGGCCAACACCTGGCTGCAGGCGGCGTCGCTGCTGGGCTTCAAGGTGCATGTGAGCACCCCGCGCGGCTACGAAGTGGACGAGAAACTGGCCGCTGGTGCCCATGGAATCAGCGCTGACAGCTATCAATTCTTCAGCAACCCCATGGAAGCTTGCCGGGGCGCCGACCTGGTCACCACCGACGTGTGGACCAGCATGGGCTACGAAGCCGAGAACGAAGCGCGCAAGAAGGCCTTTGCCGACTGGTGCGTGGACAACGAAATGATGGCTGCGGCCCAGCCCGACGCCCTCTTCATGCACTGCCTGCCCGCGCACCGGGGCGAAGAGGTCGAGGCCGACGTGATCGACGGGCCGCAGTCGGTGGTGTGGGATGAGGCAGAGAACAGGATGCACGTGCAGAAGGCACTCATGGAGTACCTGCTGCTGGGCAAACTGGCCTAAAAGCCCCCATGCCCTGGCGCCGCCAGCCCGCTCACAGCGCCGAATTGCTGGCGCACTGGCAGGCCCTGGGCCAAGCGCTGGGGTGCGACACGCCCGCCTGGCGGGCCGAGGGCAGGCGCCTGCTGCGCAGCTGGGCACGCTGGCCCCGCGCCTACCACGACACCACGCATCTGCGGGCCTGCCTGCGGCACCTCCAGGCAGTGCAAGACCAGCAGCCCGGAGCGCTTCACAACCCCCATGCTGCGGCCCTCGCCCTGTGGTACCACGACGCCATCTACTGGCCGTGGAGTGGGCACAACGAGGCGCGCAGTGCCGACTGGGCGCAACAGTTCCTGGTGGGCCAAGGGCTACCCACCACGCTGGCCGAAACCGTGCACCAGCATGTGATGGACACCCGCCACACCCCGGGCGCGCTCACCGGCGATGCGCTGTGGGTGGTGGACATCGACCTCGCCATCCTGGGCCAGAGTGACGCGGTGTACCGACAGTTCGAAGGCAACGTGCGGCGTGAATACTTCTTTGTGCGCTGGCCGCGTTATGTGGCGGGGCGCAGCGCAGTGCTGCGAGGCTTTCTGGACCGCCCGCACATCTATGGCACAGCCTACTTTGCGCAGCGCTACGAGGCCCAGGCGCGCGCCAACCTGCAGCAGGCGTTGAGCGCGCTGGGCCAAGGCCAGCTGTACCAGTAGACAATTTGAGTCAAAACGGCTTGTAGCGCTAGTGAAACAAGCGCTAGCAGCTATATAAAATATAGCAACTACTGAGAAGCAGGCCCGCGACGGACGGGCATGGCCACGGGCTTTTCAGCGGCCGCCGCGGACGGCGCCGCGCAACTGCCGCAGCTGCTGCACCCACCATCGCCTCCCCCACAGCCCGGCGACTGGACGAGCCCCGGGTGGACCTTGCCCAACCCCCGGCGCCAGCGCCCGGGCAGATACCGCCAGAGCACATAGAGCGCTGCGGCCAGGACGATCAGACCGACGACGAGTTGCTGGACCATCACAACGTTTCCCTTCAGCCGCCGCCCAGCGCCAGCGCCACGCGGTAGGTCACAAAGCTGGCCGCATACGCCATGGCAAACAGGTACCCCACCATGAGCAGCGGGTAGCGCCAGCCATTGGTCTCACGGCGCACGGCGGCAATGGTGGAGATGCACTGGGGCGCAAACACATACCAGGCCATCAACGACAGCGCGGTAGCCAGCGACCACGAGCCCGCAATCAGCGACCCCAGCTGGCTGGCCACCTCGTCGCCCGTGGCAGACAGCGCGTACACCGTGCCCAGTGCGCTCACCGCGACCTCGCGCGCCGCCATGCCGGGCACCAGCGCGATGGCAATCTGCCAGTTGAAGCCGATGGGCGCGACGATGACCTCCAGCAGGCGACCCAACTGGCCGGCCAGGCTGTAAGTGATGGCGGGCTGTATGGCGCCTTCTGGCGCGCCGGGGTAGGTGGACAGGAACCACAACAACACGGTGACGGCCAGGATGATGCCGCCCACCCGTTTGATGAAAATCACCGCCCGCTCGTACAAGCCGTAGGCCAGGCCCCGCACGCTGGGCCAGCGGTAGGCGGGCAGTTCCATCATCAGCGGCGTGGCCCGTGTATCGCTGCGGGCCAGCTTGGCCACCGCCGCCACGGCCATGGCGCTGACGATGCCCGCCACATACAGGGCGAACAGCACCACACCCTGCAGGTTGAACACCCCCGCCACCGTGCGCTCGGGAATGAAGGCTGCAATCAGCAGCGCATACACCGGCAAGCGCGCCGAGCAGGTCATGAGCGGCGCGATCATGATGGTCACCAGCCGGTCACGCCAGTGGGTGATCGAGCGCGTGGCCATCACGCCCGGCACGGCGCAGGCAAAGCTCGACAGCAGCGGGATGAACGAGCGGCCCGACAGGCCCACCGTGCCCATCACGCGGTCCAGCAAGAACGCCGCGCGCGGAAGGTAGCCCGAGTCCTCCAGCGCCAGGATGAACAGGAACAGGAACAGGATCTGCGGCAAAAACACCAGCACCCCGCCCGCACCCGCCAGCACCCCGTCGGTCAGCAGGCTGCGCAAGGGGCCGTCGGCCATGTGGCCGTTGACCAGGGCTGCCAGCCCGCCCACGCCATCTTCAATCCACGACTTGGGCAGCTCGGCCCAGCTGAACACCGCCTGGAACATCAGGAACAGCGTGGCGGCCAGGATCAGCAGGCCCCACACCGGGTGCAGCACCACCGCATCGATGCGGTCGTCAGTCCGCAGGCTGACCACCGGCACGCGCACGGCCCGGTCCAGAATGCTCCGCACCTCCTGGTGCGTGCGGATCACGTCGTTCTGCGCCTCCAGGTCGCTCGCATCCAGGCGCGCCGCCGCATCGGGCGCCACCACCGGGCGCTGCAGCTGCTGCAGATTGGCGCCATCCAGCCACTGCACCAGCTCCTGGGCGCCGTTGCCGCGCACGCCCACGGTGGCCAGCACAGGCATGCCCAGCTCGCGCGACAACGCCTCGCGGTCAATGGCGATGCCCTGGCGCTCGGCCACGTCCATCATGTTGAGCACCAGCACCATGGGCAGGCCCAGGGCGCGCGCCTCCAGCACCAGGCGCAGGTTCAGGCGCAGGTGGGTGGCATCGGTCACGCACACCAGCACATCGGGCACGGGCTCGCCGGCGCGGCGCCCGCGCACGATGTCGCGGGTGATGGCCTCGTCCACGCTGTGTGCGTGCAGGCTGTAGGCGCCCGGCAGGTCCAGCACGCGCACGCGGCGGCCGGCGGCGGTCTGCAGCAGGCCTTCCTTGCGCTCCACCGTCACGCCCGCGTAGTTGGCCACCTTCTGGCGCGCGCCCGTGAGCAGGTTGAACAGCGCGGTCTTGCCGCAGTTGGGGTTGCCCAGCAGCGCCACGCGCAGGGGCGCATCGGCGGCGGTGGGCTGCACAGTAGCCTGGGCGCTCATGCCACCTCCTTGTCGGACAGGGTGGCTTCATCCAGCGGCTGCACCTGCACCATGGAGGCCTCCTGGCGACGCAGCGCAAACGTGGCCTGCCCCACCCGCACCGCGATGGGGTCGCCGCCCCAACCGCCGCGTGCGACCACCTGCACGGTTTCACCGGGCAGGAAGCCAATCTCCAGCAAGCGCAGCAGCATGCTGTGCTCTTGCGCGTCCTGTGCGGGCAACAGGCCCGTGACCCGGCCCGAGGCACGGCGCGGCAATTGGTCCAGCCGCGAGGACAGGTTCTGCTGCGTAGGAAGATGCAACCGCGCCGCAGCGCCATCGTCCATGGTTTTCATGGTGACTGGCCTCGATACAAATAATAGTGATTCTCATTCTACCAATATCTGCATCGTGCTGGTTGCCGTCTCACTCTCTCCTTGACGCAGCGCAAGCCGCAGTCCCCGCTAATGGCGCGCCGCGCGCTTTGGCACTGATTTACGCCCGTTTTGGCGCTAATTTACGTCGCCTTTGGCACGGAGATTAGGCCAAAACCCATTGCCAGACGAAGAAAAGGCACTCAGAGGAATGGCGCGTCGCTCTATTGACGCAGGCGCCAACGAGCGTTGGCAAGCACTTCTTATCGGAATGGAGCATTGATCTCGAAACGCTCAAAGCCATGGTCGCCTAACCAGAGCGCGATCTCTTCCGGCTTTACATGAGGGAGACCCTCAAAACGAACCAAAAACACCAGGAACTCTGGGTTCATTCTCTCGATGACGACTTCACGCTTTGCCTGGGAGGGTGCAAATTTCTCAAACAGCATCCCGGCGAGTTCTTCAACTCTGTCTAGGGTGTTCTCTGGTTTGTCAAATTTGAGCTTCAAGTCGGATATGACGAAGTTCATGTGTGCTCCCAATCTTTAGTAAACGGAGGTCGTTATGGCGATCACCTCCAAGCAGTCTAGGGTACTACCGGAAGTTGCTTATCAACACCTCGGCCGCCTCCTGCTTGCTGCTGCCGCTGATGCTGTACCGGGTCTTCACTGCCTCAATGCGGAAGTCCGCAAAGGTCTCTCGCACCCCGGGGGTGTCATTCAGGCTCAGGATGAACTTGCCCTTCACGGCCCCCAAGAGGGCCGCCAGGCGCCCAAAATCATCCTTGCTGAACAACCCCTCGCCGTAGTCCTTCTCGCAGTCCCAGTAAGGCGGGTCCACATAGAAAAACGTCCCCGGCTTGTCAAAACGCTGGATGACCTGGTCGTAGGGCTTGTTCTCAATGAACACCCGCGCCAAGCGCAGATGGGCTTCGCTCAGGTCCTCCTCGATCCGCAGCAGATTCAACCGAGGCGCGCCGGTCGCCGAGATGCCGTAGGTCGGCTTCACGATCCGGGCGCCAAAGCTGGACTTCGCCAGGTAGAAGAACCGGGCCGCCCGCTGGATGTCCGTGAGGGTGTCGGCGGGCGTTTTGAGGAAGCGGTCGAACTCGTCACGCGACACCAGCATCCAGCGGAACTGAGTGACCAGCTCGGCCAGGTGGAACTTCACGCACCGGTACAGGTTGGTGAGGTCCGAATTGATGTCGTTGATGATCTCGACCTTGCTTTCCGGCTTTTTAAAGAGCACCCAGGCCGCGCCTGCGAACACCTCGCAGTAGGTCTGGTGAACCGGCATCTTCTCGATGATCCGGTCTGCCAAGCGGCTCTTGCCGCCCAGCCATGCCAAAGGGCTTTTTTGCGTCGTCATTGCACATTGCTTTGTGACGCTCGTGGCGCTCTGGTTGGGGGCTCTGCCCGCTGCGATCAGCGGGGCTGGCTCTCCAGTGGTTCAGGCACCCGCAGCGCGGGCACTTGATCTCTACGATCCCATCGGCTCGGGCCAGCAGTTTCTGGCACCGTCCACATCTCACTTCCTGCATATCGGCATCACCTATGATCAGCCCCGCCTAGCTAGGTGGCAGGGTCTTTGGTCGATGCCGTGCTTACTCACGGCGGAGGCGTTTGCCGGGGGTGTTAGCGCACCCCTTGCACTCGCCCTGTCTTTTTTTGCTACCCCTCGGCCGACACATACGTCAGCGTCGGTGCACCTCCTTCAATCAGGCCAGCCCGCACAAACACGCGCTGGCCTGCCGAGCCCTCACCCCGGGCCTGAAGCACCCCGCCGCCTGGCAGCGTGATGATTGCCACGCCCCCGGCGATGGATGTGATCTCGCCCACTTCCAGGGGCTGATCTGGCATCAAGGCCATGAACTCCCGATAGGCGTTAGGCATGGGTTTCGATCTCCAGCGTTTGGCGCAGGCGCGGGCGGTTCCAGTCGATGGACGTGCTGCGCACGATGCCCATCACCGGGGTGTCACCCAGGTAGCGGATGAACTTGCCCGGCACGATCACGCCGGTCTCCGGCAGCACCTGCATGTTGAGCGTGATGCGCTCTTGCTTGCCGGTGTCCGACAGCTCGGCAATACCGCGCTGGCGATGGGCGTCCGGGTGGGTGATCAGGGCGTGATTCACCTGGGGGGCGATCACGTTGCCCGCTGTGCCCGCCCGTGTGAACGGACCAAACACCCCCGCGCCGATGCCGCCCAGGAACACGCGGTTGTAGGCGGGCTTGTCGATGTACTCGGTGCCCTCGACCTCGGCCGCATCGGCGGGAATCTCAAAGTCGGGTGTGACGCTGTTCCAGTACCAGGGAGCCAGCGGATAGCGGGGCAACACCCGCAGCGTGGCGGCCGTGTTGTGGGGCTGCACATAGCCGCCTGCGGCCCCTGCGATGTCGTTGATGGCGTCGATGTAGTTGCCCTGGATTGCCCAGGCTCCAGCGGGCACCAGCCAATCTTCCAGGCCCCAATCCACCGTCCAGCCCATGGGCACGCCATTGACGGTGAGCACGTCGGCCATGAGCTGCTGGGCCGTGCGGTCCACCAAGTTGCGAAAAGACTGCTTGGGAGCGTCGGCCGAGCCCAGCACCGATGCCTTGCCCTTGCCAGAAACTGCCCAGCGCGTGGGGCTGAAACGCCGGTCCCGCGACTTCGCTTCCAGCCGCAGGCGGAACTCCACCCCATTGACGAACACCGCCAGCTCGGCCGGATCGCCCGCGCTGTCACGACCCAGGTGGTTTGCCGCATCGCTGTGCAGCGTTGCCGTCCAGGACCAGGTCCAGGACTGGTGGTCCAGCGACATGCTGAAGCTGTAGGCGCGCAGCTCGGCGCCTGTGTCCACCCGGTGCAGGGTGATGTTGTTGATCACGATGTAGGTCCTCCGAACTGGAACAACGATGGTTTCGCCTGGCTGCGGCCCCGGCCCATGGCGCTCGCACACGAACACCAGGCCCACAGGCTGGCTGCTGTCGGACAGCTCTTCAAACACCAGGTGCGCAGGCAGGCTGGGCACGTAGCACGGGTCGTCAATGGGCGGCTGCACGGGCTTGGCTTGGCCTGGCAGTGGCTTGCGGGCCTCCTCGTACCGCGAGGCCCACACCCGTGACAGCGGCACCGCACGGCCAAAGCCGCTGAGAACTCCGGCTTGGCGGCCCTGAGCCTCTTCAAAGCGGGATCGCACCAGGTGGCGCAGGCGGGTGGCGTCTTCAAACCGCTGCAGCACCGGGGCTGCAGCCAGTGGCTGTGCCTGCTGCATGCCCTGCAGGGCGACAGAGCGCAGGCGCTCGGCTTCTTCAAACCGCTGCAGGGCTGGGGCGCTGCCCAGACGTTGCGCCTGCTGCATGACCTGGCGCACGACAGCCGCCAGGGGCTGTGCCTGCTGCCAGCGCGCCTGGTGGGGGGCGCCCACAGTGCGGCCGTCCTGCCACACGGCCTGAACGGCTGCATGCACGGGCTCGGCCTGCTCATACCGCACCTGGGTGCTTGCGTGCACCGCCCGGGCATCCTGCCAGCCGTTGACCGTGGTGGCAGCGAGGGGCCGCTCCACATTCACATCGAACCGCACACCGATCCGGCCGCGCAGGCCCGTGAGGGTGCCTGCCGCCCGCAGCCTGGTCGCCACGCGCACGCCGATCCGCCCGTGCAACCCGGTGATCGTGCCGCTGGCCAGCAGTTCGACCGCACCAGGTGGCAAGCCGCTGTCGTCGCCAAAGACGATCTCGACAGGGCCGCCCGAGGGGTTCGGGAGCTGACCAAAGAGCAGATCGGTGCTTGCCACGGCCTGGCCTTAAGTGAGCGAGGTGGCGCCCAGGAGCACCAGGCCACCGGCCTGCAGCAGCGGGCTGGTCTCACCAGGTGGCGTTACGCCCCCAGCCACCCAGAAGTCGCCGCCATTGGCCTCGTCCGTCACGCTGCCCTCAGCCACGATGGCGCCCGCGCCATTGACCCACAGCGCCCAGCGCGGTAACCCCGTCGCCAGCACCAGGGTGCCATCGGGGTTCGCCACATGCAGCACCAGGGCACCACCCACGATGGAGGCGCAAGGCACGGCCAGCACCACCTCGGCTTGCGGTAAGTCGCCTGCCGCGCCATCCAGGTCCGCGTGCCGAGCGGTGGTGTAAAGCTGAATCTTGCTGGGGCCGGGGCCAATGTCCGCCGTAGCGATGACGGCCTCCAGCTGGGCCAGGGACAACACGGGGCCAACCCGGAAGGTGCCGCTCATGGCAGCACCTCGGGCGTGAGCTTGTTGGCCGCCACGGGCCGGAAGTTGCCCGCCGCGTCTTCGGCCAGCGTCAGAAACTGCTGGCTCGTATCAATGCCGGTGAACTCAAAAACACCCGTCACTGGATCGCTCCAGGTCTCGCGCACCGGCAGTTTGCTGCGCTGGTGATGCAGCACCACGCGGGCCTTGGTGGGAGTATTGGGCGCGCCCTTGGTCTTGGTGGTGCCCCAGATGCGTCCAGCGCCGCCAAACTCCGCATCGCGTGCCAGTTGCACCCGCGACCGCGTTGTGACGCTTGCCGGTACCGGCGAGCTGGCGGCCGACAGCAGCGAGCGCGGTGCCGATGCCGTAAAGACCGACTCGGCGAACAGATTCGTGCCCAGCTCCAAATCCCAAGCGGTCGCTCCTGATGGGATTGCAGACCCCAGCTCTGCTGCCGTGGTGAGCAAGACAGCCCCGGCCTGGGCACCGGATGTGCTTGGCGACAAGAGGTCAATGATGTAGTCGGCACCGAGTACAAAGTTCGGCAAAAGGACCGGAGCCGACCAGGCACCTGCGTTCTTTTTGATGGCGACGTATCCGGTGCCGAGGTCCACGTCAAAGTACGCCGTATCACCCACCACCGTGGGAGCGCCTGGCGCTGGGCTCAGTGCAATGATCGTTCCGGTTGGGTAGTAGTAGAAATTGTTGTCGGCACCGTACATCAGCCAATGCTTGCCGACGTTGTAGGAACCCCAGCCGCTCAGGGCGGCCAGCCCTCCAAAGAAGGTCTGCGGAGGATTGACCACACTCAGCCTCAAACCAAAGACGCGCCGTCCGCTGGAGCGCGGCGAATTGGTACGGACAATCCCCGAAAAGTTGCTCGACACCCGCGCTTCGCGACCAGTGATCGAGGCGGAGCCGCCTTTGCTCGCGGCATCCCAATCCGAGGGGGAGTCCACCCGGAGCTTCGGATCATCAGGAGTCCACTGCCCCGCGCCTGGATAGATGACCCGCCCAAAGCTCACGTCGGTGGTCCAGGTGGTTCCGTTGGTCGAGTATTGCAACGTGCCCCACCCGAGGAACTCAGCCAGGCCTGCAGCGGCGATGCGTGGGTATGGGTCGGTCACAGCAGCGCCCAAGTCCCATGACAAGAAGAACCCACCCGAGCGCACCGCACTTGCACTGAAGCGCACCAGGGTGCTTGCATCTGCGTCCTGCAGGGCCGCAAGTGTCCCCGAGGCGGGGGCGTGGCTGCAGGTGATCGTGGCGCTGCTGTCCACTCTGGAGCCCGCGACCAGCCAATGCAGTCCGCCCAGCTCCAGGGCTCCTCCTGCGAATGCCCGCAGGCCGACCAGTCTCCAATACCGTGCTGAAGCCATCAGCGGCTCCAGTTGCCTGTGATGTCCAGGAACACCGTGCCGGGGGTAACGGCCCCGGAGGGAGGTGCCACGCGGACGGCAAGAAGGCGGCGCCCAGCCAGGTCATCCGTGCCATCCACGATGGCGCCCGTGGCAAACGCAGTGCCACAGTCTTGCACGGGGTGCAGCAGCCCGGGCAGCGTGCCCCGGATGCCCAGGCCATGCAGCTCCAGCGCTCCCGTCATCAGACCGTTGTTGGGACCGTTGGGATACGTGCCCAGCGAATACCCTGCAGTGCCTGCATAGACATCGGACGTAGAGCCGTTGTGGTGAGCGCCCAGACGCTGCATTGCGAGGGACTGCCCAATCGCTGTGTGCGCCCTCACCATGTACGCGCCGGAGCGGGCGCTGCGGTGTGACCAGCCGCAGCACCCATCGGGAACCGTGGTCAGTGCTGTCTGGTCAGCCTGGTTGCCTGTGAGCAGATAGCCGTAGGCGTCGCCGCTTTTAAGGCTGGCAATGTCGCCCGCGTACAGCAGGGTGTAGCGGTCGGTGCCTTGGGGGGACAACGCCAGGTAGAACCCGCGCTCATCAGCCACCATGTACCAGGGGCGCGCCGTGGCGTTTGCGGTGCCGCTCTTGGGCCAGTACAGGCCGCCCGCGAGCTGGCTCTCCAGCGGAGTAGGCCCGGCGCCGGTCGACACGTCGGTCATGCTCTCGTAGGCACGCACACGGGCATTGATGGTGCCGGTGTCATCCACCCGCAGGACGCAGCCGGTGGCCTCGGGCACGGTGGGCTTGACGCACAGCACGTTGGCGAGCGCACCCGCAAACAGCTCCTGCCAGCCTGCTGCGGCCACTTTGTGGGTGATGGTGCCGGTAGCCGCTCCGTCTGCGATGCCAGGCGCGGCATAGGTCACGGCGTTGGTGGTAATGGAGAGGATGCGCTTTTGCCCATTCAGTCCTGCAGGCGTTGCCCCTGCGAACTGGCTCACCGAGCCCACGCGGTAAGGATGCGCAGCCGCAAAGGTGGCGGTTGCGATGCCCGCTGCAACGGTGAGCGTCGCCACGGCGCCAGCACCGAAACCGTCAACCAGGCAGGCTTTTACCAACGCGCGCAGGGCGCCAGCGGAACCAGAGAGGACGGGAGCGCCCGTCATGGCGGAGTCGAAGGTGTAGATCATGGTGGGCTTGGTCAGATGACGGGATTGGTGGGCGCGCGGTCGATATCGCCGCGCTCGGTCAGTTCAAAGGCGTAGTCGGTACCGATGGCCTCGGACGGCTGTGTGGCCCGGATCGCCACCAGCGGGAAATACGCCCCCACCGTGGGCAGGAACAGCGTGTTGCCGGGCACCCAGCCCGCGCCCCAGCCCGCAGCCGCGAGCGTGAAGTACGGCGCCCCGCTGATGGGGTTGATCGGGGCGATGGCCGTGTTGCGGCTGAAGGTGCCCAGGTTGCCCACGTGCTCGCCGATCACCTCGACGTCGGTGCCCCCTGTGAGCACGCGCAGGGCAAAGCGCTCGGTCACGGCGCCCGCGTTGGTCACCACGACAGGAAACGCGCCGTCGTTGTAGGTGGCGGGTGCGGGGTTGCCCACTGTGACGTCGGCCCAGCTCACGCCGTCCCAGGTCTGCTGGTCAAACACCGGCAGGGCCCGGGCGCGCAGGTTGCCCGCCATGACAGCGCTCGACACGATGGAGCCCACCGGGAAGTTGTGGGCGAGCTGCTTGGTCAGCTTGAGCGTGCCGTCGATCTGCACGTCGGCCACGCGCGCCATTTGCTCAATGCGGTGCTTCACCGTCACGGGCTGCACCCAACCGGTCACATCGGTCACGGCGATGGTGCCCGCGTTGAGATCGGGGCCGTAGCCAGTGCGGATGAGCTGGCCGTCAGCGCCGACCAGGTAGACGCGCGAGAGGCGCTCACGGGCGCAGTTGATGGTCTGGCCTGCGCTGTAAACAGCGGCAGGCACCACGCCTGTGTGGCCGATCACCACATAGGAGCCCACCCGGTACTTGGGCACCCGGCCATCGGGCGGCAGTCGCACAGGATCAAGACCCACGATGTCCGCATCCAGCGGCAGATAGAAATAGGCCACGCTGTTGTAGCGCAGGGTGGTCGGGTCCACCGGCCACGGCCGCCAGATCTTGCCCGCCTCCACGGTGCCCACGTCGGCCGCGTCGTACCACCACTCTGCCTTCTGGGCAGCGGTCAAACTGGAGTCCAGCACGAAGTCCCCGAACTGCAGCTCGACCACGCCGGTCAGGTAGTCGATGTGCCCCCACATGTGGGTGCCCTGCAAATTGCCGTTGAGATCGCCCGTGGCTGTGAGTGCGTTGCCCGCCGTGTCGGTGAGCGTGAGCACGAAGCCGGTAGGCTTGATCGGAGCCGCCTGGGTACGCATGAAGATGCTGGCGGTCTTCCAGGCGCTGCGCCGCGTCCACAGGCTTTGCAGCGTGATCGTGTTGGGGTTGGGCCCCACCACGTAGTCCGTCATGCGCACGGTACCCGCTGCATAGTCCATGCGGCCCGAGTCGATGCCGGGATTGCCAGCCGTGCGGCCCCGATAGATCACGCCCTCGAAGTCGGTATAGGTCTGGCCCATCCAGAGGAACTGCACGCTGCCAGGCACGATGGAATCGGACGTGTAGGGGCACAGATCAATGACGATGGCCTCCGGCTGGAACACGTCGGTGCGGTGGGTGATCACGGCTGGTGCAACGCGATAGCGGGCCACCACACTGGAGCCCGCGAGCACTTCCTCACCCACGCTCGCTGTTGAGTATTCCGCGCCCTTGCGGCTGTTGGAGTTGCTGGTGCCGTTGCCGTCGCCCACCGTGTCAGAAAACTCTTTGGCGGCGTCGAAGTCGCTTTTATAGGCCTCGGTGGTGCGGTCTGCGCGAACCATGCGCAGGCTCACGGCCTTGGCGGCGTAGTTGACGGTGCCCAGGCTGTTGATGAAGGAGCCCGCGCCGTCGTCGGTAACTGTGTGCACCACCACGAGCTTGTCGTCGGCCGTGCGCCCAGTCTCCTGGGTCAGGGAGCTGGAGTTGGTGTTGGACTTGGTAACGGCGAAGGGCCGCGAGACATATACGATGGTCATAGGGCGGTCCTTTTAGGAGCTGCGAGGCCAGTTCACGTACACCCCGTTTGTCGAGGGCGGCTCCCGGTATTCCGGCACCGTGCGGATGGTGTACGTGACGTCGACCGTCTTGGTGGCGTTGGTGGCGGTCAGGCTGGCGCCGCTGGTATTGCTGATGGCGCGGGCCGTGGCCCACTCGATCTGCAGGGTGTTGGCCGCTGGCTGCTGCTGCAGCGCCAGGGCGACGAAGCCGCCGGCATCCGGGGCGCCGGGGGCGAGGATTTCTGTGACGACCTGGTCGGTGTCATAGGCGGTGCTGATCTCCCCGCCCGCGTCAGGCAGGTGCACGGTGCGCAGCAGCACCGTCCCACTGGGGTAATCGATCAGGCCCGATGCGTCGCCGCTGATGACACCTGCGGCGTTCGTGGTGGCGGTCCGAAGCACTCCGGCGCTGAACCAGGTGAACACGGGAGAGCCAGGCACAACGCCTTCATGCTCCAGCGTCCAGCAGTATTCAGGGGCGCGGATGGCGGCGCCTTGGGTGCTGCGGTTGGTGAAGCCCACGCGCTCACCCCACTGGATGATGATCGCGCTGCCTGCATCGGGCAGTACGGGCAGTGTGATGCTGCCGCTGCCCGTGCCGTAGATGAGCTGGCCTGCGCCACTGCCTGTAAAGGCGCCTGCGCCATCGTCCTGCAGCTCGTACCAGGTGCCCAGCGCTCTCCAGCTGATCGTGACCGAGCCTGGCTCTGGCAGCGGCTTGAGCATGAAGACGTAATTGAACCCCCGGTTCTCCTGACCGATCTTGATGCGCTGGGTATGGGCCGCTACCCCGATCTCCACCCGGCGTGGGGCTTCGGCCAGGACGATGGAGCGCGCAGCGGCCGGGCGTTGGTCGAGTGCCGAGGTCTCGGTGCGCGAGTTGGGGACGAGCTGGGTGTAGATGCTGTCCACCTTCACGCTCGTGTCGCCGATGGTTCCGGCCACCACGGTGGGACCGGCGCCGTAGTACTCGGCCGCATCCGCCACGGTGGTGTCGCGGATCATGGTCTTGCCTGCAGTGCGGCCGAAGCCCCGGTCGGGTGGGCTCCCCGGAAAGTCAAAACGCAGGCTGTCCGACAGGTCGAGCTGGGTGACCGAGCCCAGGAAGTCCACATAGGTGCCGTTGCTGTTGTACGTGAACACCCGTGTTTCGGTGGTGGCCTTGGTCACCCGCACGTACTGGACCCGCTCGCCCGCCAGGCCTTCGTTGTAGATCAACACCAGGGTGCGACCGATGGGCGGCGTGGCCGTGCCAGGCCGGTGGAAGAGCTGGATGTTGCGCTGGCCCAGGACATGGTTCTCCAGCAGGTAGCCCGACCACTCGGACGCTTTGATCAGGTAGTTGGCAATGGCCGCTGCGATCTCGGTACGGCGGGCGAACAGGTTGCACTTGGCGAGGGTCACCGACACATTGGGGTCGGTGGGCGGCATGGACAGGATGAAGTTCGCCCCCATGTAGGGCTCGGCGTTGTTGGTCATCACCGCCGCGTGCACCTGCATGATGCTCACGTTGCCACCGGCCCGGTCGGCCTCGGTGATGTCGCGGAAAATGTGGTTGCTGCCGCCGTAGGGGATGACGTTGCCGGTGGGGCCGCCGCCGCCCTCGGGCACGTCGTCCATCACGCGGGACGCGAGCAGCTTGATGTCGCCTTCAAGGATGGTCATGGATCAGACTTTCAGAAAACGGAAGGTGGGGCGATAGAACAGCTCGGGCGTGATCTCGCCGTCCAGGAGCTTCCAGATCGGCTGGGCCGAGAAGCCGCCCTTGGCGTGGTCGAAGATGACTCGGTGCGTCTCGCCGCGCAGGACCAGATCGAGCTGGATGCCGGGCAGCGCGGCCCAGGCCTGCAAGGAGCTGCACAGAGCGCGGCTGATCCATGCGTTTGTATCGGTGCCTTCCAGGGTGATGGGCTGGCCCGCTTGCTTGAGTGAAACGTCCACCAGGAATGCGCCGGTGGTGCTGTATCCCGTGGCCTGCTCGACCGGGGACCAGTCGAACTCATCCGCCCAGTGCAGGCGGTCGCTCAGGGTTGCGGTCGTGCCGCTGTAAGTCAGGGTGATGCTCATGGGGTTTACCGGACAGCGGTGCTCTTGGCCCGAGCCAGCCTGCGCAACAGATCTTCGCCCTTGCCCTGGCTCTCTGCATCGGCAAAGCGCACGGTGGTGGGCTGGCCGTCGATGGTGATGTTGGAGACGTAGGTGGCGCCCGAAGAGCCGCCACTCCCGCCTGCAGACGTTGCGGGACCTCTTTGAGGAGTTGTTCGCCTTCTTCTTTCAAAGTCGAGCATCTGGTCCGCGTCGGCGTTGCCTTCGTCGGTGTATTTGTAGTACTCGGCCATGTTGCCCAGCGCTTCTGACAACGTGCCGAACTTTCCAGCCCACCGCTTTTGGACATCCTTGGCCGTGTATGGAACCTTGCCGTTGGCATCGACAAATTGCTCAGAGAGCTTTCGAGCGAGCAGTTCATCAAGCCCGGCCTGTTTGAGGTAGTCGATGATTGCGGTGCGCGTCCATATGCCCTGGGTCAGCGCACGCCCCATGGCGTCGCTCGACCAGCCGTCCTTGTTGCGGAACTGCGAGCCGCCCGTGCCCACTTCCTGCACACCACCACCCAGCTCCTGCCCGTTGCTGGAGAACCGACCGCGTTCAAACAGCCCCTTATCGCCTTCTCCCGGACGGCCGTAGGTCTGCTGCATGCGGCGCTGGTATTCCTGCAGGGCCTGCGTTGAGGTACGGATCGCCGAGGTCACGCCACCCCAGTCGCGCTGCATACCTGGCGCAACGCGACCGCTGGATGCACCGGTCTGCTCAATGGAGTCGCGCAGCTTCAGCGTTGCCTTGCCCGCAGCGTCGAGCTGGACCTCGTAGCCGCGCACAGCCGCTTGCCCTTCAACCCAGGCTGGAGCAACCCCTTTGTTTGCTGCGATAGCCGCCTCCGCAGCCCGTTTAAAGCCCTCGCCCAATTCGCGGGCACTCGCTGTGCCGCTGGCGGTAAGCGTGTCGTAGGCTTCCTTGGCATCGGTCGCCGTCTTCTTGAGCGTCTCGTCGGACGTCACACCCAGTTGCTTCAGAGCCTCACGCACGCTGTTGATGCCTGGAGTAGCTTGGTCCAGGGCATCTTTCAGGGCAAGTGCCTTTTCTTTTGCCTGGTCGAGCAAGCCATCAGCGATCTTGTCGCCCAGGACCTTGCGAACCTGCTCGATCTGAGAGCGCACGGTCTCCAGTGCTTTCTCGCTATCCGCCGACTGGATGGCCTTGCTCAACGACGCGGTGAGCGCGCGTCCGGTGTCCACACCTTCGGCCTTGAGCTTGTCCAGGCCCGCGATGATGGCTTCCACGTCGTTGATGGCGCTGCGGGAGGTAGCCCCTACTCGACCTTGGAGCTGTTCAAACTCAAGTCCCGTGCGCTTGACTGCTTCCCGGAGAAGAGAATCCATCAACTGAGCGGATCGCTCCGACTCTTTGGTGAGCACAGCGAAGGCGGCCTCTGCTTTTGCTTTTAGGGCCGCCAATGGCTCACCAGTAACACCTTGCTCAAGGGCATCGCGAACTGCCTTCGCAGCCTTCTCCGCTTCACTGCGTGCGGCAAAAAATGCGGCTCGGGCCTTAACCTCAAATTCCGCGAGGTCCTTGCCATCCAGCGCTTTCGACCATGCAGCCTGCAACTCCGTAAGCGATATCTTTCCGTCCGCCGCGAGTTTTTCGAGCACGGCTGAGAAGTCCCGGATACCTTGGACCTTTGATAGATCAAAAGCGTCGGTCGCCTTTTTGAGCGCTTCGGCGGTGACAACCCCTTCCTTGCTCAGCTTTTCAAACTCTGCGACACCCGAGCGTGCCGCCTTTGACAGATCGAAAGTGCGTTCAACTGCTGTTTGAATGGCAGTTGCCAGGCGAGCCCTGTCTGCTGCCGCCTCCTTGGCAATGTCTGCTGCGAGCTTGTCTGCACGTGCAAGCTCATCGGTACGGTCCTTGTACCCCGCGAGCTTGGCGGCGGCCTCACCGATTGCGGTGCCGATGTCCTTGAAGTTGGCGACCAGGCCAATCAGGGCGAAGGTGCGCAGGCTGGCAAGGATCGTGGCGAATCGGCTCGCGCCCACTGCGGCCGTTGCGGCAGCGTTGCCAGACGCGACCATCTGGACATTGTTGGCAGCTACCGCTGCGGCCGAGGCCTGGGCGGCCACGCCGATGCCCAGAAAGTGCTGAGCGAGCCGGAATGCCATGAAGGCAGCGGTGGCCTGCCCAACGTCAATCAGAAGCCCTGCAACGGTCTTGAGATTGTTGGCGAGAGCGCTGATCGCAGAGGCAGCCGTCGCACTGGCGCCGGTAGCTTTGTCGGTCTCGCTGACATATAGGGTCCATTGGGTGGACAAGTCCTGCAGCGCCCGGCCCACAGTCGGTGGCAGCTTCGAAAACTCAGCAGCGACTGTCTGGCTTTGCCCCTGCAGCGCTTTGATGACGGTGTCGCTGGTGAGCAAGCCAGCTTCTGCCATCTTGCGAAGTTCCCCAGTGGTGACGCCGAGTCCATCAGCCAAAGCGCGCGCCAGCCGTGGGCTTTGTTCCATGACGGAATTGAACTCATCGCCGCGCAAGGCGCCGCCCTGCAAGCCTTGCACCAGCTGGGTAATCGCCGCACTGGACGCCTGAGCGCTGGCTCCGCTGAGCTGGATCGTCTGATTGATCGTCTCGGTCAGCGCCAAGGCCTGGGTGCTGGCCGCGACAGTAGATAGGCCTGCGTCCTTGCCAGCCTGCGCCAGGCGCGTGAAAAGAACGCCCGTCTCTTCCAGTGCACTGTGGGTGCGCAATGCAACTTGGGTGACTTCGTTCCAGGAGCGAGTGAAGTTGTCACCCTCGCCGGTCACAAGCTTCAAACGGGCCTGCAGGTTGTTGACCTGGTCGGCCGTCTCCGCCAGGTCCGACGCCATGGTCTTTAAACCCTGGAAGCCCTGCAGGGCTGCGTAGAAACTTTGGAGACGGGCCAGTTGCTGGCTGATGGACTCCACACCGTCGCCAATCTGGCGGTGTGTGCGCACCATGGTCTCCCCGGCATTGGAAGCTCCGGTAGCGGCCCCCTGGTAGGCGGGCACCAGGTCCTGAATGGCCTCGCGGACTCCGGCCACCTCCTGGCGCAGTCGCTGCTGTGCATCACGGGCGTTCTGCCCGGACACACCAAAGCGCTGTAGTGCGGTCTGAGCGCCCGATAGGGCTTGCTCCTGCTGGCTCAGGGCTACACGTGCGGCATCGACCCCCGCCTGCAGGCGCTGCTGAGCTGCAACTTCCTGGGCAGTCGGCGGCCCCATGGCAGCAATTTGCCGACCGTAGTTGGCGGCCTCAGTTTCTGCCGCCTTGAGTGCGCGCCCCGCATCGCGTGCCTCGGTCTGCAGTTGCAAGAAGGCAGATATCGCAGCGTCTTGCTCGGCCAGCTCGCGCAACCGGGCAGCGGCCGATTGGGCGGACTTCGACAGCTCGCCTGTCAGTACCTTGGAGACATCGTCCAGGTCATCCGCCAGGCCCGTGATTGACTCACGGCCCGTGACACCAACGCGGAGTTCTGCACTGACTTGCTTGTCGGCCATGTTTTCTTACAATGCAGGCATGCGCCCGATCCTCTTTTTGCTGTGTGTTGCGTTCCTGCTTACTGCAGGTGGCTTCGTGTCGATTGGCATGGCCGTTGGCTTTGTGGCCTTTTTTGGCCTGGGCGCCTTCATCACCTGGCTGGTTCTGAACCCGTTTTTCAAGCGCCAGCAGTAGCTGCCATGACGTAACTGTCTCGCGCGAAGCACAAAAAAATAAGGCCGACAAATGTCGGCCTTATTCGTTTGGAGGGAGTGGATGGGTCGTCGTCAGACCTTGCGCACGCGGTAGTACTTGCTGACGCCGACCCCGCTCTTTGTGTCGTCCTTCAGGACGGCACCGGTGACCGGCAGGCTTGCGAAGCCCTTGTCGGCCAGCAGACCGATGGCAGACGCCACCCCCTGGCTTGCGCGCCAGATTTCCACAATGCATGGCTTGCCGTCGTCAGCCTCGTTGAGCCCTTCAAAGATCAGCTCCAGCTCCTTGGCCTTGGTCGTCAGCGCTTCAATGATGGCGTAGCTGCCGTACTCGTAGCTCAGCTTTACATCGTCATCGTCGGCCAGGTCCACGGCATCCGGCAGCACGTAGACACCGGAAGCACGCACTTCGTAGTTGCCAGCTGCGGCAATCAGATCACCCACCGTGGCATACGTGTAGTTCACCCAAAAAACGGAGCCATCGACCACGCCGGGCGCATCTGCTGCCACCTGGACACCCCCTGCGACCACGGTGTAGTTACCCGCAGCCGTCAATGGTGTTGCCGTTGCCTCGTCCGCTCCCACTCGGATGCTGACGTTCGTAGCAGGCGCTGCGGTCAGGTGCAACAGCGGCACGAGGGCTCCTTTGTTCACCCCGGAGTGTTGCTCATCCGTTGCCGTCGCTGTACCCGCAGTGCTACCTTTGCGCAGCGTCAGGTTCTTTGGGCCGATGTGCGCGGTGCGCAGCAGGCCACCCCGAGTGACCTTTTGCGCTTCGTTCGCAACCGTCCCAGCGTCCACGCCGTGCACGGTGCCCAACGATGCGCGCGCGAAGTTGGTCACGTTCAGGTCGGCCAGCTTCATTTTGATCTCGACATCGGTCACGCGGCGCATCTCTGCGTGGGTGCCGCCACCGAGTGCCGTCATGTCTGGTTGCTTCTGGACATCCTCCTTGTGGGACAGCTCCAGTTCCAGGACGTTGCCGATGGGCATGGGTGCGGCTGTAGTACCGCGCTCACGGGCGTACACCTGGCCCATATAGCCTGCGGGTGCGAAGATGCGTTTGATGATGGCTGCAGAGGTCATAGATCAATCCTTGGTGGTGGTGGTGGGTAAGGGGGCAACTACGCCCACGGCACGCAGCCAGCGGGCAGTTTCTGGATGCACGACGAGGGGTGTGCCAGGTGGTTTTTTCTCGCCCAGGTGCTCATGCTCCCGAGCCAGAATCACTTGCTCCATCGCGGGTGGCGCGGGAGGTTGAGCGGCTTTTTTTCTCGGCTTGGTGGGGGTCTGTTTCATGGCTTTCTCCATTCGGCCCAGTTGCGGGTTTTGAGTTCGAGCGCTGCGCTGTGGCACAGCAGACCAGCGAAGAGCACAGGACCAGCACTGGCGACTTGCACGCCTCGCTCTTCAGACAGACCCGAGCCCAACAGGCCAGGCAGACCCAAGGAGCCGTCCACGCGCACGGCATCGCGCATGCGCTCGACCAGGTCATCAAAGATCAGCTCGCTGTCAATGGCGGTCTGGAAGGACAGATAGCCGCGCACCAGCCAGGTGTGTTCGTTCAGGATGCGTCCGTTGGCATTCACCTCCGAAGTCGCCGTGCGGCGCACGTACCAGCCACGGATATGCGGTTCACTGGCAAAGGCATCCGTGGCAGGATCGGCATGGGTGTAGAGGTAGGCCTGTTTAAACCCCAGCTCACTGTCTGCATACCGTTCGCACGCGTGCACCACGCCTACAGCAGACACGGAACGCAACAAGGCCAGCAATGCGGTACGCGAAGCGGCGAGGGTGTTGGGCATCGTCACTTGCGTGCTCCCACCAGGTGGGCCGCCACTTTGGCGGCAGCGCGGTCAAACATCGCTGTCACTTGCCCCTCCGTGGACTGGACGGCACGCGCCATGGGGTGCTGCGCAGGTGTCCCCTCACGCGCAATCTTGCGGGCCACCAGGAAGGCAACCCTCTTGACCTCCTTGGGCTCGCGGATACCCAGGACCGCCTGAACCCAAGGCTCAATCGCAGCGACTGGGGGCATGTGGGGACGAGTGCCCAGCTCCAGGAACAGTGCATTGGGCTGGCTGCTGCTCACGATGCCAAGCACGCCAGCCGGGGTGCTGGCTACATCGCTGGTAATGCTCCTGGCCGTGAGACCGGAGACGCGAGGCATGTTCTCCTGCCATTCGCGCTGCACCAGCAGAGTGGCTTCGGTCATGGCTTCCTGCAGCACCTGGTCCGTATAGGCAGGTGCCTCACGCAGCCCTTGTGCGAACGACTGCAAGCCACCGAGACTGATGGACAGGTTCACAGGCCACCTCGCTGCACCAGGCGATGGCGCGGATTGCGGCTCGGCCAGCTCACGACGCCTGCAGCGGCGGTAGAGCCTGAGCTGCCGCCCGTCGCCGAGGTGAAAGGGTCGGAGACGCCAATACCGGCGTAATAGGCAGACCGCAGCTCTTTGGCTCTGGCGGCGAACTCACGCGCCCGCGTCTCCGTCATGCTGGCGTCCGAGCCAAAGCTGTTCTCGCGCTGCGCGCTGTAGTAGGTTGCCAGTTGGTGGCAAAGCAGGTGCGCCGCGTACTGCGCCACAGGCAAGCGGTGACGTGCTGGAATGGTGTCCTCAGTGGCCGAGAGCGCATGCTCGGCCATGAACTTCACGCGGACCACGCCACCCACTGCCACGTGGTCCGCTGCCATGAGCTGCCAGCCAGTGGGAGACAGGTAGGCCGATACGTCAATGGCCGCAATCGGGTCTCGACCGATGGGGTACTCCGCGCTTTGAATCCATGCGCCGTCCGTCCAGCCTTCCGGCGCAGGGGCCAGTGAACCACCGGGCCAGGTCACATCGCCCATCAGGCGGCGAGGAAGGTCCGCGCTGTACTGCAGACGGGCAGCTTCCAGTGCGCGGGCGCGGGTGTCCACAGTCAGCACAGACGCTTGATCACGGGCCAGATCGCTGAGCAGCGCCTGAAAATCGGCCAAAGCCATGGTGGGTCGGAGTCCTGTTTAAAGAAGAGGTGTTGGTCGGCTGGGTTGCCGAAGGCTCCAGGTCCGGGGCCTTGGACAACCCACCCCTTACGGGGCGGGCCGGGTGCTTTGGCAGGCCACCAGCCTGTTGCGCCGAAGCGCTTCGCGCCGCTGGGTGTGTCCGGTGCGTTACGCCACCACGGCCTTGGTGAAGGCGCGGTAGTCGGTCACCGCGCCGCCGTAAATGTGGCGAATCTTGTAAGTCAGCTTGTCGGCCGCGAACATGGAACCCACGTTGGGTGTGTCCTGCACAAACAGCTCGGGCTCCTCGCGTCCGTCCAGGAAGCCCACCTCGATGCCAGGGATGTCTGCCGGATCGGCTGCAGTGCACCAGTCGTTGGCATCGGTCCAGTACCACACAGGGATGATGTTCATCGTCAGGGTCTGGATGAACGTCTTCTCGTTGTTGGTGGACAGCTTGAACAGATCGACAGCGGCCTCCTGCAGGTCGGAGGGAACAACCAGCCGCGAAGGGGCGATGCCGATGCGGTCGTTGCTGGAAAGCTCGGTCTGCTTGAGCATCGCCAGACGGTGGACCGCCAGCTCGGCCTTGGACAGAGCCGCCGCGAACAAGTTGGCGTGGTCCACATGGAACAACGCCTTCGTGTCATAGATCACCGGGTTGGTACGCAGGAAGTCGAACACGAACTTGGCGAGGGTGCGCTTGGCGGCGCGCGACAGCTTGGTGGGGATACGGCGAATCACGCCCACGTCGTCGTTCTTGATCATCTCCAAGGTGATGTCTTCCGTGCCACCCTTTTTGCCTGCCTTGTAGGTAGCCTCTTCATCACCAGGGCTGGTCAGCGGCAGGTAGTCGCCACCTTCTGCCACAGTGGGCAGGTCGCCATAGCCACCCCAACGCGTGCGGTGCTGCATGCGGAAGTCGTTCACAGGCACCACGCTCACGAGCTGGCGCCAACCGTCGAAGTCCACCGCAGCGCGGTATTCGGCCAGCATGCGGCGGGTCACGCTGTCGCCCAGCACTTCACCCAGCGATGCGCTGCCCAGCGATTCCACCAGGCGCGACTGGTCGCACTCGCGGAGACGGCCGGTCACCAGGCGGTCGCCCGTCATCTCGATGTAGCACTCCTTAAAGGACTGCACGCGGCCGTGATCCTTGTGGGCCGGGTCCCAGAAAGCGTCGAGCATGTCACGCATGGTCAGGCTACGGTCACCCACCACCATGGAGCCTTCGCCGAACATCGGCACGCGTACGGCACCGCTCTCCGTCATGCGGGCGATGTACTCGCCCTCGGCCTTGATCAGGTCGCCCACGGCGGCCTCGGTCAGGCGGTCGGCGCCAGCGATGGATACCTGCGCCTGCAGGCGGTCCTTGGCGGCCTGGGGCAGCTTGGCCGCGTTGATGCGTTCGCGGGCTGCGCCACGCAGGGTGAAAACTTCCAGGTCGGCACGGGTCAGAGGCGTGTTGTCGCCCTGGCCTTCGGTGATGCGGGTCGCACCAGGCGCGGTCGGCACCAGGGAGCCACACACGGCTTCGTGCAGGGTCACCAGCTCATCGTCACCGATGGTCTCGGCGTTGATGGTGGCGTGCTTGGCGGGGTCTTTGGCCTTGATGGCCTCCAGCAGGCGTTGCTTCCAGAGAGGCATTGCGTTTCCTTCAGGGTTGTTGAGAGGTTGGTCGGCAGCGGCTTCAGTCAGGCGATCCAGGCCGCCGCCAGCGCCCGGTTCGACAATCAGGTCAACGGAGTGCACCTTGGTGAACTTCACGGCCTCGCGCAGGGTCTCGGTCCCGGCCTTGCGCTGCTTGGTGCGGGCATCCGCGTCGATGGACAGGCCCAGCAGGCTCTGCATGCCGCGCTTGACGGACTCGGTCATCTTGGTGACCGCCGCATCCGTGGGGTCTAGGGCTTTAAAGGTGCCCACCAGTGCCCCGGTGTCGGGCGCCTTGCCTTCCACAAAGCGCACGCCATAAATGCCACCGATCAGGTTGCGCACGTCCTTGCCCTTGCCCGCGATGTGCTCTGCGTCGCTTTTGGTGAATACGCGCACACCCTCAAACATGGGCGCCGCCTCGCGCAACGTGGCGTCGGGGTAGTAGTTGCGGTTGCCACTGCGGCCGGAGCGGATGAGGGTCACCTCGATAGACCCGTCAGCGGCCTCGCGGAAGGCCTCACTGCCCACTGCCTCGCGCACTGCTGCAGGCGCGGCGGCCGGAATAGTTGGAGCGGGTGCTGGGGTGGGCGCGGTAGGGACGTATTGCTCCACGACCTCAATGGGAGAGCCCAGCACCACCTGGTCAGTCCCAGCGATGTGCTTGAAGGAGTAGCTGTACTGGAAGTGCTTGCCGTCCAGCTCGATCACGGCGCGGTCGCTGTAGATGGCCGACAGGCCGATGTACCGGCGCTGCTCGGGAAGGCGCCCGTTGTTGATCTGCTCGGAGATGGCTGCGCGCACTACGTCGATAAGCTGACGGAAGTCGCGCTCGGGGGCTGCGGCCTCGCGCATGGCGGCATCCACCGCTGGCCCGCCGCGCAGCCCGCCACAGGCCGCCAGCGCTGCAATGAGTTGAGCCCAAATCATGCGGGCTTACTCCTCACCCGTGCTGGTGAGCTTCTGGCCGTCCTTGGTGACCACGACCACATGGGTGCCGTAATCCTTGAAGGCCAGGACTTCATCAGCCTTGATGGCCACGCGCTTTTCGCGGGGCACCTTGGCGGCTTTTCCTTCTTCGCCTTTGCCGTCCACGAGTTCGACCACCGTTCGCTGTACGCGCTTGGCGGCCTCGGCGGAGGTCAGTTCTTTGGACTTGCCCTTGTCGTTCTCGGGCGTCTGGGTCGGGGTTGCGGACATGCATCACTCCATCCATGTGAGCCGCTCAGGGCGGCGGGTTGCGATGGAGTGACTGTGCCGAAGGGAGCACAAAAAACTAAGGCCGACATGTGTCGGCCCTCGAATCAATGACCAGAGTTGCTACCGGTCTTTTCGCTGCTAGGCGTGCTTATATTTTTCAGATGTTCAGTCAGACCTCGTACGGGATATCCGTTGAACTCATCGCCAAAGCTAAGTTGCGTGACCTGCTTCATAGGGTCTTCTGCGCCTTCCTTCCATCTCGAGAACTTCACAACTACCAATGCCGACATCTCATCAATACCGAGACCGCCGACAGGCCTTCCAACGTAAATACCCACTCCTCCTGAACGGGCAAAGTAGGAGCTATTTGCCAACTGCGGGTGCTCGAGTGCTAGGTAGAACTGATGGCGCCAGTATTCCTCGTTTTCCTGAAAGAGAATAAGAATTTCAGGGCTCTGTATGAGAAGCGCAATTTTCTGCGCGCGGAGAATGTGGCGCGCGCTGGTCAACCAGTTCAGGCGGTGGGGGGCCGGTGGAACGTGTTTTCCTCCATCTGTAAGTGCGTCATATGCCCACTCGAATGATCTTTGAGCTTGCTCGGAATACTTCTCATCCCTTATCCATCGGCGTTCATCTCTGTATGTTTGATACGCGGACATGGTTCCCATGGCAAGGACGCCAAAGCCTAGAGCTGAAAAGAGAGCGTTGATTCCACCGAAAAGATCGCCAAACTGCCCGAGACTTGTCAGATCGGCGGTGCAATCTTTGCATGTAGCTCTTAAGAAGCTTCCAGCGACAAAGCCTCCCCAGAGACCCCAAGCGAGTACAACCGCACCTAACACACCAACGACTTTTGCCCAAAAGCGCCAGCTCTCATTTTGCTTTGCGCTGAGTTTCCCTAAATACTTGGTCACAATCCCGTCCTTCCCATAGAAAATCAGATGCTGTCGAATGCCAAGCCATCAACGATAGCTTTAAACCCTCTTTAAATCGCCCGGCAGGGCGGGCCGCCGGAAAAATTCAAGGGGTTGCCGCAGTGAATTGGTTTAAAGCGGCGTAGCCTGCGACAGCATCGACCTCATCACACTTGCCGCCGCCCCGCATCCTTCGCCGCCTTGTCCAGGGCCGCCTTGCGCGCATCCAGCTTCAGCTCCAGCTCAGTGAACGGCTTGGCCCCCGAGGTGGCTACCTTCCAGCTCTTCAAGTAGGGAATGGCGAGGCACCCGCAGTTGATCACCTGTTCGGGCGGGGCCTTGGGATCATGGGGGCAAAGCATCAGGTCAATGCCGCCACCCGGGTTGGGCACCTTGAAGGATGCAGCCGCATCCACGACCTGGCCATCCATGAGGTCGTGGGTCCAGCGACTGTGAATCTTGCCGCTGCGCCGCCACTGTTTACCGAGGCCTGGCACCAGAGGGGCTGCTTGCACAAGACGCTCTTTGGATGCCACGGCGAACGCCCGGCTTACCTCGGTACGTACGATGGTCGTGGCGCGCTTGGTCGAGTCGCTTTCCAGGAGTGCCTGAACTGCCTTGATGGCCTGAAATGGCGTCACGCTGCCAATGGTGACCAGGCCGAGCTGCTGCCCGATCTTGCCCAAGGCCTCGGCCGCAACGTTGTTCAAGCGTTCATGGCCGAAGGTACGCATGGCAGACAACACCCGTGCATCCAAGGCCGTGAGGCGCATCTCCACAGCATGCCCTGCGGCCGCCAACGGCTTGTCCACCAGGTCCTCGCCTTGCTGCCAGGCATCACGCAGGGCCAGGTCGGTTTCCGCTCCGGCCTTTTGGCCCGTTGCGACGAGCACCGTCGAGATCTGGTCCCGCAGCCTGGTCAGATGCCATTGTTGCCACTCCGCGGGCTGGCTTGCGAGCTGGGCCGTGATCTGGCTCAACGCATCCCGAAGCAAGCCCACGACCTTTTGGTCGGCATCAATCAGCAGCCGAGCGCGCTCCGCCAGGCGCTCTTTAAGCACCGCCTCAAAGCGCTTTTGCTCGGGCGTCACGCCTGGTCAGCCGTTGCAGGAACCGGGGCAGGTGCCGGTGCTTTGGGCTGAGCCTTGCCTGCCTGCAGTTCGTCTCGCAGGTCGGCAGGCAGGTTGAAGCTGTCCTCCGCCGCCTTGGCCTTCTTGCGCTCCTTGTGCTCCTTGCGCGCCGCTTCCAGCTCGGTCTTGGCGTCGAAGTCTTGGCCGAACCGCTGGGCCACGTCGGCTACCAGCTTCAGGGCGGTTTCCTCAGTCAGCAGCCCCGCATCGATCATCTGGATCACCGCCGTGACCAACGAAGCCATGGCAGCGGCGAACTTCGTCACGTCGCGGTTCACCAGCTCGGGGAAGACCGCCGTCACCTGCCACTCGTCCTCAGACCAGTCGGGCTTTATGCCTTTGGCTTCAGCAGCTCGCCACAGCACGAACCGTCCAACCTCTTCCAGCATCAGTTTCAGAAAATTCTGGCGCCCCGTGTAAATCTTGAAAGTGGGCTCGCCCATTTCGGAGGCAGCGGCCCGATTCACATCGCCGCCACCGCCAAACCAATGCTCGGGCGTGGTGCTGCCGCCCAGCACATGGTTGCGCAGCAGTCGGGCGCTTTCGCTGGTGTCGGCGGCCTGCAGGCCTGGGCTCTTGGCTTCCAACTTCACGCTGTCGTTGTGCACGAAGGTGCTGTTGGGCGATGGCGGCTTGAATTCCTTCTCATAGTCCTTCACGGCCTGGGGGTCAGCACCGGTCAACGTCACATCCCAGGTAAAGGCGCGTAGGTAGCCAATGCGGTCCAGCTCATTGAACAAAAACTCGTCGTAGGCGTCCAGCCAGTCGATCTGCCCGAGTAGGTCGCTGCGGCCACGGCTGCCGTTGGGGAATTTGTTGAGCTGGTACAGCAGGCACTCGCCGTCCGTGAAGTCCTCGACCCGGATGCGGGCGGTATTGGCACTGAACAGGTCACTGTCCTCACCCAGCACGATCACCCGGTACTTGTGCTGCTTGCCCCGGTTGTCGCGCTTGGTCACCACACCGATAGGCTGCTCGGGGTTGTCCGGGTCGGTCACCACAGTGGCGATCTGACGCGGGTCCAGGTAGCCCAAGCGCACAAAGCCATCCCCTTCGCGCACGTTGGCGATGTAGCACTGCTCGCCCAGCAAGCCCAGGGCACGCACGCGGGGCGTGAGTTTTAAAGGCCAGTTATTGATAGGGTCCGACCAGAAGGCATTGAGCAGCTTTTGGTGCTCTTGATCCTTGCACTGCAGCGTGACGCCCTCGGCCAGCAGGTAGGCCAGCGGAAGCTCCACCAGGCGGTTGGCGAGTAGGTTGCTCTGCCACAGGTACTCGGCCACCTTCTGCATGCGGTCCTGCGCCATGGGCGACAGGTCGCGGTCGTTCTGGTTGCTCAGGCCGTCGCCGCTCAGACGGCGCCAGCCGGGTTCATCTGCTCCTTGGGCGGATGCCGCCTCTCGGACAGGGTTGGATGGTTGGACAGGGGCAGCGGTGATGCCCACGGCCTCTTTCAGACGGTCTATCAGCCACATGGTGTCATTCCTCTGCAGCCAGCTCGGCGCCCACAAGGGCGAGCGCCAGGCGGCCATGGTCGTTGTGGTGGGCGATCACCTCGCGCAGCTTTTGCGCGGCCAGCTCGATCCCCTTGCGGTCAGCGGCTGGAAGGCCCGCGATGTGGCCCCGGATGATCAAAAGGTTTTGTTGGTCTTCGGTCATGGCTGTCCCTGGTCACCCGCGCCGAAACATGCGCTGGGCCGTGTGGCCATAGCGCTCGCGGGCAGACTGTTGACTGCCCTGGTTGGTGCCACCTTGGGCGGCTGCAGCAACCCCACCGGTCACAGCCAGCATCCACAGCATCACGACCATGTCGGGGCCATCGTCGTGATCGGCCTTGGGAAAGTGGCGGAACTGGTCGACCAACGTGGTCTGGCTGCGGTGCAGCCGGATCAGGCCGTTGTGCATGTGCGGCTGAAGGCTTTCAATGCGCAGCACCTTGTCAGCGATGGGAAGCAACCCACGCGCCGGTACCGGTACACCGAGCTGAGCGCTGCGCTTGACCAGCTCGGTGCGCAGGAACTCCTGAAACTGCACCGATTCGACGCCCCACACGATGCAGCAGTACTCCCGCTGAAAATCAATGATGTCGCTGATGATCCGGTCGGGTGTGCGCTTCTTGATCTTGGCTTCGACCACATCCAGGATGCCGGTGGTGCGCTGGTAGCCACCGATGCCAAGGGCGCTGGGGTCGCGGCTGTTGCCATGCTTGCCCAAGGATGGATCGGCCGCGCCATAGAACACCCACTCGGCCAGGCGGTTCACCCAGAACTGGATGCTGTGGGCAAAGGGGGCATCCTCGCCCGCAACCGGGTCGTTCTGCTGCTCGCTGTCGAAGGCGCTGTGGCCTTCTCGGGCGCGGCGGATCATGAGCTTGTGGATGGGACGAAGGGCGGGCCAGCTCACCACCGCACCTTTGTCCATCTCGGCCTGCTGCTCGCGGTACATCGCCATGGCTGCGGCCTCACCCTCCTGGGGCGTTTCGGCTCCCAGGAGCAGCCCTTCGAACTGCTCCCACAGATCCATGCGGTCAGGCCACTGGATGATGGCTTTAAAGACCTTGCGGTTCCACAGCGGGTTTTTGAGGAAGCGTGCAAGAACCGAGTCGTAGTGCAGCACCGTGCCGATCAAGATGGCATCCATGCTGTCGTCAGGTGGCCCCAGGTTCAACACCGAGGCCGTGACAAACTTCTGCAGCTTGTCGCGCTGGGCCGGGGTGGTTACGTTCTCATCGTTCTCGATGTCGTCCATCACCGCCAGATCGGGGCGGTGGGCGCCATGGCGGCGGCCCCGAATCTTCTTGGCGGAGCCGAAGGCTTCAACCTTGCGGCCATTGGCCGTGACGATCACGCCTGCGCGCCAGACCTTGCCCTGGCCGCAGGCTTCGGGGAAGTCCCCCTGCAGGCGCGGGTTGGCTTCCAGCTCGGCCTTGATGGCTTCCAGCATCTCGGCGGCCTGCTCAAAGGCGTCCATGATGATCACTGGGTACCACTTGATCCCGGTCACCACGCACCAGAGCACAAACGACATGCTCACCTTGGTGGACTTGGCCTCGCCCCGTGGGGCGGCCAGGGCGTCCCGCTGGCCGCTGGTTGCATTGACCATCTCTGGCAGGCGCTTGTACAGGTACTGGTGCAGCGCGCTGGGCTCGGCGGTGCCGTAGTGCGGGAAGTAATTCCGGTCCCAGTATTCATACCCGGTCACCGGGTCGAACACCTTGCGGCGGCGCTCGGCAATAGCCTCGGGCGATACGTCCCATCCGTCGAGGTCGGCGTCGATCTGACGGCGCAGGCCATCGGCCAACGCGGCCAAGCCTTCGAGGAACTCCTTGCTGCTCTTTGCCATGGCGTTACTTCACCTTCGCCAGTTCTTCGCCGAAGGGTTCTAGCAGCTCCACCATGGCCGTGAGGTGCTGCGGAAACTTGGCCTGGGCAAACGACACCAGGCGCTGCAGCACGTCGAGCTGGATGGCCTGCTTGTTCAACTCGGGCGACAGGCGCTTGAAGCTTGCCATGGTCTTGTTGAAGCTGTCGCTCATGCTGGCGAGCGTTTCCGCCCGTTGCATCGGCCCCATGTCCTTGGCTTCCCGCAGCAGGTCCATGGTGGCCTGGTGTTGCACCAGGTAGTCTTCTAGCAGCTTCTTGCTCAGGCTGGCGAAGTTGTCATCACCCAGTGCCATGGCGGCGCGAACGCTGTCCCAGTCGTCGCCCTTGTCGGCGGCTTCTTGCTTCCAGCGATTGGCGGTGCTGCGTGGCACGCCCACCTTCTTGCAGGCGGTCTCCATCGGTAGGCGCTGGTACACATACAGGCCCCGGAGCTGCGTGCGCTTCTCGGATGCGTGAGCCATTACTGTCCGGCGCCTCCACGGCCCAGCCATTGCTTCACGCCCTCGATAGCCAGGGCGATCCCGATGGACACGGCAGAGCCGCTGATGGCTCCAGCCACTGCCGCCTTTTGTTCCACCACGCGCAGGCGCTTGTCGATAGCGTTGTGGCGCTCTTCCATGCGCTGGTCGAGGGCGTCGATGCGCTGATCCTGGCGGCCCAGGTGGGCGGTAATGCTGTCGAGCTTGCCGTCCATCTTTCCCAGCAGCATCAGTTCGTCTTTTTCCATTGGCATGGAGAGGTCACTTTCCGTTTAAAAAATCGATCAGGTGTTGGTAGCGCTGGCGCTCGTCTGCGCAGGCTTTGGCGTTGGCTGCGTGGTTGGCCCAGGCGTCGTCGAGGGTGAGGCCGGAGCCTTGGGCACAAGCAGCGTCGGTGCTTTCGGCGGGAGCAGCAAGGCCGCAGGAACCGGCCGCTTGGTCGATGCCGGTGAGGGAGCCGTTCCACATGCGGACAGCAGCAAGAGTGAGGACAGGGCTGCTATCGACAGCAGTTGCAGGCGCACTCCGCTCATCCGGTCCTGGCGAGTCAGGCCCAGGCGATTCGCTGCGGGTGACAACAACCACAGGCCCAGGAACAACAAGAGGCACACGGCGGCGAAGGTCTTGATAAGTGGCGTTGAGGGCGGCATAGCGGTCTTCCTGGTCAAGGTGTTCGCTGAGGTAGTTGGCGGCGGCTTGGTCGGCGCGCTTGGTTTCCTTGGCGGTCTCTGCGCGCTCGGCTTCCAGAGCGTTCGCGTGCTTGGCCTGCCAGGCGTTGTCGGTGGCGGTGTGACCCCACCAGTAGCCTCCACCGACCAAGGCCAGGGCGGAAACGAGGGCGATGAGCAGACGAGCGGCCATGGCATCAATGGGGCAGTTGGCCGACCATCCACATGACGGCCAGGCAGAAGATGAGGAAGGCGATCAGGGCCGCGCCTGCAACGCCCATCAAGATGCGCTTGAGGGTCTTCATTGCTGCAGCTCAGTGCACTTCTTGTGGCGCTCAATCTGCCGTGTCCACACTCCTCGACAGACCTTGTTGCCGGGCGTGCTGCAGTCGAACTCCCAGCGGCTGGGCTTGCCCTGGGCGTCGCGCCGGCTCACGGTCCAGCCTGGCCCTTCCTGGCGGGCGCTGGTCAGCTTGCGGTAGTCGAGCAGGCCATCGCACGCGGGCTTGTAGTTGCCCGCAAGCAGTTCGCGCCGCATTGCGGATGTGCGCCATGCGCCCATGCCGTACTGGTACACCCAATCGAGATACAGGTCGTATTCGCCCTGGTGGAGCGCCACGCCAGGCAGGCTGTCGCGGAAAGCGGCCTCATCCTTGGTGATATGGGCATGGGCTTTGATAAGCGCGCGCACCGGGGTGGTGGTGTCGCCCATCTGCACGGGGGTGCCGTCTTCGTGGATGGTGGAGCCGAAGCCCACAGTGGGACGGTCGCCCTGCGTGGGAACGATGGCTTTGTCGGTGTAGCTCTCGTGGACCACCAGGCCCACCAGCCCAGCCGCCGAGAGTGACATGACTGCGACGATCTGACGCGGGCTCACGTTGCCGCGCATCCCTTTCTTTGATTGCGCTCGTGGCCCAGCACTCCAGCCGAGGACGCTGGTGAGCAGCAGCACCGTGAAGATGCCTAGGAGAAAAGAGGTGGTGATTTCCATGCCGCGACTGTCGAGGTCGGGGCAGAAAAAAATAAGGCCGACATAAGTCGGCCTGAGAGCGAGAGAAGGTTCGCTAGTGAACTAAACGTTAGAAGGCCTTCGTATCATCACTCAGTCTAATCATTCTCCTCTGGCGCAAAAGGCCCATCATAGGACTGCGCCATCACTTGAATCGTGGCGAGAACCTTGTCGGGCATGGCCCGCCCTTGTAACTCCTCCATAACATCCTGTTGAACGTAGTATCTGGAGGGCAAATCTGGATTATTGACGTTGGCAACCCCTTCTTTAGAGCACGCGCTCAAGACCTTCCTTACGGCAGCATCCCGTTCTGCAGACGTTGCCTCTATTTCCTCAGGAAGCCTTTCAAAACACTGACCGTCAATAATCTCGTCGATTACAGACCGATGCCAGACGGTGCCTATTTGCGGATCAATGTCTTTCGCGACCCCCACTCTTCCAACATACACACCGGCAAGAATAGCAATCTGCCGACCAAAAAATGTTGTTTTGCCTCCAATCCGGAGATTTCCCCTTGGACTGTAGAAAACGACTGGGGAGCCAGACATTCCCTTATGGGATGCGCTGTCAATCAGAAATTTAGGCTGACGATCGAGTCCTTGCTGTATGGACGATGCAATCGTCGCTCGTTTCCAAACAGGCTGCGAGAGATGGGTCTGGATGTTTTGAGGGTAGCCAGGAATAAACAGCTCTTCAGTGACGTCCACCGTTTCAAGCCACTGCTTTTCCAGATTCAGATCTTGGAGAGCAAACTGTTGAAATGGGCAAACCTCAAAGGAAGCGAAACTAGCACCTTGGCCGGGGAATACAGAGCGAAACGGTTGCTTAAAACGCTCGGTCCCAACAAAGCCCTCAAAGTCGAGAGAGTCGGGATCAAAAGGTATGGCTACGACATCTACCCGAGGCCAGCGCTGTGGATGAACGTAGAAAAGAGCCTTCGCAGAATCGGCAAGGGGCACAATGAGCGTGCACGGAGTCAAACCGCTCTGGCCATTCTTCGTTTTGACGCTCAGCCGGAGAGTTACAACAAGGTTGTCTGGCACAGCGGCAGCCCCACTCTGGCAGACTAATGTTTCCGAATGGCGACCTGTTACGTTATGCCAAGCGGTAATGATGAAGAGCTTGTCATTTCTTTCGTACAGAAAGCCCGTGCCAATAGCAAGCTCCGTCGCTCCGAACCGCATTTTCAGATGCACAACAGAATTTTCAACAGCGGCCATAGTGATCTTGGAGAGTGGTTCTGGATAGGCGCCGGCATCGGATTCTAGGGCGCCAAAACTAACGACTAACAGCAGTTATTTTTCCATTATCTATATAGATGAATTTCACGGGTGAGTGGCGAGCGTAAACATACTGCTTGCGTACTCCAAGCTGGGTTTCAGTCTCATTTACTTGCAGGTAGTCCCACTCCCTTGCAAAAACCGTGCAATTCAGAAATTGAGCTTCAGACATTCCCACAGTCGGCTGTGCCTTAAAGTCTTTTCCACAAAGTTTTTGGTCATCTCTCCGGCCACGTGCCTCGGCTTTCTCAAGCATCTGCCTAGTCTCTATGTTGGCCTGGATTTTCTTCTGCATCTCAGGTCGTTCTATCTGTGATTCAAATGAGCGCGCAACATCAGAAGCACTCATCACTGCAGGTGGCTGTGCAGAGACGGGCGCTCTGCTCGGAGCAGAAAGGCTTTTTGCGCCGTCTGAGCACGGAGCATCCTGAAAGATTACCTTCCCGTCTTCGCCTGCGCATTTGTTGACGGCCCAACTCGGCGCCATGAATAGAACTATGGCAAGGAGAACTACCTGCTTGAGCATGCCAACTCCGGTCTAATTGAACGTAACGCCGCCCCAACGAACCCGACCAAGCACCGAAAAATCACGATGCGCCTCTTCATCGGTGCCTTCTATTTCAAAGGACGAGTACTCTGGGTTTGAACTACTGACGCGAAGCACTTTGCCTGGCAAGCGTTGCAATTGCTTCAACATCAGCGCTCCATCAAGACGGATTGCATGAATGCCTTCAGTCAGCACGTCCTTTGCTCGAAGATCCAGCATCGTGGTGTCTCTAGACCGCAGCAGCGGCTCCATTGAGTTTCCAATCACCGACACCAGCGCCAACTCGTTGTGAGCTATGCCGAGGTCCTGGCGGATGAACTTGGTGTCAAACGGGCGCATCGCAACAACGCGCTCCACATCGCAGAACACGCCATTGCCCGCCGACATCGCAACGTCGAAATGCGGGACGTAGATGTACTCGCCCAACTCCACGGCCTGAACACTGCGTCCGACCTTGTCGGATTTCACTTGCCCCGTCAGGAGCCACTCCGCCGGGCATTTACCTATCTCCGCCATCCTCAAGAGAGCAAAGGCGTCAGGGATCGTTATGCCGCGCTCGAACTTCCCAATCGTGTTGACATGTAGATCAAGGCGGCGCGCGAACTCCTCGCGAGTGAAGCCGGATCGGCACGACCTGATTCGCTCGCCCAGTGAAGCCGCATAGGCATCGCGAAGTTCGTTGCTCGGTCTATCCATGATCTCAACACCACGCGAAGCGAGGTGAACATTTTAGTGTGTCCATGAACACATTAAAGCATGCAGAACTCAAAACGGAAACACCTGATACCACCTATGCCCCCGAAGGGCAACTCGATCACCAATGGAAACACACTCTTTTATGTGTTGAAAAAGCTTGCAAGAACATTTATTTGTGTTTACCATCATGATCATGGACACACAAAAATGTATGCAGCAGACAGATTGGCATCCTGCGGATGTCAAAGCCGCACTCGAAAAGAAAGGTGTAAGCCTCCGTCAACTCGCTAAGGAGCATGGCTACTCACACTTTCAGCGCGTCCTAACGACCCACTGGTGGGCCGTTGAGCAGATCGTTGCCAATGCTCTTGGCAAGACCGCCCAGGAAATCTGGCCGTCCAGATACGTCACCACGCGCGCAAAGGCCCAGGCTAGAACCGTCAAGATCACGGTGACTCGCTCAGGGCGCATCCGCAAACAGCAGGAGCCACGCGCATGACTTGGCTCACTGCACGCGAAATTGCGGGGTTGCCCGGCATGCCCAGCACAGAGTTCCGCACTCGCGAGAAGCTCGAAAAATTGGGAGTACCACGCCAGCCGCGCACCGGTCGTGTCGGTGGGGGCACTGAATACGACTCCAGGGCACTGTCCGCAGAAACCCGTGCAGCCATTGCAGCCCGCAAGGTCGCAAAGGCTGCAAGCGCAGTCCTGGCTCAGGTTGACCCAGCTCCGGTGGTGTCTTTCGCCTCACCAGAAAAGCCGCTGCCCGCACCTCTGGCCCCTATGCCAGAGCCCACCCGCCGCCCGCCCAGCCTGACCGACAAGGCCACGGCCGACGCCCGCATGCTGCTGGTGAACATGGTGCTCGACCTGGAGCCCATGCACGGCATCAAGCGTGCATGCAACCTAGTGGCTCTGCAGCTCGCCAGCGGCCAGGCCAACGCCGAGTTGCGAGCCACCGCACGCAAGGCCAACCAGCGCGCCCGCGCCGACCAGGTCAGCGCCCGCACCTTAGAGCGTTACATTGGTTTCTATCGCGCTGATGGCTGGTGGGGCTTGCTGCCCGCGCCAGCACCAGAGCCCGCCCTGCAGGACGTCGAGCGGGATGTGGCCGCAGTGCTTGGTTTGTTCCACAGCCGGGACGCGCGTTTTCGCAAACTCACAGGCGCAGCCAAGGAAGTGACCCGCCAGCTCGGCCGGGACTTCGATACATGGAGGGCCCTGTATGCCCGGGCGCGCCGCTCCCTGGACAAGCTGGGCAAGAGCCACCTGGCCAACACCGCATTGATCAAGGCCCGCTTCGCACCCGGTGCGCAGCGCGACGCCCAACTGCCCTTCAAATGGCGCGACACCTCGGGTCTGAAGGCCAATGACGTTGCGCTGATTGACGGCCACACGTTTAAAGCCAAGGTACGCCACCCAGATCACGGAGCACCGTTCGCCCCCGAGCTGACCGTGACTCTGGATGCCAAGACCCGGATGGTCACAGGCTGGTCAGTGAACCTGTCGGAGAACGTGCGTGCGGTGGGCGATGCCTTGCGGCATGCAGTGGGCCAATGGGGCGTGCCAGCCATTCTCTACGGCGACAACGGTGCCGGTGAAACCGCCAAGCAGATGGATTGCCCGATTGACGGGTTCTGCGCTCGGCTGGGGATTGACCACCGCACCGGGATCGCTGGCAAGCCGCAAGGCCACGGGGGCATTGAGCGCCTGTGGCAAACGGTGGGCATCAACTGCGCTCGCAACTTCGCCACCTACCAAGGCAAGGACGTTGATGGCGGCACCTTCCGCAAAGTGGCTGCCGAGCTGCAGAAAGAGCAGCGCGCCGTGCGCCGCGCTCAGCAATCGGGCGAGGTTGTGGTGCTCAGCTCCAAGGTGCCAACCTGGCAGCAGTTCATCGACGCGGTCGAGAAGGCTGTGCATGAGTACAACCACGAGCACCGCCACCGCATGCTGCCCAAGCGCGCTGACGGCAAGCACATGACCCCTGCCGAGGCATGGGCCGCTGAGTACAAGGTCGAAGAGCAGGAGCTACTCACCCAGCTTGAGCTGCGCATGATGTTCATGCCAGCCGTGCTGCGCACCGCCAAGCGCGGGCAAGTGACCTTCTTCAACCAGACCTATGCAGCCCCGGAGCTGATGCGCCGAGATGTGGATGGCCGCGAGGTTAGCGTGCGCTACGACATCCACGACCCAAGCTTTGTGCTGGTCTACACGCTGGACGGTGACTACGTCTGCGAGGCCAAGTACGAAGCCAGCCGCCGCGACTTCTTCCCAACGCCCGTGATTGACATGGCCCGGGAGAAGCGCGTGAAGGCCGCCGTCAAGCGCCGTGAGCAGCAGATCGATCTCGCATTGCGCGAGCTGCAGACCACGGTGCAATCCGCCCAGTTTTCCCTGCCGGAGCCCAGCACGCCATTCGTGGTCGTGCCCTCCACCCCGGAGGTTTTCTCCTCCCTCCCTCCCTGTTCTTCCTCCGAGGGCGAGGCCGTGCAAGCGGCTTCGGGCAGGCCTTTCTTTGACACGTCCAGCGACCGCTACGAGTGGCTCATGGCGCACCGCGATCAATGGGACGCAGGTGACGAGCAATGGCTGCGCCAGTACGTGAAAAGCGATGGATATGAGGGCTTGGCCGACTACTACGCGGCGCGGGGCCTGGGGTGGGATGACGCGGACGAGCAGTCCGGTTTTAAGAGTGCCCTGTGACGGCGGCAACCGTCACAGAGCGTGCCTGAGTGATTTTGAGAGACCCAAACGAAGGGGAATGTAAGGTGAAAAAAGGATTCGTGCAAACCACCAACTTCCGGCTGCTCAAGGAGGCCGAGAAGATCGTTGAGCGCCGGGGCGCACGCGAGGCCAGTCTGGTGCTGATCCAGGGCAAATTCGGTATCGGCAAGTCTGAGATGACTGAGCGCTGGGCCAGCGAGAACGGCCATGTGTTCATCCGCGCCAAGAAGGTGTGGACACCTCGCTCCATGCTGGAAGACATCGCCGCCGAGCTAGGAGTGGCAGTACGTGGTTCTGCCAAGGACATCGAGAACCGCATTACCCAGCACCTGGCGCAGACCATGCAGGCGCTCATCATTGATGAAGCCGACTATCTGGCCGACATGAAGAGCGCAGCCAAGCTGGAGACCATCCGTGATATCTCCGACGTTACCGGCACCATGGTGTTCCTGGTCGGCATGCAGGACTTCCCGGCCATCGTGCAGCGGTACGAGCACATCGCCAGCCGCGTGGCGCGCATCGTGCAACTGCACCCACTGAGCCTGGCAGACGTGCAGGCGACCTGCAAGGCCAAAGCCGAGGTGGCGCTTTCGCCCGCCCTGGTGGAACAAATCCACCGCGACAGCAAGGGCCGCATGCGCCACTTGCTCAACGCCATCGCCAACATCGAGGTATGGGCCGAGACCAATAGCTGGACAGAGGTGGATGTGGCCCACGTGAAGGGCAAGCCCCTGTGCACGGACTTTACCGGCCACATTGCGGCCAACAAGGGGGTGTGATGGCCTTCTTGCAATGGTTCTTCCTCCCCGCACTGGCGGGTATCGGCGCCAACGTCAAGCGCACAACCCAGGCGATCACCGCCGCCGATGTCAGTCAATGGGCGACTAGCGATCACCTGCACTATCCCGTCGGTATCGCTGACCTGGCTCTGTCATCCCTGCAGAAGCAGGGGTACGTGGAATCACGGGCCTTAAAGCCACAGAGGTCGCGTAGCCCCCGGCTGTGGTTCGCCACAGCGACTGGGCTGCAGGTTGCCCAGGCTGCAGTGCAGGCAATGCCAGGCGCCACGCCCGACCTGCAGGCCCTGCCCACCCGTGTGTGGAACCTGCTGCGCATCCGCCGCCGCCTGACCGCCGTCGAAGCGGCAGAGACGCTGATCGACGCAGACGACAACTTCGACGCTCAGACCAAACGCATCGGCGCGCTGCTCGCAGCCTGGACTAAGCACCCGACCTCTGCGGTTGTGACCGGCCAAAAGCGCGAGGCAGGTGGGCGCCTGCGCTACGTCCTGGTCAAAGACCTGGGACGCTGGCCACCGCCAACCAAGCCCCGGCAGATACACCCCAGCCAGCTGCCAAACGCGAGCGCAGTGCCCGCACGCTATCGCAAAGCATCGAACGCCGTTGCCAGTGACTCAGAAGGGTACATCGACCAATGAAGCCACCTTATATGAGCGAGTCATGGTTTGAACTGCTGCAGCAGCGCACCGAGGGACAGCAACGCACCCAGGTGGCAAAGACGCTGGGTATCAGCCCTGCCACCTTGAGCCAGGTTCTCAACGGCAGCGGGGAATACGGCAAGGGCACGGCCAGCACTTCGCGTGTGGCCGACAAGGTGGTCCACACCTTCGGCCGCTACGTGTGTCCGCACCTGACCGAGGAGGCAGGAGGCGTGTCCCAAGAGGTCACTGCCGATCAATGCCGGGCACATGCACACCGCAGCGCGCCGTCAACGCCGAGGGACATGCGGCATTGGCAGGCATGCAACCAGTGCCCCCACAAGGCAGCCAGCGCGCCACCCGTGGCGCGTGCGGTTCAGCCGTGCAACAAGGTCATTCCCATCCACAGCACACCGGTCCCGCAGGAGGCCAAATGAATGCTTTAAAGACCATCGCCATTGGCGGCCCCGTGGGCTTGGCGCACGCGGTGCGCGAAGCCTGGGTGGCCCGCCGAATCCGTCGCATTGCGACCTACATGGACCGCGAGCGCGTACTCCATCGCGAGCACATGGCTCAGCTCCGCGCCGAGCTGGATGCGCTCCAGGCCAAGCAGATCAGCAGCACCGCCCGCGCGGCCAGCTTCTGGAAAGGCCTGTCATGAGCACTGCACCGAACTACCAGCGCCCGCCGCTTCGCTGGATCACCCGCCGTGCCCGCTGCCTGCAAAACGGCTTCGGCATCAACCGCCGCGAGGCACTACGCTTCGCCGTCATCGACTACGCCTGGTTCCAGGGCATGCGTGGGCTCACGGTGGTCCAGGGAGGGCGCAGCCATGGCTAAGGGACTGACTCTCGATTGCGCAGCCCTCTGGGCCTTCATTCGCAAGGATGGTGGCTGGTGGAGCGTGCTGCGCCTGACCAGCCATTGGAGCCCCACCTACAGCCTGGCCGAGGTGGAGGAGTGCCTCGCCACGCTGCTCAAGGGTGGGTTTCTGGAGTGCCAGACCCTGCACCGCGCTGGCACCGTCTACGCCGTCACTCCAACGTGCCTGCCGCTGCCTGGCGCCGCAAGTGCCACCACCACGCAGCCCGAAGACGCAGGCCCCACGGCCGCCCCCACGCGTCCTGATGCCATGCGAGGGGCCTATGTGCCAACCCCCATGCCCACCGCTCGCCGGGGCGCTCTGGATCACACCAACTGCCCAAGCCTCTTACAGGGCAAACGCAATGCCTACAGAGGCACTGCCGCGTAAAGCCGCGCCCATCCACCGATCACCGACCAAGGAGAGAAAAAACCATGACAGAGAAAACCATCCCCAACGGCTACTGGGAAGACGCCAACGGCGCCCTGATTCCCGTGTCCAAGATCAAGGACATCGACAAGGACCGCCACCGCACAGTGTCCGACCTGTGCCAAGCCGCCGCCAAGCAGCACGCCGAGCTGGCCCGCTTCAAAGCCGCCGCCATGGCCGAAGTCAGCGACTTTATTGATCGCAGCTTGGCCCAGTACGAAGTGCAGCATGGTGGCAAGAAGGGCAACGTGACGCTGATCTCCTTTGATGGCCGGTACAAAGTAGTGCGCCAGATCCAGGAGAGCCTGGTGTTCGATGAACGCCTCATGGCGGCCAAGGCTTTGATTGATGAGTGCATCCAGGTGTGGAGCAAGGGCAGCAACGCACACATCAAGCTCCTCGTGAACGATGCGTTCCAGGTAGACCAGGCCGGGAAGATCAACACCGGCCGTGTTCTGGGCCTGCGCCGCGCCAAGATCGACGACGAGAAGTGGCAGCGCGCCATGGCCGCCATCGGCGACAGCATTCAGGTCGCAGGCAGCAAGCCCTATATCCGCTTCTATGAGCGCGATGCCAACGGTGTCTATCAGGCCATCAACCTGGACATGGCGGCCGTATGAACCAGCGTACCAGGCCCACCCCGGAGGTCATCGCGGTTGAGATTGAACGTCTGAAGGCCGTGCACCCGTTGGTGCCCACCCACTCGTTCTTTGGCGATGACAACCGAGCAGCCATCACTGCTCAAATCAGAGTGCTGCAAGAGCGCATGTCGCTGGATCAGATTCACGAAATCTTTGGTGAGCTGAGCGATGGAGGCGACTTCAGCCAGAACACGCTGGACTGCGCCCTGACCGCCCATGACTGGATGCAAGGCCTCTTGGCTGAAGACGAATCACCACCTGCATTTGGCTGGGAGGGCATCGCCCGATGAGTGCATCCCCACGCATCGTCTGTGTGTGCTGCCAGGTCAATGAAGTGGCTTGGTACGAGCTGACCTGCGACGCCTGCCGTCCCGCACTTGAGGCTGCAGGCCTGCTTGCCCCAGCACCTACCGACGACGAGCCTGCCGATCAGCGTATCCAGATCGGCCCCACAGATATTTAAAGAAGCCAACATGCAACAACTTGAAATGCTCTCCGCAGGCCTGGGCTTATTGGGGGCCTTCCTGCTCGCCACCAAAAGCCGCTACTCAGGGTTAGCCTTCGTGGCTTGGTTCGTCAGCAACCTGGGGTGGCTGATCTTTGGGGCACGCAACGCGCATTGGTTCTTCTTCGTCCAGCAGATCGGCTTCACCGTCACCTCGGTGCTCGGAATCTGGAACTGGCTAATTCAGCCCGCGATGCGTGGAGGAACGAAGGGCCCACTTCACCAAGATCGCTCTGGAGTCAGCGAATGAGACGTGCCATGTCATTGGCGCACGGACCTTCTGCGACCAACTCCGATGGCGTGCGCAGACGGGAACTGGGTCACATTCACCAAGGGAAGACGGCCTTGCAGTGGTCGGACGAAGACTACCGGTTTCACCTGCGCAATCTCACTGGCAAAAGCAGTGCCGCTGAGCTGGACGCAGCTGGCCGTCGTGTGGTGCTTGCTCACATGGCCTCACTTGGCTACACGTCCTCCGCAGCCAAGTTCCGCGTATTTGACCAGGCGGAGAAGATCAAATGGCTTTGGCGAAAGATCGACGAGGCGGGCGGGCTGCGCGACCCTAGTCCTTCTGCGCTGCTGGCGTTCGTTGGGCGAACCACCGGCATGGGTGTCTCTGATGTGAAGTTCCTGCCCACGCTGGAAGCCTCGAAGGTCATCGAAGCTCTCAAAGCAATGCTAGACCGGGCCAAGACCGCCCGACTCTGACTGCAATGCGCAACATCGTTCCTGCCGTCCCTGTAGAACTGCTGCCGCCCCTGCTGCAGGACTTCGAGCGCTTGATTGGCCAGGATGCCACCATGGCGCTAGTGAGGCATTCGGGAGGTCTGCGCATATATATCCCGACTCCAGAACGAGTCACGCCTGACCATCCGTTTGCGCATGAGATTGGTCTGGACAATCTTTTAAAGCTGGCGGAGGTGTACGGTGGAGAGGCGCACTTCCAGCTCCCGAAGGCGGAGAGGGCGCTCATCCAGGTGCGCAATGCACGCATCGCCCATGCCTACTCTACCCACAAGACGGCCCGCGAACTGGCCGTGGAGTACCACCTCACTGAGAGGCAGATTGTGCGAATCGTTGCTGAGATGGGGGTGTCAGCACCTGGCGACCGCAGACAGGCCACGTTGTTCTAATCGCTTAGTGACTTCGTACAGGATCGATTGGGTCGGCTTGTTTCATGATAGCCAGCGGTACCAAATCACGCATTTTTTGTGTCTTCAAATGCGGCATCTTTTGCGGGCGGCACATAAGCTTTCTGCCGACTGCGGCCAGTGTGGCGGCTGAAAGCGAACGCTCAACGTTTGACATGGGATATGACGACCCCATCGGGTGGAGCGAACTTGGCATCAGACTCAGACAACACCTGAACCATGTTCCGCGCCTGAGAGGAATCCTCAAAAGGAACCGTCGATAGCACCACCGAGGTGGAGCTACCGAGCAACTGGTCGCCAAGCGCCTCACAGCCGTACCCCAACGGAGTAGCTCGGTGAATATGTGCGATTAGCCCGTCCATGTAAAAGCGGAACGTCGGCAACGCGACGGGGGCGCCGTTCGGGATATATGGATTCGGCAAGTACTTGACATCCTGAATTGGCGTTTGGTTGTGGGCGTCCCCCTTAGTAGAAAGTTGCGTCAACTGAACCGGGAAGAAGCTCAACGGTGCCTCAACTACCCCCAATATTGCGTCACGTAGAAGCTCTAGTTCTTCCGCCGAAACCGAAATATCGCTGAATTCCGCTCTATTGCTTGCGGCTGCGCGCCAAAGAAGGCTGTGGAAGAAGAGGCGAAGCCGCTTCGTATCAATGTTATCGACAGACCTGATGCCTAAAGACTCGACGACGACGGTGTGCAATTCTCCGAGTTGTTGATCACCCCTCCATCCGCTCCACACCAAGCGATGTTTGCGAAGCTCGGAAATCGCCCAGTGGTCCAAGTCGGAAAGATATCTCTCGCCGTCCGCCGTCACAAGCTCCGAGTCGTACCAGCTCGTCCAGCGTCGAGTCGGAGGTCGTCCTTCCCCATACTGAAACAGCGGGCGCCCTCGAACCGAGGGTCGTGTTAGCGCCTCAGGGATGAGGTGAGAAGCAACGAATGGGCCTGTCTTGCCGGTCAACTTGCAAGTCCCCTGGCGGGCTTCGGTTGGAGCTTGGTCAGTGTGCATTTTCGTGCGCGGCTTAGCGCCTAACGTTTGGGGCGAGAGGCATGCATATCCGCTCGATTGAAGGACTAGGATGTATTTTGACTGCCTAAGTACGCCACCGATCGGTCCAGCCTTGACCGTCGAAAGATTCTTTGTACCCCGCTAGTGAAGTTACCAACTCTTCGATCATCCGCTCAACATCTGTCGTCACGTTTCCCACACAGATGACGTGGACGATTGTGCCGCCCGTCCCCGGCCCACCTGGCTCCGAGTGAGCGCGATGCCAGCGGAATCTTGCAGCGATGGCGTCTGCAAAGAACTCTTGAGGCGATCTGCCAGCAAATGATTGTGGTGAGAAATACTGCGCCAACGTGACAAGGATTCCTTGCAGCGCATCGATGTATTCATACGATGCCGCGACCATTCGTGATGTGACCCCACTGTCCCATTCGGGCTGGGCGTGTTTCTTGAGTTCTGATCTGAATGCGGGGAGTGAGTTGATGTACGCGAGCGGGGCTTCCCGGGGGATGTGTTCGGGAGCACTTGGCTCGGGTGTGGGCAGGGAATGCGGATCTACTTGACGCCTAACGGCTTGCTCGTCGGCTCTAGTTCGACGACCTACTACACGCTCCAACCATTCGTCCCGGTAGCGTGTAACGAGAGGGGCATTTAGCTTGCGGCCAAAGCCCCCCTTCAGTTGTGTGTCGTTGTGGCACTCCAGGCAAAGCACCGCCAGATTAGTTGAAATGTTATTGCTCGGATTTTCATCAATGTGATGCAACTGCAAGGCCTTGCCGCGCTCTCGACAAACGCAACATGTATTGTCGGAGGCGAACATGACCTCGGTGGAAAGGTCTACTCCAATTTCTGTCCGAATTTTCGCCATCGCAGTTGATGCGCTTTAACCTGCTGTATCCCGCAAAACCTGCGGGAAAAACTGGACTACGCGGAATTTTTTGGACATTGATCCCTCCTGAAGGTGGTTTGTGGCTTGTTAACTGTTAGCGCGCAGTTTCAAAGCATAGAGATAAATTTCCGTCAAATCCGGCAAGCCTCCACCCAACAAACTTTAAACCGGACGCTAAGACAGCGCGGTTTGGACTGAAGGCCACGGGTAGCGAACCAATGCCAGCTTTGGGATGGTTTGTTTTAAATGGCGGTTTTGGTACCTTAGCCAACCGTCGGCATCACTTCCCAAATCGGGCATTGATTGACACACTGGCTTGCTCACAGGCCCAAAAATGCGATTGCATCGCGCTAGATACCACCCAAAAGTATGAAGTATCGTTACATCGTCGCGTTCGAGTTGATTGGCGTGATCACGCCCAGTGCCGACCTAGAAGCTTCCATGCTCGAACTACAGGGTAATGGAACTCGCGGACGACTCACCGCGGACCTAGACACCTTGCCACATGAGGTAGATGAGGCGACGGTGATCGGCGGTCTTCTTCTTAAAGGTTTCCCTGGTCAGGGAAGTGAGGGAGCGCTGGAGGAACGCCTGGCCCGAGAGGTCGAAGAGCTTCGACAACGCCGCCGCAACGAGAAGGGCAATGCTGCATTCCTGATGGTGGAGGCGCAGGGTGATTTCGCCGACTTCAACCCCCAACCGCAGCGCGAATTGCCTGGTTACGTCCTCGCCATTGACGATGCGCCAAAAAAAGAGATCCGATCAATGCATGAGACTTCTGTTCACGGAATGCTCGCAGCGATCGCTATCGTGTCAGGGCACCTTTACGGGGTAAAGAAGGTCGTTGATTCAGTCACTTTCGCACGAGACGATGGGACGCCCCTCTTTTGCTACACATTGAGCGCCTCAAGCAACGTATATGTGCCTTCGCCAATTGCTCCAGATGCATGGGCCCAAGTTCCACGATTGACCAAGATACTGTCCCGTCACCAGTCGCTAGTCGACGTTGCTAGACTTCTCACTCGGTCTCTCGCAGAGGACAGTGATCTGTTGTTGTCTTTTCTGTCAGTATGGTCAGGCCTTGAAATCTTCGTGAACAAGACCTTCAGGGACTACGAGAACCGCGTCCTAGGTCGGCTTTCAGTTGGTACGCCACCGCCTGTGCCACAACGCGTCATAGAACGCATTCGATCCGTAATGTCCGACAAGTACCGCCTGAGTGACAAGTTTTCTGTCATCTCCAGTGAGCTGGCTGACTCTAACGTCGAAGCAGATCAGCTTGCCTTTGAATCGATCAAGCTTGTGCGTGACAAGCTATTGCATGGAGAAGATGTTCCTCTCGCAGGCTTACCCATAGCCGAGACAAAGCGCTTGCTCCGCAAGTACTTACAGCTGCACCTCACTAGCATGGGCGCCTAACTCTTCGCGCGACAGTACGCGATGATCCTCGCTGGCCCGTCTCGTTAAAAAGATGTGCGACTTAGTCGAACCCGCACGTTGTGGATAAATGCAGTGAAAAATTCTCTAACCCATTGATCCAAAACACTTTTTTAGAAAATTCCTTGATGCACCGTGCGACTTCACCGCGTGCGACTTCCCAGTAGCGGTTCAACGCCAATCAAGGGCTCAATTCGCAAGGGCCAGCGGCGCTGCTTTCCAATGAAAGTAACCCGCTACGACCCCGAAATCACTCAGAGGCACCCAAGGCCCATTCAAGTTCACAACGCGCCCATTTAGGCCATTTTGGGGCGTTTGGCCGCCCGTTTCGCGCCAAAGCTTACGATAACGCCAAAACGCCCCAAATGGCTAGCAAACCCGCGCCAGCGTTAGCGAGGGCCAAATTTATCCACAGCCACCGACCGTGCCAATTCGATCACCTCCCCACTCGCTGCCCTGCCCGGGTGGTCAGTCACATCGCTCAAACCGCTTGCACTCCGCAGTAGCGCGGATGGATGTGAGCGTGTTTTCGCCGTCGATGTGCCGGGCAGTGAACTGCACCCAGGCCCCCTGCGGAATGCCGTGCATCAGGGCGGGGTTGACCACCCGGAAGGTCTGTGTGGTGAACGGCAGCTTGGCGCGGGGCACCAGCTTCAGCCGCACATGCGTGGTGTTGCCGCCCGCATCCGCCTCCACAGACACCACCCGCGCCCGGGTGTAGACCGGCGGCGCCGCAGGCGCTGCAGCCTTCACGTCCACGGAGGCCGCGCCCGCCGGAGCGACCGGCTGGGCACCCGCCACAGCACACCCTGCGGCCAGAACCAGTGCAATGACCAGCCTACCGCTGCGCAGCCCCTTGCGCGCAAGCAACGAAGCGAAGGCCTGCGTCATCAGAACGCCCATGCACCCAGCTGGTAGTAGTCAAAACCGCTGGTCCGCCCACCCAGGCATTGGGCGAGGAAGTCCTCGGTCTTGCGGTACATGGTGAGGTTGTTGGGCCAGCGCTGGTTGCCATGGCCATCCCCGGTGAAGGTGACGTAATCCACCGGCTTGCCCGCCTTGCGCAGGGCCGCCACCATCCATTCGGACTGCTCCAGCTTCACGCGCGGGTCGTTCACGCCGTGCATGATGAGGATGGGTTTTTGCGCGTGCTCAGCCCGGTACAGGGGCGACTTCGCGTCCATGCGCGCACGGTCTTCCGGCGCGGCCGGGTTGCCCACATAGCGGTGCCACCACGGCAGGCCCAGCTCCCAATAGGGCGGAGCAGCTTCCAGCAGGCGTGCGATGTCCGTCACGCCCACCACATCCACGGCGCAGGCAAAGACCTCGGGCGTGAAGGTGGCGCCCACCAGGGCCGAATAGCCGCCGTAGCTGGCGCCATAGATTGCCACGCGCTGCGGGTCGGCCACGCCGCGCTCCACCGCCCAGCGCACGCCGTCCACCAGGTCGTCGTGCATGCGGCCTGCGAACTCGCCACGGGCCTTTTCCATGTGGTTGCGGCCATAGCCGCTGGAGCCCCGGTAGTTGACCTGCAGCACCGCATAGCCCCGGTTGGCCAGAAACTGCTGCATGGCGCGGCTGGTGGCGCCATCGCCCCAGCGGTCACGCGCCCAGGGGCCGCCATGCACCAGCAGCACGGTGGGCAGCCGCTGCGGCGCTGCGCCCACGGGCAGCGTGAGGTAGCCGTGGATGGTGAGACCATCGCGCGCGGTGTAGGTGATGGGCGCGGTGGGGGCCAGGTCCTTGGCAATCAGGCTCAGCCGGTTCTCGCCCAGAAAGCGGGGTTCGTGCCCATCGCGCAGCAGGTAGTTGCGGGTGCCACGGTCGGTGGCCACCGCCACCGTGAGCACCTTGTCCGTCTGGTCCAGGCTGGTCACCAGCACCTCTGCGGGCTTGTCGCCGGCCAGCGCGGACAGCCGGGCATCGAGCGCGGGGTCGAACACCTTGCGCGCCGAGTAGCCCGGCATGAAGTGCACCAACAGCGGCTCGCGGGTGCGGCGGCTCAGCGTCACGCTGTCCAGGTCCACATCGGGCGAGGCAAACCACTCTTCCTCCGTGCCCGTGGTCAGGTCCAGCCGCACCAGCGCCAGCTTGTCGCGCCCACGGTTCGACAGGGCCCAGGCCTTGCGCCCCTCATCGTGCAGGCCAAAGATGTTCAGCGTGTCCCACCGGCTGCGCTCTGCCACCGTCACCCAGCTGCCCGGCTCGGCGCCAGGTCGCTCCAGCAGCACCTGCTCGCCCTGGATCTGTGCCCGGGCGCGCAGCTGGCCCGTGGTGTCCACGCCCCACCAGCCCACGTTGCCGGGGTTGGTGGCCATCAGCACCGGCGGCCCGCCCGCAGGGTTCACGCGGTACAGGTCAAACACCTTTTTGTCGCGCTGGTTGGAGGTGACGATGAAGTCGGACGAGGCATCGACCGCCTCCGCAAAATGCGCCACCGAACGCGGTGCAGGCATCAGCTCGCGCAAGTCGGTCCCCGGGCCCTCGACCGGGCCCGCATAGATGCGGGTGTTTTCATCGCCCGTGGGGTCGGCGGTGATGCCGAGCCAGCGGCTGTCGGCACTGAAGCGGATGGCGCGCGCACGGATGCGAAACGCCTTGGCGTCGCCCCCATCGATGGACTGCACCCAGATTGCGGGCACCACGCCGTCGGTGCCAAACCAGGCGATGCGCTTTCCATCCGGCGACACGCGATAGCCCCCGGTGGACTGCCGGCTGGCCACAAAGTCGCGCACGGGCACCAGGTCGGGCAATTGCGCCCCAGCCAGCGATGGGTGCGTAGGTCCGGAGGCACAGCCCACCAAGGCCAGTGCAGCAGCAAGCGCTGCGCTGCTCCACCATCGCCGCACCATCGCCTGTTTGGTTGTCGATGCCATCGCTTTCCCCCCATGTGTTGAGCCATTGAATGCGCCCATTGTGCAAAGTCCCGCCTTAAGGCCAGCCAAAGGTGGCGGCTGCGGCACTGCGCGACGGCCACCACTCCCGCCACAATCGCCCCATGCACATCCTGCTCATCGAAGACGACCTGGATCTGGGCCGCGCGCTGCAGTCCGCGCTGAAGGTGGAGGGGCTGACCAGCGAGTGGCTGCGCCGCGCGGTGGATGCGCCCGCCACGGTGGACGCCACGACGGTGGACTGTGTGCTGCTGGACCTCACACTGCCCGACGGCAGTGGCTTTGACCTGCTGGCGCGCTGGCGCAACCAGAGCGGACACAGCGGGCAGGTGCCCGTCATCGTGATCACGGCGCGCTCGGCCGTGGAGGACCGGCTGGCGGGCCTGGACGGAGGGGCGGACGACTTTGTGATCAAGCCCTTTGCCACGGCCGAACTGATGTCGCGCATCCGCGCCGTGCTGCGCCGCAGCGCGCGCCAGGCCAGCGAGCGCTGGGTGCTGGGCGAGCTGGTGGTCGAGCCCCGGCGTCATGCCGTGCAGCGCGCCGGGCTTCCGCTGGAGCTGTCCCCGCGCGAGTTTCAGCTGCTGCTGGAGCTGGCGCGCGAGCCCGGCGTGGTGGTGTCCAAAAGCGTGTTGTCGCAGCGGCTGGACCCGCTGGGCGAGCCCATGGACTTTGCCGCCATCGAAGTGCATGTGTCCAACCTGCGGCGCAAGATCGGTGCGGAGCTGATCCGCACGGTGCGGGGCGTGGGCTATCTGCTGCAGGCATGAGCATGAGCACCTCCGTCTTCCCCCCGACCACCGGCAGCCGTACGCCCCGCCAGTTGCGCGCGATATGGCGTCGGCTGGCCGAGCCCACGCTGGTGCGACGCAGCGTGTTGTCCGTCACCGTGGCGTTTTTGCTCGTGTGGGCCGTGCTGCTGGGCTACAACTTCTTCAACTACAAGCAGGCTATCACCAACGACCCGGGGCTGCTGAAGTACGGCGACGCGCTGCTGGAGTCGCTCACCCCGATCACGGACCCGGCGCAGGCCGCTGCGGCCGTAGCGGCCACCAACCACTGGACCAACATCCGACGTCGCCAGATTGGCCTGCTGCCCGGCGCATCGATGCATGAGCTGCGCGACAGCGCCACAGGGCAGGTGGTCTATTCCCCCGCAGGTCTTCAAGAGCTGGACATCCCACTGACTGCTCTGCAAGAAGGCTCTGCCCTCTCCGAGTCCGTCGTGCAGGGCAAGCCCTATCGGATCTACGCCGGCCACAACGCCCGCTGGACACTGCGCATTGTCGATAACAAGCGGACGGATGCGGATTACTTGGCCTACAACGGCCGCTACTTGGTGCCCTATCTCCTGCTGGCCGCCCCCTTCGTGCTGCTGCCCGTGTGGCTGTCAGTGCGCAACGGCCTGCGCCCGCTGCAGCAGTTGGCAAACCTCATTGCCCGCAGGGACAAGGACGATCTGCAGCCCGTCGGCTTCCACGCCCGCCACCGCGAGCTCAAGCCACTGGAACAGTCGCTCGACCACCTTCTGGCCCAGCTGCGCCAGAAGGTGGAGCGCGAGCGCGCCTTTGTGCAGGACGCCGCGCACGAGATCCGCACGCCGCTGGCCGTCATCACTGCACAGGCCCACGTGATGGCCCGCTCGCCCAGCGAGGAGGAACGCACGCAGGCCCAGGCCCACCTGGAGCAGGCCATCGCCCGCACCTCGCACCTGGCGCAGCAACTGCTGGACCTGGCCGCGCTGGACGACGCACAGCGCCCCGCACCGCGCGACCTGGACGTGGCGCAATGGCTGCGCGGCGCGCTAGCGCAGGCTGCGCCGCAGGCCATCGCGCGTCAGATCGAGCTGTCGCTGGACGCGCCCGACACCTTGCCCGCGCGGCTCGACCAGCCTGCGTTCGAATCCATCGCCCACAACCTCATCGACAACGCGCTGCGCTACACGCCCGATGGCGGCAACGTGGCGGTGACGCTGCGGCGCGGGGGTGCGGCGCTGCAACTGTCGGTGCAGGACGACGGGCCCGGCATCCCGGCCACAGAGCAGCAGCGGGTGTTCGAGCGCTTCTACCGGGGCACGGGCCATGCCGCCAACGGCTCAGGTCTGGGCCTGGCCATCGTGCGGCAGGCGGTGCTGCGCATGGGCGGGCAGGTGCAGATGGGCGCAGGCCTGAACGGCCGGGGCGTGGGCTTTTTCGTTAGCATTCCCCTCCCGCACAGCGCCTGACGGCCCCGCCGCAGGCCCACCGCCCGCCCCGCATGTCCGACGACGCGACCACGATGACCACCGCCGATTCCACCCACCCGTGCCTGAGTTGCGGCTCCTGCTGCGCCAGCTTTCGCGTGGACTTTGCCGTGTACGAGATGCAGGCAATGGGCGGCACGGTGCCCGACGGTCTGGCCCTGGATGTGAACGGCAGCACCTGCCGCATGCGGGGCACGGATCAGGTGCCCATCCGCTGCGTTGCGCTCACCGGCCAGGTGGGCCAGCAGGTGACCTGCAGCATCTACGAACTGCGCCCCGCGCCCTGCCGCGAGTTCTCGGCGGGCGACTACGCCTGCAACAAGGCGCGTGCGCGGCACGGGCTGGCGCCACTCGGCGACGGGCCCATGGACTGAGCCCCACAGCGGGCATCCTCTTTTTCAACGCCTCCACGTTGCCGTATCTCAGCGCAGCCCCCTGTTGCGCCGACTCCGCTTTCACGTTCAAAGGGATAAGTGCTTGCACAAAGTCCTATAGAGGACTAAAGTTATAGATATGCAAATTACATCCACCATCGTTCCGCTCCACACCACACCGGGCGTGAGCCGCTATGCGTCGCTGGCCGCTGCCCTGCGTGCGCGTGTGGTGTCGGGTGAATGGCCTCCCGGTACAGCCCTGCCTGCAGAAAGCCTGTTGGCCAGCGAACACCAGGTGGCTTTGGGCACGATGCGGCGGGCACTGGAGCTGCTGGTCGCAGAAGGCCTGGTGGAGCGCCTGCAAGGCCGGGGGACGTTTGTGCGGCAAGGCATCGCCGGGGCTTCGATGCTGCGGTTCTTTCGGTTTGACACCGGCAGCAACGAGATTCCCCGTTCGCGCATCGCGTCGCGCCAGCGCATGGCTGCGCCAGCGGGTGTAGCGCGGCGCCTGGGCCTGGCCACGGGCGAGGCCGTGCTGCGCCTGCTGCGCGTGCGCCTGCTGGCCCACCGCCCCTGTTTGCTGGAAGAAATCTGGCTGCCGCTGGACTTGTTCGCCCCCCTGGTGGAGGGCAACACCTCTGAGTGGGACGACCTGCTCTACCCCATGTTTGCGCGGCGCTGCGGGGTGCATGTGCACCGCGCAGTGGACGAAATCGGCTTTGGTGTGTTGACCGCGGCCCAGGCCACTCATCTGGAACTCGCCGCTGGCCACCCCTGCGTGCAGGTGCAGCGCGCCGCCCACGACCTGAGTGGGCGCTGCGTGGAGTGGCGCACCACCCGGGGCGACGCCAACGCCTTTCACTACACCGTGACGATCACCTGAGCCACGCCCCCAAGAACAACACCCCCACACCCGAAGGAGACACCATGAACCGCCCCCAGGAATCCGCCCCCACATCTGCCCAGCTGTTGGGAGGCAAACGCAGCTCCAGCACCCTCACACGCCGCACGACGCTGGCAGCCTTGGGCACCACGCTGGCAGCCCCGTGGATCGGCGCGCGCGCCAATGGCCTGGCGGGCGGGCGCCCCATTTCGCTGGTGGTGTCGTATCCGGCGGGCGGTGGCGCCGACCTGATGGCGCGCATCCTGGCGCCCCGCCTGTCAGAGGCCCTGGGGCAATCGGTGGTGGTCGAGAACAAACCGGGCGCCAGCGGCCAGCTGGCCGCTGCAGCCGTGGCCCGCGCGACGCCAGATGGCACATCGCTGCTGCTGGACGCGTCGTCGTTTGCAGTGAACCCCTCGCTCTACCCCAAGCTGCCGTACGACAGCAACGCGGCCTTTACGCCGCTGGCCATCCTGGCCACGTTTCCGAATGTGCTGGTGTGCCATCCTGGCTTTGAAGCCAAGACCGTGCAGGACGTCATCGCCAAGGCCAAGGCCCAGCCGGATTCGGTGGCGTACGCGTCTTCAGGCAACGGCTCTGCACAGCACCTGGCAGGTGCGTTGTTCGAACAGCGCACGGGCATCAAGCTGTCGCACATCCCCTATCGGGGTGGTGGTCCGGCCATGAACGATGTGATGGGCGGGCAGGTGCCACTGTTCTTTGCCAACGTAGCGTCGTCCCTGGGGCACATCCAGGCGGGCAAGCTGCGGCCCCTGGCCGTGACCAGCACGCTGCGCGCGCGTTCATTGCCCAACATTCCCACCATGGGAGAGGTCGGTGTGACCGACTACGAAGTGCTGGAATGGAACCCCTTGCTGGCGCCTGCAGGCATCTCTGCCGATACCCGCAAGCAGCTGGTGGCCGCCGTCCGCAAGGCCTTGGCCGACCCCGAAGTGTTGGGCCGTATCCGGGCATTGGGTGGTGACAGTTTTCAGGACGCCACCCAGGCCAGCGCGGGCAAGTTCATCCAGGCTCAGCAAGCCCTGTGGGGCAAGCTGGTGCGCGATCGAAAGATCGTGGCGGGCTGATCGATGACCACCGCTGCGATCAGCGCCCCGCCCCCACGCCTGGACGGGTGGGACGCCCATGTCCATATCTTTGACGGCACAGTTGCCACACAGCCGGGCCACTACCAGCCCGCCCACCACCCCATCGAGCACATCGAGGCCGAGGCGGCCCGGCTGGGCGTGGGCCACCTGGTGCTGGTGCAGCCCAGCGTGTATGGCACGAACAACCGCCTGATACTGGACGCGCTGCAAGCCCGCCCGGGTCGCCACCGCGCGGTGGTGGTGGTCGATGAAACCACCTCGCCTGCTGCCCTGCAGGCCATGCACCAGCTGGGCGTGCGCGGCATACGGTTTAACCTCGTGTCACCGGTGGGCAACGGGCTGCATGCGCTGGAGTCCCTGGCCGGGCCGCTGCGCGAAATGGGCTGGCACATCCAGTGGTACGCCCACCCGCACCACCTGGCGCAGATTGCCCATGTGCACCACCAAACGCGGTTGCCCTGTGTGCTGGACCATCTGGCGGGCATGCACGCGGCCTTGCCGGCCACAGACGCGGCCTGGCTGGCCCTGCAGCAGCTGGCCGAACTGGGCGCGTGGGTGAAGTTATCAGGCTGGTACCGGCTGCGCGACCAGGCACCGTATGCGGGGCTGACCAGCAACATCCAGCGTGTTGCTGCGCTGGCGAAGGATCGCCTCGTCTGGGGGTCAGACTGGCCCCACACTGCTTTTGAAGCGACCGCCATGCCAACTTATCGCAGCGTGTGGACGCCCGTGGTGGATGCGCTGGGCGAGGCGCGTGCGCAGGCAGCGCTTGCGGCAGGTAGCCAGCTCTACGCCTGACGCCGGCAGCAACGCCTAGATAGTTTAGGCTTCAACAAAAAATCTGAGTGGTGTTGGAAATAACCGACACCACGGGTTTTTCGGGACATGCAAACTTTGTCCCATGTCAATGCCCTCCTCCCCCACCGCCCGCCAGCTTTGGGACATCTCGCCGCCCGTGTTTGCGGGCAGCCCCGTGTTCCCCGGCGACACGGCCTACAGCCAGCAGTGGTGCGCCACCATCGGCCCCGGCTGCCCGGTCAACGTGAGCGCGATCACGATGTCGCCCCATGTTGGCGCCCACGCCGATGCGCCGCTGCACTATGACGCGCAGGGCGCCACCATCGGTGACGTGTCGCTCGACGCGTTTCTGGGCCCCTGCCGCGTGATCCACGCCATCGGCTGCGGCCCACTGATCAACTGGGAACACATTGCCCACGCGGTGAACGCCTCCCTGCCCCAGCGCGTGCTGGTGCGCACCTACGAACACATGCCCGTGGACCGCTGGGACGGCCAGCTGGCCGCCTATGCGCCCGGCACCATCGAGCGCCTGGCCGACCTGGGCGTGCTGCTGGTGGGCATCGACACCGCCAGCATCGACCCGGCCGACAGCAAGACGCTGGACAGCCACCAGGTCATCCGCCGCCGGGGTTTGCGCGTGCTGGAAAACCTGGTGCTCGACGCCGTGCCCGAGGGCGACTACGAACTGATCGCCCTGCCGCTCAAGCTGACTACGGCCGACGCATCCCCCGTGCGGGCCGTGCTGCGGGCGCTGGACTAGCGCGATACACAGAATTTCAAGCATTTTTGGCTGGAAGCGCTAGTACAACATGCGCCAATAGCTATCAATAACATAGCAATCACCTCCCCCAACGCCCATGTCCATCACCCTTCAAGACTGCCGCACCCGCGACGCCCAAGACCCGCTGCGCGCCCTGCGCGACCACTTCGCACTGCCACCCGGCGTGATCTACCTCGACGGCAATTCGCTGGGCGTGGCCCCCAAGGCCGCTGCCGCGCGCGTGGCCGATGTGGTCACCCGCGAATGGGGCACCGACCTCATCAAATCGTGGAACACCGCCAGCTGGTTTGACCTGCCCCAGCGCCTGGGCAACCAGCTCGCCCCGCTGATCGGCGCGGGCCAGGATGAAGTGGTGTGCACCGACAGCACCTCCATCAACCTCTACAAGGTGCTGAGCGCGGCGCTCAACATCGCGCGGGAAGACAGCCCCGCGCGCAAGCGCATCGTGAGCGAGCGCAGCAACTTCCCCACCGACCTCTACATTGCCGAAGGCCTGTGCAAGGAGCGCGGCCTGGAGCTGGTGCTGGTGGAGCCCGAAGAGATCACCGCAGCACTCACCAGCGACGTGGCTGTGCTGATGCTCACGCACGTGAACTACCGCACTGGCGCCATGCACGACATGGCCACCATCACCGCCGCCGCGCACGCCCAGGGCATTCTGTGCGTGTGGGACCTGGCGCACAGCGCGGGCGCGGTGCCGGTCGATCTGAACGGCGCAGGCGCGGATTTCTCGATTGGCTGCGGCTACAAGTATTTGAACGGCGGCCCCGGCGCACCGGCATTTGCCTGGGTGCACCCGCGCCATGCCAGTCGCTTCTGGCAACCGCTGTCCGGCTGGTGGGGCCATGCCGCACCGTTTGCCTTCACCCCAGACTACCAGCCCGCCCCGGGCATCACGCGCTACCTGTGTGGCACGCAGCCCATCATCAGCTTGTCGGCCCTGCAATGCGGGCTGGATGTGTTCACCGCCGCGCAAAGCCTGGGCGGCATGGCCGCGCTGCGCACCAAATCGCTGGCGCTCACCGACCTGTTCATCCAGCTGGTGGAGGAGCGCTGCGCAGGCCACGGCCTGGGTCTGGCCACGCCGCGTGAGCATGCCCAGCGCGGCTCGCAGGTGTGCCTGACGCGCGATGAAGGCGCGGGCGTGAACGGCCAGGGCAGCGGCGCCTATGCCATCGTGCAAGCGCTGATTGCGCGCGGCGTGATTGGCGACTTCCGCAAGGGCGATGGCGGCACGGGCCGCCACAAGGACATCCTGCGGTTTGGCTTTACGCCGCTGTACCTGGGCTTTGAGGATGTGTGGAACGCCGTGGAACACCTGCGCCAGGTGCTGGAGAGTGGCGAGTGGCGAAAGCCTGAGTTCAACCAGACCCATGCAGTGACCTGATCATGTGCCCCTTCTCCCACTCCAACACACCGGCCAACGCCAACCCAGGCGACAAGGCAGCATCTGCCCTGCCCGAATCCATCGTGCACGAGGAGCGCGCCCAGCTCGACTTCAGCCGCAGCATGAGCTATGGCGACTACCTGCAACTCGATGCCATCCTCACCGCGCAAAAGCCACTATCGCCCGCGCACGACGAGATGCTGTTCATCGTGCAGCACCAGACCAGCGAGCTGTGGATGAAGCTCATGCTGCACGAGCTGCGCGCGGCCATCGGCCACATTGCGCGCGATGAGCTGCCGCCCGCGTTCAAGATGCTGGCGCGCGTGAGCAAGATCATGGAGCAGCTGGTGCACGCCTGGGACGTGCTGGCCACGATGACACCGCCCGAGTACAGCGCCATGCGGCCGTACCTGGGCCAGTCCAGCGGGTTCCAGAGCTACCAATACCGCTGCATCGAGTTTTCGATGGGCAACAAGAACCGCGCCATGCTCAAGCCCCACGAGCACCGCGCCGACCTGCTGGCCCTGGTGCAGGCGGCGTACGAGGCACCGTCGCTGTACGACGAGGCCCTGCGGCTGCTGGCGCGGCGCGGCCTGGCCGTGCCCGCCAGCCACACCGAGCGCGACTGGACACAGCCCTATGTGGAAAACGATGCGGTAGAGCAGGCCTGGCTCACCGTATACCGCAACCCCGAAAAGCACTGGGACCTGTACCAGCTGGGCGAGGAGTTGACCGACCTGGAAGACGCCTTCCGCCTCTGGCGCTTCCGCCACGTGACCACGGTGGAGCGCGTGATCGGCTTCAAGCGCGGCACGGGTGGCACGGGCGGGGTGAGCTACCTGCGCAAGATGCTGGACGTGGTGTTGTTCCCAGAGATCTGGAAGCTGCGCACGGATCTGTGAGCGCAGGCCATGGCACCTGCCCGGCGGCAACCCCTTACCAGCTTGGCTGGAACCATGAACCCAAACGGGGGGCGCTCTGGCCGCCCGGGCTGGCAACCACGAAGCCGTGAGTTGCCGGTGTGTGCTGGCTACTTGGCGCCCGCCACCATCATGCCGCGGTTGCTGCGGCACCAGATCGGTGCCAAGTGTCCAATCTGAATCGTCAGCTCATTGCCCTTGCCCAGCACCGTGGTGGGGCCGTTGCTGTAGGCGTAGCCACTGTCAGCAGGTTGCTTGGGCAGCTCCACCGTCCAGCCGCTGCGGCGCATCACGCTGCGGTCCTGGTCGGGGTAGAACTGCATCTCCACTTTTTCGCCGTTGCCGCAGGCGTATTGCATGCTGCTGCCATCGGTCGGTGTGCTGAACGCCTGCATCGCGGGGGGCTGGCTTGCGCAGCCCGACAACAAGAGGGTAGCCAACGCACCCGAACCCAGCAAAACCATCGTCTTCATCGGTCACTCCTGACATCGCGGCGCCGCCTGACGGCGCCCGACAACTTCCATCCAACGGCTTGTGGCCACCGGCCACCGGGACCCATTCAAAGCCCCGTGGTGATCACCCAAGCACAAACCTTGCCACTCACCACTGCCTGCACCATCCTGATTGCGAGAGACCGAAACTTGCGATTCCAGAGCCGTGACCAACACCCGGTGCAGCGCATGGACACAAGAGTGCCCCAGGCCCCCGGCACCGTCATTGGGGTGATCCCCACATCGAGAGCCTCCTCTAAAGTCTGCCCGCGCCCTGTGGCGCCCTCATGACGGCCCCAGCCACCTGCAGACGGGGCAGGATTGGAAGCACCGAAGGGCCCAATCAGCGGTAGAAACATCTGATTACAAGCACCCACACCCCAAAATCCGCAGCATCCGACGCGTTTGGTCGGTTATGGACGGGAGGGACTGGGACATACCCTATGAGCCTGCCTGTACGGCTGCTCCGCCCACCGGGCCGGCTCCCCGCCGTCCATGGGTGACAGCAGCGCCCGTGCTCAGCGGATAACCTCGCGGGGCCCAGTCGCCGGCAGAGAACCCCTCTCGACCGCGACGGGCATCCGCTCTGGAGACCTGCCCCCGTGCCCAACCCCTTGCCAGCCACCCCTCTCCTCGCCCCCCGCACTGCCTGGGCCATGCTGCTGGCGCTGGTGGCGGGCTTTGCGCTGAGCCAGGCGTTTCGCACCATCACGGCCATCATGGCGACGGGCTTGCGGGCCGAGTTCGGTCTGTCGGCGCAGGCGCTGGGGGTGTTTGCCGGGGCGTTTGCGTTTGCCTTTGGCACCATGCAGCTGTTCATGGGCATTGGCATCGACCTGTATGGCGTGCGGCGCACGCTGCTGGTGGCGTTTCCGCTGACCATTGCGGGCGCGGTGCTGTCGGCACTGGCGCCGGGCTATGGCGCGGTGCTGCTGGGGCAGGTGCTGATCGGTGTGGGCTGCGCGCCCGCATTTTTGGTGTGCACCGTGTTCATCGCACGCTACTTTCCGGCGTCGCGGTTTGCCATGGTGTCGGGAGTGGCCATGGGGGTGGGCGGACTGGGCATGCTGTTCACCGGCACGCCGCTGGCCTGGCTGGTGCAGCAGTCGTCCTGGCGCATGGGGTTTGGCGTGCTGGCGGGCCTGGCGGCGCTGGCCTGGCTGCTGATCTTCTGGAAGGTGCATGAACCCGCACAACCCATCGACGAGGCCGCTCCGCGCGAATCGATGCTGCAGGCGGTGCGCGGCTTCGGCGCGCTGTTCCTGCTGCCGCACACCGCCGGCATCATGCTGCTGGCGCTGATGACGTATGCCTCGTTCCTCACGCTGCGCGGACTGTGGCTGGGCCCACTGTTGATCGAGCGGCATGGCTATTCGCTGGTGGCCAGCGGCAATGTGGCCATGCTGTCGTCGCTGGTGTCACTGTTCAGCCCAGCCCTTTTTGGTCGGCTGGACCCTGGCCCCACACGGCGCAGGCGCTGGCTGCTGGGCTTTACCACCCTGCTGGCGGCCTTGTTTGCGGCTATGGGCTTTCTGCATGCCGAATGGCTGGACGTGGGCGGCTCCGTGGCCGTGGGCCTGCTGTCGGGCTACATGGTGCTGCAGTATTCGGACGTGCGCTCGGCCTACGCCCCTGCGGTCACGGGGCGGGCCATGGCGGTGTTCACCATGGCGCTGTTCCTGGGCGTGGCGCTGATGCAGTGGGTGACGGGCGTGGCGGCCTCCATCGCCGCCGCACAGGGTGTGGACCCGTACGTGGCGGTGATGCTGACCATTGCGGCCATGCTGGTGGTGGGTGCACTGGCCTTCAGGCTGCTGCCCGCGCCCGCCCATTGACCAGCTCATTCACCCGCGCGGGGTCAGGCGGGCACAGCGCCGCACTGGCACCTGCTACACGCCACCATTGCAGCACGCAGAACAACAACTCGAAGGCGGTGAAACCCAGCACGATGGCATTGGCGCCGTGTGCCACCGCGTAGATCTGCCAGGCCGCAAACAGAAACCGCGCCACGACATCCAGCCGCCCCAGCAGCACCGTGGGCGCCACGATGCGCGCCACTGACCACACCACCACCACCGAGCCCAGCAGGTTGGCTAGCAGCATGTGCGTGGTGTCCAAGGGGTGCAAGGTGCCAGGCAATGCGAGCGCCTGGGCCAGCAGGTTCAGCTGGGTGTAGAGCCAGGCAAAGGTCCAGGGCAAGGCAAACGGCCAGGTGACGAGCAGGTCGTACCAGCCGCTGGCGCGCACGATGCGCAGATAACGGCCGGAAGCGAAAGCGGGGATGTGCATGACAGGAAACCTCTGCGAATGGATCAATGAGGCCCCGAGCTTCCACCTTGAAGTACGCTTCAGGGTCAAGCACTTTGTGAAGGGAACGGGATCATGCTGATCGGTGAACTGGCCACGGCCTCGGGCCTGAGCCGCGAGGCGCTGCGCTTTTATGAACAGCAGGGCCTGATTCGCGCGCGGCGCCTGGACAACGGTTACCGGGACTACCCGCCCGAGGTGGTGACGCTGGTGCAGTACATCCGCACTGCGCAGCAGCTGGGCTTTACCCTGGCGGAGATCGGCGACCGGCTGCCCGCCATCTGGGACGCCGCCGAGCCCGGCCCCGCATTGGCGCAGGTGCTGGCCGCCAAGCTGCAGGAGATTGACGACCGCATTGCCGCACTGCAGGCCCTGCGCCAGACGTTGGCCGAGCGTGTGGCCACCGACTGCCCGCTGCAGGCCCGGGCGCCACGGGCCAAGGCCTCTTCGCCCACTTTTTGAGCCAAATCGGGCGGTAGCGCTAGTACATCATGCGCTGGCAGCTATCAAAAACAGAGCGATCTTCCCTCAATCGCCGCGCAGGTGCCAGCGCAGCCCGGTCAGGTGGCTGAGGCGGGCACCTGGTGCAGCAGCACCGGGTGGTTGCCATCGGCGTCCGCACTCTCGACCTGCACCCCAAAGCCCCACAGCCGCGCCACGTGCTTGAGCACCTCCTGGGTGTCGTCGGCCAGCGGGCGGCCCTGGTACTGGGTGTGGCGCAGGGTCAGGCTGCGGTCGCCGCGCAGGTTCACGTTCCACACCTGGATGTTGGGCTCGCGCGTGCCCAGGTCGTACTGCTGCGACAGCATCTGGCGCAGGCTGCGGTAGCCGTTTTCGTCGTGGATCTCGCTGACCACCAGATCGCGCTCGCCAGCGTCGTCATGCAGCGCAAACAGGCGCATCTCGCGCATCAGGTGCGGGCTGAGGTACTGGACGATGAAGCTCTCGTCCTTGAAGTTGCGCATGGCATGGTCGAGCGCAGGCAGCCAGGGGGTGCCAGCAATATCGGGGAACCAGTGCCGGTCCTCCTCGGTGGGGTGCTGGCAGATGCGCTGAATGTCGCGGTACATGGCAAACCCCAGCGCGTAGGGGTTGATGCCGCTATAGGCACGGTGCCCCACGGGTGGCTGGTAGACCACGTTGGTGTGCGAGCCCAGCCATTCGATCATCACGCCGTCGCTCAGGTAACCCTCGTCGTACAGCGTGTTGAGCAGCGTGTAGTGCCAGAACGTGGCCCAGCCCTCGTTCATGACCTGGGTCTGGCGCTGGGGGTAGAAATATTGGGCGATCTTGCGCACGATGCGCACTATTTCGCGCTGCCAGGGCTCCAGCAGGGGCGCGTTTTTTTCGATGAAGTACAGGATGTTCTCTTGCGGCTCCCTGGGGAAGCGGTCGGCCTCTTGCGCCGCACCTTCCTTGCCGGGGCGCGTGGGCAGGGTGCGCCACAGCTCGTTCACCTGCTGCTGGGCGTAGGCCTCGCGCTGCGCGCGTTCAAGCCGCTCGCGCGCCAGGTTCTTCTTGGACGGGCGGCGATAGCGGTCCACGCCAAAGTTGGCCAAGGCATGGCAGGAGTCGAGCAGGCGCTCCACTTCGCCCGTGCCGTAGCGCTCCTCACACTGGGCCACATAGTCCTTGGCATACACCAGGTAGTCGATGATGCTGGACGCATCGGTCCACATGCGAAACAGGTAGTTGCCCTTGAAGAAGCTGTTGTGACCATAGGCGGCATGCGCAATCACCAGCGCCTGCATGGCGGTAGTGTTCTCCTCCATCAGGTAGCTGATGCAGGGGTTGGAGTTGATGACGATCTCGTACGCCAGGCCCATGTGCCCGCGCCGGTAGCGCCGTTCCGTGGCCAGAAACTCCTTGCCGTAGCTCCAGTGCCGGTAGTTCACCGGCATGCCCACGCTGGAGTAGGCGTCCATCATCTGTTCGGCGGTGATGATCTCCAGCTGGTTGGGGTAGGTGTCGAGACCAAAGCGCTCGGCCGTGGCGGCAATGGCCGCGTGGTAGCGCTCGATCAGCTCGAACGTCCAGTCGCTCGGGTCGGGCAACGGCTCGGCCGGCCGCGCGCCTGCAGGCAGGGGCTGGCCGGGCACGGCACGGTGGCGGCGCTCACCCACGGCAGCGGCCTTCCAGGGGTTGTCGCTGAGACGGCGCTCCAGCACGGGGTACTGCACAACGTTGTTCATGCGGCCACCCCCTCTTTCTTGAAGAGATCGCGGAACACCGGGTAGATGTCACCGGGTGCGGAGACCTTGCGCATCGCAAAGTGGGAGTACAGCGGCGCGAGCTGGCTGTACTCGTCCCACAGGTTCTGTTCTTCCTCGGCCACCTGCACATAGGCAAAGTAGCGCACCAGCGGCAGGATCTTGTCCACCAGCAGGTTGCGGCAGACGCCGCTGTCGTTGGTGAAGTTGTCACCGTCGCTGGCCTGGGCCACGTAAATGTTCCAGTCGCCCTGCGGGTAGCGCGCACGGATGATCTGGTCCAGCAGCACCAGCGCGCTGCTCACCACCGTGCCGCCGCTTTCGGTGGAATGGAAGAACTGCTCCTCGCTCACCTCGGCCGCCTGGGTGTGGTGGCGGATGAACACGATGTCGATGGTCTCGTAGTGCCGCGTGAGAAACAGGTACAGCAGGATGAAGAACCGCTTGGCCAGGTCCTTGCGCGTCTCGTCCATGGAACCCGACACATCCATCACGCAGAACATCACCGCCTGGCTGCTGGGCACGGGCACCGGCGTGCGCGCACGAAAGCGCAGGTCGATGGGGTCGAGGTACGGAATCTTGCCGATGCGCGCCGTCAGCGCATCGATGCGGCGCTGCAACTCAGCCCCCGCCTCGCTGGTGCCGTCGTCCTGCGCCAGCAGGGCGTCCAGTTCGGCCTGCAGCGCCAGCAGCTCGCGGTGCGCCGACTTGCCCAGTGCAATGCGCCGGCCCAAAGCGCCGCGCATGGTGCGCAGCACGGCCAGGTTGTTGGGGATGCCGTCCTGGCTGTAGCCTGCGCGGCGCGACTTCCACTGCGGGTTCTCGCCAATGTGGGTGCGCAGCAGGTGCGGCAGCGCGAGGTCTTCAAAAAAGAGCTGCATGAACTCTTCCTTGGTGAGCGTGAAGGTGAAGTCGTCCTCGCCCTCGCCGCTGTCGCTGGCCTGCGATCCGCGCCCACCCGCACCGCCCTGGGGCCGCTCGATGCGGTCGCCGCGCACATGCTCTGCATTGCCGGGGTGCACGGTGTCGCGGATGCCGCCCTGGCCATGGTGGAACACAGGCTCGCTGATGTCCTTGCGCGGGATGGTGATGCTCTCTGCCTGCTCCATGTCGCGGATGCCGCGTTGCGAGACGGCACGACGCACCGCATCCGCGATCTGTTCCTTGTAGCGGCGAACAAATCGCTCGCGGTTGCCCACCGACTTGTTCTTGCCAGCGAGCCTGCGGTCGATGATTTGCAATGCCATCCGTTGCTCCCGTTCCCCATGCAGGGCCTGTGGCCCAGGCACCGACCCTAGCTACTCTTGCGCACGCGCAGGTACCACTCGCACAGCAGCCGCACCTGCTTGGGCGTGTAGCCCTTGTTCACCATGCGGGTGACGAAGTCCTCGTGCTTGCGGGCCTCTTCGGCGCTGGCCTTGGCGTTGAAGCTGATCACCGGCAGCAGCTCTTCGGTGTTGGAGAACATCTTCTTCTCGATCACCAGCCGCAATTTTTCGTAGCTGGTCCAGCTCGGGTTCTTGCCCTGGTTGTTGGCGCGCGCCCGCAGCACAAAGTTGACGATCTCGTTGCGGAAGTCCTTGGGGTTGGCGATGCCTGCGGGCTTCTCGATCTTCTCCAGCTCGGCGTTGAGCGCGCTGCGGTCGAACACCTCGCCGGTGTCGGTGTCGCGGTACTCGTTGTCCTGGATCCAGTAGTCGGCGTAGGTGACGTAGCGGTCGAAGATGTTCTGGCCGTATTCGCTGTAGCTTTCCAGGTAGGCCGTCTGGATCTCCTTGCCAATGAACTCGGCGTAGCGCGGCGACAGGAACTCCTTGATGTAGCCGGTGTACTTGGTCTCCAGATCGGTGGCGAACTGCTCGCGCTCGATCTGCTGCTCCAGCACATACATCAGGTGCACCGGGTTGGCAGCCACCTCGGCGCTGTCGAAGTTGAACACCTTGGACAAAATCTTGAACGCAAAGCGGGTGGAGATGCCCGTCATGCCTTCGTCCACGCCCGCGTAGTCGCGGTACTCCTGGTAGCTCTTGGCGCGCGGGTCGGTGTCCTTGAGGCTCTCGCCGTCGTACACCTGCATCTTGCTGAAGATGCTGGAGTTCTCAGGCTCCTTCAGGCGCGTGAGGATGGCGAACTGGGCCATCATCTTGAGCGTACCGGGCGCACACACGGCGTTGCCCAGCGACGATTCGCGGATGAGCTTTTCGTAGATGCGGATCTCCTCGCTCACGCGCAGGCAGTACGGCACCTTGACGATGTAGATGCGGTCGAGAAACGCCTCGTTGTTCTTGTTGTTGCGAAACGCCTTCCACTCGCTTTCGTTGCTGTGGGCCAGCACCACGCCGTCAAACGGAATCGCCCCAAAACCTTCGGTGCCCTTGTAGTTGCCCTCCTGCGTGGCCGTGAGCAACGGGTGCAGCACCTTGATGGGCGCCTTGAACATTTCCACGAATTCGAGCAGCCCCTGGTTGGCCAGACACAAGCCGCCGCTGTAGCTGTAGGCGTCGGTGTCGTCCTGTGCAAAGGTTTCGAGCTTGCGGATGTCCACCTTGCCCACCAGGCTGGAGATGTCCTGGTTGTTCTCGTCGCCCGGCTCGGTCTTGGCAATGCCCACCTGCTTGAGCACGCTGGGGTAGCGCTTGACCACACGGAACTGGCGGATGTCGCCGCCGTACTCTTCCAGCCGCTTCACCGCCCACGGCGACAGCACACGCTGCAGGTAGCGGCGCGGAATGCCGAACTGCTCCTCCAGCACCGGACCGTCTTCTGCGGCATCGAACAGGCCCAGCGGTGATTCGTTGACCGGCGAGCCCTTGAGCGCATAGAACGGCACCTTCTGCATCAGCGCCTTGAGACGCTCTGCAATGGAGCTTTTGCCACCACCCACAGGGCCCAGCAGATAGAGGATCTGCTTGCGCTCCTCCAACCCCTGCGCGGCATGGCGGAAGAAGCTCACCACCTGCTCGATGGACTCCTCCATGCCGTAGAACTCGGTGAATGCGGGGTAGCGCTTGATGACCTTGTTGGCAAAGAGCCTCGACAGGCGCGGGTCGTTGCGCGTGTCCACCATCTCGGGCTCGCCAATCGCTGCCAGCATGCGCTGGGCCGATGTGGCATAGGCCATGGGGTCACGCTTGCACTCGGCGAGGTACTCGTCGATCGACATTTCCTCTTCGCGGCTACGGGCATAGCGCGCGGCGAAGTTGCTGATGGCATCCATACGACCTCCTGTAGCGGCACCCCTGGCGGGCTCAGGTGGTACCACGGTGTTGCATTGGCAATCGCTACCGGCTTGGCTCTTTGTAGCACCACGACCTGCGCTTGAACAGCAAATTCGCGGGCGTGTGAGCGGCCTTTTTGTGGCATTGCACACACAGGGATAGAGCGTGGCACACTGCGCAAAGTTCACCCTGCAAAACGTGCTCGCGGGTTGCACCGGATAGGGAATGCCCTGACAACTGGAATGTCCGGTTGATACCGCATGCATGGGCCATGCGCCAAGGGCTTATCCGCAGTGCGCCCCCCGCACGCCAACCGTCACAACGAACTGGCGCTCGAGCCGTCGCCCCGGTACAACCAGGGCACATCCAGCAGGCGCTCGCCCAGCAGGCGCAGCGACAGGTCGCGCCCCCAGCGCACCGGCCCCGTGGCGTGGAAGATGCGGCCATTGCGTGTAGACCGTGCCTGTACCCGCGCGTTGCGCTGCCAGCGGTTGAGCGCATAGCGGCGCAGACGCAGCGGCACATCGAGGTCGTGCATGGCCAAAGCACGCTGCAACTCGGCCGCGTCTTCAATCGCCATGCCCGCGCCCTGGGCCAGGTACGGCCGCATGGGGTGCGCGGCATCGCCCAGCAGGCCCACCAGGCCTTGTGCCATCTCGTCGGCGCTGCGCACTGGCGGGCGGTCACACAAGGGCCACAGGCGCCAGCCCGCCCCACCTGCGGCACTCACGCTGCGCACCACGTCCTGCAGCGCGGTGCAGGTGCCTTGCAGTGCGTGCTCCAGGCCTGCGGCATTGGCGGCGTGGTCCCAGCTCTCCAGGTCTTGCGGTGCGGGCCCTTGCACAATGACCACCAGGTTTTGCAGCTCGCCCCGACGCACGGGGTACTGCACCGCGTGCAGGCGCGGGCCCAGCCATGCGGTGACCTGCGCCGTGCGCAAGGCGTCGGGCAGCGCATGCTGCGGCACCAGCGCGCGGTAGGCCAGGTGCCCCGTCACGCGTGGCGGTACCGCGCCCAGAAGTTGGGTGCGGGTGCGGCTCCACAGGCCATCGGCACCAATCAGGGCATCGCCCTCAACCTGCTTGCCCCGGCTGGTGCGCACGGTGACCACGCCGTCGGCATCGGCAAAGCTGTCAATCGCATGCTCCAGATGCCATTGCGTGTCGGTGTACTTGGTCACGGCAGACAGCAACAGGCCATGCAGGTCCGCTCGGTGAATGGTGGCGTAGGCCGCGCCATAGCGCTCCACCGCCGCGGGACCCAGGGGCAACACGGCCAGCTCTTGGCCGCTGACGGCGTTGCGCACCTGCAACCGGCTGGGGAAGGCAGCCACCGCCTGCAGCGGCTGCTGCAGACCCCAGGCCTGCAAGCGGCGCACGACGTTGGGCCCGATCTGCACGCCCGCACCCACTTCGCTGAACGCGGCAGCGCGCTCGTACAGCCGCACCTCCCACCCGGCCCGGGATGCGCCCAACGCAGCAGCCAAGCCGCCAATGCCGCCACCGGCGACCAACACCTGTTTTTTCATGGCGCGATTGTGAACTGCGCGCGCCGGCGGACCTTTGCCTTAGCGCAGGTCATAGCGCAGGTCATAGCGCAGGCCGTAGCGCACGCTCCAGCACTTCGGCGGGCATGGGCCGGCCAAACAGGTAGCCCTGAAAGGCCTTGCAGCCGTAGCGCTGCAAGAACTCCAGCTGGCCCGTGGTCTCCACGCCCTCAGCCACCACCGCCAGGTCCAGGCTGTCGGCCAGGGCCAGGATGGTGCGCACAATGGCGGCGTCGTTGGGATCGGTCTGCAGGTCGCGCACAAAGCCCTGGTCGATCTTGAGCTGGTCGAGCGGCAAGCGCTTGAGGTAGCTCAGGCTGGAATAGCCGGTGCCAAAGTCGTCCAGCGAGAAGCCTACGCCGTAGCGGCGCAGATGCTCCATGCGCGCAATCACATCTTCCACATCGGCCATTAAGAGGCTCTCGGTGAGTTCGAGCTTGAGGCGCTCCGGGTTGGCGCCCGTGGCATCGAGCACGCCCAGCACTTGCTCCACAAAGTCGGGCTGGCGGAACTGCCGCACGCTCACGTTCACCGACAAAAAGAACTGTCGCGTGAGCGAGCTGCGCTGCCAAGCTACCAGCTGTGCACAGGCCGTCTCCATCACCCATTGCCCCAACGGCAGGATGAGCCCGGTCTGCTCCGCCAGCGGAATGAACTCCGCCGGGGACACCATGCCCCGGCGCGGGTGGCGCCAGCGCACCAGTGCCTCGGCGCCCTGCAGGCGGCCCTTGCCGTCCACCACCGGCTGGTAGTACAGCACCAGCTCCTTGTCTTGCAGGCCGCGGCGCAGGTCGGCCTCCAGGGCCGAGCGGTTGCTCACGGCCGCTTGCATGTCGGGGTCGAAGAAGCGCTGGGTGTTGCGCCCCGCCGCCTTGGCCTGGTACATGGCCAGGTCGGCATGTTTGAGCAGCTCATCCACGCTCACGGTCTGCTGGCCAAACAGCGCGATGCCTATGCTGGGTGTGCTGTGGTGGCTGGCATCGCCCAGCGCATAGGGCTTGCCCAGCGTGGTGATGATGTGGCTGGCCACCAGCGCAGCCTCGGCGCTTGCGTGGGCGGGGTCGGGGCTGAGGCCCTCCACCAGCACCACGAACTCGTCGCCACCAAAACGGGCCACGGTGTCGGACTCCCGAACGCAGCCCTTCAGGCGCTGCGCCACCTGCAGCAGCAATTGGTCGCCGGTGTCATGGCCCAGCGTGTCGTTGAGGTCCTTGAAGTTGTCGAGGTCAATGAACAGCAGCGCGCCCTGGGTGTCAGAGCGCGCAACCGCCAGCGTGGCGTGTTGCAGCCGGTCCACCAGCAAGCGGCGATTGGGCAGACCGGTCAGCGAGTCATAGAACGCCAGGCGTTCGATCTGGCTCTCGACCTGCTTGCGTTCGGTGATGTCGCGGCCCACACCCCGGTAGCCACGCAGCGCGCCATTGGCATCAAACACAGGCACGCCGCTGACCGAGATCCAGTGCATGCTGCCGTCCGCGCGCCGGCGTTGCAGCTCCAGGTCACGGAACGGCTGGTGCGCGGCCAGCACCGCGCGGTGCGCAGCCCAGTCGGCATCGGTCATGTTCAGGGCGCCGATCTCCCAGCGCGTGCGCCCCATCACGTCCGACAGCGGGATGCCGTTCACGCTCAGATCGCCCGCCAGTTGCACAAAGCGGCCCTCGGCATCGTGCTCCCAGTACCAGTCGGACGACAGGTCGCTCAGGGATCGGAAGCGCGCCTCGCTCTCGCGCAGCTCGTTCTCCACACGCACGTAGTCGCTCACATCGGCAAACGTACGCACCAGGCTGCCATCGGCCAGCGTGGTGGTGCGGACCTCGAACGTACGGCCATCGCGTGTGGTGCGCCAGTACAGCGCCGGGGCAGCAGCGACAGCACCCTGGGCCACGTAGTCGTGTCCGCGACGGTCCACCAGGCTATAGCCCTCGCCAAAGTCACCGCGCTCAGCCTGCACGCGCGTCAGGTCAGCCAGCGTGGGGCGGGTGGCCATCAGCGACTCGGGCAAATTCAGCAGCTCCAGCACGCGCTCGTTGTAGACGGTGATGCGGCCATCGGGCCCGGTCTTGAAGATGCCCTGGCTCATGCTGGCCAGCGTGGCCTGCAGGGCCGAGCGCTGCTCCTGCAGCATGGTCAGAGCCTCTTGCCAGATGCGGGCATCCACCATGCGCACGGGCTGGCCCTGCCCCTTGGCGCCTTGCACCAGCGCCACCAGGCGGTTGAGCAGCTCGCTCAGGTGCGCTACGCCATCGGCCTCGCGCAGCACATAGTCGCCCAGCCCGCAGCGAAAGGCGCGCGCAGCCAGCGCCTCTTGCGCTGCATCGATGCACATCAGCACCGGGCGGCCAGCGCACAGCTCCAGCAGGCCGGGCAGTTCCTGGTCGGTGGGCTTGAGGCACAGCACCACGGCATCCCAGGCCTGGCTGGCGAGGGGAGCCTTGGCAGTTTCTTGCGTGGGGCTGTTGACCACCCGCCAGTCGGGGTAACGCGTTGCCATGAGCCGCCGCGCGGCCGCCGCATGCTGGGTATCAATGTCCACCCACAGGATGCCCACACCGTTCATGGCTGCGGCTCCTGCGGTGCGGGCAGAGCGGTCGGCAGCGAGGAGGCTGAATGGCCCGGCAGATGCTCACGCTCGAACAACTCGACGGGCCCAGGCCTTCCAAACAGATACCCCTGGAACCCCTCGCACCCGTGCAGCCTCAGGAACGACAGCTGCCCCGTCGTCTCCACCCCCTCCGCCACCACCTCCAAATCCAGGCTCTTGGCCAGCGCCAGGATCGTCCGCACGATCGCCGCGTCGTTCGGGTCCGTCAGCACGTCCCGCACGAAGCTCTGGTCGATCTTCACCTGGTCCAGCGGCAGGCGCTTGAGGTAGGACAGGGACGAGTAGCCGGTGCCGAAGTCGTCCAGCGCAAACCCCACGCCTTCGCTCTTGAGCTGCACCATGCGCGCGATGGTGTCTTCGATGTCGCCCAGCAGCAGGCTTTCGGTGAGTTCGAGCTTGAGTTGCCGGGGGTCTGCGTTGCGGTTCTTCAAGGTTTGCAGCACTTCGGCCACGAAGCCGGGTTGCCGGAACTGGCGGGCACTGACGTTGACGGAGATGGACAGGTGGGCGGTGTCCGGGTGCTGGCTCCAGCGCTGCAGTTGTTCGCAGGCGGTCTGGAGCACGTATTGGCCCAGGGGGAGGATGAGGCCGGTCTGTTCTGCCAGGGGGATGAAGTCGCCGGGGCTGATCATGCCGCGCTGGGGGTGGCGCCAGCGCACCAGGGCTTCTGCGCCCAGCAAGCGGGCGTGGTGGTCGACCACGGGCTGGTAGTGCACGAGCAATTCGCCCCGGGCCAGGCCCTGGCGCAGGTCGGCTTCGAGGTTGGAGCGGGCGTTGACGGCCGCCTGCATGTCGGGGTCGAAGAAGCGCTGGGTGTTGCGTCCTGCGGCTTTGGCCTGGTACATGGCCAGGTCGGCGCGCTTGAGGAGTTCGTCCACGGTGAGGCGTTCGTCGCCAAAGAGGGTGATGCCGATGCTGGGGGTGCTGTAGTGCTGGGCGCCGTCCAGGTCAAAGGGCTGGTTCAGGCTGGCCAGGAGTTTCTCGGCGACGGTTTCTGCCTGGGTGGCGGCGTTTTGCAGATCGGGGGCCAGGGCTTCGAGCATGACGACGAATTCGTCGCCGCCGAAGCGGGCCACGGTGTCGGCTTCGCGCACGCTGCCCACCAGGCGGGCGGCGACCTGGGCCAGGAGCTGGTCGCCCATGTCGTGGCCCAGGGTGTCGTTGAGGTCTTTGAAGTTATCCAGGTCGATGAACAGCAGGGCCCCGAGGTTCCTGGTGCGCTGGCAGGCGGCGATGGAGCGTTGCAGGCGGTCCAGCAGCAGGCGGCGGTTGGGCAGGCCCGTGAGCGCGTCGTAGAACGCCAGGCGTTCGATCTCTTGTTCGGCGCGTTTGCGGTCTGTGATGTCGCGGCACACGCCCAGGATGCCTGTCACGCGCCCATGCAGGTCGCGGATGGGCGTCTTGATGGTCTCGAACTGGCCCTGGTAGCCGTCTTCGGCGAAGGTGAGCGTCTCCTCATACACCAGCGGCTGCCAGGCCTGCATGGCGCGCTGGTCGTACTTGCGAAAGCGCTCTGCGTCGGCAGGCGCGACCAGGTCAAAGTCGCTGCAGCCCACAATCTGGTTCTCCGGACGGCCGGCAAAACGCTCGAACACCGGGTTGACCGACAGGTACACCCCGTTGGTGTCTTTCATGAACACCATGTCCGGCATGGCGTTGACCACGCTGGCCAGATGCGCCTTCTGCTGGGCGAGTTCCTGTTCGATGCGCTTGAGGGCGGTCAAATCGTAGGCGAACAGCACCACGGCAGCCACCCCTTGCTCCGTCACGCTTTCGGGCGCAATGGTGGTGTGGCGAAACTGGGTGCCGTCGGGGCCGTCAATGCGGTTTTCAAACACGGCTGTCTCGCCCGCAAAGGCTTTTTCAAGATGCGGGTGGATGCGCGCGAACACTTCGGGCGGGATCACATCCTGCAGCAGTTGCCCTTCCAGCTCCTGGGGCGTGGTGTACAGCCAGCGTGCCTGCTGTTCATTGACGTACAGCACGCGCAAGTCCCGATCAATCCGCGAGACACCACCCGGCACATGGCGCAGCGTGTTGGCCATCCGAGCCTGCTGGGCGTGGGCGGCCTCTTCGGCCTGGTGGTGGGCGGTGATGTCGGTCTGCACGCCGTCCCACAACACCCGGCCATCCTGCAGTCGGCGTGGCGACGAACTCAGGTGCATCCAGCGCACCTGGCCGTCGGTGCGTCGCAGCCGAAACACCGCCTCCAGACTGGTCATGGACAGGTAGGACTGGCGCTCTGCCTGCCGCAGGCGATCAATGTCTTCCGGGAGGATCTGGCGGTACAGCACGCGTGGGTCCTGCAACACGTCTTCGACGCGTACCCCATTCAGCCGTTCGATGGCGTCGCCCATGTGAACAAAATGCACCCGGCCATCCAGCTCGCGCACGATCTGGAACAACACGCTGTGCGGCAGGTTGCGCCCCAGCAATGACAGACGCCCCTCGCTCTCGCGCAACCGGCTCTCGGCCTCCTGGATGCGCGCGAACGGGCGGCGGATGCCTGCATCAAACACCGCCTGGTACAGCAGCGCATACGCCACCACCCGAAAGCCATGGGACAGCACTCCACCCAGCATCGAATGCCCGCCCAGCGCGCCCACCGTGACCTCGCCGCACACGAACGCTCCGGCCGCCCAGGCAAACAGGCGTTCACGCGGTGCATCTTCGCTGCGGCTGCGGCGATGCAGCACCACCGCGCTGGCGGCCATGGCCAGGGCGAGCCCCACGGCCACCACCTGGCGCAAGGCACCGTCTGCAGCATGGGCAAACCACTGGGGCAGCGGCCCCAGCGACGACCCTGCCAGCACCAGCGTGACACCCCCCGCCGCTGCCAGCCAGGCGCGGGCCGGCCCGGGGGCCGACAAGCGCGTGGCGGTGAGCCCCAAGGTCAGGGCCTCGGCCACACGCGCCCAACTGCTCAGCCACAACGACATGTCGGCACTGCCCGGCGGCATGTGCACAGGGCCGGAATGCACCAGCACCCCGTGCAGAAAATTGCAGGCCGCCGCTACGCCAAAACCCACCACCAGGACATTGGCGCGCGCCTGCTCCTGCGCCTCCAGGGCGTGCAGGGACACCGACACCACCAGCAGTCCCAGCAGCACCGCCACCAGCTCCAGCAACGGTTCCAGCCCGTGCTGGGCGCCCGCCCCATCCCCCAGCATCTGCGCCAGCGGCACCACGACCAGCGCCAGCACTGCCACCACCAGCACCACGGTGATGGCGGGCGCATCCGACCAGGGCATGCGCGCTGTCGGAGAGCTGTTGGGAGGTGGCATGGACGAAGGGGTGAATGGCAGTGCCAGCGAAATGGCCGCACAACGTCACAAGTGTATCTACGCGTAAGGAAATGACCAGAGCGCTCGCACCATGAAAAACGGGGCCGAAGCCCCGTCCAAGACAACCCTGGACGGCGCTGCACCCAGGCGTTGCGTGCACGCATCAGCGCAGGGCGCGATGCGGCAAGGAAGAAGGATGCAGCGGGCCTTCAACCCTCCAGCAGCTGGCGCAGCACAAACGGCAAGATGCCACCGGCCTGGTAGTAGTCCACCTCGATGGGGGTATCGATGCGCAGGGTCACCGTCACTTCCTGGCGCGTGCCATCGGCACGGTGAATGACCAGCCTCGCATCGCTCTGTGGCGTGAGTGCGGCATCAGGCACCACATCAATCACCTCATTGCCCGTCAGGCCCAGCGTTTCCCAAGAATCGCCCGCCTTGAACTGCAGCGGCAACACGCCCATGCCCACGAGGTTGGAGCGGTGAATGCGCTCAAAGCTGCCCGCCACCACCGCCTTGATGCCGAGCAGTTGCGTGCCCTTGGCGGCCCAGTCGCGGCTGGAGCCGGTGCCGTACTCTTCGCCCGCAAAAATCACGGTGGGCGTGCCCTGCGCCATGTACTGCATGGCGGCATCGAAGATGAACATCTTCTCGCCCTGCAGCGGACCATCGTTCTGGAACAACGTGACGCCGCCCTCTTCACGCGAGCCATCGGCGGTGGGCGGAATCATCAGGTTCTTGATGCGCACATTGGCAAAGGTGCCGCGCATCATCACGTCATGGTTGCCCCGGCGGGCGCCGTAGCTGTTGAAGTCTGCCTTTTGCACGCCGTGCTGCAACAGCCACTGGCCTGCGGGTGAGCTTTCCTTGATGGAGCCTGCGGGCGAGATGTGGTCGGTGGTGATGGAGTCGCCGAACAGCGCCATGATGCGCGCGCCGTGCACCGCCGACGCGGCCGCAGCGCCTTTGTCGAGCGCAAACTGGGCAAAAAACGGCGGCTCGGCAATGTACGTGCTGGCGGGCCAGGTGTAGGCCGTGCCGCTCACGCCCTTGATCTTCTCCCACAGCTTTCCGGGGTCGGTCGCCACCTTGGCGTAGTTTTCGCGGAAGGCCTTGCCGTTCATGGCGAACTTGAGCAGGGCGTGGACTTCATCGCTGGTGGGCCAGATGTCGCCCAGGTAGATGTCCTTGCCACCCTTGCCCTTGCCCACGGGTTCGGTCATCAGGTCTTTGAGCACCGTGCCCGCGATGGCATACGCCACCACCAGCGGCGGGCTGGCCAGAAAGTTGGCCTTGAGGTTGGGATGGATGCGTGCCTCGAAATTGCGGTTGCCCGACAGCACGGCTGCGCAGACCAGATCGTTGCTGGTGATGACCTCGTTCAATTCGGGGGTGAGGTCGCCCGCGTTGCCGATGCAGGTGGTGCAGCCATAGCCCGCCAGCGCAAAGCCCAGCTTTTCCAGGTACGGCAGCAGCCCGGTCTGCGTGAGGTATTCGGTGACGATGCGCGAGCCGGGGGCCAGCGAGGTCTTGATGTGCGGCTGCACCTTGAGGCCTGCCTCCACCGCCTTCTTGGCCAAGAGGCCTGCAGCCAGCAGCACGCTGGGGTTGCTGGTGTTGGTGCAGCTGGTGATGGCGGCAATCAGCACGTCGCCATTGCCCACTGTGGGGTCAGCCCCCTTGGCGGGCAGCGTGGCTGCGCGGGACTCGCCGTGCGCAGTGGCCAGTGCGGGTTTGTTGGCCTCCATCTCGACCACCGAGCGCGGTGCGCCGGCCGGCGTGGGCTTACCGTCTGGCGTAGCCTCTTCGGCGGCAGCTTCGCCATGGCGGTGGATGTGATGGCGCGTGTGCAGCAGCTCTGCCGGGCGGTTGAAGCCGTTTTGCGCATTGGGCTTGCTGAACAGCTCAGCGAACTGGCTGCTGACCTTGCCCAGCTCGATGCGGTCTTGCGGGCGCTTGGGGCCCGCCAAGCTGGGGGTGACGCTGCCAAGGTCGAGCTTGACGACCTGCGAGTAGTCGACCTCGCCGGCCAGCGGCACACCAAACAGCCCCTGGGCCTTGAAGTAGGCCTCGAAGGCTTCGATCTCGCCCTTGGTACGCCCCGTGCCCTTGAAGTAGTCGATGGTCTTTTCGTCCACCGGGAAGAAGCCCATGGTGGCGCCGTACTCCGGCGCCATGTTGCCGATGGTGGCGCGGTCGGGCAGCGCCAGGGTGCGCGTGCCTTCGCCAAAGAACTCCACGAACTTGCCCACCACCTTGTGCTGGCGCAGCAGCTCGGTCACCGTGAGCACCAGGTCGGTGGCGGTCACGCCCTCGCGCAGCTGGCCGGTCATCTCAAAGCCCACCACATCGGGCGTGAGGAAGTACACCGGCTGGCCCAGCATGGCGGCCTCGGCCTCGATGCCGCCCACGCCCCAGCCCACCACGCCGATGCCGTTGATCATGGTGGTGTGGCTGTCGGTGCCCACCAGGGTGTCGGGGTAGTAGACGCCATCCTTGCGCTTGTGCACGCCGCGCGCCAGGTATTCGAGGTTGACCTGGTGCACGATGCCAAAGCCCGGGGGCACCACACCAAAGGTGTCAAAGGCCTGCATGCCCCACTTCATGAACTCGTAGCGCTCTTTGTTGCGCTGGAATTCGAGTTTCATGTTCAGGTCGAGCGAATTCTTCTTGCCGTAGTGGTCGACCATGATCGAGTGGTCCACCACCAGGTCCACCGGCACCAGGGGCTCGATCTTCTTGGGGTTCTTGCCCAGCTTGGCGGCCACGCTGCGCATGGCGGCCAGGTCGGCCAGCAAAGGCACACCGGTGAAGTCCTGCAGCACCACGCGCGAGACGACAAAAGGGATCTCGTCGGTGCGCGCGGCATTGGGCGCCCAGTGCGCAAGCTGTTGCACATGCTCGGCCGTCACCTTGCGGCCGTCGCAATTGCGCAGCACCGATTCGAGCACGATGCGGATCGACACCGGCAGACGCTGGATCTGCGGAAACTGCTTGGCCAGCGCAGGCAGAGAGTAGAACTTGCCCTCCTTGCCCGACGCCGTTTTGAAGCCCTTGAGCGTGTCGGCAAAGGCGTGGCGTGCGGGTCGGGACGACGGTTTGGCTAGCGGCTTGGACGATGAGGCCATGGCGAACTCCTTGATAAGGCAACAGCGTCTATTCTGGCAGTCCCCCATGACGGCGCAATCGTTGGGGGTATGCCGCTGTGCCCCGCCGCCCTGGCGCAGAGGCTCATACGACGCTCTTTTCACCATTTTTGCGGAAAAACTCGGCCAAGCGCTACATCCTTATGTCTCAATAGCTATCAAATATATAGCACAAAAGAACTAAATAGCAGCCCAAGCAGGCAGGCGGCGCACACCCATCCACTGCAGCTCAGCAATGAGCGCCACCGAGACCACGTGCACCACCAGGTACGCCTGGCCCAGCAACGTGGGTGCCACGGCGTTACCGAGCAGCAGCACCAGGCTGGCCAACGCCCATCCAAAGTTGGCAGCGATCAGCGCCCACAGCCACCCGCGCGGCATGGTGCGCGCGCGGGCAATTCGGGTGGCCAGTGCTGCGTAGCCCAGCAGCAAAACGCCGGACACCACCAGCAGTCCGTGCGGCAGACCCAGCCATTCGGCCAGCGACGCCGTCAGCAGCAGATGCAAGGCGCCCAGCAGCAGCCCGGTGGACGCATCGAACCAGACCACGGCACGCAAAAGGGAGGGGGAAGACAACAGGTTCAACATGGCAAGCTCCTTGGGGGTTGAAGAAGGCTGCATCGTTGCCGCTGCGGCGCATGGCGTCGATGACATGGCAGGTAATGGCCTGCGGCCTGGTTGGGCCTAGGATGCGAGGCATGACGTCCGCACCCTCCACCCCCTCTCGCCGCACCCCGCGCCATCCGCTGCCGCACCGCAGCACAGCGGCGGGGCCTGCCAGTTTTGGCGACCACCTGCGCACCTGGCGCCAGCAGCGGCACCTGAGTCAGCTGGAGCTGGCCGACGAGGCAGACATCTCCACGCGGCACGTGAGCTTCATGGAAACCGGCCGCACCAATCCCAGCCGTGACATGGTGCTGCGCCTGTGCGAGCGCCTGGCCATCCCGCTGCGCGAACGCAACGCACTGCTGGTGGCAGCCGGCTACGCCCCCATGTACCGAGAACGCGCGCTGGACGACCCGGCACTGACCGCAGCGCGCCAGGCCGTCGAGCTGGTGCTCAAGGGCCATGAGCCCTGCCCCGCCATCGCGCTCGACCGCTGCTGGAACGTGGTGGCTGCCAACCGCGCAGCGCAGGCCTTGCTGGCCGCGCACGTGAGCCCTGAACTGCTCGTGCCCCCCATCAACGTGTTCCGCCTGAGCCTGCACCCCGACGGCCTGGCGTCACGCATCGCCAATCTGGCGCAATGGCGCCACCACCTCTTTGAGCGCCTGCGCCAGCAGATTCATGCCACGGGGGACCCGGCATTGCTGGCCCTGCAGGCCGAACTGCTGGAATACCCCGCGCCCGATGAATCCACACCACTCGTCATGGCGGGAGAAATGCTGGGTGTGGTGATGCCGTTTTGTTTCAATAGCATGCACGGCATGCTGTCGCTCATCAGCACCACGACGATATTCGGCACGCCAGTGGATGTGACGCTGCAGGAGCTGGCGGTGGAATCGTTTTTCCCGGCCGACGCATTTACTGCCCAGGTACTGCGGGAGATGGCGCAGCAATATGCTGCGGATTGACTGCCTGGGGTGCGTTGAACCACCACACGCGGACCGAATTTTTGGGTTCCGTGGGCAGTGGCTGGTTGGGATAGCGTGATTTTGCGGTATCCACCCAGTGAATGCAGGGCGCAGATTTTGTGTCGCCAGCGATGTATGAAGGCTCCAGGTGTGGGGCCAGGCTGGGTAGTTCGGCGCCCCGTGCCAGGCCACCCAAAAAAATAGCCCGCAGTTGCGGGCTATTTTTTTTGAGTGCAGCGAATGCCGATTCTCAGATGGCGAACTTTTCGCGGTTTTCGTTCTGAATCCACTTGGGTGCCTTGCCACGGCCGGTCCATGTCTGGCCAGTCGCCGGGTCGCGGTATTTGGGGGCCACTTTGGTGCCTGCCGTAGAGCTGCGGCCAGTTTTCCCTGCGGCCTTGCCTGCGGGGAACACATCCTGGGCGGTCAGACCATATTCGGCCACCAAGGCGCGCACTTGGGAAACAGCGTCCGACAATTCTCGGCGACGGGCTTCGCTGATTTGTTGCTCAAGCGCTTCACGCTGCTTCAAAAGTTCTTTGTAGCTGGTCATGGTGTCTGAATAAGAAAATGGGGTTGGTGACAGCGCGATTATATGGATAACCGCTGCGAGCACACGCCGGGGTAAAGATTTTGCATTAAGAAACCACAAAAATACTGCCTGGCATATTCAGCACCTGGACAGCCGGTGGTCCAAGAAGCCACAAAGGCTTCAAAGTGCGCTGTCAGGCTGTGCCAATACGCGGTCAATGCGTTTGCCCTCCAGGGCCAGCACCTCGAATATCCAGCCCACGCACACAATCTGTTCGCCTACGGCAGGTAAATGCCCCGTTTCTGCCATCAAAAACCCCGCCAGGGTGTTATACCGCCCACGGTCTTCCTGCGGCAGATCTCGAATATCCAGGCGGGCCTTGAGTTCGGACACAGGCATCAGCCCATCCAGCAGCCATGCGCCATCACCACGCGGGGTGGCCCAGGCATCGGCGGCAGCGCCGGGCTGCAATTCACCGGTAATGGCTTCGAGCAGATCGTGCGGGGTCATGATGCCTTGCACCACGCCATATTCGTCCACCACAAACACCATGCGCCCCGAGCGCGCTCGAAACTGCTCCAGCAGCTCCATGCCGCTCAAGGTCTCGGGCAAAAAGGCGGCGGGCTTCACATACTGTTCCAGCGTGCCGGGCGCATCAGGCCCCAGCTCCAGCAACCGGGCCACGCTCACAATACCCACCACCTCGTCCAGAGAGTTGCGACACACGGGGTACCACGAATGCGCGGCATGCTCGCCGCCACGGCCCGCCTGCTGCAAGCCCTGCAACACCGACCACCCTGCATCGAGCCAGCCCACATCACTGCGCGGCACCATCAGCGAGGTCAATGGCCGATCATCCAGGCGAAACACGTTTTGCACCATCTGGTGCTCATGGTGCTCGATCACACCGGCCTCGCGCCCTTCTTCCAGGCTGGCAACGATTTCTTCTTCCGTGACCGAACGCCCTGCTGTGTTGTCCACCTGCATCAGGCGCAGCACCCCTTGGGTTGAGAGCGACAACAGGCGCACAAAAGGCTTGGCCACCCGGGCCACCCAGGCCATGGGTCGCGCCACCAGGCGGGACACCGCCTCGGGATAGAGCTGTCCGATGCGTTTGGGCACCAGTTCGCCAAACACGATGGTGACGAAGGTGATGACGGTTACCACCAGCGCGGTGGCGGTGATGCTGGCGGCCCGCACAGGCATCCCGAGCTGCTGCAGCCACAGCCCCAGGTCATCGCTGAAAGCAGCCTCTCCGAGAATGCCGTTGAGCATGCCAATGGAGGTGATGCCCACTTGCACCGAGGACAAAAACTGCGTGGGGTTCTCAAGCAGCGCCAGAGCGGCCTGTGCGCCCTTGTCACCCGCCTCGGCCATGGCGGTCAGCCGCGACCTTCGACTTGACGCCAGCGCCAGCTCGGACATCGCGAACACGCCGTTGAGCAGGGTCAGCAGCGCGATCAGCAGAAAATCCATGCTTCACTCAATCAGGTTTGCAACCGACGACCATCATGGCACTTTACTGTATCGGCGACATTCAGGGCTGCGACGACGCCCTGGGGCGCCTGCTGGACACCATCGGCTTTTCTGCCAGCCGTGACACGGTGTACCTGCTGGGGGACCTCGTCAACCGCGGCCCCGACTCCGCCGCCGTGCTGCGCCGCTGCATGCAGCAGGGCGACGCCATCCGCTGCCTGCTGGGCAACCACGACCTGCACTTGCTCGCTGCCGCACACGGCGCACGCAAGCCTTCGCGCCGGGACACCCTGGCCTCGGTGCTCGACGCCCCAGACCGCAGCGCTTTGCTCGAGTGGCTGCGCCACCAGCCATTGGCACGGGCCCACGAGCATGCCGGCCAGACCCTGCTGATGGTGCATGCGGGCGTGGTCCCCACCTGGACCCCCACAGACACCCTGGAACGCGCGCAGGAGGTCCATGCCGTGCTGGGTAGCCCGGACCTGCCCGCCTTCTTGCACAGCATGTATGGCAACACGCCGGACCACTGGAGCGATACCCTCACAGGCTCCGACCGGCTGCGCGTGATCGTGAACGCGCTAACGCGCATGCGCTTTTGCTCATCCGAGGGTGTGATGGATTTTGAAAGCACCGAAAGCGCCAGCGCTGCCCCAGAGGGCCTGATGCCCTGGTTTGATGTGCCGGGCCGGCGCACCGCTGGCACGCTGATGGCCTTTGGCCACTGGTCCACCTTGGGGTGGCTCAACCGCAGCGACCTGCTGGGCCTGGACACTGGCTGTGTATGGGGGGGGTGCCTGAGCGCCGTGCGTTTCGGCGCCACGCTGGGACAGCGGGAGCTGCTGCAGGTGCACTGCGAGCAGGCCCAGGCCCCGGGCTGAGTGTCTGGAGACCATCTCGCAAAGGCCCGCCAGCTCGCTCAGAGCCACAACCGACTCAAGACGGCATAGGCTCGAGCAAGGCCGACATGGCGGCAGACTGCCAGACACCACCATCCTGCCCGGCGATCAACACAGCCAGCCCCGGCATACGCTGCGCCAGCGCCCTGCCCGCCTGCGGGCCCTTCACCATGAGCGCGGCGCCCAGTCCGTTGACGGCTGCCACATCCCGCGCCACCAGACTCACGCCATGCACCCCGGATGCCGGGCGCCCCGTACGCGGGTTGAGTACATGGTGCTGGCGCTGGCCTTCGTGAAAGAAGAAGCGTTCATAGTCCCCTGAAGAGGCCACCACACCGGTGCCTGCCACCGCCACGACGCCCAGCAAGCGCTCGGGAGACCGCGGGTCGCGCAAGCCCACACGCCAGGGTCTGCCTTGCCATAACCCCTGGGTCAGCACATCACCGCCACCATTGATCATGGCATTCTCGACCCCTTCGGAGCGCAGCATGTCCATGCCGGCTTTCAGAATCGGGAGTTTGGCGATGCCACCCAAATCCAGCGCCATGCCCTGGCGAGCCAGGTAGGCAGTGCCTGCGGCGACATCCAGCACCAGACCGCGTGCATCCACCAGCGGCAGTTGCCGCGCGATCTCGCTGGCGCCTGGCACCACCTTTTCGCCAGGGCCAAAGTTCCAGGACCTGAAAGCTCCCACAGTGGCATCAAAGGCCCCATGGCTCGCTGCCGACACACGCTGTGCGCTTTGCAGCACCGCCATGACCTCGGCCGGAACCTGCACCGGCGTCACGCCCGCAGCCAGGTTGATGCGGCTGACCACGCTGCGTGGCTGGTAGCGGCTCATGAGCGCCTCCAGCCTCTGCATCTCGGCATAGGCCCGGTCCATGGCGCGGCGCAGCAGCAGGGCGTCAACACCCTCCACAGCCATATCCACCTGCGTGCCCATCAGTGGCCGCGAGCTGCGTTCAGACACCACCCTCGCGTGGGCTGCCGCGCTGGCGCCCCAGGTCGCACCACCCAGCAAGGGCAGCGCCATCACCATGCGACGGCGCAACAGACCGTGGGAATGCAGAGAAGCTTGCTGCATGGCGTCTGCGCTCAGAGCGATTTGTCGGCCATGAAGTCCACGGCGGCCTTGACCTCGTCATCGGTCAGGTTGGCGGAGCCTCCCTTGGCAGGCATCATGCCTTTGGCCCCGGTAAAGCCCTCGATAGCGTGCTTGTACAGCGTGTCCTTGCCCTGGGCAATGCGCGGGCCCCAATCGGCCTTGTCGCCTGGCTTGGGGGCACCGGCCACGCCCGCGGCATGGCACATGGCGCAGGTCTTGCCGAACACGCCCTTGCCCACTTCGTTTTCTGCGACAGCCGGGGCGGCAGGGGCCGCCGCGGGCGCCGGGGTCGTCGCTGCAGCGGGTGCGGCAGCAGGTGCAGGTTCCGACTTCTTGTCGCCACAACCGGCCAGCAGCGCGGCCAAGATCGCTACGGCGACCCACTCGGTTTTCTTTTGCATCGCATACATCCTGTTCTTGATGGTTAAAAACATCTGAGGGGGCCTGTGACTGCGCACGAAATGCATGCAGCGCCACTTCAGACCGGTGCATGAACTTTAGAGGCAACAGGCCCTTTTGGGCAGTTACAGGCCTCGCCAGAACATGATCCAGATCAAATTGATTCATATTACATGAATCTATTATCCGCCCCATGCAAAGCCATCCAACCGTACGAACCCTGCGCCTTTGGTTGCTGGCGTGGTTTGTCATGGCGCTGGCTGCAGCAGCGGCTTCGCCGCTGATAGCGCCCCGTGCCCTGGAGCTGGTCTGCTCCGGCACCGGTGGCACCCGGCTGGTGGTGAAGACCGCAGAGGGCCTGGTGGCGGCAGATAGCGCCGGCCTTGATTGCCCCTTGTGCCTGGCCGCCGACGCTCCACCCGCTACCCCGATCACAGCAAACACCACCGCGGCAGCGCCTCCATTGGCGCCCCTCTTTCACACATCACTTTCCGCTCGCACAGGGATGGCGCTCAGCCCCCCTGCGCGTGCACCACCCCTTTTCAACTGAGCGATCCCCAAGAGGAAAACCATGACCGAGAGAAAAGACAGTTCCCTTCCCGCTGCTGGCCTGGGCCGACGCAGTTTCATCAACACGGCAGCCCTGGTGGGCCTGACCGCAGGCGTTGCCGCCTGCAACGAAAAGCCCAGCGCCGCCACACCTGCGGCACCGGCATCGGCAGCCCCCGCCGCCAGCCACGCGGCCGGCGGTGCCAACCCCCACCTCAAGCCCGGCGAACTGGACACCTACTACGGTCTGTGGAGCGGCGGCCATACGGGCGACATGCGCGTGCTGGGCCTGCCCTCGGGCCGCGAAATCACACGCATCCCCTGCTTCGTGCCTGACGCACTGGTGGGCTGGGGCATCACCAACGAATCCAAGGCCGTGATGGGCACCAAGGCCGATGGCCACCTCGAATACACGGTGGCCGACACCCACCACACGCACGCCTCGTACAAGGACGGCAACTACGACGGCCGCTACGCCTGGATCAACGACAAGATCAACAGCCGCATCGCGCGCATCCGCCTCGATTACTTTGTGTGCGACAAGATCACCAAACTGCCCAACGTGCAGGGCTTTCACGGCATCTTCCCGGACAAGGCCGACCCGGTGGACCCGGCCATCAACTACACCACGCGCGTGTTCTGCGGCGGTGAGTTCGCCATTCCCATGCCCAACACGGGCACCGAAGACTCCAGCAAATACCGCTCCATGTTCAGCTGCGTGGATGCAGAAACGATGGAAGTGCGCTGGCAAGTGCTGATCGACGGCAACTGCGACCTGGTGGCCACGTCGTACGACGGCAAGCTGGCCGCCACCAACCAGTACAACACCGAGATGGGCGCGAAGTACGAGGACATGATGTCCGCCGAACGCGACGCCTGCCTGTTCTTCAACGTGGGCCGCATCGAGGCCGCCGTGAAGGCTGGCAAGTTCAAGACCATCGGCACCAGCAAGGTACCTGTGGTGGACGGCACGCACGAAGCCAACACGGACCCAAAGACGGCCCTCACCGCCTATGTGTCGGTGCCCAAGAACCCGCACGGCGTGAACGCCAGCCCCGATGGCAAGTACTTCATCTGCGCCGGTAAGCTCTCGCCCACTGGCACCGTGATCGAGCTGGCCAAGGTGCTGGACTACTTTGACGGCAAGCTCGAAAAGCTGGACTCCGCCATCGTGGCCGAAGTGGAGCTGGGCCTGGGCCCACTGCACACCGCGTTCGACGGCCGTGGCAATGCCTACACCACCCTGTTCCTGGACAGCCAGGTCGTGAAGTGGAACGTGGAGGCTGCCATCAAGTTCCACGCAGGCGACAAGACCGCCAAGTACGTGGTGGACCGCCTCGATGTGCAATACCAGCCCGGCCACTTGAACGCGTCGCAGTCCGAAACCAAGGCCGCCGACGGCAAGATCCTGGCGGTGGGTTGCAAGTTCTCCAAGGACCGCTTCCTGCCCGTGGGCCCGCTGCACCCCGAGAACGAACAGCTCATCGACATCTCTGGCGAAAAGATGGTGCTGCTGGCCGACCACCCTGTGCGTGGCGAGCCCCATGACTTCATCATCTTCAAGCGCGACCTGGTGCGTCCCAAGCAGGTCTACACGCTCGACGAGTTCCCGCTGGCCGTCAAGGACCCCAAGGAGTCCGGCGTGTTCCGCAATGGCAAGAAGGTCACCGTGAAGATGACCTCGCAAGCCCCGGCGTTCAGCCTGCGCGAGTTCAAGCTCAAGAAGGGCGATGAGGTCACGCTGATCCTGACCAACCTGGACAAGATCGAAGACTTGACCCACGGCTTTGCGATCCCGAACTACAACGTGAACTTCATCGTGAACCCGCTGGAGACCAAGTCGGTGAGCTTTGTGGCCGACAAGCCCGGTGTGTTCTGGTGCTATTGCACGCACTTCTGCCATGCGCTGCATCTGGAAATGCGCACCCGCATGATCGTGGAGGGGTGATTCGGAGCATCCCCCTGAGGCGCTGCGCGCCTTCCCCCTTCTCTCGAATCGCTGCGCGATTCGGGAAGGGGGACGCAGCCCTCGCGGCGGGGCGGCCCTTGCTTGGCTGCTCTCGCCTGGGGCGCGCCAGTTGTCACGTTTGTGCCCCATTTCGAATCATATTGGCCGCTAGCGCTTGAAGAATATGCGCCGGCAGCTATCAAAAAGATAGTTCCATGATTTCCCTCCGTCGGCAGTTCGCCACGCTTCTTCTGGTCTTGTTGGCAGCACTTTGGCTGGCGCCGCGCGCGCATGCTGCGGCAGGCGCCTACGAGGCCGAACTGCCTGCGGACCTGCCTACCGCGCGCGACATGTGCGCGCTGGTGCCGTGCAAGGACGTGTTTCCCGGCGCCAGCCATTTCTCTGAACGCAAGGGCCAGCCGCCCTACGTAGAGGCTTACGACAACGACAGCGCGCAAAAGAAGCTGCTGGGCTACGTGATGCTCTCCACCGACATCACGGACACCCCTGCCTACTCGGGCAAGCCCGTGGTCACGCTGATCGGCATGGACACACAAGGTCGCTTCGTGGGCGTGAAGGTGCTCAAACATTCCGAGCCCATCCTGCTGCTGGGCATCCCTGAATCCGCGCTGCTGAAATTCAACGCCCAGTACCTGGGCAAGTCGGTGGCCGACAAGATCGAGGTGGGCCAGTCGCGCCCCGATGAAAACGTGCTGGGCCTCGACGCCATCTCGGGCGCCACGGTCACCGTCATCGCGCAGAACCAGGTCATGATGGCCTCGGGCTCGGCCGTGGCGCGGCAGGTGGGCATCCTCGCGCCCACGGTGCGCGAGCCCGCACGCTATGCCGAAACCGGCAAACGCCTGAGCTGGGCCGAACTGGTGCAACAAGGCACCGTGCAGCGCCTGCGGGTGCTGCCCGAACAGGTGGGCCTGGACAAAGGCCCCGACCCGTTCATCGAGCTGTGGTTTGGTGATCTGAACCACCCCGACATTGGCAAGAGCCTGCTGGGCGACAACGGCTGGAACAACCTGCGCCTGCAGCTCAAGGAGGGCGAACACGCCTTCTTCATCGTCCGCACCGGTGGCAAGGAATCGTTCAAGGGCTCGGGCTTTGTGCGCGGCGGCCTCTACGACCGCGTGCAGGTGCGCCAAGGCGCAGATTCGTTCACCTTCCGCGACCTGGACGCGCTCAACCTGTACGGCATCGAGGCCGCAGGCGCACCCAGCTACAACGAATCGGTCATCTTCATCATCCGCTCGAGTGCGTTCTCGGCGGCCTATCCGTGGAAGCTGAGCTTTCTGGGCAACCGCGTGGACCGGGCCACCGGCACACGCAGCTTCACCAGCTTTGACACGCCCTACTGGCTGCCCGCCGCCACGCTGCAAGGCGGGCGCCCTACCATCAACGAGCCCGACGCCCCCTGGGTGCGCGTGTGGAAGTCGCGCGCGGTCGAGATCGCGCTGTTCGCCGTGCTGCTGGTCGCCGTGAGCGTGGTCTACGCCCTGCGCGAAAAGCTCACCCGCCTGTCCACCCACAAGAACAAGTGGCCCGTCAACGCCTTCAAGTACAGCTTCTGGGCCCTCAGCATTGGCTGGATCGGTTTTGGCGCCATGGCGCAGCCCTCCATCACGCAGGTGCTGACCTGGTTCCACGCGCTGCTGTTCCAGTGGACCTGGTCGCTGTTCCTGTCCGACCCGTTCATCTTCCTGTTCTGGATCTTCATCATCGTCACCGTCTTCCTGTTCGGGCGCGGGTTGTTCTGCGGCTGGATGTGCCCGTTTGGCTCGCTGCAGGAGGGCATCTACAAGATCGCGCGCGCGGTGGGCCTCAAGCGCTTTCAGGCCCAGCTGCCGCAGAAGTGGCACGACCGGCTCAAGTGGGTCAAGTACGCGGTGTTCTTCGGGTTGCTGGTGGTGTCGATGTTCTCGATGGGGCTGGCCGAAAAGCTCGCCGAGGTGGAGCCGTTCAAGACCACCTTCCTCGTCGGTGTGCTGAACCGCGCCTGGCCCTACAGCCTGTTTGTGGCGGCCATCCTGGGCGTGTCGATCTTCATCGAGCGGCCCTATTGCAAATACATCTGCCCACTGGGCGCCTCGCTGGCCATGCCCAGCACGTTCCGCTGGTTTGGCCTCAAGCGCAAGCAGGACTGCAACAGCTGCAAGGCCTGCGCCGTGGGCTGCGGCGCCCAGGCGATTGACGCCGATGGCCGCATCGACCATCGCGAATGCCTGCACTGCCTGGACTGCATGGTGCTCTACACCGACACCAAGGGCTGCCCGCCCCTGGCAAAAGAGCGCAAGCGCCGCGAAAAGGACGGCCTGGAGATCACGCCCATCGGCGCGAACGGCTACTTCATCCCGATCCACCCCGCTACGGTGCAGGATCAGATTTCGGCCAAGGCCGCCCAGGGGCCCGACCCACGCATGCCCACAACGCCTGCACACCCCGCCCACAAGACTGGAAGCCAAGGCCTGCGCTGGATCTGGCTGGAGCTGGTGGACCACCTGTGGCCCTGGAGCCGCGAAGGCTGGGCATCTGGCCGTGGCCTGCAGATCGCAGGCTTCTCGCTGGCCATCGCCGCCAGCGTGGCCTGGGTGATGACCGCCCTGGGCACGTTGTCGTCGGGCGCCATCATCGGCTGGTGGTTTGGCTGGAGCGTGTACGAGGTGCTGATCCGCCTATCGGGCAAGCGCTATGTGAAAGACGGCCCGTGGTGGCAGGGCCAGTACCGCCAGGCGGGCGTGATGGACATGCTGAGCTATGTGGGCTTCAAGAACCTGCTGATCGGCGCGGCGCTGTTCCTGGCCATCAAGGCCGTGGTGGGGTTGGCGTGATGAAGCCCCCCCTTGCTGCCACCGCATTCGTGGCGCTGGCTGCGTGCCTGCTGGCCCTGCCCACCCACGCTGCCACCGTGCAGGTGCGCCCCGGGCAAGACCTGCAAGCTGCCATCACGGCCGCTGCGCCAGGCGACACGGTGGAGGTGCTGCGCGGCGCCTACCGCGTGAACCTGCGCATCGACAAAGCCCTGACGCTGCGCGGCATCGACCGCCCCACGCTCAGCGGCGGCCAGACGGGCGACACCATCCGAGTCACCGCGCCCGACGTGGTGATCGAGGGCCTGATCGTGCGCGACTCGGGCACCAGCCTCAAGGACCAGAACGCGGGCATCTACATCTACCCCGGTGCCCACCGTGCCGTGGTGCGCCACAACGACCTCACCTACAACCTGTTCGGCCTGTGGATCGAGAAGGCCAACGACGTGCAGGTGCTGCACAACACCATCACCGGCCTGCGCGATGTGGGCTCGTCCCAGCGCGGCAATGGCGTGCAGCTGTACAACACCACGGGCGCTCGCATCGAGGGCAACCAGATCAGCTTTGTGCGCGACGCGCTGTATGTGGACGTATCGCACCACGCCGTGTTCCGGGGCAACAAGCTGCACCACAGCCGCTACGGCACGCACTACATGAACTCCTACTACAACCTGTGGGAGGACAACGACACCTACTACAACCGGGGCGGCCTGGCGCTGATGGAAGTGCGCGACCAGGTGGTGCGCAACAACCGCGCCTGGGGCAACACCGACCACGGCATCATGCTGCGCACCATGCAGGACTCGGTGATCGAGAACAACGTGGTGGCCGAGAACAACCGGGGCTTCTTCATCTACGACGTGGAGTACGTCACCCTGCGCGGCAACCTGGTGGCGCGCAACACGGTGGGCGTGCACCTGTCGGCCGGCTCCACCCGCAACAAGGTGGACAACAACGACTTCGTCGGCAACCGCGAACAGGTGCGCTACGTAGGCGCCCGCGACGAGCGCTGGGGCACCGGCGGCGGCAACCACTGGAGCAACTACCTGGGCTGGGACCGCGACGGCAACGGCGTGGGCGATGTGCCCTACGAAGCCAACGACATGGTGGACCGCCTGACCTGGCGCCACCCCGCCATCAAGCTGCTGCTGGCCAGCCCTGCCGTGCAGGCACTGCGCCTGGTGGGCCAGCAATTTCCGGTGCTGCGCGTGCCCACGGTGGTGGACCCCAAGCCCCGCATGCAACCGAACCAACCCCAACGGAATTTTCAGCGTGACACGCAACCCTCCCCCCATTGACCTGAGCGAGCCCCCCGCCATCGAGGTGCGGGGCGCGCACAAGCACTACGGCGCACTGCACGCCGTGGACGGCATCGACCTGCGCATCGCGCGCGGCGAGATCTTTGGCCTCATCGGCCACAACGGCGCGGGCAAGAGCACGCTGTTCAAGATGATCCTGGGCCTCACACCCGCCACCTCGGGCGAAATCCGGGTGGGCGGGGCCACGGTGCAGGGCCGCGACTTTCGTGCCGCCCGCCGCCACCTGGGCTACCTGCCCGAGAACGTGGTGCTCTACGACAACCTGAACGGGCTGGAAACGCTGCGTTTCTTCGCCCGCCTCAAGGGTGCGCCCCTCACACAATGCCCCGCGCTGCTGGAACGCGTGGGCCTGGCCCACGCGGGCAACCGCGCCGTGCGCGAATACTCCAAGGGCATGCGCCAGCGCCTGGGGTTTGCACAGGCCCTGCTGGGCGAGCCCCAGGTGCTGCTGCTCGACGAGCCCACCAACGGCCTGGACCCGCAGGCCATCCGCGACTTCTACGCCACGCTGCGCGAGCTGCAAGCGGGTGGCGTGACCATCGTCATCACCTCGCACATCCTGGCCGAACTGCAGGAGCGCGTGGACCGCCTGGCCATCCTGGCCTCCGGCAAGCTGCAGGCCCTGGGCAGCGTGCAGGCACTGCGCGAGCAGGCGCACATGCCGCTGACCATCCACCTCACCCTGGCCGCGGCCGACCGGCCTGCCGCGCTGGGACTGCTCTCTGCCGTGCCCGGCGTCACCGGGACGGAAACGGCGGAAGGCCTGCATGTGGACTGCCCGCGCGGCAGCAAGATGGCCGTGCTGGGTGCGCTGGCACCGCTGGGCACCGCGCTGCAGGACCTGCAGATCCAGGAACCCTCGCTTGAGGATGTGTACTTTGACCTGCGCAAGGGCTAGCCATGGAATTCCAACAAATCTTCACCATCGCGGGCAAAGAGTTCCGCGACCGCATGCGCAACCGCTGGGTGCTGGCCGTGGCGCTCGTGTTCACCGTGTTCTCGCTGGCCATCGCCTACTTTGGCGGCGCACAGCAGGGCACGGTGGGTTTTCGCTCCATCGAGTTCACCATCGCCAGCCTGGTCAGCCTGGTGATCTACCTCATCCCGCTGATCGCGCTGCTGCTGGGCTTTGACGCCATCGTGGGCGAGCGCGAGCGCGGCTCGCTCGATCTGCTGCTGTCATTGCCCATCACGCGGCTGGAGCTGCTGCTGGGCAAGTACCTGGGGCTGGCGGCGGCGCTTACGCTCTCGACGCTGGCGGGGTTCGGGCTGGTGGCGGTGCTGCTGGTCCGGCAGTTCAGCTGGGCTGCGCTGTTCCACTACGGCGGCTTCATGCTCAGCTCGGTGCTGCTGGGGCTGGCCTTTTTGAGCCTGGCCGTGCTGCTGTCGGTGCTCACGCACGAGCGCACACGCGCCTCGGGGCTGGCGATTACCGCCTGGTTCTTTTTTGTGCTGGTGTTTGACCTGCTGCTGCTGGGTGCCCTGGTGGCCACGGGCGGCAGTGTGGGCGGCGAGGCCATGGCCTACCTGCTGCTGCTCAACCCGGCCGACGTTTTCCGCATCCTCAACGTGTTCTCGCTGGACGACGTGCGCACCCTGTACGGCCTGACCAGCATCGTGCCCCCTGCCCTGGCCAAGCCATGGCTGATGGGCGCGGTGATGGCGGGCTGGATTGTGGTGCCCCTGGGCCTGGCGAGCTGGAGATTCAAGCCATGACGAAAAAATCCCACAACCAATACCAATGCGCGTGCGCCACACGGCGCCAACTGCTGGGCTGGGCGGCCCTCACATCGCTGGGCACGCTCACCGGCCTCACGGGCCTGACCGGCTGCAGCCAGGCAGACAACAGCGCGCAGTCCCTGAAACCCGTGGAGATCGACCGCACCACCAGCTGCGAACTCGACGGCATGCTGCTGGCCGACTACCCCGGCCCCAAGGCGCAGGTGCGTTTTGCGGGGCAGGACAAGCCCTCGTTCTTCTGCGACACGGTGGAGCTGTTCAGCACCCTGCTGGCCGGCGAACAAGTGCGCGCCGTGCAGGCCGTGTACGTGCAGGACATGGGCAAAGCCGACTGGAATGCACCGCAGGGCCACTGGATCGACGGCAAGACCGCCATCTACGTGGTGGGCGGCAAGCGCCACGGCTCCATGGGCCCCACCATCGGCAGCTTTGCGCAAGAGGCCGACGCGCAGAAATTCGCCGCCGAATACGGAGGCAAGGTGCTGCGTTTTGCCGAGATCAAGTCCGCCATGGTGGACCTGAGCGGCGGGGCCCAGCAAGACACACGCATGTGAGCCACCCGTGTTGGCATTGATACCGCCCCCACCCCGCCCCGCCGCTCGGCGCGCCGTGCTCGCAGCCCTGTTGCTGGGCTCGACAGGCCTGGTGGCGTGGCAATGGCCCCAGCGCACCCCGCCCCCGCCATCCGGCAACGCGGCCCTGGAGGGGATTGGCGACGATGTGTGTGTGGTGGCGCCACCCACGCCCTACGACCCTGCGCTGGGCCAGCCCCTGGCCGCTGCGCGCGAGGTGCCCGCCGAAGCCCGCTGCCCGGTGTGTGGCATGTACCCGGCCCGCGCACGAGCCTGGGCGGCACAGGTCATTTTTGCGCAAGGGGACGCATATTTCTTCGACTCCCCGCTCAGTCTCATGCTGTACCTGGGCAACGTGGACCACTACACGCGGGGCCGCACGCCCGACGCCATCGTGGCCTGCTACGTGACCGATACCGACACGGGGCTGTGGCTGAACGCGCAGGAAGCGGTGTACGTGACAGGTTCGTCGGCCCTGGGGCCCATGCGGGCCGGCAACCTGCCCGCCTTTGGCAGCGCGGGGGCGGCACAGCAGTTTGTGCAGCAGCGTGGTGGGCAGGCCGTTCTGTTCGGCGGCATCGACACGCGCTTGCTGCGCGGCCTGGCCCCCAACCTCAGGGCCGACCACCGCCTTCACGCAAGTTGAAGGGAACTTGACCGCTATTGAAAATATAGCTACCAGCGCTTATTCTTCTAGCGCCACAGGCCCAAAAGGCCTGTTTTTTATCACTGCACCGAAGTTTCTGGCTGAGTGGCCTTGAAGAGGGCTGCCACCTTGCGCTTGGGCTTGATGTTGGCCGAAATGCTGCTGCGCGCAGGCGATTTGGCGGCGGCCTCCCAGGCGGGGGCGGTATCCGCACTGCTGGGTTCGTAAGGCTTTTCGAAGAAGGGATCGCGCGAGGCCACGGCAGGGCGGAAACCCCGGTGGTGTTCACGCGACTCGCGGGGTTCGCGGCGCTCGCTGCGTTCACGCACGGCCCCTGGAATCGCATCGCGCGGATCACCGGTCTCGCCTGCTTCACGCCATGCGCGGCGGCCGTCGTTGATGCGGCCGCGGGGGCGGTCTTCTTCGTATTCGATGGCTTCGAGATCGATCTTCTTCTTGATCAGCTTCTCAATGTCGGCCACCAGGCGGGCATCGCTGCCCGACACCAGCGTGACGGCCAGGCCGGACGCGCCCGCACGGCCTGTGCGGCCAATGCGGTGCACATAGTCTTCCGCATTGAAAGGCACGTCGAAGTTGAACACCGCAGGCACGTCCTTGATGTCCAGGCCGCGCGCAGCCACATCGGTACACACCAGCAGATCAACCTCGCCGCTCTTGAAGGCTTCCAGCGCCTTCAGTCGCTCGTCCTGGCTCTTGTCGCCGTGCAAGGCTGCGGTCTTGAGGCCCTCACGCTCCAGGCTGCGCGCCAAACGGGCGCATCCGAGCTTGCTGTTCACGAAGATGAAAGCCTGCTTGATGCCGCGCGTCTTGAGCACCTGGTGGATGGCTCGGCGCTTGTCGTCATCATTGGCGCTGTAAAAGCGCTGCTCCACCGTGGAGGCCGTTTCGTTCGGGCGGGCCACCTCAATGGTGATGGGGTTCTGCAGGTAGCTGCTGGCCAGGCGCTTGATCTCGGGCGAGAAGGTGGCGCTGAACAGAAGCGTGGTGCGCTGCTTGGGCAGGTAACTCAGGATGCGCTGCAGGTCGGGCAGAAAACCGATGTCCAGCATGCGGTCGGCCTCGTCGAGCACCACGTACTCCACCTGGTTGAGCACCGCATTCTTGGCCTCGATATGGTCGAGCAGGCGGCCCGGCGTAGCCACCAGCACTTCGACGCCTTTTTTCAGCTCGATGGTCTGGGGCTTCATGTCCATACCGCCAAACACCACGGTGCTGCGCAGTTTGGTGTACTTGGCGTACAGCGCAATCTGCTGGGCCACCTGGTCGGCCAGCTCACGGGTGGGCAACAGCACCAGAGCGCGCACAGGGTGACGAGCGGGGGATGTGGAACTGCTCTCGTGCTTGAGCAGGCGCTGCAGCAAAGGCAGCGAGAACGCGGCGGTTTTGCCGGTGCCGGTCTGGGCTGCGCCCATCACGTCCTGGCCGGTGAGCACCACCGGGATGGCCTGCGCCTGGATGGGCGTCATGGACTCGTAGCCCATTTCGGCTACGGCGCGCGCCAGCGGCTCAGCCAGCGATAGATTGGAAAAGGAACTTGTCATTTAGCCCTCTATTGTCGCACCGGTGGCCCAAAAAGCGATTTTTCGGGCCCGGAGCAGCAAAAATGCAGTAGGCGCAGTCAGCACATTGGCGAGTATTTGCTATCCATTTGATAGCTATCAGCGCATATGAATTCGGCGCTATCGTCTGTTTTTATTCAAACTCTGGGCCGGCGAGGCCAATGGCCGCAACACCTTGCGCCGCGTGCGGTCGTTGCATCGCGGGGCGAACAATGTCCCGCAGCTGCCACAACAAACCCCCTCGGAAAGCGCTTGGCACCGGCCAAAGGCAGAGGGTGCTCGTGCGGACTCTCACCCTTTCCGGACGCAGTGCAGTGCGCCTGCTGCTGTCCAGTTACTCGGCAGACCGCCTGAGCGTGTCCACCACCGGGCGCAGCAGCACCTCGCGCAGACCCCACCAGCCTGCGGCCAGCGCCAGCACCGCGCCCGCGAGCGCACCGGCCAGCGGCACCCAGGGGGCGGCGGTCCAGGTGAAGTCAAACACATAACGCGCCAATGCCCAGCCCACGCCCACTGCCACCGCGCTGGCCAGAAAGCCCGCCAGCAGACCCACACCCACCAGCTCGGCCCGTTGCACCTGGCGCAGCAGGCTGGCACGGGCCCCCACGGCACGCATGATGGCGTACTCGCGTGCGCGCTCTTCGCGGGTGGCCGTGACGGCGGCAAACAGCACCACCAGCCCAGCTGCGAGCGTGAAGGCAAACAAGAACTCCACCGCACGGATCACCTGCTCCAGCACCCGCTGCACCTGGGCAATGGTGGCGCCCATGTCCACGTTGGTGATGTTGGGAAACTGGCGCACCAGCGCGTTGTCGAAACCGTGGGTTTCTGGAGCGCGGTAGGCGGCCAGGTAGGTGACCGGGACATCCTTGACCTCGGCCACCGGGTACATCACAAAGAAGTTGGCGCGCATGGAGCCCCAGTCCACCTTGCGCAGGCTGGTGATGCGGGCCTCGTCCTGCACGCCGCCCATATCGAACTGCAAACGGTCACCCAGCTGCAGGCCCAGCGTCTGGGCGATACCTTCTTCCACGCTGATGGCGCCCTCCTCGCCGGGCGTCCAGCGTCCAGCCACCACCTGGTTGTGGGGCGGTGCCTCCACAGCGTTGGACAGGTTGAATTCCCGGTCCACCAGGCGCTTGGCGCGGTCGTCGGTGTAGTTGTCGGGGCCCAATGGCTTGCCGTTCACGGCCACCAGCCGGCCGCGGATCATGGGGTACCAGTCGTAGCGACCCACTCCGCTGTCCTTGAGCGTCTGCTGAAAGGCCTCCGACTGGTCAGGCATCACGTTGATGACAAAACGGTTGGGGGCATCGGGCGGGGTCGCCTTGCGCCAGCTGCTGATGAGGTCGGTGCGCAGCAGCACCAGCAGCACCAGGGCCAGCAGACCCACCGCCAGGCTGCTGACCTGCACCACGGCATAGGCCGGGCGCGCAGAAATCTGCCGCGTGGCCAGCACGAGCCAGCGCGGGGCTGTGCTTTCGTTCACGCTCTTGCGCAGAAGCTTGACCGCCACCCATGACAGGCCTGCAAACAGCGCCACGGCGCCGGCAAAACCACCCACAGCAATCAGACCCAGCTTGATGTCGCTGCTGACGGCCAGCAACAGCGCAGCGAAGCCCGCAATGCCGATACCCAGCACTGCCAGCGATGCGGGCTTGAGCCCCCCCACATCACGCCGTATCACCCGCAATGGCGGCACCTGCGCCAGCTGCAGCACCGGCGGCAAGCCAAACGCAAACAGCAGCGTGAGCCCCATGCCCAGGCCAAACACCACCGGCCACAGGCTGGGCGAAGGCAAGGCCGATTCCACCAATCCCGCCAGCAGCAGCACAAACGCGTAATGCACCACATAGCCCAGCGCCACACCCAAGGAGCTGGCAAACAGGCCGATCAGCGCGAACTCCGTGGTATAGGCCCCAGCAATGGTGCGCTGGCTTTGCCCCAGCACACGCAGCATGGCCGAAGCGTCGAGGTGCTCCGCCGCAAACCCGCGCGCCGCCAGCGCCACGGCCACGGCAGACAACAGTGCAGCCAGCAGCGCTACCAGGCTCAGGAATTTCTGCGCGCGGTCCAGCGTCTGGCGCATCTCGGGGCGGCCGCTTTCCAGCGACTCCACGCGCACGCCATGCACTTCGGGCTTCTTGGCCTCGACCACCGCCCAATCGTTGAACGCCTTGATGGCCGACGCCGGGCCGACCACGGCAAAGCGGTAGGTCAGGCGGCTGGCAGGCTGCACGAGCCCCGTGGCGGGCAGGTCGCGTTCGTTCACCATCACACGTGGTGCAAAGCTCATGAAGCCCGCCCCCCGGTCAGGCTCGATGACGATGATGCGCGCGATGCGCAGTCGCGCATCGCCCAGCAACAGCTTGTCGCCCATGGCGAGGTTGAGCGATTCGAGCAGTGGCGCGTCCACCCACACCTCGCCGGGCGCCGGGATGTCACGCGTCGGCTGCTCTAGCGCACCAGGGGCATCTGCCACCGTGAGGCTGCCGCGCAGCGGGTAACCCTGCTGCACGCTCTTGAGTGCCACCAGCTTGCTGGCGCCGCCCTGCGCATCGCTCGCGCGGCCCATGGTCGGAAAGCCCAGCGTGGTCACCGATTGCAACCCCAGCGCCTTGGCGCGCTCCACGAATGCAGCGGGCGTTGGGTTGTCGCTGGCCACGACTGCATCTCCCCCCAGCAGTTGCAGGGCATCGCGCTGCAGTCCGCCTTGCAGGCGATCGGCAAAAAAACCCACAGATGTGAGCGCGGCCACTGCCAGGGTGACCGCCACAATCAACAGGCGCAACTCGCCCGCGCGCAGGTCCCGGGCCAGGGTGCGCCAGCCAAGGCGCAGGAAAGACAGGTTCATGGGCAGACCTTAGCGCAAAGCGAACGGGCTGGCGGGCCGTGGGGTGTTAGAACGTGTTCAACCCATCAGGGCCGCGGGGATGGCGCTGTGGCGGCGTCGGTCGCCGCAGCTGTCGCCGGCACCGGGCTCGGAGCGTCGGCCGCCAGCGCCGGGGCTGCGCTGGAGGCATTTGGTGCCTCCGTCTGCAGCCGCTGTTCCAGCGCCTGCAACACCAGGGCGATCTGTTGGCCCACGCGGATCTGCGGGTTCGAAAAGCCGTCGGCCTTGCCGGCCTCGACCTCACGCTGCTGAATCAGCGGCACAGCCTTGGCAAAGGCCTCGGTGAAGGAATGGGTCTGGCGCAGTTGTTCATGAAACACCGCGCGGCCAAAGAAGGTCAGCTCAGACAGCCTGCCGCAGCCATACGAGGTGTGGGTGGCGTCGGCCGCCGTCATGATCAGGGTGCTGTCGGTGGCCAGCGGTTCGATCCAGCCTCCCGAAAAGCAGGCAGACACTGCGATCACGCGGTTGCGGATACCCGATTCGTCCAGCGCTGCGCGCAGCATCTCCGGCGTCACCGGGGGCACCTGCAGCGGCCAGTGTGCGGCGGCCAGTTCATGGTTGCGTGCGCCATGCGAGGTCATGTAAATCACCAGCACATCATGCTCGCGATCCATGCGCGCGGCCAGCGCGGCAATGGCGCGTTGCAGATTCTCGGGCGTCGCCCAGGGGTGGGTCTCGGCAGTTTCAGCATGGTTGAGCAGGTGCAGAACCCGGCCCTGGGCGTCAAACCGCTCCTGCAGCAGCGTGTTGACCATCGTGCTTTCGCGGCGGAACACGTTTTCATCCGCATAGGGCGCGAACACCAACCCATAGACATCCACAACGCCGGGACGCTGAGGCAACAAAGCATCCACCTGCTGTTGCCACAGCAGCTGCTGATTCTCAAAAAGGCCTTGCGATAGCGCCAGTTGCGCAGGCTCTGGAGGCTGTGCTCCGTCGGCGGACGCGGCCGACGCATCGGCCACCGCCAGGGCGTCTTCCTCCCAGGGCTGATCCTGAAACTGCCACATGCCCACCCCGACCACCACAGCCATCGCCACGCCAAAGACCGCAGTGCGCACCCGCGATCGGATGAAGCGGGCACTCACCACCACCAACGTGGCCAGCACCCATACCGTGAGCACGCCGTAGGCCACCCAGAAAAGGATGCTTGCCACCGTCCCATTCCACAGTGCAGGTTGGTGAACCGCCAATCCCATCAGGACATAGAGCACCAGCAAAGGGGCCAAGGGCGCCCACGCCGACAGCACATACCACGCGGCCAGCCCGCCCGAAGGGCCGGGCACACCCCGCTCGGGCGCAGGGGTAGGAGCACGCTGTGCTGGCGCCATGGCCCACCAAGCCAGCCACAGCAGCACCAGGCTGCTCCACATGGGGGTGAGCCAGCCACGCATGCTGAACTGGGCCGGGCCTACGACCTGTAACCGTGCAGCGCCCAACAGCAACGCGCCGCTGATCAACGACAACACCAGCAACTGCCAGGGCGTGGGTGCCGCAGCCCCTGTACGCGGAGCCAGAAACAGTGCAGCGCGCAGTCCTTCGCGCATCCAGCCCCACAGTGAAAGGCGCTCCGTGGGGGAAACGGCCCTGATGGCAGACGATGTGGGCAGGTCTTGCGGCGACCGGCTCAAAGGAACTTCAATTTCCGTGTGGGCCAGTTCTGGTCCCCACTGGCTGGGCAACGTGTCGGCCCAGGTGCTACTGCTGGCGTTCAGGTCTTTCATGCGCGCATCATGCCATCGCGGGGTGACGCCTTCTGTGGCCGTGGAATCCGCCGAAGGCAGGACGCAAGAGGCTGCGGGAACGGGCCAAAAGACGATGGAGAGCGGTGGACGAGCTCGCTATTGCGCCAGCGCCCCTCGGCCTTCGTAGGAGCGATCGAAGGACTGGCACCGTCTTTTTAAAACAGAAAATAATATTAAATAAAAATTAAATAACCAATCGCATATACTCTGCTTTGTTGCAGTCACGGCTTTTGACGCCAGCAGTCACCGCAACGCCTGCCTCCCAGCGGTCTACCGCGCCACGGCAGGCTGCCTTTTGCGACCTTGTCGCCCAGTGGGTCTGAAGAGCTGCAGCCCACCGAGTCCCTCGATGCTCACGCAGGTCGATGCTGGCCTGCGTTCCCGAATGCACCAGATTTCAAACAACGCCATTTCCATGGGCCAATATGTCGTTTCGCCCGCGACACACCCGACCGACTGCGGCCGCTTCCGCGCCTCCTTCTCGGTCCATCGTTCAAGTGGCAACGGCAGCTACTGCCGAGTGTTCCGTTTTGACAAAGCCTTTGCATCGCGCGAAGCTGCCAGGCTCTTTGCCGTCACCCAGGGCTGGCTGCAAGCGTGCATGTCCCATCCCCCTGTGTGCTGAAGCTCTGCTGACCGCAGGCTCCATGTCCTCATCCCAGTTGCCGTGGGCTCCCGCTCACAGTGCTGTACCCCAACGGTGCGCCCTTCGTTGCGTGCCATCCTTCAGAAAGGCTCTTCCATGAGCACCAAGATCTACGTGGGCAACCTGCCCTATTCCGTGACCGATTCCAGCCTGCAAAGTAACTTTGCCGAGTTCGGCAATGTGTCCTCCGCCAAGGTCATGATGGACCGCGAAACCGGTCGCTCCAAGGGCTTCGGCTTTGTGGAAATGGCGTCGGCCGAAGTGGCCCAAGCCGCCATCAGCGCGCTGCACGGCATGTCCGTCGATGGGCGCTCGATTGTGGTGAATCTGGCCCGCCCCCGTGAAGAAGGTGGCGGCGCAGGGGGCTACAGCGCCAATGGCTACAGTGCGAGCAAACGCTCGGACGTTGGCTATGGCACGGGCGGCTACGGCGGCGGCCGCTATTGAGCCCTGTGGCTCATGAAAAAAGCCGGCTCGCTGTAGCCGGCTTTTTTTTCGTCTCGCCCCATGCCTTTGCATGGGCCGCAGGCCAAGGCGGGCCGAAGGTGCTCGACGCCGCTGCGGTGGCCGACTCAAAGACTATTGAGCGGCAACGGCCCCAGCACCACCCCGTCTGCGCGGGCGCAAACCATTGAGCGCTGCCGCCTCACACTTCACCAGCAGCCCGGGCGGGGGGCACTACCGGTGCCTGGGCCAGTTCTGGCTGCAGTACCAGGCGATGCGTACCGCTGTAGCACACAAACCGGCGGTTGGTGGCGCGCCCGATGGCGCACAGGCCCAGCTGCTGGGCCACGGCATGGCCCATTTGGGTCATGCCGCTGCGAGACACCACAATGGGCACCCCCATCTGCGCGGACTTGATGACCATCTCGCTGGTGAGGCGGCCGGTGGTGTAGAACACCTTGTCTGCCCCCGATATGGGAGAGGTTGCGGGGTCTCCTGCACAGTCGCTGGATGAGCACGTCTCAGGATTCATCCACATCCAGCCGGCGATGGTGTCGATCGCATTGTGGCGGCCGACGTCTTCCACAAAAATCAGCAAGTCCTCCCCCTTGAACAGGGCACAGCCGTGCACCGAACCGGACGACTTGTAGGTGGTCTCCTTGAGGCGAATCGCGTTGACGATGCCGTACAGCTGGCCCTGGGTCAGGCGGGCGTCGGGCAACTGGATGCGGTCCACTTCGTCCATGAGCCCGCCAAACACGCTGCCCTGTCCGCAGCCCGTGGTGACGACCTTGCTGGCCGTGCGCTCTTCGATCCGTGCAATGCCATGGCGCGTGCGCACAGCGGCGGCGTGGACCTCCCAATCGACCGTGATCGATTCGATGTCGAGCACCGATTCGACCAGCCGCTGGTTGCGCAGATAACCCAGCACCAGCAGCTCTGGTTGCGCGCCCAGTGTCATCAGCGTCACGAGCTCGCGCTTGTCCACGTAGATCGTGAGCGGACGCTCGGCGGGGATCTGTACCTGTTCCCGTGCGCCCAGTTCGTTGACGACCTCCACTGCATGGGTCAGCGGGGCGTGGGCCTGCGTCAGGCGCGGCAGAGAGGGCGAAGACAAAACTGAAGGAGTGGACAAAGAACTGGAACTCATGGGGCAAATATACGCAGTGTGGTGCTACCGCGGTTAGCGCACGGAAATGAACCGCTGCGTGGCCCGGTCCACTGCACCAAGGGGGCAGGCTGGTGCCGTATCGCTCTGCGAGTGCTGGCTCGGCGGTGCACCTGGCACATCGCGCCCAGAAAAAAAGCCGCGCCCCACCAGGGAACGCGGCTTCGAGCCCAGCGCGGCAGGGCGCCTGTCAGGACTTGGAGGCCGGTGCAGCTGCAGCGGCTGGTACCTGCGTGCTGGGAGGGCTGCTGGCTGTGCCAGGTGGCGAGTGTGCACCAGCAGCCTCTGCAGGCTTGGCCGCTGGCGGTGTGTAGGCGAAGGGACCAGGGTCCGTGCAAGCAGCACCAGTAGCAGCCGCGGGCTTGGCCGAGGGCGTGGTCTTGCGGTAGTGCGCGGCCACCTTGTCTTGCGACAGGCACAACTTGTAGTTGTCCACCTTGCCAGCCCATGCAGCCTTGGCTGCCGCTTCGGCGGCCTTGGCGGCCGCCTCGGGGGACGGGGCCGGCAGCTTGGCGGATGCCACAGTGCATACAGCTGCCGCGCACAGCGCCAGCAAAAAGGTGCGGATGCTTGATCTCGTCATGGAGTGGATCCTCATACCTGGGCGGGCTGCTGGCCCGCAGATGCTGTTACGTCGGTCGCTGACTGGCTGGCGCTGCGCTGGCGCGGGATCTTGCCGGCCTGCACATCGTCGTACCACAGCTCATGGTGTTCCTTGGCCCAGCCCTCGCTCACATAGCCGGTGCGCATGGCCTTGTAGGCACCCTTCATGCCCACTGTGCCCATGTAGATATGACCACAGATCAGCGCCATCATCCAGATGGCCAGAGTGGCGTGGATCATGTGGGCGATCTGCATGTCGCCACGCACGTCACCAAAGCCGGGGATGAGTTTGTCGAGCACCAGGCCAGTGGCCACCACGAAGATGCCGGGGATGGTGATGCCCCACCAGAACAAGCCCTTCTCGCCCGCATTGAAGCGGTGTGAGGGCACCTCGTGATTGCCCTTGCCCAGCATGCCGCCGCCCTTGGCCAACCAGACAAAGTCAGCGCGGTTGGCGATGTTGTCCTTGATGAAGGTAAGAATGATCACCAGCAGCGACACTGCAAACAACGGACCCACAAAGTTGTGAACGTTCTTGAGCGCATAGGTCAACCAGCCAAAAAGCGTGGTCCCCAGGATGGGCAACAGGAAGAACTTGCCAAACGCCATCACGATGCCGGAGATGGCCAGCGCGACGAATGCAAACGCATTGGCCCAGTGGGCCGCGCGCTCGAACGGGGTGAAACGCTCGATACGGCGGGGACCGGTGCCGTCGGGATGCTCATGCCCCAGCGGGCCTTTCACAAAGTAGAAGATGCCCAAAGCCAGCAACACAATGGCAAACAGCGCCGCACCGTAGGGGATGATCCAGTGGTTGCGCACTTGCCGCCACGCCTCGCCCGCATTGGTGTAGCGCGAGCCGGGGTACTGCACAAAGCGCTGGATCAGGTTGCCCGCCTCGGGCGCCTGGGTCTCAGGCAAGCTGCTGTAGCCTGTCACGCCCTGCCCCACCTGGCGCCACATGGGCGCGTTGTTGCCGGGCTGCACCTTCATGCGCTCGCCATTGGTCTGTTCCGCGTATTTGGGATCAGCGCTGGCGTCGGGTTTGACCTGAAAGATATTCTGGCTTTGTACCCCCCCCACCGCAGCCGGTGCAGCCGTGGCTGCAGGAGCTGCCGCAGATGCGTCGGGCGCAGGAGGCGGCGTCTGGGCGCCAGCCACCCCACAGGCCAGGCTGGCCGCCAAGGCCATGGACCACACGATGTATTTCATGGTGGACCTCACTTCGCCTGGGTGCGGGTGTATTCGTTCTGGCCGTACTGCTGGCGCGCTTTCAACTGCGCCTCCCAGCTGGTTTTGTCGCCGGCTTTCCAGCCAGGCTGCGTGAAGTTGCTGCCGGTGCCGGCGTAAGACGGAGCATCGCTGCGAATGCCCGCGCCGGTCTGCGGTTTCTCGCCGCAGCCCGTCAATGCCAGGGCGGCCACCGCAGCGGCCAAGGTCATGTGTATGGTGCGCTGCATCATGACTTGCCTCCTGCAGGCTGACCTGCCTGCTGTGAGCCGTAGGCCGTGCCCCAGCCCCACACTTCGGCGCCCTTGCCACGCTGCACCACGCGGTTGCGGAAGATATCCGCCACCACATCGCCGTCACCGGCCAGCAGGGCTTTGGTAGAACACATTTCTGCGCAGGCGGGCAGCTTGCCTTCGGCCAGGCGATTGCGGCCGTATTTTTCAAACTCGGCCTGGCTGCCATGGGTTTCAGGACCACCGGCGCAGAAGGTGCACTTGTCCATCTTGCCGCGCACACCAAAGGTGCCGGACGATGGGAACTGCGGCGCGCCAAACGGGCAGGCATAACTGCAGTAGCCGCAGCCAATGCACACGTCCTTGTCGTGCAACACCACACCCTCTTCGGTGCGGTAAAAGCAGTTGACGGGGCAGACCGCCATGCAAGGTGCGTCGCTGCAGTGCATGCAGGCCACCGAGATGGACTTTTCACCCGGCACACCGTCGTTCAGGGTGACCACGCGGCGGCGGTTCACGCCCCACGGTACTTCGTGTTCGTTCTTGCAGGCGGTCACGCAGCCGTTGCATTCGATGCAGCGCTCTGCGTCACAGATGAATTTCATTCGTGCCATGTGTGTCTCCTTGCGTGGCGCGATCAGGCGCGTTCCACGTTGCAGATCGTGGTCTTGGTTTCTTGCATCATGGTCACGCTGTCGTAGCCATAGGTGGTGGCCGTGTTGACGGCTTCACCGCGCACCACAGGTGCCGCACCCTTGGGGTAGTACGCCAGCATGTCCGCCCCTTGCCAGCGGCCCGAGAAGTGGAACGGCATCCACACGGTATCGGGTGCGACGCGCTCGGTAACGAGTGCTTGCACGTTGATGCGGGCACCGGTGGGAGAACTGAGCCATACGCGCTCGCCGTTGCGGATGCCCCGGTCGGCGGCCGTCTTGGGGTTGATCTCGACGAACGACTCCTGCTGCAGCTCCGCCAGCCAGGGGTTGGAGCGGGTTTCCTCGCCGCCGCCTTCGTACTCCACGAGACGGCCCGAGCTCATGATGAGCGGGAATTTCTCGTGCACCTTGTCGGCCACGTTTTTCTCCTGCACGCTCTTGTACAGGGTAGGCAGGCGCCAGAAGGCCTTCTTGTCGTCGTGGGTCGGGTACTTGGCCATGAGGTCAGGACGCGTGCCATACAAAGGCTCACGGTGCTGCGGAATGGCGTCCGGGAAGTTCCACACCACAGCGCGCGCCTTGGCATTGCCGAATGGATGGCAACCGTGCTTGAGGGCCACCCGGATGATCGCGCCCGTGGGGTCGGTCTTCCAGTTCTTGCCCTCGGCCTTGGCCTTTTCGGCATCGCTCAGATCGTCCCACCAGCCCAGCTTCTTGAGCAGCACGTGGTCGAACTCGGGGTAGCCCGTGGTGATCTCGCTGCCCACCGAATGGGAGCCATCCTCTGCGAGCAGGTTGACGCCATCCTTTTCCACGCCGAAGTTGGCGCGGAAATTGCCGCCGCCTTCCATCACATGCTTGGAGGTGTCGTACAGATTGGGCGAGCCTGGGTGCTTGAGCTCCGGCGTGCCATAGCAGGGCCATGGCAGGCCAAAATAGTCGCCGCCAAAGTCGTAACCAGTCTCCTTGTCCTTGCCCCCCTTGGCCTTCAGGGTCTTCACATCGAACAGGTGCATGTTCTTCATGTGGGCCTTCAGGCGCTCAGGGCTCTGGCCGGTGTAGCCAATGGTCCAGACCGACTTGTTGATCTCGCGCAGGATGTCCTCGGGCACGGGCTCGTCCATGCCCTTGACCTTCTGCATCTTGTAGTTCTTGGAGAGCTCGGCGGCAAAGCCCAGCTTTTCGGCGAACTGGTGCATGATCATGTGATCGGAGCGGCTCTCCCACAGCGGCTCGATCACTTTTTCGCGCCACTGCAGCGACCGGTTGGATGCCGTGCACGAACCACTGGTCTCGAACTGCGTGGCGGCGGGCAGCAGATACACCGCACGGTTGGGATTCAAATCTTCGGCCTTGCCTGGCATGGCAGCCATCGCGGCGGTGGCGGACGGATAAGGATCCACCACCACCAGCAGGTCCAGCTTGTCCATGGCGCGCTTCATCTCCAGACCACGGGTCTGCGAGTTGGGCGCATGGCCCCAGAAGAACACGCCGCGCAGATTGGAGTCCTGGTCGATCAGCTCGTTGTTCTCTAGCACACCATCAATCCAGCGCGACACGGTGATGCCGTTCTTGGTCATCATCGCGGGCGACGCATACTGCTTCTTGATCCACTCGAAGTCCACTCCCCACACAGCGGCGAAGTGCTTCCACGAGCCTTCGGCCAGGCCGTAGTAGCCAGGCAGCGAGTCTGGGTTGGGACCCACGTCGGTTGCGCCCTGCACGTTGTCGTGGCCGCGGAAGATGTTGGTGCCGCCACCGCTCTTGCCCACGTTGCCCAAAGCCAGCTGCAAGATGCACGATGCACGCACGATGGCATTGCCGATGGTGTGCTGCGTCTGGCCCATGCACCACACGATGGTGCCAGGGTTGTTCTCGTGCAGCATCTTGGCGACCTTGAAAACCTGGTCTTCCTTGACGCCACAAGCCTCTTCCACCTTGTCAGGCGTCCACTTGGCCAGCACTTCGTCGCGCACCTTGTCCATGCCATAGACACGGTCGTTGATGTACTTCTTGTCTTCCCAGCCGTTCTTGAAGATGTGGTACAGCACACCAAACAGGAAGGGAATGTCGGTACCGGAGCGGATGCGCACGTACTCGTCCGCCTTGGCGGCCGTGCGGGTGAAGCGCGGGTCCACCACGATCATCTTGCAGCCGGTTTCCTTGGCGTGCAGCATGTGCAGCATGGACACCGGATGCGCTTCCGCCGCGTTGGAGCCGATGTACAGAGCGACCTTGCTGTTTTGCATGTCGTTGTACGAATTGGTCATGGCGCCGTAGCCCCATGTATTGGCCACCCCCGCCACCGTGGTGGAGTGGCAGATACGCGCCTGGTGGTCGCAGTTGTTGGTCCCCCAGAAGCTCACGAACTTGCGCAGCAGATAGGCCTGCTCGTTGTTGTGCTTGGACGAACCCACAAAGTACACGCTGTCAGGACCGCTGGCCTTGCGCAGCTCCTGCATCTTGGCCGTGATTTCGTTCAGGGCCGTGTCCCAGCTGATACGCTCGTATTTGCCGTTGACCAGCTTCATGGGATAACGCAGGCGGTACTCGCCATGACCGTGCTCGCGCAGCGCTGCGCCCTTGGCGCAGTGGGCACCCAGGTTGATGGGCGAGTCGAACACCGCCTCCTGGCGCACCCACACGCCGTTCTCGACCACGGCATCGACCGCGCAGCCCACCGAGCAGTGGGTGCACACCGTACGGCGCACTTCGATCTTGCTGTCGCCGATGCCGACCTTGGCACCTTCGGCAGCGTTGGATTTCTTGACCAGCGTGAGCTGCGAGGCCGCGATGCCCACGCCCACTCCCAGGCCAGAGCGGCGCAGGAACGAGCGACGGTCCATGGTGGGCAGGGCCTGCGACAGGCCACGGCGCAGGCTGTGCACAAAAGGCGATGCAGAGCCGTTGCCCTGCACAGAATGGGAAGACTTCTTGGTTAGCAACATGGCGTGCCCCGATGTCAAAGTTGGGTGGTCTTGTAGTACTGCTTCACGCGGGCAGACAGGTGGTAGCCACCGCCCTTTTCGGGTGCGACGCGCGCGGGCTCGGACACCACGGCATCGGACGGCGCGACATGGGGGAGTGCCACCACGGCTGCTGCAGCAGCCCCTACGGTGGCGGCGCCGGAAAAGAAGCTCCGGCGGGAGGAATTTGGCTGGCTGTTCTGCATGCTTGTCTCCAGAAAGGCTGGCAGCTATGAAACGGAATTCATACAGTCTATGTCAGTGTGTAAAAACCCGCCATCGGGCTTTACAACTCCCAGTAACACACTCATCTTTTGTAGCGGCATATCGAGGGTTTACGAGCATCTGGAGGGATCAATCCAACATGTCGAAGCCCTGGGTCTCCACCGACACAAAGGCCCGCGTGAAGTGCGCCACAGCCGCATAAAACCGTGCTTGCGGCTGTGCGGCCAAGGCATCGCAGAGCTGAAGAACCCAGGGCTGCAGATGCGTTGAAAAAAATTCACGCTGCGATGTCAGGTTGCAGACAGCTACATCGTCTCCAGCGATCAGGTAGCGCATGACCTCCAGCAGGTAGGCCACATGGTCCTCGGTCTCGGGCATGGTCTCGTCCCGCGCCAGGCCCAGCTGCTGCAGATCGGTACGCAGACGCGCCAGCGGCTTCTCGTTGAGAAACCCGCTGAGGTAGTGCGAGCCATACAAAAACACCTCGGGCTTGCCCACACCACCAAAGAGCCGGTCAAACTCCTGCGCAATGGCAGCATCGCTGAGCGCACGCGACGCCGCCACCAGTTGCTGCCAGGGCTCCTGCAAAAAGCCGCCATCGGCAGGCGCCTCCGTCACTGCCACCCGCAAGGCCGACAGCAGCTCCGGGCTGGGCGCTGCGTAGTACAGCTGCGACAACAAGCCATACAGCTCGGCGCGGGCGGTTTCTTCATCGAGCGCAGAGCTGCCGCCCAGGGGGGTCAAGGTGGATGGAGCGCTCACAGGTCGGTCACTTTCGTCTCGTTTTGTGCGGAATACAGGTCAATCACGCGGCAGTCACTGCACATCTTCAGTCGCTCCAGCGCCTCGCCCTGGAACATGGGGTGGCCCGACAGTTTGCCCAGCATGGCCTCGATGGCTTTCACCGTGCCAAAGGGTTTGCTGCAGCGCACACAGGCCCAGGGCTTGGCCTCGTTGAGCACACGCAGCTGTGCACGCTCGGGCGTGAGCAGCAGGCGCGGCTGCAGGGTGATGGCGTCTTCGGGGCAGGTGGTGGCGCACAGGCCACACTGCACGCAGTTCTTTTCGATGAAGCGCAGCTGCGGCATCTGCGGGTTGTCCTGCAGCGCACTGGCGGGGCAGGCGCTCACGCAGCTCAGGCACAGGGTGCAGCGATCTTTGTTGACTTCAATCGTGCCCAGCGGCGACCCCACGGCAGGCAGAGCAATGGCCGCAGGCCGCTCGTCTACGGGCATCGGGGCCTGCTCGATCAGGTGGTCGAGTGCCATCTCCAGCGTGCTGCGCTTCTCTTGGGCCACCGCAAAGCGTGCAGCCACGGCCGGGGTCTTCTGGCGCGTCTGGCCCAGGGTCTGCAGTGCAGCATCCAGCGCGGTGGGGTGGTTGGCACGCAGCAACTGCACATGGGTGCCGGTGTAGCCCAGGCCGCGCAGGATGGCCTGCGCCACGTCCATTTGCGCCTGCAGGCCTTCGAGGTACTGCGGCGCTTCTTCATCGGTGCTCAACACCACCACCTGCGACGCACCATAGGCCATGGCACTCAGCCACAGGTCCACCCCCGTGCTCGCCGTATGCCACAGCGCCACCGGGATCACGTTGGCAGGCACGCCATGCGCCAGCTTCAGCTGAGCAGCACGGCCCAGTTCTTCCACCAGCGCCTGGCCGCGCTCCTGGCTGTGCAGCAGCAATACCGCATCCTTGCCGCCGGCGGCGGTGTAGGTGGACAGCAGCGTCTTGAGCTTGGTGCCCTGCTCCGTCGCACTGGGGTAGGCATAGGTCAGTGCGCCCGTGGGGCACACGGTGGTGCAGGCGCCACAGCCCACACACAGGTTGGGGTTCACCTTGATTTGCTGGCGGCCCTTATCGCTGCTGATGGCCTCGGCCGAGCAGATGTCCACGCAGGCATTGCAGCCCACGGTTTCGTTGCGGCTGTGGGCGCAGAGCTTTTGTTTGTAGACAAAAAACTTGGGTTTCTCGAACTCGCCCACCAGCTCGCGCAGCTTGAGCAGCGTGTCCAGGTCCCGCCCGTCCCAGCGCAGGTAACCCTGCGGCAGCGCGTGCTGCAGGAAGGTGGGCGTGGCAGTGGATGAACGCAGGTCCAGCACCAGGTCAAAACGCTCGGTCTGCGCCGTGGCATCGCGGGTGAAGTCGATGGCGCCCGCCACCTGGCACACCTTCACGCAGGCACGGTGCGACTGGCAGGCGGCCAGATCGATCTGGTAATCCAGGCCAATGGCGTTTTCAGGACAGGCCGCCACGCAGGCGTTGCAGCGCGTGCACAGGTCCAGGTCGATGGGGTTGTCGGCCGCCCATTGCAGCTCAAACGCACCCAGCCAGCCGGTGAGGCCCGTGATGCGGCCACCCAGCACCGGATAGCGCCGCGCCTGCGCGCCACCGGCATTGCCAGGGCCTTGGGTGAACAGCGTCACATCCAGCACATCCGACACCAGGGCGGCCGCCTGCTCGGCCTGGTCGAGCGGTCCGATGATCAGCAAGCGGCCCGTGCTCTTGTAGGTGACCGTGGGTACGGGCGGAGGGTCGGGCAAACGCGCTGCTGCCAGCAGCGCGGCGATCTTGGGGCTGGCCTTGGCAGCATCGCGGCTCCAGCCCCCGGTTTCGCGGATGTTCACAAACCGGATGGGCGACACCGCGCCTTCGGTCTGCTGGCCCAGGTCGCCAAACAGGCGCTGCTCCTGGGTGCAGGCCACCACCACGTCCTGCCCGGACTGGATGGCCTTTTGGAACGCCCCCGCGTCGCGCCGGCACAGGGTGGAGTGAAGGGTCAGGTCTTCATGCAGTGCCTCGCCCAACGCCTTGGCGTTGAGGGGCATCGTCTGGTTGCAGTCGCAGATGAGCGTCGTGGTCATTGTGGGTATGGCTGGCTGGCGTGACCACCGCATCCTGGGCAGAGCGTGGGGCCACCTCAGGCTCGCTAGAGGGAACGCTAGGAACAGCGTTGCATACCTGGGACTGTGCCACGTCTGGGGGGCTTTGCGCCTCCGCATCATCCCGAGGCTGACTGCCCGGCGGGGATATTGCGGCCGCAGGGGCCGCGTCCGGCGCAGCATCACCTGGCAAACCCTGCGCAGCGGTCGCGGCCTTTTTCTCGTGGTCAAAAAAGCCCAGTGCATGCGCACTGGCCATCTTGCGCAGCATGCCTGCAGGCAGCGGGTCGGGCTGGGTGTAGTCGCCGATGTAGATGTCCAGGCCGTCCATCACATTGAAGTGCGGGTCGGCAAACAGCTTTTTCATGGCCAGATTGCGCACCTCAGGCGACACGGCACGGGCCACAAACGGTTTGAAGTCGGACGCGGGCGTGAGCGCCTCAGCATCCGCCAATGTGGGCGGCGGTGGCACCTCCGGGGCAGGGGCTGCAGGTGCGACGGGCGCAGCCACAGCGGCCACCGGCGCGGGGGTTGCCACCTGGGGGGCGGGCGGCGGCGGGTCCTGCACGGGCTTGCCCGCCAGCACATCCTGCTTGCGCCGCGACCAGCGGCCGAGGAATCCGTCAGCCATGGTCGCCACCTCCTCGCGCGCCTCCCGCATGGCCGCCACCACCACCACCGCCGCCACGCGGCTTGTCGGTGGACACGGACGCGGGGTTGCCAAAGCGGTCCTGCAGCGTGCGAAAGCTCTCGGGCCGCTTGCGGCGCTTGGGCTCGGGCTGGTAATGCTCGGCCACAAAGGCGCGCAGTGCCTCCACCACCTCGGCATCGGCGGGCACTTGCTCCACGGTTTCCTGTGCGTCCAGCCAGCGGCCGGCGTCGTGGTAGCTCAGGCTCACCGCCACCGGGCGGGCCATGGGGACCTCGCCCGCGCCGGTGTCTTCATCCTGGCGCCACATCACAAACCAGCAGGGCGCGGGCGAAGTGAGGTTCAGGTGATAACCCTCGGCGTCGTCGCGGAACAGCTCCACGCGAAAGCCCGGGAACAGCCAGCGCTGCTCGCGCTGGTCCTGGATCAGAGGGCGGGGTTCGGTCCCAAAGGCGGGCTCGTGGATCACCACCTCGGCCAGCGACCACCGCCAGGGCTGCCAGCGGTTGTCGATGTGCTCGCGCCGCATGATCACGGCAACGTCGGTGTAGGGGCGCTCTGTCATGGGCTGCGACTGTACCCCGGAGTAACCCCTTGCCCGCAGCGCGCGGTGCAAAGCCCCACAGCCAGCGTACGGATCACGCGGTGTCAGCCCGGCACGCCAGTGGCCTGCATGACCTCCACCGCCACGGCGCAATATTTGAATTCGGGGATCTTGCCGAACGGGTCCAGCGCCGCGTTGGTGAGCAGATTGGCCGCCGCCTCCACATAGGCAAATGGCATGAACACCGTGCCGCGCGGCGTGCCGTCGTCGCGGCGCACGCGCACCTGCACCATGCCGCGCCGCGAGCGGATGCCCACCAGCGCGCCGGGCGCCACGCCCAGCCGCGCCAGTTCGTCGCCATGCAGCGACGCGGTGGCCATGGGCTCGATCGCGTCCAGCACGGTGCTGCGCCGCGTCATGCTACCGGTGTGCCAGTGCTCCAGCTGGCGACCGGTGATGAGTACCAGGGGGTAGTCGGCATCGGGCTTCTCTGCCGCCGGGATCACGCTGGCGGGCACCAACTGCAGGCGGCCCGTGGGCGTTGGGAATTTTTCGGTGAAGACGATGGGCTGGCCCGGGCCGTCAGGCGTGAGGCAGGGGTAGGTCACACTGGAATCGCGTGCGAGGCGGTCCCAGGTGATGCCCTCGATGCTGGCGTGCATGGCCTGGCGCATTTCGTCGTAGACAGCGGCCACGCCAGACTCCTCGCCTTCGTAGTTCCAGCCAAGCCCCATGCGCGCGGCGATCTGCTGGATGATCCACAGGTCCGGCTGCGCATCGCCCGGCGGATTGAGCGCGCGGCGGCCCATCTGCACCATGCGGTCGGTGTTGCTGGCGGTGCCGGTCTTTTCGGGCCAGGCGCTGGCGGGCAGCACCACGTCGGCCAGCCAGGCGGTCTCGGTCAGGAAGATGTCCTGCACCACCAGGTGCGAGAGGCTGGCCAGTGCGTGGCGCGCGTGGTTCAGGTCGGGGTCGCTCATGGCCGGGTTCTCGCCCATGATGTACATGCCGCGCACCTTGTGCGGGTCGCTGTCAGGCGCCAGGGCCTTGTGCATGATCTCGACCACGGTGTAGCCGGGGGTCTCGTCCAGCGGAGTGCCCCAGAACTGTTCAAACCACGCATGCGCCCCGGCGTTGTCCACGCGCTGGTAGTTGGGGAACATCATGGGAATCAGCCCCGCATCGCTCGCGCCCTGCACATTGTTCTGGCCGCGCAGCGGGTGCAGGCCCGAGCCGGGCTTGCCGATCTGGCCCGTGACGGCGCAGAGCGCGATGAGGCAGCGCGCGTTGTCGGTGCCGTGCACATGCTGGCTCACGCCCATGCCCCAGAGAATCATCGACGCCTTCGCCGTGGCAAACGCCCGCGCCACCTCGCGCAGCGTCTCGGCCGGGATGCCGCACACGGGCGCCATGGCCTCGGGGCTGCAGCCCATCACGTTGGCCTTGAGTGCCTCGAAGTTGTTGGCGCGATCTTTGATAAAGGCCTCATCCACCAGCCCTTCGTCGATCACCGTGTGGATCAGCGCGTTGAGCATGGCCACATCGGTGTCGGCCTTGAACTGTAGGGTGCGCCAGGCGTGGCGGCCGATGTCCGTGATGCGCGGGTCGGCCAGCACGATCTTCGCGCCACGCTGGGCGGCATTCTTCATCCACGTGGCGGCCACGGGGTGGTTGGCCGTGGGGTTGGAGCCGATCACGAAGATCAGCTCGGCATGTTCCACGTCGTGCACCGGGTTGCTCACCGCGCCGGAGCCCACGCCTTCGAGCAGCGCGGCCACGCTGGAGGCGTGGCACAGCCGCGTGCAGTGGTCCACGTTGTTGCTGCCAAAGCCGGTGCGCACCAGCTTCTGGAACAGGTAGGCCTCTTCGTTGCTGCCCTTGGCCGAGCCGAAGCCCGCCAACGCCTTGGGGCCGTGCGTGTCGCGCAGCGACCTGAGCGTGCCGGCGGCCAGGCCCAGCGCCTCGTCCCAGGTCGCTTCGCGGAAGGTGTCGCGCCAGTCGGCACCGTAGGGGCGCACCTCCTTGGGCACACCGGGTTTGCGGATCAGCGGCACCGTCAGGCGGTCGGGGTGGTGGGCGTAGTCGAAACCAAAGCGCCCTTTCACGCACAGGCGGCCGTGGTTGGCCGGGCCGTCGCGGCCTTCGACGCTGATGATCTTTTCATCGCGTACGTTGTAGGTGATGAGGCAGCCCACGCCGCAGAACGGGCAGACCGAATCGACCTTGCGGTCCACCGCCTGCGGGCCGATGTGCGTCTTGGGGCTGAGCGCGCCCGTGGGGCAGGCCTGCACGCATTCGCCGCAGGCCACGCAGGTGCTCTCTGCCATGGGGTCATCCAGGTCGAAGACGATCTTGCTGTCGGCACCGCGCAGCGCGTAGCCGATCACATCGTTCACCTGTTCCTCGCGGCAGGCGCGCACGCAGCGGTTGCACTGGATGCAGGCATCCAGATTCACGGCCATGGCCGGATGGCTCAGATCGGGCGCGGGTTGCTCGCGGCGCAGGGCTTGGAGCGCGGGGCGCACGGTGACGCCCAGGCGGCTGGCCCAAGCACTCAATTCGCCATGCTGACCTACCGCTGGGGCAGTTCTTGAATCCAATGGGCCTGTAGCGCTAGAAGAATATGCTCCACCAGCTATCAATTCAGGAGTATCTGGTTGATCATCATTCCATTGGTAGCCAACATCCGGCATATCGGACAGCAGCATCTCCACCACCATCTGCTGGCTCTTGCGGGCGCGGGGGCTGGCGGCCTGCACCTTCATGCCTTGCGTCGGTGCGCGGCAGCAGCTGGGGGCCAGCGTGCGCTCGCCCGCGATCTCCACCACACAGGCGCGGCAGTTGCCGTCGGGGCGCAGGCCGTCGCTGCAGCACAGGTGCGGAATCTCCACGCCGTGGCGCTGCGCAGCCTTCAGGATGGTTTCGCCAGGATGGGCGGTGACGGGCTGTCCGTCCAGCTCGAAAGCCACGCCGGGCTGCGCTGCGGCAGAAGTCAACACGGCGCTCATGGCTTCACCCCGGTAGGCAGTTGTTCGGTCAGCGGGCTGTTACGCGGCTTGGGCAAATCGCCCGGCCAGGGCCCCTCGCCCACTTCGTGCGCAAAGTATTTGTGGATGCAGCGGATGGGGTTGGGTGCAGCCTGGCCCAGGCCGCAGATAGAGGCGTCGGCCATTACCTGTGCCAGGTCGTCGAGCAGTTCTTCATCCCACTTCGGCGCTTGCATCAGCGTGGCCGCCTTGGCCGTGCCCACACGGCAGGGCGTGCACTGGCCGCAGCTTTCGTGTTCGAAGAAGCGCATCACGTTCAGCGCCGCGTCGCGCGCGCGGTCGTGCTGGCTGAGCACGATGACGGCGGCCGAGCCGATAAAGCAGCCGTAGGGCTGCAACGTGTCGAAGTCCAGGGGAATCTGGTTGAGGCTGGCGGGCAGGATGCCGCCTGAGGCGCCGCCGGGCAGGTAGGCGTACAGCTCATGGCCATCCAGCATGCCGCCGCAGTATTCGTCGATGAGTTCCTGCACCGTGATGCCCGCTGGAGCAAGCTTGACGCCGGGGTGCTTCACCCGGCCGCTCACGCTGAAACTGCGCAGGCCCTTGCGGCCGTGGCGGCCAAAGCTGGCAAACCACTGCGGCCCGCGCTCCACGATGTCGCGCACCCAGTACAGCGTCTCGAAGTTGTGCTCCAGCGTGGGCCGGCCGAACAGCCCCACCTGCGCGATGTAGGGCGGGCGCATGCGGGGTTCGCCACGCTTGCCTTCGATGCTCTCGATCATGGCCGACTCTTCGCCGCAGATGTAGGCGCCCGCGCCGCGCCGCAGTTCGATGTGGGGCAGCGGGCATGGCGGATCGGCACGCAGGTCGTCCAAAGCCCGCTGCAGCAGCGCACGGCAGCCGTGGTATTCGTCTCGCAGGTAGATATAGATGGCCTCGGTGCCCACCACCTGGGCGGCAATGAGCACCCCTTCCAGAAAGCGGTGCGGGTCGCGCTCCAGGTAGGTGCGGTCCTTGAAGGTGCCGGGCTCGCCCTCGTCGATGTTGACGGCCATCACGGCCGTGCCCGCACGCTCCCCCGCTTCGCGTGGTCCGCTGCCCCCCGAGGGGGCCGTCGCCTCGCTTGGGGCGGCCCGGCGCTCGGCGAGCGCGGCCTGCTCGCGCACGATGCGCCACTTGCGCCCGGCCGGAAAGCCTGCGCCCCCCAATCCGCGCAGGCCGGAGTCTTCCATGGCGGCCAGCACGGCCTCGGCGTCCATCTCGCCATTGACCAGCGCAGCGGCGGTCTGGTACCCGCCGTGGGCACGGTAGGTGGCCAGGTCGGTGTGTGCGGGGCTGATTCCATCCGGCTGCGCAGGCACGCTCGCCTCCACACACTCAGCAATATCAAAATTGATAGCACCTTGGGCATATGGATGTAGCGCTACCGCCCGATTGGGCTTTAAATCAACTGCTTCCAGCACCCCACCGACCGTGGCGTGGGGCACCGGGCACTGGTGCACCACCGCCACGGGCGCCTGCTCGCACCGGCCCACGCAGGGCACAGCCAACACCTGCACATCGCCCTGCCCGGCCGCGCGCAGGCGCTCGGGCAGCGCGGCCAGCAGGTCGCGGGCGCCCGCCATGCTGCAGCTCAGGCTGTCGCACACCCGCACCACCAGGCGGGGCGCCTGGGCCTCTTCACCACGCACGATCTCGAAGTGGTGGTAGAAGCTCGCCACCTCGTACACCTCGGCCATCGGCAGGTTCATCTGCTTGGCGAGTGCCACCAGGTGCCGGTCGTGCAGCACGCCAAAGTGGTCGTTCAGGCGGTGCAGGTATTCGATGAGCAGGTCACGCCGAAAGCCCGTGGCCGGGCGCGGGCCCAGCAGTTGCGCCACCTCGGCCATGGCCGCGTCTTCGGGCTGGCGGCCCTTGAGGCGGCTTTTGCGGCGGATGCGTTCGCGCATGTCGTTGACGGACACGGCGGCGACGGTGGGGGCTTCGGGGGCAAGGTGCATGGACCGGGGGCGTGGGGCGTTGATCTGGTTGTATGCAGGCACCTGCATAGGGTGCCCGGGCCGCCGCAGTGTCGGCCACGGGCGCCTGCGGCGTCAAATTGCCGATGCACATGGGTCGATCACAAAAACAAATGAAACGGCCGTTTTTGCAACTGCCCATGAATCACCCGCCGCAACCCGTGCGGTCAGCGCTCAATCGGCGACCAGAAGCCCACTGTGTGCTGCAGCGTGCTGCAGCCAGTCGGGGTCCTGCGCCAGTGCCAGCGCTGCATCGAGGGCGCGGGTGGGCTGCACCTGCCGGTGCGACATGAATCCGATGGGGGTGGTCAGCACCGGGCCCTTGAGCGGCAGGGCCTCCAGCCCCTCATGGCCGCGCACGGCATCGACCAGCGCCCCGGGCAGGACGCTGCACAACTGGCCCGCCACCACGCTCAACGCCAGGGTCAGCACCGAATCGGTTTCCATGGCGGGCATGACCGTGGCGCCTGCCGCGCGGAAGGCGCCATCGACCAGGCTGCGGTTGTGCATCTCCGGGGTGAGCAGGCACAGCGGCAGCGCCGCCGCATCGGCCCAGGCCATGGGTGGGCCGATCTGCAGTCCACGCGCCGGGCCCTGGGGCGGGCGCGCTACGCGGCGCAGCAGAAAGTAGTGCTCGACATACTGCGGCCAGGCCCGCAGCGGGCCGCCGCGTGCGGGCATGCGCTCGGTGTAGCCCAGCGCCAGGTCCAGCGAAATGTTTTCCAGCCCGGCCTCCAGCGCCTGCGAGCTCATCGACAGCGCCACCGGCACGATGCCCGGGTGCCGCGCCTGCAGCTGCGCCGCAAACCGCGCGAGGATGGGCATGGCCGTGGGCACGGCGCCCAGGCGCAGCGTGCCGCGCGGGTGGGCGGCGTCGCCGCTCAAGTCCTGCTGCAGCACCTGGTGCTCGTGCAGCATGCGCTGGGCGGATGCCAGTACACGCTCACCCTCGGGCGTGAAGCCCTCGAAGCTGCGCCCCCGGCGCACCACCACCACACCAAACTCCTTTTCCAGCGCACGCAGCGCGTTGGAGAGCGCCGGCTGCGTGATGTGGCAGGCCTGCGCCGCCCGGCCAAAGTGCCGGTGCTCGTGCAGCGCCACCAGGTAGCGCAGGGACGCGAGCAGGTTCATGGCGCGGTGGGGCGACTCGGGAGGATCAGGTGTTCTTGCTGATCGAGATGGTGGGGAATTTGTTCGAGAAGTCCTTGGCCTGCTGGGCGATCTTCACCGCCACATCGCGCGCCACCTTCTTGTAGATCTTGGCCACGTCCCCGTCCGGGTCGGCCACCACGGTGGGCTTGCCGCTGTCGGCCTGCAGGCGGATGCTCATGTCCAGCGGCAGCGCGCCCAGGTAGTCCATGTGGTATTCGGCCGCCATCTTCTTGCCGCCGTCGGCGCCAAAGATGTGCTCCACATGGCCGCAGTTGCTGCACACATGGGCTGCCATGTTCTCGACGATGCCCAGGATGGGCACACCCACCTTCTCGAACATCTTGATGCCCTTCTTGGCGTCCAGCAGCGCGATGTCCTGCGGTGTGGTCACGATCACGGCGCCGGTCATGGGCACGCGCTGGCTCAGCGTGAGCTGGATGTCGCCAGTGCCGGGCGGCATGTCGATGATGAGGTAGTCGAGGTCTTTCCAGTTGGTCTGGCGCAAGAGCTGCTCCAGCGCCTGGGTGGCCATGGGGCCGCGCCAGATCATGGCTTCGTCCTGGTCCACCAGGAAGCCGATGGACATGACCTGCACGCCGTAGTTTTCGAGCGGCTCCATGGTCTTGCCGTCGTCGCTTTCAGGGCGGCGGTTGATGCCCAGCATCATGGGCTGGCTGGGGCCGTAGATGTCGGCGTCGAGCACGCCCACACTGGCACCTTCGGCAGCCAGGGCCAGGGCCAGGTTGGCGGCCGTGGTGCTCTTGCCCACGCCGCCCTTGCCCGAGGCCACGGCGATGATGTTCTTGACCTGGGGCAAGAGCTGCACGCCGCGCTGCACCGCATGGGCGATGACCTTGGTGGTGATGTTGACCGACACGTTGTCCACGCCCGCCACGCCCTTGGCGGCGGCCACCAGGCTGCGGCGCAGCTCGGGCACCAGGCTCTTGGCGGGGTAGCCCAGTTCCACGTCAAACGCCACGTCGCCACCGGTGATCTGCAGGTTGCGCAGGGCGCGGCTGCTGACAAAATCCTTGCCCGTATGGGGGTCCAGCACGCTGGAAAGTGCGGCCAAAAGGCCCTGTTCGGTGACTGCCATTCAAATAACTCCTGTGGGGCCGGTAGTCTATTCCCAAGCTCCCGCCCCATGCCGCTGAAGGACAATGCGCACCGCATTGCATCGTCGCTCTCTCCAAAAAGGCCTCCCGTGAAATTCAAGATGTCCGAAAACTCCCTGTTTGCCGTCCTGCTGCGCTCGCCGTGGTGGATCAGCTTTGTGGTGGTGGGCCTCATCACGCTGGCGGCCGGGGCGTTGTTGCCCAAGGAGTACTTTGTCGTGGGCGCGCTGGCAGGGTTCCCCATCTTTGTGGTGGGCTGCATCGCAGCCTGGAAGCAGCTGCGCGCGCCCAACCCCGCCAAGGTGGTGGAGATGCTGGAGGCCGTGGGCAGCATGCCCTGGCGCAGCTTCGCCGACACCCTGGCCACCGCCTGGGAACGCGCGGGCTACAGCGTGGAGCGCCTGACCGGCAGCAACGCCACCGGGGCCGACATGCGCCTGAGCCAGGGCGGCAAGACCACGCTGGTCAGCGCCAAGCGCTGGAAGGCCGCTACCCACGGGGTGGAGCCCCTGCGGGAGCTGCACACGGCCATGACCGCTGCCGATGCGTCGGCGGGCGTTTACGTGGCCGCCCTGGGCCAGGTCAGCGAGAACGCCCAGGCGTTTGCCCGGGAGCACGGCATCGTGGTGCTGCAAGGTGACGCGGTGGCGCACCTGCTGCTCAAGCAGCGTTAAGAACCTGTTCACAGTCTTTTTGGAGTTGCACAAGTGCCTTGCCGGGATGGGATGCAAGGCGCGGGGCGCTGCCAATAGCCCGTGCTATTGGCAAGCTTTGCTCCGCCGCAGACCGCCCGGCAAGGCACTTGCCCGAAGGGTTGGAGTGAAATCGGGCGATTGGACGCCCCGGCCGCTTGCATGGGCATGAGCCCATGCGGCGCATCCGAAGCATCCACTCCTCCCGATTGCACTCCAATGTAATCTCCAAAAAGACTGTGAACAGGTTCTAAGACCACCCCCTGTGGGGTGGCCCGCACATGCGGGTTTTCCCACATGAGCTGCGCCCGGGCGCCCCTCCACACTGGGAGCCTTACACCGCCCCACCGTCCATGCCCCCCACAACCCCTACCGCAGCCCCTGGCAACGTAGCTGCCACACCCGCCACGGGCCTGCTGCTGACCGGCGGCGGTGCCCGCGCTGCCTACCAGGTGGGCGTGCTGGAAGCCATTGCCGACCTGCGCCAGGCCTGTGGCGAAGGCGGCGGCCCCAACCCCTTTCCCATCATCACCGGCACCTCGGCGGGGGCCATCAACGCAGCCGCCCTGGCCTGCGGAGCCGACCACTTTGACCGTGCGGTGCGCCGCATTGCACGCGTGTGGCGGCAGTTCCATGCCAGCCAGGTGTATGGCGCCGACTCGCTCAGCGTGATGCGCAGCGGCGCGCGCTGGCTCACGCTGGTGTCGCTGGGCTGGGCGCTGGCACGCTGGCGGCGCATGCGGCCGCGCTCGCTGCTGGACAACTCGCCACTGGAGAAGCTGCTGGTCAAGATGGTGCCCCTGGTGCGCCTGCCCCGGCTGATCCGCAAGGGGCATCTCACCGCGCTCGCCGTGACGGCGTCCAGCTACAGCTCGGGCGAGCACGTCACCTTTTTTGAAGCGGCCACGCCCGTCAAGCCCTGGGTGCGCTCCCAGCGCAAGGCGGCCAGCGACCGCATCACGCACGAGCATCTGCTCGCGTCGTCGGCCATTCCCTTCATCTTTCCAGCCAAGGGCATCGAGGTGGATGAGCACATCGAATACTTCGGCGATGGCTCCATGCGCCAGTCGGCGCCTATTGCTCCGGCCATCCATCTGGGGGCCGAGCGCATCCTGGTGATCGGCGCGGGCCGCATGCACGAGCCCAAGGGCGATGCCGCCGCCAACCCCACGGCCACCTACCCCACGCTGGCGCAGATCGCGGGGCATGCGCTGTCCAACATCTTTCTGGATGCGCTGGCGGTGGACGTGGAGCGCGTGCAGCGCATCAACCAGACCCTGTCGCTGATCCCCGAAGAAAAGCGCCTGCATAGCGCGCTGCGCCCCATAGAGCTGCTGGTGATCGCCCCCTCGCAGCGCCTGGACGCCGTGGCTGCGCGCCATGTGGGCGATCTGCCGGGCCCCGTGCGCACCATGCTGGGCGCCCTGGGGGTCACGTCCAACATGGCCGATGTGCGCGGCGCGGCGCTGGCTAGCTACCTGCTGTTCGAGTCCGGCTACACGCAGGAGCTGATGGCCCTGGGCCGGGCCGACACCCTGGCCATGCGGTCCGAGGTGTGCCAATTTTTTGGATGGACGGATACCGGTGCCGAGGTGCGGACGAAGCACCACGGAGCGGAGGACTGAACCGCTGACCCCCTACGGTTTGGGCAACCAGCCCAGGCCGTGTGCGTGCAGGCTTTGCACGTAAAGCCGGTCGGCCGTCTCGGTGATGGCCGTGGTCTCGGGGTAGGCGCCGCTCGGGTCCTGCAGGTCGGCCACCACCTTGCCATCGTCGGTGAACGCGATCACGTGGCCGTAGGGCTGGGGAATGGGCCAGAGCGCGCGCGGCAGGCGCAGGGTCAGGCTGCGCAGCCAGGGCTTGCCCGCCATGTTGTCGATGGCGGCTCCGCGTGGCTTGGCAAAGCCCAGCCACACCTTGCCGTCCTGCCCGCGCATCAGGTTGTCGGGGTAACCGGGCAGGTTGTCGAGCAGCACGCGGGCCTGGGGGCTGGTCTGGCCAATGTCGAGGTCATTCGCATCCACCGCAATCTTCCACACCCGGTATTTGCCGGTTTCGTTGACGAACAGGCTTTTCTCGTCCTGACTCAGCGCCACGCCGTTGGCAAAGCTGATGCCCCGGGCGACCACGCGTGCGGTGCGGGTGGCGGGGTCGTATTCGATCACCCGGCCCGTGCTGGCCTGCTCCAGGATGTCGAGCACACTGGCCTCAAACGTACCGCCCCAGTCCTTAGGGGCAAACCGGGTGGAGGCATCGCTCAGGTACATCTTTCCGCTTTGGGCCACCACCACGGCGTCGGCATAGCGGATGGGGTCGTTGCCCACCTTGTCGGCCAGCACGGTGACCTTGCCATCGGGCGCAATGGACAGCAGGCCCTTGATGGCATCGGCCGCGATCAGGTGGCCCGCCGCATCGAAGTCGAACCCCAGCACCCGCCCGCCGGTGTTGGCAAACACCTCCTGACCCGAGCCGTCGGGGTTCATGCGCAAAATGTTGCCGCTGAGCACGGTGGTGTAGAGCTTGCCGTCCTTGCCAAAGGCGATGTGCTCGGGGCCCACCTCGTCTTTGAGGTCGATGATGTTCAGCTGGGCCAGACGCTGGTTGGGAGCGTGCACGCCCTGGTAGCCAGGGGCGGCAGGTGCAGTCCAGGCCAACGGCTGAATGGGCACAGGCCACGTTGCCAGATAGGCAGCCACCACCAATATCGCGCCACCCACGCCCCACCCCACCCGTGTTGCCCATGTTCTGGCCATGTGTTGTCTCCTCATGATTATTTGACTGCGGGGCATTGTGGCGCCGTCAGAGGCTGGCGCACAGGCCACGGCTGGCACCTGCGCGACCGGGCCTATCCGGTGCAGCGCCTGCAGCGGTCAAGGACACTGCCGACCGCCTAAAATCACGGGTTCCGCCTGAGAAAGCCGCATTCCATGACGACCTCCGCCCGCAAACTCTTCGTTACCACCGCCCTGCCCTATGCCAACGGCAACTTCCACATCGGCCACATCATGGAATACATCCAGGCCGACATCTGGGTGCGGTACCAGCGCATGCAGGGCCACGCGGTGAACTTTGTGGGGGCCGACGACACCCACGGCGCGCCCATCATGATTGCCGCCGAAAAGGCCGGCAAGACGCCCCAGCAGTTCGTGGCCGACATTGCTGCCGGCCGCAAGCAGTACCTGGACGGTTTTCACATCAGCTTTGACAACTGGCACAGCACCGATGCGCCCGAAAACCACGAGCTGGCCCGCCAGATCTACCGCGACCTGCGCGACCGCGCCGACGGTGGTCTGATCGAGGTGCGCACCATCGAGCAGTTCTTTGACCCCGAGAAGAACATGTTCCTGCCCGACCGTTACATCAAGGGCGAATGCCCCAAGTGCCACGCCAAGGACCAGTACGGCGACAACTGCGAGGTGTGCGGCACGGTGTACGCGCCCACCGACCTCATCAACCCCTTCTCAGCCCTGTCGGGTGCCAAGCCCGAGCTCAAGAATTCGGAGCACTTCTTCTTCAAGCTGTCGGACCCACGCTGCGTGGAGTTTCTGGAGAACTGGACGCAGGACGGCAAGCTGCAGCCCGAGGTGGCCAACAAGATCAAGGAGTGGTTCACCGTCCGCACCAACCCCGACGGCACCACCAGCGAAGGCCTGGGCGACTGGGACATCAGCCGTGACGCGCCCTACTTCGGCATCGAGATCCCCGACGCGCCCGGTAAATACTTCTACGTGTGGCTGGACGCGCCCGTGGGCTACCTCGCGTCGCTGAAGAACCTGCTGGAAAAGCGCGGCGAAAGCTACGACGCCTACATGGCCGACCCGGCCATGGAGCAGTACCACTTCATCGGCAAGGACATCGTCACCTTCCATACGCTGTTCTGGCCCGCCATGCTGCACTTCAGCGGCCGCAAGACGCCCAACAACGTGTTTGTGCACGGCTTTTTGACCGTGAACAACGGCGAGAAGATGAGCAAGAGCCGGGGCACGGGCCTGGACCCGCTGAAGTACCTGAGCCTGAACATGAATGCGGAATGGCTGCGCTACTACCTGGCGGCCAAACTGAGCGCACGCAACGAAGACATCGACTTCAATGCCGAAGACTTCATGCTGCGTGTGAACAGCGATTTGATCGGCAAGTACGTGAACATTGCCAGCCGGGCGGCGGGCTTCTTGACCAAGCGCTTTGACGGCAAGCTGACCGACCAATTTGGCACCACGGGCGCGGCCCTGCTGGCCGAGGTGCGCGGTGCCAGCGACGCCATCGCGCAGATGTACGAAACGCGGGAATACAGCAAGGCCACGCGCGAGATCATGCTGCTGGCCGACAAGGTCAACGCCTATGTGGACCAGAACAAGCCCTGGGATCTGGCCAAGGACGCTGCCAACAACGAGGCCCTGCACCAGGTGTGCTCGGTGCTGGTCAACGCCTTTGCCACGCTCACCCGCTACCTGGCCCCCGTCCTGCCGGGTCTGGCCCAGGCGGTGCAAGGCTTTGTTGGCGTGAACATGCAGCAGTGGAACGCAGCGGGCGACGTGCAGGCCATCCAGCCCTACCAGCACCTGATGCAGCGCGTCACCCCCGAACAACTCGAAGCCTTGTTTGAGCCACCGGCGCAGGCAGAACAAGCGCCAGCAGCTACAGAAACCGTAGCAGCCAACTCCCACCCTGGCGGCGAAGAACTCGCCCCCACCATCACCATCGACGACTTCACCAAGATCGACCTGCGCATTGCGCTGATCGTGAACTGTGAGCCGGTCGAAGGCTCCACCAAGCTGCTGCGCCTGACGCTGGACGTGGGCGAAGGCCGCACGCGCAACGTGTTCAGCGGCATTGCCAGCGCTTACAAGCCCGAAGACCTGGTGGGCAAGCACACCGTGATGGTGGCCAACCTGGCCCCGCGCAAGATGAAGTTTGGCGTGAGCGAAGGCATGGTGCTGGCCGCCAGCCATGGTGACGAAAAGGCCAACCCCGGCATCTACGTGCTCAACCCCTGGCCGGGCGCCACGCCCGGCATGCGGGTGCGGTAAGGCGTGCAACGCTCATAGACAAAGCAATCGACAAGGATACCGAGGGGTGCTGAGCCCCTCGCCATTCGCTGATAGCGGAAGGGGCGGCATGTTGACTGCCTCCCATCATCCAGTTTTCAGTACAGGTACACCGCGCCCGCGTTGGTGCTGCTTTCGTCCGACTGATTGCCGCCAACGCCAGTCGATCCACTGTCTTCAGTGGATGCCCCCACGGCCAGGGTAGTGCCGTCACCCGATATCGCCACACGGCCACCGAACCGGTCCCCAGTGCCCGTATTGGGTGCCTTCAGGTAGGCTTGTTGCGCCCAGGTGCCCGCGCTGCGGCGGAACACCAGCACAGCGCCCGCATCCGCAGCGGCGGTGTTGGCCTGGTCGCCATTGAATCCGCGCGCATTGCTGTCGTCCCGGTACGACGGCACCACCAGCGTGTCGCCGTCGCCGGACATGGCCAGGTTGTTGCCGAAACGATGGGGGGTGCGGGTGTTGGAGGCTTTCAAATACGCCTGTGACTGCCAGACGCCACCTGCGCGAATGAACACAAACACCGCGCCAGAGTTGAGTGCCAGAGTGTTGCGCGGTGGCGGCACGACGAAGGTGCCTGTGTAGTTGCTGCTGTCTCCATCCATGCCAACCGCCAGCGTGTTGCCGTCGCCTGACAGGATGACCGACACACCGAAGCGGTCCTGCGCTTGGGGACTGGGGGCCTTCAGATAGGCCTGCTGCGACCATGCCCCCGCATTGCGCTGGAACACATAAGCCGCACCGGCATTGGTCAAGGTGTCGTCCGCAGGATCACTCGCCAAAGCGCTGCGCTCAAAGAACGCACCCACCGCCAGGGTGTCGCCCGCGCCAGACAGGCTGAGGTAGATGCCGAAGAAATCTCCCACGCCTGCGTTGGATGCCTTGAGGTAGCTCTGCTGTGCCCAGCTGGTGCCCGTGCGGGCAAAGACGTAGGCGGCCCCGGACGCAGCATAGGCTGCATTGCCGTGTGTTCCGGTCAGGTCACCATCCTCGTTATAGGCCCCGACCGCCAGGGTGTTGCCGTCGTTCGAGAGGGCTACGAATGAACCGAAAAGATCGTCGGCATCCGCGTTGCTCGCCTTGATGAATGCCTGCTGCGACCAGACGGCGCCCGTGCGGGAATAGACATAGACGGCGCCGGAGTTGCTGGCCAGGTTGTTGGTGGCGGGCATGGTCGCAAACGTGCCCTTCTGGTCGCCGCTCTCGCCATCCGCGCCGATGGCCAGCGTGTTGCCGTCGGCAGACAGCGCCAAGGCATTGCCAAAATAATCGTTGGCCTCGCCGTTGGGGGCGGCAATGCGCGCCTGCTGCGACCACGTGGCGCCACTCTTCGTGAAGACGTACACCGCGCCGGTGTTGCCTCCCTCTCCATACGCCCCCACGGCCAAGGTGGTGCCGTTGCTGGACAAGGCCACACGGTTGCCAAAGCGGCCTTCGGCGGTGGTCGCCGACGCCTTGAAGTACCCAATGGCGCGCACCATGTCGGCCGCCACAGAAGTCGACGGGGCGCTGCAACCACCTGCATTGCAGGCCTGCACGGTGTAGGTGGCATTCAGCCGCAGGTGCAGCAGCACCGGTACTGCATAGGTCAGCCCTGTGGTGGCTGTGGACCCGATCTGCACGGGTGTCAGCGGGCCTGCGCCATCCGGGTCCTCGTACACCGTGTAGCTGGTTGCACCCGGCGCCGAAGTCCACGAAAAGATCAGCGCCTTCGTCCCGTAGCCAATGCCCAGGCCACCCGGCGCCGGAGGAGCTGGCGGCGGAGGGGGCGGTGGCGGAGGCGGGGTATAGATCGTGCTGCAAAGCACCCTCACCTGGGTGACCGGCGCCACGGCGACTCCAGTGCCAGCTTCGACCGTACAGGCCTGATCCACAGGCTGCGCATACACCGTGACCGCATAGGCGCTACCGTGAGGCACCGGCGATTCAAACCGGAAAGCGCCGTTGTCAGTCAGCAGCAAATCTGCAGCGCCATTCAGCCGCAGCCTCAGCCCCCCCACCAGGCCCGTGACGGTCCCACCCACCACATAGGTGTTGGTGGTGCAGGCCACCAGGATGTTGGTGACCGGGCCCGTCACCACACCCGAGCCGTTTTCCACCACGCAGGTCTGCCCCACCGGCTGGGTGCGCACAACAATGTTGTAAGCCTGCCCCTGCGCAACGTTGGTGACGTAACTGCCGCTGGCCGTGATGCTCACTTCCGCACCCGTTCCGTTGGCGAGTACCAGCGTTCCCGTCAGCCCCGTCACCGTGCCCCCCACCGGATGCTGCACCACGGCGGGCGGTGGTGGGGGAGGCGGTGGCTCGGCAGAGTCCCCACCACCGCCGCCGCAAGCTGCCAGGGCGCCTGCCATGACCAGAGGCAACGCCCATGCCGCACCGGCAAGCCTCGCACGCAGGGCCTCGGCCATGGCAGAAAAATTTCGATACATCAAGGGTTCTCCGGGTCTGTGAACTGCATGGACACTCCAACCCCTCGGGAGGCACGAATAGGTCCGGCTCCCTCGTGCGGGTGCAGGCGGGGTGCCTGGAACTCTAGGGCGGGAGAACGCGCAAGCGCACCCCACTGAAGCAGGGTTGACGCAGAGAATGGAATGGCCCCGTAGCGTTTGGCGGGACTCAGAACCCCGGGGTCTTGTTCAACCGACGAGACTGTCAGCCACCGCGCTGGCGGCTGTCTCGCTCAATGGCCCACGTAGCGCCCTGGCCGGTGGCTGATCCACAGAAACCCGCTCATCACCAGCACCGCCAGCACCGAATACGCCACACGGTCTACCGGCACCACCCACAGTGCGAGCAGCACGACGGTGCCATCGATCATCATCTGCACCTTGCCCGCACGCATGCCGTAGCGGCCTTGCAGGTACAGCGACACCACGGTGGCCCCGCCCAGGCTGGAGCGGTGGCGTGCCAGGAACAGGCAGCCCGTGCCCAGCAGCAACCCGCCCAGCAACGAGGCGAACAGCGGGTTCAGGTAGTCCACATGCATCACGTGCGGGAACAGCTCGGTCAGCAACGACAGCAGGCCCACGCAGACAAAGGTCTTGATCGTGAACTCGCGCCCCATGCGCGTCCAGGCAAACCAGTAGAACGGCAGGTTGACCACAAAGAACAGCTTGCCGAACGAGATGCCGGTGACGTAGTGCAGCAAGAACGCCGCGCCCGCCGTGCCGCCCACCAGCAGCCCCGCCTGGTTGAACAGCATGAGCGCCATGGCCACGAACAGGGTGCCCGCAAACAGGGCCTGGGCGTCTTCAAAGGTGCCATGGCGCAGGGCGGATAGCGGCGGTGCAGCGTCGTGGGCGGGGGGCTGGGTATCGGGCATGGGCGTTCAGCGTTGGGGTGCGTGGCAAAGGCGCGGGGGCTTTCCGCCGGTGGAGTGCTGGGCACTTGGGGACAGTCCGGCGCGCGTCCAGCGTTCAATCTGCAAGATGAGAAGCAAGCAACGCGCCAGTGTGCGCAGGTGTGCGCAGGCGCCGCTACTTGCCGCCCTTGAACTCGGGCGCCTCCGTGTCCGCACCCTTCTGCGTGCGCAGCACGAACTGGTCGGGCCCATAGACCACCGTGAAGACCTTGGACTGGTTGGGTGCCTCCAGGTAGCGCCAGTCGGCCCAGGTCTCCTTTTTCAGCTCGTAGGGCGTGACTTTGGCGGGCTTGCCCAGCAGGCGGCGCACCTCGTCCATGCGCATGCCGGGCGACACACGCGCAAAGGTCTCGGGCGTCAGCACCTGGCGCAGCGCGGTCATGCGGCCGTCGGGGCCGATGGTGATCATGTAGTTGACCTGGCCGGCAGGCTGGCGGTTGTACTCGAAGGTGCGCGCGCCACCGGGCTCGTTCCACACGTTCTCGGGGGCGCCGAAGCGGTCGCGCACGTCGGCTTCGGTCGAAACGCCCTCCTTGAGTTCGCTGATGCGTTGCGGATCGCAGGCGGCAAGCACCAGCAGGGAAAAAGTGGCAGCCGCCAGGGCGGCCGAGCGATATATCAAGCGCATAAATTCGTCCCGGTAAAATCTTGGACCTTCGGTGCATCACTGTGCCTGACGCGTTCCAAGAAAGAGTTCACAGTCCATGTCTATTTTCCGCCGCCCCGACTACCAATCCGACGCCACCCAGTTCATCAACCAGCTCAAGGCGAGCCGTCCCGAACTGGACCAGCAGCAACAAGCCGGCCGTGCCCTGCTGTGGGACAAGCAGGTGGACCGCAAGATCTGGGGCGAGTACCGCGACGCCCAGGTGGCCCAGAAGCCCTACGTGTACCAGACCAACGCCGATTGAGCATCTTTTGAGCCGCAAGCGCAGGTATTTATTGCGCTGATAGCTCCTGATTCAATAGCAAACCATGACCACTGCGAACGCAGCCGAAGCGGCAGACTCGCCCGGCGCGCCCTCGCTGGACGCGGCGGGCATGCCCGTGGTGGTGGACCAGGTGGCCTTGGCCCGCCTGTACGGCGAACCGCTGTTTGCGCTGCCGCAGGACCTGTACATCCCGCCCGACGCGCTCGAAGTCTTCCTCGAAGCCTTTGAAGGCCCGCTGGATTTGCTGCTGTACCTGATCCGCAAGCAGAATTTCAACATCCTCGACATCCCCATGGTGGGGGTGACCAAGCAGTACTTGGCGTATGTGGACGAGATCCGCAGCCGCAACCTGGAACTGGCGGCCGAGTATTTGCTGATGGCTGCCATGCTGATCGAGATCAAGTCACGCATGCTGCTGCCGCCCAAGAAGCAGGCAGAAGGCGAAGAACCCGAAGACCCACGCGCCGAGCTGGTGCGCCGCCTGCTCGAATACGAACAGATGAAGATGGCTGCCGCCCGCCTGGGGCAGATGCCGCAATATGGCCGCGACTTCCTGAAAGCCCAGGTCTACATCGAGCAAAGCCTGCAGCCGCGTTTTCCCGACGTGCATGTGGTGGAGCTGCAGGAGGCCTGGCGCGACATCCTGAAGCGCGCCAAGCTGGTACAGCACCACCGGATCACGCGCGAGGAACTGAGCGTGCGCGAATACATGAGCATGGTGCTCAAGACCCTGCAGGGCCGGCGTTTTGTGGAGTTTGAAGAACTCTTCGAGCCCGAAAAAGGCAGCACCGTGCTGGTGGTGACCTTCATTGCGCTGCTGGAGCTGGCCAAAGAGACGCTGATCGAGATCACGCAGGCCGAAGCGTTTGCGCCCATCTACGTGCGCCTGGCCTACACGCCGGCCTAGGGCCGCCTTCCACTGTTCACCGCCCTGGCCGGTGGCCGTGGCATTACCCCCTTCACACGCAAGCCATGGCATCCCACGACTTCGACGTTCTCATCGTAGGCAGCGGCCTCGCCGGCCTCTCGGCCGCCCTGCACCTGGCGCCCACGCACCGCGTGGCCGTCATCACCAAGCGCACGCTACAAGATGGATCGAGCGGCTGGGCCCAGGGCGGTATTGCCGCCGTGCTGGCCGACGACGACAGCTTTGCTGCCCACATCGAAGACACGCTGGTCGCCGGCGCAGGCCTGTGCGACCTGGCCACCACACGCTTTGTGGTGGAGAACGCGCCCGCATCGATTACCTGGCTGCGCGAGCTCGGTGTGCCCTTCACGCTCGAAGGCGACCAGCTGCACCTCACGCGGGAAGGCGGCCACAGCGCGCGCCGCATTGCCCATGTGACCGACGCCACCGGCGCGGCCGTGCAGCGCACGCTGATCGACGTGGTGCGCGCCACGCCCGGCATCACGCTGTTCGAGCAGCACACGCTGGTGGACCTGATCACCACGCGCAAGCTGGGCTTGCCGGGTAACCGCTGCCTGGGGCTGTATGCGCTGGACAGCGACACCGATGAGGTCGTCACCTTCCGCGCACCGCAGACCATTCTGGCCACGGGCGGCGCAGGCAAGGTGTACCTGTACACCACCAACCCCGACACCGCCACGGGCGACGGCATTGCCGCCGCCTGGCGCGCGGGCTGCCGCGTAGCGAACATGGAATTCATCCAGTTCCACCCCACGGGCCTGTACCACCCGCACGAAAAGTCCTTCCTCATCAGCGAGGCCGTGCGCGGCGAGGGCGGGCAACTCAAGCTGCCCCCCTCGGCCGGCGGCACGCGCTTCATGCTCGACCACGACCCGCGCGCCGAACTGGCCCCGCGCGACGTGGTGGCCCGCGCCATCGACTTCGAGATGAAAAAGCACGGCCTGGACTGCGTACACCTGGACATCTCGCACCAGAGCCCCGCGTTTCTGCAAGAGCACTTCCCCAACATCCTCGCGCACTGCGCGTCGCTGGGCATCGACATCACCAAGGAGCCCATCCCCGTGGTGCCCACGGCCCACTTCACCTGCGGCGGCGTGCTGACCGACCTAGCGGGCCGCACCGACCTGCCCGGTCTGTACGCCGTGGGCGAGGTGGCCTGCACCGGCCTGCATGGCGCCAACCGCCTGGCCAGCAACTCGCTGCTCGAATGCATGGTGTTCGCCCGCGCCGCCGCGCAGGCCATCGCAGCAGCCCCGACCACAGAACTGCCCACCGTTCCCGCCTGGGACGACAGCCGCGTGACCGATGCGGATGAATCCGTCGTCATCTCCCACAACTGGGACGAGCTGCGCCGCTTCATGTGGGACTACGTGGGCATCGTGCGTACCAACAAGCGCCTGGAACGTGCCGCCCACCGCATTGCCATGCTGCAGGGCGAGATTCAGGAGTTCTACGCCCATTTCCACGTCACGCGCGACCTGCTGGAGCTGCGCAACCTGGTGCAGGTGGCCGACCTCATCGTGAAAAGCGCCCAGCTGCGCCGCGAAAGCCGGGGCCTGCATTTCAGCCGCGACTACCCCGAGGTGGCAGCGCCTGCCGCCCCCACCATCCTTGTTCCGCCGGTGAAATGAAACACCCCCTGAGTCGCTTCGCGCCTTCCCCCTCAAGGGGGACGACACCCTCACTGCGGGACGGCCCTTGCTCGGTGTCCCTCGCCCTGGCCGCGCCAGTTGTATGGGCCGATGCCTCAGCACGCCTCGCGCAAGGACACTCATGACATATAGCGTCAAAGAAATTTTCTACACCCTGCAAGGCGAAGGCGGCCAGGCGGGCACACCCGCCGTGTTCTGCCGCTTTGCAGGCTGCAACCTCTGGACGGGCCGCGAGCAGGACCGCGCGCAGGCCATCTGCCAGTTCTGCGACACCGACTTTGTGGGCACCGATGGCACGCTGGGCGGCAAGTTCGAAACGGCCACGGCACTCGCAGAGCTGATCACCGCCCAATGGCCTGCAGGCGCGGGCCACCGCCTGGTGGTGCTGACGGGTGGCGAGCCCCTGCTGCAGGTCGATGCGGCGCTGATCGACGCGCTGCACGCCCAGCAGTTCCGCATCGCCGTCGAAAGCAACGGCACGGTTGCCGCGCCCGAAGGCATCGACTGGCTGTGCGTCAGCCCCAAGGCCGGTGCACCGTGGGTGCAGCGCAGCGGGCAGGAGCTGAAACTGGTCTGGCCCCAGCCCGGCTTTGACCTGCAGGCGCTGGAGCAAGACACGCAGTTCACCCACCGCTTTCTGCAGCCCATGGACGGCCTGCTGCAGCGCCAGAACACTGCCGCCTGCATTGACGCCTGCCTGGCCCACCCCGCGTGGCGATTAAGCCTACAGACCCACAAGCTCACCGGCATCCGCTGAGAGAGGCCAACAAAACTCCCCTGGCGTCGTTGTCCCGCCTTGTCGTACTACTCGTACTGCCTGCGGCGGAACGCCTAGCCAGGGCCGCTTCGCTGAGCTTTGTTAGCCTCTCCAAGTCCTTCTAAATCACCGTATGTTGTTCACCATCTCCCAGCGCTTCTTCTTCGACGCCGCCCACACCCTGCGCCGCGAGATCGAGGCCGAAGGCAGCCGCCGTGTACACGGCCACACCTACCACGCCGAAGTGTTCCTGACCGGCCCGCGCGACCCCGCCACAGGCATGGTGCTGGACCTGGGCCTGCTGCGCCAGGGCTTGGCCGTGGTGCGCGAGCAGCTGGACCACCACATGCTCGACGAGGTGCCCGGCCTGGGCACACCCACGCTGGAGAACCTGTGCCTGTTCATCGCCCAGGCACTGCCCGCCGACCTGCGCGCCAGCCTGAGCCGCGTGCGCGTGTGGCGCGAGGCGCTGGGCGACAGCTGCGCGCTGGACTTTCCACAGCCCTGACCGGCCATGGCCCTGCCACCGGCAGGCCACCCCCCAAAAGTTCACAGACTTCACCCAAGGAAGCCCGATGTTCCGCACCCTGCTCAAATCCAAGATCCACCGCGTGGCCGTGACCCAGTGCGAGCTGCACTACGAAGGCTCCTGCGCCATCGACGAAGACCTGCTGGACGCCGCCAACATCGCCGAGAACGAGCAGATCCATATCTGGAACATCAACAACGGCGAGCGCTTTGTCACCTATGCCATCAAGGGCCAGCGCGGCAGCGGCATGATCTCGGTGAACGGCTCGGCTGCACGCCGTGCTGCAGTGGGCGATCTAATCATCATTGCGGCCTTCGCCCAGGTGCACGAAGACCAGGTGGCCGCGCACCAGCCGCAACTGGTGTTTGTGGACGACCACGACCACAACCGCCAGACGGAACTGCGCCACGCAGTGCCCACGCAGGCCCTGTAACGATGGCACCAACCCATGACGCTCTGGTGGCCCGCAGCCTGGCTGCCGTCTGGCACCCGTGCACCCAGATGAAGCGGCACGAGGCCCAGCCCCCCGTGGCGATTGCCCGCGCGCAGGGCCCGTGGCTCTACGGCACCGATGGGAAGCGCTACCTGGACGGCATCAGCTCCTGGTGGGTCAACCTGTTCGGCCACAGCCACCCACACATCCAGGCCGCGCTGGTGGACCAGCTGGGCCAGCTGGACCACGTGATGCTGGCGGGCTTTACCCACGCGCCCGTGGTGGAGCTGTCCGAGCGTCTGGCCGCCCTCACCGGCCTGGGCCATGCGTTCTACGGCAGCGACGGCGCAGCCGCCACCGAGATCGCCCTGAAGATGAGCGCGCACTACTGGCGCAACACCGGTCGCCCCGCCAAGAGCGGCTTTGTGGGTCTGGCCGGTGGCTACCACGGCGAAACCGTGGGCGCGCTGGCCGTGACCGACATTGCGATCTTTCGCGAAGCCTATGCCCCGCTGGTGCGCCTGGCCGACACCGTGCCCAGCCCTGACGTACGCGATGCGGCAACGGGGGAGACCGCACAGGACGTGGCCCGACGCGCCGCTGCCGCGCTGGAAGCATGGCTGCAGGAGCACCACACAACCACCGCCGCCTTCATCGTCGAGCCCCTGGTGCAATGCGCGGCCGGCATGGCGATGCACGACCCCGAATACCTGCGCCTGGCACGTGCGCTGTGCAGCCGCTACGAGGTGCACCTGGTGGTAGACGAAATCGCCGTGGGCTTTGGCCGCACGGGCACCATGTTCGCCCACCAGCAGGCCGGAATCCGGCCGGATTTCATTTGCCTGTCCAAAGGCCTCACGGGCGGCACACTGCCGCTGTCGGCCGTGCTCACCACCGATGCGGTGTACGCCGCGTTCTACGACGACGATGTGGCGCGGGGCTTTCTGCATTCGCACTCGTACACCGGCAACCCGCTGGCCTGCCGCGCAGCGCTGGCCACGCTGGAACTGTTTGAGCAACTGGATGCACTGAAAACCAACCAGACGCTGGCGCAACGCATTGATACAGCCTGCAGGCCCATCACACAGCACCCGCGTGTGCAGCATGCACGCCATCTTGGAATGATCTGGGCCTGGGATGTACACACTACCCTGCCCAACTTTGCGCGCCGTTACCACCAGCACGCCATGGCACGCGGATTGGTACTGCGACCCATTGGCAAAACGCTGTACGCCATGCCGCCCTATGCGCTCGACGACGAGGCCGTCCAGTGCCTCGCCAGCGGCGCGCTCGATGCGCTGAACGCCACCCTGCAGGAGGAAAGTTGATGATGGGATGTTTTGTGACCGGCACCGATACCGGTGTCGGCAAGACGCTGGTGTCCGCCGGGCTGCTACACGCTCTGGCGCGCCACCACCGCCGCGTGGTGGGCATGAAGCCCGTGGCGGCTGGCCTGGTGCCCTGGGGGGACGACTGGGCCAGCGAAGACGCGATTGCGCTGCGCTCGGCCTCTACCCTGGCCGTGCCGCCATCGCTGGACAACCCCGTGCTGCTGCCCGACCCGCTCTCGCCCCACATCGCCGCGGCGCGGGCGGGTGTGCAGATCGACATCGCTGCCATCGTCGCCAGCTACCAAACGCTGGCCGCTCAGGCCGACGCCGTGGTGGTGGAAGGAGCAGGCGGCTTTCATGTGCCGCTCACCGATACGCTGACTGGCGCAGACCTTGCCCAAGCCCTGGCCTTGCCGGTGGTGCTGGTGGTGGGTTTGCGGCTGGGCTGCCTGAACCATGCGTTGCTGACCGCCGAGGCCATCCGTGCGCGGGGCCTCACGCTGGCGGGCTGGGTGGCCAACCGGGTGGACCCCGACATGGAGGCGATGGAGGACAACATTGCCTACCTGCGTACCCGGCTGGGTGCACCGCTGCTGGCCGATGTGCCGCACCAGGAGCTACCCGAACCCGGCAGCCTGGTGTTTGATTTGCCCAAGGACTGGCGATGACAAGCGCCACGGCACCACAAACGTCGTGGCTCGACGAGATCCCCGCGCGCCTGGTCGACATCGAACGCGCCCACCTGCTGCGCCGCCGCCGTGTGGTGCAGCCCGCCGGCGGTGCACGCCTGTTGGTGGACGGCCGGCCCATGCTGGCCTTTTGCAGCAACGACTACCTGGGTCTGGCCGGTCACCCTGCGCTGGCCGAAGCCGCGCGCGAGGCCACACACCACTATGGCGTGGGCTCGGGCGGCTCGCCGCTGGTCAGCGGCCATAGCGCTGCCAACGATGCGCTGGAGCACGATCTGGCGGCCTATGTACAACTGCCCCGGGCCCTGTACTTCTACGCGGGCTATGCCACCAACACCGGCATCATCCCCGCGCTGGTGGGTGACGGCGATGCGCTGTTCTCCGATGCACTCAACCACGCCTGCCTGATCGACGGTGCCCGCCTGTCGCGCGCCACCATTCACCGCTACCCCCATGCCGACCTGGCCTCGCTGGAGGCTGCTCTGGCCGCCAGCCCTGCGCGGCGCAAGCTGGTCATCAGCGATGCGGTGTTCAGCATGGACGGCGATCTCATCGACATCCCAGCCCTGCTCGCGCTGTGTGAGCGCTACGACGCACTGTTGTTGCTGGACGATGCCCACGGCTTTGGCGTGCTGGGCCCCCAAGGGCGCGGCAGCCTGGCACAGGCGGGGCTGACGGGCCCCCACGCCTCGCGCCGCGTGCTGTACATGGCCACGCTGGGCAAGGCAGCGGGCGTGGCGGGCGCCTTTGTGGCCGGCGATGCAGCCCTCATCGAATGGCTGCTGCAAAAAACGCGCACCTACATCTTTGCCACCGCCGCGCCACCGCTGCTGGCAAGCGCACTGCGCCAAAGCCTGCAGCTCATGGAGGAAGCCGACGACCTGCGCGCGCACCTGGACGGACTCATCGCGCAACTGCGCCAAGGACTGTCCACATTGCCTGCATCGCTGGGCTGGCACCTGCTGCCGTCGCACACCCCCGTGCAGGCCCTGATCATCGGCAGCAACGAAGCGGCGCTGGCGGTGATGGAAGGCCTGCGCGCCAAAGGACTGTGGGTGCCTGCCATCCGCCCGCCCACCGTGCCAGCGGGCACGGCGCGGCTGCGCATTGCGCTGTCCGCCGCGCACACCACCGACGATGTGGCGCAACTGCTGGCCGCGCTGCATGCGCTAGCGACACCGTTGGTGAGCCGCTGACAAGCCGCAGTACCATGCACAGCCCAGGCGCCCTGCCAGTGCAGGCCCTCCCCTATCCTTCCAGCGAGACGATTCCATGCCCCACCTGACCATCGAATACTCGGCCAACCTGCCCCACTACCCCGAAGCCGAAACCTTGACGGCCCTGAACGCCGCCCTGTGCGCACATCCCCAGGTGCAGGACGAGGCAGACCTGAAGACGCGCTTCATCGTGGCCGACAGCTTCGAGATCGGCATCGCGCCCGCCAACCGCGCCTTTGTGCACGCACAGCTGCGCCTGCTGTCAGGCCGCACGCCCGAGGCCAAGAAGGAGCTGTCCGACCTCATTGCCGCTGTGCTGCGCGAGCGCACCCCCAAGCCCCAGGGCGTGATGGTGCAATTGAGCGTGGAGATCGTCGATATGGACCGGGGCTCGTACGCCAAAGAGCGGCTCTGACGCTGCGCTCCTGCCCCCGCCTCAGGCCCCGTCGCCTGCGTTGCCGGTGATCGGCTGCACGATGCCCGTGATGTAGCTGGAACAACTCGGGGCCGCCAGGAACACGCCGGCGGGCGAGATCTCCTCGGGTTGCGTCGGGCGGTCCAGACGCGTTGTCACGCCAACCTTTTCCACCTCTTTGGCCGGGCGCTCCGCCGGGATCCGCGGTGCCCACACCGGCCCCGGCGCCACCGCTTTCACGCGGATTCCCCGGTCGGCAAGTTATGCGCCAGCACCTGGGTAAAGGCATGGATCGCACCCTTGGTGGCCGGGAGCGAAGGGGACGGAGGCGGTCATGGCGGAATGTCTTTCTGCCGACAGGGGCTCCAGGTCAACCGGAGCCAAAAAAAGGGGCGCCTGGGCTTCAAGGCCAGTGCGCCCACGGTGGTACGGACGGCGAGTTCAACGACCGGGCCGGGGCAGCACACGCTGCCCCGGCCCGGCCGCGTCAGTCGCAGCAACGGTCAGCTGGCATCCTTGGACTTGCCGGTATTGCCCTGGTTGCCGCCAGACGCAGTGCTGGATGCGCTCTGGGAGCCCGCACCTTTCTGGTTCTGCTGGCCAGGCTGCTGCTGGCCCGAACTGCCGCTGGTGCGTGTGGAGCGCCACTGGCTGAAGTCATCCGAGAACTTCTGGTAGCGCTCCTTGCGCCAACTGTCGTAGTCGTCATCCAGCATGCGCAGTTGCTCGTCGCGCCACTGCTGGTAGTCGGGATCGCGGTGGCCCTGGCTCTGCTGGGCGGGCGGTGCATTGCGGGTGAAACCATAGGCGTTGCCATAGCCACCCTGGCCGCGTTCATCATCGCGATAGGGCGAGGCAAAGCGCCCTTCGTCATCGCGAAAACCCTGGCTCTCGTACGGGGCTCCCCAGGCCTGGTGCTGACGGCCGGGACCGTTGTCGTAGCCCGAGCGGCCCTGAGGCCCATACGCGCCAAAGCTCTCACGCCCGGTGCGTGGGTAGCCCTGCGATTCGCCACGGCTGCGGTTCAGGCCGTACTGGCCATACCGTTCGTGGCCATAGCGTTCTTGCTCATAGCGGTCATTGCGGTTCTCGAACTCCTGGCGGTAACCGCCAGGGCTGCTGCCGCGATGGTCTTCGCTGCCGTAGCCGTGGTGGTCACCGCGCTCGGTAAAGCGCATGTCGTCGGCATCGCGGCCCATGCCATGGCGGGAAAAGTTGCTGTCGTCGCTGTCTCTGTAGCCCATGGTGTTCTCCTTGCGGTCAATGGGAATATCAAAAATTGAAAGTGAATAGGAATGAAAGGGTGCGGCTGGCCACGCGCTGTTGTGGCCCGCCCGGTCTCAGGACTGACTCTTGTGCGAATCGCGGCTGCCTTGCTGCTTCTGGTCGCGGCCCTGCGCGTGTGTGTCGGCGTCGTTGCGGCCGCCTTGCTGGCGGTGGGTGTTGTCGCCCGTGCTCTGCTCAGCCTGCTGCTGCCCGGCGGGCGACTGGCGCTGAGACGAAGGGGTGTTGGGCTGGTTCTGCGGGTTGTTTTGAGACATGGTGGCTCCTGTCGAAGTGGTTGAACAAAGGTGGCACACAAAGCCTTCAAAGGCGTCTTGTGTGGGTTCATGTTCGAGGGGCACCGCAGCGCTTTTTGTAGGCCGTGTCCTATAGGCCTGTGGGCCAGGTGCGATGCGGTGTAAGCAAGCGCACAGCAGGTAGCGGGATGCAAAAGGGGGCATTTGCCAGACCGCAGCAACCGGCCTTGCCAGGCCGGTGCGGTCAGGCTGGGTGGGCGCCATGCACGCGCCTACAGCCCGGGCAAGCAGCGTCACATCCTGATGCACAGGATGCGCGTTGGAACGCTCGGCCCGCTGCCTGAACGACCACCGAAGGCAACACACCCACGGCCTGATCCACTGCGCTGAACGGCCCCTGCGGCGGCCGCCAAACACCCTGGGGCGGCACGCCAACAGGGAGGTTGCGAGAAAAGGGTTGGCTACGCGTCCAGCGTGGCGTCCAGCCAGCCGCGCAGGCTGTTGATGAACGCCCAGCCTTGCACGCGGGGGATGTCGGCCACGCGCAGCACGGCCTCCACCACGTGGCCGTCCTGCAGTGCCACGGCGCGGCCCACGCCGGGCAGCAGGCCGCAGGACAGGGGCGGCGTCACCCAGCGCCCATCGACGAGCGCGGCGATGTTGCCGAAGGTGCCTTCGGTGATCTCGCCCGCCTCGTTCCACAGCACCGTGTCGAACACGCCGGGGGTGGTGGGTGCAAACGCCGCGTAGTGCGCGCGCCGCGTGGTCTTGTAGCGCACAAACTCGCTGTGTGCGGCCGCAAAGGGGCGCGGCGCCAGTTGCAGGCGCACGGGCACCGCCGTGGTCTGCAGCGCAAAGGCCTCGGCGCGGGCGCTGCCATCCGCCGCCAGCAGCAGGCGCACCCGCCAGTCGCCATCGCGGTGTTGCAGGGCGGCAATCTGCAGCTCCTGGCGCACCGCATGTGCGTTGAAGACAAAGCTGAAATGCGCGGCCGCCTCGCCCATGCGGCGCACATGCTGATCGGCGTGCACGAATTTGCCGTGGTGCAGGCCCAGGGTTTCGAGCACCTCGAACGGAGCGCTGGCCCGCTCGACAAAGGCGCGCTTGTGTTGCCACTCGGCCCATTCGGCACCCGCCTCGGCACCCGAGGTAATGCCGCTGCCAATGCCGCAGGTGGCTTTGGCAACGCCGGGGGAGGCCTCCGCACCGGCACCCGTACCCACGCCACGCAGCACCACGGTGCGGATGGGCACATTGAACGTGGCCGCCACCGGGTGCAGGCCGTCTGGCCCCGCCGCCCCGCCAGGCCGCACCACACCCACCGCGCCGCAATACACACCGCGCGGCGCGGGCTCCAGCGCGCGGATCATCTGCATGGCGCGCACCTTGGGCGCCCCCGTGACGGAGCCACAAGGGAACAGCGCCGCAAACACATCCGTCAGCGTGGTGCCGGGCCGCGTGCGCGCCGTCACGTCCGAGGTCATCTGCCACACCGTGGGCAAGGCCTGCGTGGCAAACAGCGCAGGCACCTGCACGCTGTGCGGCAGCGCAATGCGCGACATGTCGTTGCGCAGCAGGTCCACGACCATCACGTTCTCGGCACGCTCCTTGGGCGCCGTGCGCAGGTGCTCGGCCTGCTGCGCGTCCTGCTCGGGGGTGGCGCCGCGCGGGGCCGTGCCCTTCATCGGGCGGGCCAGCAGGGTGCCGCCTTCCGGCGCGTCCTGCCAGTCAAAAAACAGCTCGGGCGACACCGACAGCACTTGCTCGTCACCCGCCTGCAGGTAGGCGGCATAGCCCCCGGGCTGGGCACGCAGCAACGCAGCAAACAAGGCCTGCGGCGAACCCTGCAGCGGGCCGCGAAAGGGTGCGGTGTAGTTGACCTGGTACAGCTCACCCGCTGCGATGGCCTGCTGGATTTGCGCCAGCGCGGCGTCAAATTCCTCGCGCTCGGGGCTGTCGTCCCACACCACCTGCGCAGGGGTTGCCGCTGCCGCCGCATCCGCCGCGTCGTCGGTCCCGGGCTGGGGCGTGTCGTACACGGCAAACCAGGCCAGCGGGCCGTCGGCCGCATGGGTCTGCAATGCAGCATCGAAGGCCGGGGCGGCCTCGTAGCGCACATGGCCCACGCACCAGCGTCCTTGCTGTGCGGCGGCAAACACGGCGTCGAGCACACCGCGCACCTCGTGCAGTGCCTGGGCCACCAGCACCTCGCGCGGGGCCTCGAAACGGTGGCGCAGGCGCGCGGCGCCTGCGCTCAGCGGCTGGGTGAAGTCAATGTGGCAACTAGAAGTCAAAGCAGGCGGAGGCGCTAGTGGATCATGCGCCTGTAGCTATCAAAACATGAGCAAACTTCAACGCGTCGTGCGCACTCAGGCAGCGCCCAGGTGGGGCAACAGTGCGCCGGTGGGCTGACCGTTCTTGAGCGCCGCTGTGAAGGCCAGCATGCGGTCAATCGGCTGACGCGCACGCGGAATCAGTGCGGGGTCCACGTGAACAGCGTTCGCACCGGTCTCCAGCACCCGGGCCACATCGGCCAGGCCGTTCATCGCCATCCAGGGGCAGTGCGCACAGCTCTTGCAGGTGGCGCTGTTGCCCGCCGTGGGCGCTTCGTAAAACGTCTTGCCGGGGTTGAGCGTGCGCAGCTTGTGCATCATGCCGTTGTCGGTGGCCACGATGAATTCGGTGGCGTCCATCTCGCGCGCGGCCTTGAGGATGGCGCTGGTGGAGCCCACGGCGTCGGCCAGGGCCACCACGTCGGCGGGGCTCTCGGGGTGGACCAGCACCTTGGCATGCGGGTGCTGCTGCTTGAGCAGCTCCAGCTCCAGCGCCTTGAACTCGTCGTGCACGATGCAGGCACCGTTCCAGAACACCATGTCGGCGCCCGTCTCACGCTGGATGTAGGCGCCCAGGTGGCGGTCGGGCGCCCACAGGATCTTCTGGCCTGCGGCCTTGAGGGCGCTCACGATGTCGAGCGCGCAGCTCGATGTGACGAGCCAGTCCGCGCGCGCCTTCACGGCCGCGCTGGTGTTGGCGTAGACGACCACAGTGCGGTCGGGGTGCTGGTCGCAGAACGCGCTGAATTCGTCGATGGGGCAGCCCAGGTCCAGCGAGCAGGTGGCGTCCAGATCGGGCATGAGCACGGTCTTTTCCGGGCTCAGGATCTTGGCCGTCTCGCCCATGAAACGCACGCCGCTCACCACCAGGGTCTGCGCCGCGTGGTCCCGGCCAAAGCGGGCCATCTCCAGCGAATCGCTCACCAGGCCGCCGGTTTCCTCGGCCAGGTCCTGCAGGTCCGGGTGCACGTAGTAGTGCGAGACCATCACCGCGTTCTTTTCCTTGAGCAGGCGCCGGATCTTGTCCTTGAGCGCGACACGCTCAGCCTGGGTGGGCTCAGGTGGCACGCGCGCCCAGGCGTGTTTGGTGGAGCAGACAGAGCCCGCAGCGGCTTCGTCAGGCTGCTCGTATTCCACATCAATGCGGTTAAGGATCGTGGTGGTCATGCCAGCTCCTGCAGGCGCATCGAAAAGTCCGTGGCCTTCACGTCCTTGGTCAGCGTGCCGATGGAGATGCGGTCCACGCCGGTCTCGGCCAGTTCGCGCAGGCCGTCGAGCGTGACGCCGCCCGAGATTTCCAGAATCGCCCGGCCCGCGTTGATGCGCACGGCCTCGCGCAGCATGGTCAGGGGCATGTTGTCCAGCAGCACCATCTTGGCGCCAGCCTCCAGCGCCTCGGCCAGTTGCTCCAGGGTTTCCACTTCGATCTCGATGAACTTGGCCTGAGACGCCACCCGCTCGGCAGCGCGCAGCACGGCGGTCACGCCTCCCGCAGCGGCAATGTGGTTCTCTTTGATCAGCACCGCATCGTGCAGGCCAATGCGGTGATTGGTACCGCCGCCCACGCGCACTGCATATTTCTGCGCCAGGCGCAGGCCGGGAATGGTCTTGCGCGTGTCCACGATGTGGGCGCGGGTGCCAGCCACCACATCCACATAGGTGCGGGTCTTGGTGGCCACGGCCGACAGCAGTTGCAGGAAGTTGAGTGCGGTGCGCTCGGCGCTGAGCAGCGCGCGGGCATTGCCTTCAATCTCCAGCACCACCTGGTCGGGGGCGCAGCGCTGGCCTTCGGCCACATGCCAGGTGATCTGCACCGTGGGGTCGAGGGCGCGCAGCGCGGCTTCGGCCCAGGGGGCGCCGCAGATCACGGCAGCTTCGCGCGCCAGGATGCGCGCGCGGGCGCGGCGGGCGGGGTCGATCAGGCCGGCGGTGAGGTCGCCAGTGCCCACGTCTTCGGCCAGGGCGCGGGCCACATCGGCCTGGGCCAGGGCCTTCACTTCGGTATCGCTCATGGGGGTCTTTGCGGGGGAATGTGCGGAATATGTCGCAGCTGTCATGGGCCGCGAGCATACCGGGAACGCAAAGGCCACTGTGCCAGCGCTGGCCCCTGGGGCCCGCGCTGGAAACCAATAAGTACACCCAGTATTGGTCGCATAGACTCGCGGCAATTTTTTGGCTCCACCGCGCTACATGACCGCCACCAGCCCTGTTTCCGCCACGCCCTATGGCACGCTGCCGCCCGCATCGCCCCTGCCCCAGCGCCGCCCCGTGAGCCTGCCGCGCCTGGCGCAGATGCGCGCGGCGGGCGAGAAGATCACCATGCTCACCGCCTACGACGCCACCTTTGCGGCCGTGGCCGATGCGGCGGGGGTGGAATGCATTCTGGTGGGCGACTCGCTGGGCATGGTGTGCCAGGGCCTGCCCAGCACGGTGGGAGTGACGCTGGACACCATGGCCTACCACACGGCCAGCGTGGCGCGCGGCCTGCACCGCGTGCAGGGCACGGCCTGGCTGGTGGCCGACCTGCCCTATGGCACCTATGCCGAAAGCCGCGAACAAGCGCTGCGCAGCGCCTGCGTGCTGATGCAGGCGGGTGCACACATGGTCAAGCTCGAAGGTGGTGGCTGGACGGCGGCCACGGTCGAATTCCTGGTGCAGCGCGGCGTGCCGGTGTGCGCCCACCTGGGCCTGACGCCACAAACGGTGCACGCGCTGGGTGGCTACCGCGTGCAGGGCAAAACCGACGACGCGGCCCGCACGCTGCGCAAAGAGGCCCATGAGCTGCAGGACGCAGGCGCCGCCATGCTGGTGCTGGAGATGGTGCCCGCAGCGCTGGCCGCCGACATCACGGCCGAGCTGCCGCACTGCCACACCATCGGCATCGGCGCGGGCAACGGCACGGCCGGCCAGGTGCTGGTGTTGCACGACATGCTGGGCATGAACCTCGGGAAGATGCCGAAGTTCGTCCACAACTTCATGCAGGACGCGGGCAGCGTGCGCGGCGCCATGGAGGCGTATGTGCAGTCCGTGAAGCAAGGGCGTTTCCCGGACAACGCTGTGCACGCCTGGTGAGCCCTTTTCCTCTCTCCTTCTGACCCCTCCGACCCCATGCTGATTGCCCGCTCCGTTGCCGACCTGCACCAGGCCCTGGCCCCCTACCGCCGCCCTGCGTTTGTGCCCACCATGGGCAACCTGCATGAGGGGCACATTGCCCTGGTGCGCCAGGCCAAGCCCCTGGGCGATGTGACCGTGGCCAGCATCTTTGTGAACCGCCTGCAGTTTCTGCCGCACGAGGACTTTGACAGCTACCCGCGCACCTGGGAGGCCGACTGCGCGCAGCTGCAGGCCGCCGGTTGCGATGTGCTGTTTGCCCCGCGCGAGACGGACCTGTACCCCGAGCCCCAGACCTTCAAGGTGCACCCCGACCCGCAGCTCGCCGACATGCTGGAGGGCCATTTCCGCCCCGGCTTTTTTGTGGGCGTGAGCACGGTGGTGATGAAGCTGTTTGCCTGCGTGCTGGGCCAGACCGGCGGCACGGCCGTGTTTGGCAAGAAGGACTACCAGCAGCTCATGGTGATCCGCCACATGGTGCAGCAGTTTGCGCTGCCCATTGACGTCGTAGCGGGCGAGACCTGCCGCGCGGCCGACGGGCTGGCGCTGAGCTCGCGCAATGGCTACCTGAGCCTCGAAGAACGGCAGGAGGCCGTGGCCCTGTCGCAGGCCCTGAAGCGACTGGCGCAGCAGTGGCTGGACGCCAGCGACCGCAGCACGCTGGAGACCCAGGCGCAAGACGCGCTGCGCGCCCGGGGCTGGGCGCCCGACTACCTCACGGTGCGCCGCCGGGCCGACCTGTTGCCCGCCACGGCCGACGATGCCGCAGGCACGCTGGTGGCGCTGGGTGCAGCGCGGCTGGGCAGCACGCGGCTGATCGACAACCTGGAGTTCTGATTAGCTATCATTTCCATAGCTACCCAGGCATGTACTACTGGCGCTTCCTGTCAAAAAGACTTCTAACCAATTCAAATCCACCCGTTGCAGGCCAGCCACTGCACCAGCAAGCCAGTCACCACCTCGGGCTGCTCCATGGTCAGCATGTGGCCGCTGCAGGGCAGCAGGTGGTGTTCGGCGCCGGGCACCAGCGCCGCAATCTCTGCCGAGCATTCGGGCGGCGTGAGCTGGTCGGCCGCGCCACACACCACCAGCACGGGGCAAGCCAGCTGGGGCAGGTGCAACCGCGCATCGGGGCGGTGGATCACGGCGCGGTTCTGGCGCACCAGGTGGTCGGCGCCCGCGTCCAGCACAAAGTCCAGGTAGGCCTGCACCAGGTCCGCGTTGGCGGCGTTCACGGGGTGGAAGGCCAGGGCCACGTTGGGCTCGATGACCTCGCGCATGCGGCCCTGTTCAAACAGTTCGATGGCGCCTTCGCGCAGGGCGCGCATGTCGGGCGTCTCGGGCCGCGCGGTGGTACCCAGCAGCGCCAGCCCTGCCACACGCTGCGGCGCCTGGCGCGCGGCCTCCATGGCGACCATGCCGCCCATCGACGCACCGGCCAGCACCAGCGGCCCCGCGTGTTGTGCCAGCAGGCGTGCGGCAAAGTCTTCGATGCGGTGCAGGTTCACATCCTGGTGGGCGGTGGCGACCTCGGGGCGCAGCGCGGCGGGCAGTAGCGGCAGCACGCCGCGCCACATGCGTTCATCGGCGGCCAGGCCCGGCAGGAGCAGTAGTTGGGGGGAATGGGACATGGGTGAATCAGGGCATCACCAAGTTGGTGCGCAATCAGCAAAAGGGAGACAGCCCCGGCAGCGGGGCGCGGACCGCACATTGTGAACAGCCGATGACCGCTTGTCACCGCCCCCGGAATAGTTGCCCGCGATGGCTCGGGACTTGCTAGCATGGCCTGCATATGCCCATCCACGCCGCGCTCCACCACGTCACGCATTACCAATACGACCGGCTGGTAGGCCTCGGGCCACAGACCATCCGATTGCGGCCTGCGCCCCACTGCCGCAGCAACGTCATTTCGTATTCGCTCAAGGTCGAGCCTGCACAGCACTTCATCAACTGGCAGCAGGACCCGTTTGCCAACTACCAGGCGCGGCTGGTCTTCCCCGAGAAGACGCGCGAGTTCAAGGTCACGGTGGACCTGGTGGTGGAGATGGCGGTGTACAACCCCTTCGACTTCTTCCTGGAGCCCGAGGCCGAGAACATCCCGTTCAAGTACAGCAGCGATGTGCAGCAGGAGCTGGCACCGTACCTGGCCACCGACCCGATGACACCGCTGGTGCAGGCCTATCTGGACAAGGTGGACCGCAGCAAGCAGCGCACCATCGATTTCCTGGTCAAGCTCAACCAGCAGGTATCGCAAGACATCCGCTACCTCATCCGCCTGGAGCCCGGCGTGCAGACACCCGAGGAAACGCTGCAAAAGGCCAGCGGCTCGTGCCGCGACTCGGGCTGGCTGCTGGTGCAGCTGCTGCGCCACCTGGGGCTGGCGGCGCGGTTTGTGTCGGGCTACCTGATCCAGCTCACCCCCGATGTGAAGGCGCTCGATGGCCCCAGCGGCACCGACCACGACTTCACCGACCTGCACGCCTGGTGCGAGGTCTACCTGCCCGGCGCAGGCTGGATCGGCCTGGATGCCACCAGCGGCCTGATGGCGGGCGAGGGCCATATCCCGCTGGCCTGCACACCCCAGCCCTCGGGCGCCGCGCCGATTGAAGGCGGCGTGGACAAGGCCGAGGTGGAGTTCAGCCATGAGATGCGCGTCACGCGCATCTACGAATCGCCCCGCGTGACCAAGCCCTACACCGAAGACCAGTGGCAGGCCGTGCTGGCCCTGGGCGAGCAGGTGGACGCCGACCTGGTGGCGGGCGACGTGCGGCTGACGATGGGCGGCGAGCCCACCTTTGTGGCCGTGGGCGACCGCGACGCGCCCGAGTGGAACACCGACGCGCTGGGCCCCACCAAACGCGGCTTTGCCACCGAACTCACGCACAAGCTGCGTGCCGAATATGGACAGGGCGGCTTTCTGCACTTTGGCCAGGGCAAGTGGTACCCGGGCGAACAGCTGCCGCGCTGGGCGCTGTCGATCTGCTGGCGCGCCGACGGCCAGCCCGCATGGCAGAACCCCGCGCTGTTTGCCGACGAACGCAACCCCTCGCACTACACCAGCGCCGACGCCGAGCGTTTTGTGCGCCACCTCACGCGCAAGCTGGGCGTGACGGACCGCTACATCCAGCCCGGTTATGAAGACACCTTCTACTACCTGTGGCGCGAGCGGCGCCTGCCGGTCAACGTGGACCCGTTTGACGCACGTCTGGACGACGAGCTGGAGCGCGCACGCCTGCGCCGCGTGTTCGAGCAAAAACTCGACAGCGTGGTGGGCTATGTGCTGCCGCTGCAGGCAGGCGAAGGCGCGGGCACGCTGGCGGGCAGCGTGTGGAGTACCGGGCCGTGGTTCTTCCGCGATGACCGCATGCTGCTCATCCCCGGCGATTCGCCCATGGGCTACCGCCTGCCGCTGGACGCCCTGCCCTGGGTGAAGGCATCAGACACCGAGCACCTGATCCCGCAAGATCCGACCGCGCCCCAGAGCCCGCTGGCCGCTGCCACCACGCTGCGGGCGCGATATTCCGTGCCATCCGGCCCGGTCACTGGCGACCGCGACCTGCCCTACCTGGCAGGCGCCACCGCGCCGGGCGAGGCACGGCGCGTAACGCAGAGCACTGCGGGTGGTGATAACGCGCGCCTGTCCGGTCAGCCCGACCCGCATGCGGGCGTGCAGCCCCCGGGCAAGTTCCAGTCGGCCGCAGGCCTGTCGCGCACGGCGCTGTGCGTGGAGGTGCGCGACCCGCGCCGCGCCAGCGGCCCCAAGGCCGAGAAGGTGGGCGAGAAATACGGCGTGCTCTATGTCTTCATGCCGCCGCTGTCGCGCCTCCATGATTACCTGGACCTGCTGGCCGCCATCGAAGCCACGGCCGAAGAGCTGGGCATGAAGATCGTGCTGGAAGGCTACCCGCCGCCGCGCGATGCGCGCCTCAAAGTGCTGGCAGTCACGCCCGACCCGGGCGTGATCGAAGTGAACATCCACCCCGCCAGCCATTGGAAGGAGCTGGTGCAGCACACCGAGTTTCTGTACCAGGCCGCGTGGGAGACGCGCCTGTCGGCCGAGAAGTTCATGACCGATGGCCGCCACACCGGCACCGGTGGCGGCAACCACTTTGTGATGGGCGGCGCCACACCGGCCGACTCGCCGTTCTTGCGCAAGCCTGAGCTGCTGGCCAGCCTGCTGCTCTACTGGCACAACCACCCCAGCCTGAGCTATCTGTTCAGCGGCCTGTTCATCGGCCCCACCAGCCAGTCGCCGCGCGTGGACGAGGCGCGCAACGACCAGCTGTATGAGCTGGAGATCGCACTGCGCGAGATCGAAACCAACCGCGCAACCTATGGCCAGGACATGCCGCCCTGGCTGGTGGACCGCACACTGCGCAACATCCTGGTGGACGTGACGGGCAACACCCACCGCAGCGAGTTTTCCATCGACAAGATGTTCTCGCCCGACAGCAGCACCGGCCGCCTGGGCCTGCTGGAGCTGCGCGCCTTTGAGATGCCGCCCCACGCCCACATGAGCGTGGTGCAGCAGCTGCTGCTGCGCGCCCTGATCGCCCGCTTCTGGAAGACGCCCTACCGCGCGCCCGCCGCCCGCTGGGGCACCGAGCTGCACGACCGCTGGATGCTGCCCACCTTCATCCAGCAGGACATGCACGACGTCGTGGCCGAGATGAACGCCGCAGGCTACGCGTTTGACGCAGCCTGGTTTGCACCGCAGTTCGAGTTCCGCTTCCCCATGGTCGGCACCGTCCAATCGATGGGTGTGGAGCTGACCCTGCGCAACGCGCTGGAGCCCTGGCATGTGATGGGCGAGGAAGGCTCAGCCGGGGGCACCGTGCGCTATGTGGACTCGTCGCTGGAGCGCATCGAGGTGCGCGTGACGGGCATGAACGAAAGCCGCCATGTGGTCACCGTCAACGGCCAGCCGCTGCCGCTGCAAAGCACGGGCACCACCGGTGAATTTGTGGCGGGTGTGCGCTACAAGGCCTGGAACCCGCCCTCGGCCCTGCACCCGACCATTGGCGCCCATGCGCCGCTCACGTTCGACATCGTGGACACCTGGATGAACCGCTCGCTCGGCGGCTGCCAGTACCACGTGGCCCACCCGGGTGGGCGCAACTACGACACCTTCCCGGTCAACGCGTATGAGGCCGAAAGCCGCCGCCTGGCGCGCTTCTCGCGCATGGGCCACACGCCGGGCAGGCTGGCGGTGCCGCCTGCGACGATTGAGCTGCCGGGCAGCCGGGAGTTTCCGTTCACGCTGGATCTGCGGCGCAAGATGCGGAGGTAGAGAAGCCCCCTGAGTCGCTGCGCGCCTTCCCCCCAGGGGGACGACGCCCTTGCTGCGGGGCGGCCCTTGCTTGGCGTCTCTGGCATCGGCCCCACCAGTTTCGACGGTGCGGGTTACCCGCAGAGTGTTGTCGACCAAATGCCCGAAAATCGAGCGCAGTGAACCACCTCAACGACAGCCTCCCCACCCCCGACCCTTCTGACAGCGCAGCCCAGTTGGCGGCTGCACTGGCGCCTGCTGCGGCGGCCGGGCATTTTGACGAGTTGCGGGGTGCCAGCGTGGCGGACGCCCCCGGCGCTGCCACTGCATCATCCACTCCCAAATCAATAGCAAACAAGCCAGATATCACTAGCGCCTGGGGCCAATTCTTTGATCAATTGGGGCCCGAGGGCTTCCAGGACCTGGACCGGCGCATGCAGAGCCTGCAGCGGCAGGTGCGCGATAACGGCATCACCTACAACGTCTATGCCGACGCCGACGGCCCGCAGCGGCCCTGGTCGGTGGACCTGTTTCCGCTGATCCTCTCGCAGGGCGACTGGGCACACATCGAGCGCGGCGTGCTGCAACGCGCGCGCCTGCTCAACCGCGTGATGGCCGACGTGTATGGCCCGCAGGAGCTGCTGCGCAAAGGCCTGCTGCCCAGCGCGCTGGTGCAGGGGCACCCGGGCTACCTGCGCGCCATGCATGGCGTGCAGCCCGTGGGCGGCACCCATTTGCACATCGCGGCGTTCGACATGGCGCGCGATGCGCAGGGCGACTGGTGGGTGGTGACGCAGCGCACGCAGGCGCCCTCAGGCCTGGGATATTTGCTGGAGAATCGGCTGCTCATCTCGCGCCTGTTCCCCGAGGCGTTCAGCCAGATGCATGTGCAGCGCCTGGCAGCCACCTACCGCGCACTGCTCGACGGGCTGCGGCAGATGAGCCCGGCGGGGGCGGATGCGCGCATCGTGCTGCTCACGCCCGGCCCGTACAACGAGACCTATTTTGAGCACGCGTACCTGGCGCGCTACCTGGGTCTGACGCTGGTGGAGGGCAACGACCTCACGGTGCGCGACGCGCGCCTGTACCTCAAGACGCTGCATGGCCTGCAGCCGGTGCACGGCATCTTGAAGCGCCTGGACGACGAGTTTCTGGACCCGCTGGAGCTGCGCAGCGACTCGCGCCTGGGCGTGCCCGGCCTGCTGCAGGCCATCCGCGCGGGCAACGTGCTGGTGGCCAATGCGCCGGGCTCGGCGTTTCTCGAATCGTCGGCGCTGCTGGGCTTCATGCCCGCGCTGTCGCGCCACCTGCTGGGCGAAGAGCTGGCCCTGCCGTCACTGCCCACCTGGTGGTGTGGCGAGCGCTCGGCCATGCAGGCGGTGCTGCCGCAGCTCGCGCACAGCGTGATCCGCCCCACCTGGCCCATGGCGCAGCGCGTGCCCGTGCTGGGCGGTGCGCTGTCGGCACAAGACCTGGCGCAGTGGTCCGCTCGTATCGAGGCCCAGGGCGACGAATACACCGTGCAGGCCCACCTGCCGCTGTCGCAAATGCCCACCTGGCGCAGTGACGCCGCAGAGGGTGCGGGCCAGGGCGGTGGCCCCATCGCCCCCCGCTCGGTGATGCTGCGCGTGTTTGCGGTGTGCGACGGCCCCGGCTCGTGGCGCGTGTTGCCGGGCGGGCTGGCCCGCCTGGCCCAGGGCGACAGCGGCATCACATCCATGCAGCGCGGCGGCAGCAGCGCCGATGTGTGGGTGCAGACCGATGACCCCGTGGACACCACCACGCTATTGGCCCACAACCAGGCCGCGCCCGCCGTGGTGCACCGCAGCCGCCAGGTGACCAGCCGCGCGGCCGAAAACCTGTTCTGGCTGGGTCGCTACACCGAGCGCACCGAGAACGTCACGCGCCTAGCGCGCATCACGCTGCAATGCCTCAATGGCGAGGACCAGACCTCGCAGCCGCTGCTGGCCTGGCTGAGCGCCATGGGCGTGAGCCAGGGGCTGGTGCTGCCGACCGTGCCTGCGGCCGGGCAGGCACGGCGCGTGTTCGAGCGCTCGCTGATCGCCGGGCTGACGCAGCCCGCGCAGGTGACCAGCGTGGGCTACAACCTGCGCGGCATCCTGGGTGCAGCCTCGGCCGTGCGCGACCGTTTGTCGCAGGAACACTGGAACCTCATCGTGCGCGCCGAGGCGGAGTTTTTTGCGCCCCGCACAGGAGCCGAAGACGACGGCGACTATTCGCCGCTGGACGCGCTGCGCCAGCTGGAGGTGCTGAGCGGCCACACCGCCGCCATGACGGGCCAGCAGACCGACCGCATGACCCGCGACGACGGCTGGCGCCTGCTGTCCATCGGGCGCCATCTGGAGCGCCTGGGCTTTCTGGCTTCGGCGCTGGAAAGCGGCCTGCAGACCGGCGCCGTGCACGATGAGGGCGGCTTCGAGGCCATGGTGGCGCTGTTCGACAGCACCATCACCTTCCACGCGCAGTACCAGCAGCGGCGCGACATGCCCGCCCTGCTGGACCTGCTGGTGATCGACCGCGACAACCCCCGCTCGCTGGCCTGGGTCGCGCAGACGCTGCGCGGGCGCATTGCCAAGATCGAAGCGGCCGCCGGTACGCCCGGCGAATCCGCCGCCACGGGCATCCCCGAAGCGTCCGACCTGTCGCTGGTGGCCTTGTGCGCACAGGACGCCGAGGGGCGCCATGCCGCGCTGGAGGATTATCTGGGCCGGTGTGTGCGGGGCGTGATGGGCTTGTCGGATGTACTGGCCACGCGCTACTTCACGCATTCGGCGGATGCACTTCGGCACAGCGTAGGAGCTTGACCATGAAGCTGCGCGTCATCCACGAAACGGTGTACCACTACAGCCCGGCGGTGCAAAACGCCCAGCACATGGCCCATCTGCGCCCGCGCACCGGTGTGGTGCAGCGCGTGCTGACCCACAGTCTGCAGGTGGACCCCGCCCCAACACAGTGCAACCTGGTGCAGGACGTGTTTGGCAACACCCGCGCGTTCTTCAGCCTGCCGTTCACCCACGAGCAACTGCGGGTGCGCGCCGAAAGCCTGCTGGAGACCCTGCCCGTGCCCGCCGCACCGCCCGGCGAGCCCTGGGAGGCCGTGCGCGAGCGCCTGGGTTATCGGCGCGGCCAGCCCTACCACGCGGCCACCGAGTTCAGCTTTGCGTCGCCCTACATTCCCCGGCATGCCGACTTCGTGGCCTATGCCGCCGAGAGCTTTGCACCCGGCCGCCCGCTGATGCAGGCCGCCCGCCACCTGATGTCGCGCATCCATGCCGACTTTGCCTACACATCCAACGCCACCGACGCGGGCACGCCCGCGCTCGAATCGCTGCGGCTGCGCCGGGGCGTGTGCCAGGACTTTTCCCACGTGATGATCGGCTGCCTGCGCAGCCTGGGCTTGGCGGCGCGGTATGTGAGCGGCTACCTGCTGACCGAGCCCCCGCCCGGGCAACCCCGGCTGGTGGGGGCCGATGCCTCGCACGCCTGGGTGTCGGTGTGGTCACCGGCAGCCGAGGAAAGTGATGGCGCATCAGACGACAACACCTGGTTTGACCTGGACCCCACCAACGACCGCGCGGCGGGCGAGGACTATGTGACCCTGGCCATCGGCCGCGATTTTTCGGATGTGTCGCCGCTGCGCGGCGTGATCCACGGCGGCGACCACCATGTGCTGCAGGTGGGCGTGACGGTGGAGCCGGTGCCCGCCGCTACGGCCGCTATGGCCGCTGCGCCAGACGCGCCAGATACACCCCTCACACCGCCGCAGGCACCAGGAAGTCCCGGCTGATCCGCGCACCCAGGTCGTTCACCCGCTCCAGGAACTGGGTGAGGTAGGCGTGCAGTCCATGGGTCAGGATTTCATCGATGCGTGCGAACTTGAGGTGCGCCAGCAGTCGCCCCGCGTGCCGCTGGGTCTCGGCCGACTGGCCGCTGCCCAGCATGTCGAGGTTGCCCAGCACCTCTTTCATGCAAGCGTGCAGTGAGCGGGGCATGTCGGCCCGCAGGATCAGCAGCTCGGCCACACGTTCGGGCGTGATCACGTCGCGGTACACCTTGCGGTAGGTCTCGAAGCCCGACACGCTGAGCAAGATCGCGCTCCAGTGGTAGAAATCGTAGTCTTGGTCCTGCGCCGTGGCCGCGCCCATGAAGTCGCTCTGCACCGCGTGAAACTTCACATCCAGCAGCCGCGCCGTGTTGTCGGCCCGCTCCAGAAAGGTGCCCAGGCGCATGAAGTGCAGCGCCTCGTCCTGCAGCATGGTGCCCACCGTCACACCCCGCGAGAGGTGCGATCGGAACTTCACCCATTCGAAGAATCGCGCCGGGTCCTGCTCCAGTGCACCGCTGGCGATCAGGCGGTTCACTTCGAGCCAGGTCTGGTTCTGGATCTCCCAGGCCTCGGTGTTGAGCGCACCGCGCACGGCCCGCGCGTTCTCGCGCGCAGCCTGCAGGCAGGCCACGATGGACGACGGGTTGGACGGGTCCTTGACCATGAAGTCGAGCACCTTGGCGGGCGTCACCTCGCCATGCTGGGCGGTGTAGGCGGGCAGCAGCTCGCTGATGGACAGCAGGCCCTGCCAGCCCAGGGTGGCCACCTCGGTCGATTGGGGTAGCAACGCACTCTGGTAGTTGACGTCGAGCATGCGTGCGGTGTTCTCTGCCCTTTCGGTGTACCGGGCCATCCAGAACAAATGATCGGCGGTGCGGCTCAGCATGTGATCTCCTTCTTGGACGAGGGCAGAGAACCCCGAGCGTGTTGCACACGCTTGCGGTATTTTTTCGAAAGCCCCGCTGCGCAGGGCTTTTCTGCCCTTTCGGTGTAACGGGCCATCCAGAACAACTGATCGGCGGTACGGCTCAGCATGGTCATTCCCTCCCTTGGCGTTGTGTTTGCATTGGTGATGACGATATGTGTGCTGCAGCGGGCTGATCGCCCAGCACCCAGGTGTCCTTGGTGCCCCCGCCCTGCGACGAATTGACCACCAGCGACCCCTCCTTGAGCGCCACGCGCGTGAGGCCGCCCGCCACCATCTGCACCTTCTGGCCGCTGAGCACAAAAGGCCGCAGGTCGATGTGGCGGGGCGCAATGCCGCTGTCCACATAGGTGGGGCAGCTGGAGAGGCTCAGCGTGGGCTGGGCGATGTAGCCGTCGGGCTTGGCGATGACTGCGGCGCGGAAGGCCTCGATCTCGGCCCGGGTGGCCGCAGGGCCAATCAGCATGCCGTAGCCACCCGCGCCATGCACCTCCTTCACCACCAGTTCATGCAGGTGGTCCAGCACGTACCGCAGGTCGTCCGGCTTGCGGCACATCCAGGTGGGCACGTTCTGCAGGATGGGCTCCTCACCGAGGTAGAAGCGGATCATGTCCGGCACATAGGGGTAGATCGACTTGTCGTCCGCCACGCCTGTGCCCACGGCGTTGCAGATGGCGACATTGCCGGCCCGGTAGGCGGACATGAGCCCCGCACAACCCAGGGTGGAGGTGGGGCGGAAGACATCGGTATCGAGGAAGTCGTCATCCACCCGGCGGTAAATCACGTCCACCCGCTGCAGCCCGCGCGTGGTGCGCATGTACACAAACTGGTCCTTGACCACGAGGTCCTGCCCCTCGACCAGCTCCACGCCCATCTGCTGCGCGAGGAAGGCGTGCTCGAAATAGGCGCTGTTGTACATGCCGGGGGTCAGCACCACCACGGTCGGGTCGGCCGCACCGGCCGGGGCGCTGGCGCGCAGGGTGTCCAGCAGCAAGTCCGGGTAATGCGCCACCGGTGCCACCTGGTGCTGAGCGAACAGTTCGGGGAACAGCCGCATCATCATCTTGCGGTCTTCGAGCATGTAGCTCACGCCGCTGGGCACGCGCAGGTTGTCTTCCAGCACGTAGTACACGCCCTCGCCTGCCGCATCCGGTGCCCGCACGATGTCGATGCCGCTGATGTGGGAGTAGATATCGAGCGGCACATGAACGCCGACCATCTCCGGCCGGAACTGGGCGTTGCGCAGGATCTGCTCGGCAGGCACGATGCCTGCGCGCAGGATGTCCTGGCCGTGGTACACGTCGTGGATGAAGCGATTGAGCGCCGTGACCCGCTGCACCAGGCCCCGCTGCATGTGCGCCCATTCCTGCTGCGGAATGATGCGGGGAATCAGGTCGAAGGGGATGAGCCGCTCGGTGCCCGCGCCGTCCTCGTCCTTGGCGCCGTAGACGGCGAAGGTGATGCCCACGCGCCGGAAGATGACCTCGGCCTCGGCGCGCCGCGCCTGCATGGATTCGGCACTCTGGCGCGCCAGCCACTGGGCAAACCGCGCGTAGTGGGGCCGTACATCACTGCCCGCCCAGCCTGCCGCACCGCCCAGGCCGGCCAGGGGCAGCCGGGTAACCATCTCGTCGAACTTCTGCATGAGAGCCAATCTCCTGCAAGCCCTCAAGCAAGTTCCAGGCCGTTTTCATGCCCGGCCGACAGCCACCGTCAATATTTCGACCGAATCGCTCTCTAGCGCCGGTCTTTATTGGCTGCCTTGCTATTCTTTTTGACACCTTGATTCGCAGCCGGCGAGGGTGGCGGCATGGGTGCCATAGTGGCCACAGGGGCAGGGCGCGCGGCCGCTGCACGCACCATGTCGTGCACAAAGCGCAGCTTGGCCAGCACCTCACCCGCCAGCGCGAACGGGTAGGCATCAGGTTGACCCAGGCTGCGCGTAAGGCTGTTGAGCAGCAGCGTCAGCGGCACCAAGTGTTGCACCATGGACTGAAAGTCGGGCGCCGGGCTGGCAAACGGATCGATGGCGCTGCTGCGCTGCGCGCCATAGATACCGGGAATAGTGACCTCGGTGGCATAGCTGGCCGAGGTTTCCAGCAGGTCGATCATGTGCAGGTAATGGGCCCAGGTTTCAGCCCAGTCTTCCCAGGGGTGGGCGGCGGCATAGGCACTCACATGGTGGTTGGCCCAGTCACTGCCCTCGTTGCCCTTGGCGTAGTGCGCCTCCAGCGCCGCTGCGTAGTCCTGGCGCTCGTCACCAAACATCTGTCTGAAGTCGTCCAGCCGCCCGCCGTCGCGCACCAGCTGGTCCCAATAGAAGTGGCCGGACTCATGGCGCAGGTGACCGATCAGAGTGCGGTAGGGCTCACCCAGCGCGATGCGGCGACGCGCGCGCTCGTCGTCGTCCGCCTCGGCCACGTTGAGCGTGATGGTCCCACTGTGGTGGCCCGTCAGCACGGGCGGTCCGCCCGGCACCTCGGCCAAAAACTCGAACACCGGACCGGTACGCCCGGGCGCCGGCTCCAGGCCCAGGCGGGCCAGGCTGTAGAACAGCCGCCGCTTGGCCGCTTCGATCTGCATCCAGCGCCCCATGTTGGCGGGCTCGGACAGGTCGGGCATCACCCGGGTCTGGCGGCACGACACACACAGCTCCGCAAAGTCGTTGGCGGGTATCGCGAAGTTGCAGGCTTGGTGGTCCGTGTGGTTGCGGCACATGCGGTACAGGCGCCCGCTGTAGTGGGCACTGCCCTGCCCCCCTTGGCGGCGCCACAGGTCGGCACCGTCCTGCGGTGCAGGGGCCAGGGCAGCCATGGTCAGCACATCGGGCAAGAAGGCCAGCGCACTGCCGCAATGCAGGCACTGCACGCTATCGAAAAACACCAGATGACCGCAATGGTCGCAATTGAATACCCGCATGGTGTGGAGCTTATACCCCGTGGACCGGAGCCGTGAGGAGGAACAACGCACGGCCCCCCTTTTGCAGCGCCAGGGTGGGCCCATGAAAAAAGCAGGCCCCGGGACATTCCCGGAGCCTGCTTCAGGATCGAAGCCACTGCGCCAGGGGCGTGGTGCCCCGGGTGCAGGGCGTCAGCCCTACCGGTCAGGGCCGCACAACGATGCTGTTGCGCACTTCGCGCACATGCTTGGTGTTGCGCGCAATGTTTTCGGCCTGGTTCTTTTCAGCCTGCGACTTGGCAAAGCCCGACAGCTGCACCGTGCCATTGAGCGTTTCCACGCTGATGGAGGTGGCAGACACGTTCTTGTCTTCGGCCATCTTGGCCTTCACGGCGGTGGTGATGCCAGCGTCATCCACATAGGAGCCAACTGTTTGCTGTTCGCGGGCCACCGAGCAACCTGTGGCTGTGACGATGGTGATACCGGCAACTGCGGCAAAAGCGAGGGCACGTGCGTATTTCATGGTGTTTTCCTTGTTCAAGAATGGTTGGGAACGCGGGTGCTGGGACATGTTCAGTCCACCGGTCTGTTGCACCCTCCGCGACCGGCGGACTGTGGGAAAAGGACAGCGCTGGCGCATAGCCAGGCACTGCGGGCAAGGCACCGGCGTGCAAACACCGGCGTGCTAGCCCTCAGTATGCATTGCGCCGGCGGGACATCCACATCGCCACGGTGGCCAGCAAAGCCCCCGATGCGGCGGCGATGACCAGCGACTTGCCGGGCTGCTCGGCCACATACTTGCCGGTGACTTCGGCTGCCTGCTGGATCTGACGGCGTGCACGCGCGCTGGTCTCGGCGCAGTAGTCGATGCTGCGAGCAGCCAGGTCCTGTGCACGGGCTGCCAGGTCATCAATCGCCGGGTCGGTCTGGCGGCGCAGGGCGCGCACGCTTTCTTCGGCCTTGTCCAGCGACTGGTCGGCGGCAGCCCGAGTCGTCTGCACTGCGTCCTGCGCGCTTTGCAGCACGTCATCGGCCAGGTTGCGAACACCGTGGGTCACTTTGTCGGTAGCGGTCTGAAGGCTCATGGGGAAACTCCTTGGGGTATGGGGTACGGGGATGCGGGAGGGGGTGAAGGGCAGCAGTCCAGGCGTTGCGGCCTGACTCACCCCTTTTTCAGGAGCCCCAGCACGAAGGTGACCACAGCCATGATCACGAACACAAAGAACAGAATCTTCGCAATGCCCACGGCACCGGCAGCAATACCGCCAAAACCGAAGAGGGCTGCAATCAGCGCGATCACCAGAAAAACAACTGCGTAGTGCAACATTTCCATCTCCTTATGGGTGGCCGGCTTGCCGGCAGATCGGGTGGCGCCAAAACCTCAACGCCTGGGACCAACTGTAGGTATCTCCCTGTGCCCTGGATGCCAGTGCGCGGCGCGCGCCCATGTCGGCGGCGCAGTGGGGGTCATGTAGGACGGCGCGCACTGGCCGGACCGGGCGCACGGTAGCGCGCACAAGCGGCTGCAGCGCAGGTACGCCACGGCAGGACGCTGGCTCCGGGCGTGGCGTCCCCACAGCCAGCAGGTGTCGCACGAAGGCCTGCATGCGCTGCGCCACGCAATGCAGGGAATGAGGGAGATGCGGGAAGAAGGCGGCGTATGCCTCAGGCGTCGTGCGCAGCGGCGTTGCGGCGCGGCTCTGACGAGGTGCGCGGCAGCGGCAGCACGGCCGACAACAAGGTGCCATTGCCAGGCCGCGAAGTGAGCGTGAGACGCCCGCCCGCTGCCTCGACCCGGTGGCGCATGCCAGCCAAGCCGTGCGAAGTGGGGCGCACGGTGCCCGGGTCGAAACCCACACCATCGTCGCGCACCTGCACCGACACATGCGTGGGATAGCCGTGCACCGACACCAGCACCTTGCTGGCCTTGGCGTACTTGCCGATGTTGGTCAGCGCCTCTTGCACCATGCGATACACCGTGAGCTGCGCTGCGTCGGGCAGTTGAACGGCCTCCAGACTGGTCTCAACCTCAATGCCTGCGCGCTCGGCGTATTCGCGTGTCAGGATCTCCAGCGCGGCGGTGAGCCCCAGGTTCGACAGCGACGACGGTCGCAGGTCTTCGATGATGCGACGCTTGAGCGCAATGCCGCTGTTGAGTGTTTCGGTGAGGTGCTTGAGGCGCTCGGCAATGTCGGGCGCAGTGGCATCGATCTTGGATTTGAGGCGCGCCACATCCAGCTTGGCAGCCGTCAGCAGCGCGCCCAGCTCGTCGTGCAGTTCCCGCGCCAGATGGCCCCGTTCTTCTTCGCGCACCTCCTGCAAGTGGTTGGCCAACTCGGACAGCGTGGCCGTGCGGTCGCGCACCAGTCCTTCCAGGCGGTCGCGCTCACGCTCCAGCACCTCTTGCTCGCGCAGGTTGACGGTCTGAACCGCCTGCGTCTGGCGCAGGTACATGTAGAACGCCAGCAGGCCAATGGCAGTGACCGTGGCAATGCCGATGCGCGACAGCATCAGCGACTGCTCGATCTGCTCGCGCCCCTGTTGCAAGCGCTGGTCGCTGCGGGCAATCAGCTCTTGCGCGTGCTGGCGGATCGCCTCCATGTGCTCCTTGCCCACATCCGTGTTCAGAATGAATTTCCATGCATCTTCGTTGCCCTGACGGCGCAGGCGCAGGCTCAGCTCCATCTCAGCCAGCTTGCGCGAGATCTGCCGCGACAGCAACGCGAACTCCTGCATGTCCTCGGGCGATGCCATGAACTGGTTGCGCAGGCGATCCAGGTTGGTCTGCACGGTCGCTACGGCCTTGTCATACGGTTCCAGGTAGGTCTCGTTGCCCGTGAGCAGATAACCCCGCTGGCCGGTTTCCGCATCCAGCATGCTTTGCAGCAGCTTGTTCACATCGGCCCGCGTGGTCAGCCCCTGGGCCAGTTGTTCCACCGCGTCCTGCGAACGCATGTGCCCCGTTTCATTGATGCCCACCAGCACCATGGCCGCCAACAGCGCCATGGGCAGGCTCAGGGCCATCTGTCGGACTTTTGGTAACCAACGCCGGGTGTTTTCTTGGAGATTCATACGCTTATTCTGGATAATGACCCGTTACCTGCCAGGTGCGCCAGCCATGCAACGACATGCCGAGCGCCTGGACTTCAATACACACCGGCAGCACCTTTGCTGCCGCCTCGAAAGAAGCATCAATGATCAAGATTGGCATTGTGGATGACCACGCGATTGTTCGTTCCGGGCTGCGGCAGTTCTTGTCGGAGCACGTCGACTTGCGGGTGGAAGGCGAGGCGGCCAACGGCCGCGAGGCCATCGACCTGGTGCGCAACAAGGAAATCGATGTGCTGCTGATGGACCTGTCGATGCCTGGCCAAAGCGGGCTGGACGCGCTGGCCATGCTGCGCGCCAAGGCGCCCGACATGGGCATCCTGATCCTGAGTGGCTACCCTGAAGAACACTACGCGATCAACCTGATCCGCCAGGGTGCCAGTGGTTACCTGAACAAGGAGTGCGAACCGTCGGAGATCGTGGAGGCCATTCGCACCATTGCTCTGGGCCGCCGCTACCTGACGCCTGCCGTGGCCGAACTGCTGGCACAGCAACTCAACCGCAAGGACGATGCGCCACCGCATGAGCAGCTGTCTGAGCGAGAGTTCCAGGTGTTCCTGAAGCTGGCCAAGGGAGAGACGGCGGGCGATATCGCCAAGTCGTTGTCGCTGAGCGTGAAAACGGTGAGCACGTACCGCACACGCCTGATGGAAAAGATGAGTCTCTCGTCCAACAGCGACCTGACCTACTACGCACTCAAAAATCGCCTGATCGACTGACATCCAGAACCTGGCCAGAGCCCGGCGCTGCCGGGCGTAGGCAAGTCTTGCTTTTGCGTTGAAAAAGAAGGGAAAAGAAGCACCCCGACTGCCGCATGCACCCACGCACGCGGCGGCGGGTTGTGTCACTGGGATGCGCCCGATGATGCGGCAGACACACCGCCGCCGCTACCGGCCTCCAGCCCGTTGGCCGGGCTGCTGTGCTGTACGCAGTAGTCCACCAACGCGTCGATCTCGTTGGATTTGTCAAACACGGCATCCACACCCAGCTGCGCACAGCGCATGCGCACATCCGGCGTGGCGTAATTGCTAAGCACCACCATTTTTTGGCCTGGCCGCCGCGTGCGGCAGGCAGCCAGCACACCCAATCCGCTGCCCTGGCGCAAGAACAGATCCACGATGGCCAAGTCCCATTCCTCAGGGTGCGAGGACAACCAGTTCGTACCGTCGTCTTCGGTTTCCGCCACGCCCACCGCTTCTACAGACGCCAACTCCTCCAGAGTTCCGATCAGGTTCTCGCGGATGGTCGCGTTGTCTTCAACAATGTAGGTGCGCAGTTTCACGGGCGGGTCCATGTGTACGGACAGTGCGGGTCACGCTGTCCTAGCCTTGAATTTAAGGCTTCCATGCGCCGGATTCTGCCAGCCACAACACGCTGGCCATGTAGGAAGAATCCTACCGCGCAACACACACCTTGCAATGGGCGTGGCGCTGAACGCGCATGGTGCTCCACTCCATGGCCCGGCCATCGAGCATCAGCAGCCGCCCCGCCAGCGACTGCCCCACGCCCGCTATGAGCTTGAGCGCCTCGGCTGCCTGCACCGCACCCACCACACCCACCAGCGGAGCAAATACACCCATCGTGGAGCAGCGGACCTCTTCAAACTCCGCATCTGGCGGGAAGATGCAGGCATAACAAGGCGACTGCGCATCGCGCGGGTCCACCACCGTGATCTGCCCATCGAACTGGATCACAGCCCCCGCCACCAAGGGCTTGTTGTGACGCACACAGGCGGCATTGACCGCGTGGCGGGTCGCATAGTTGTCGCTGCAGTCGAGTACCACTGTGGCATCGCACACCAGACTGTCGAGAGCCGCCGCATCCACCCGGGCCTGCAGTGCGGTGACCTGCACCTCGGGGTTGATGTCGGCCATGGCCTGCGCCGCCGACTGGACCTTGGGACTGCCCACGCGCGCGGTGGTGTGCGCAATCTGGCGCTGCAGGTTGGTCAGGTCCACCACATCGTCATCGACGAGTGTGATGTGGCCCACACCGGCGGACGCCAAGTACAGCGCAGCGGGCGACCCCAACCCGCCAGCGCCGATGATGAGAGCATGGGCTTCCAACACCCGCTCCTGCCCCTCGATGCCCACCTCGTCGAGCAGGATGTGGCGGGAATAGCGCAGGAGCTGGTCATCGGTCATGGGAAGGCGGGCCTGCAGCGGCCAAAAAATCAACGGTGAAACAGGCGGACATGCAAAAGGCTGGATTCCTCGCGAAATCCAGCCCGGGGTCGGAGCGCGAAAGGCTCAATTCTCTTTCTTTTCTTCCTTGCGCTCTGTCAGCGTCTTGCTGACCAGCACAGGGCGACCCTTGAGCTGGTTGAGGGCCTGCACCAGCTGGAAGTCCTTGTCCGAACCGAATTCGGGCACCTTGCGGTCGGCCGCAGGCTTCTTGGCTTCTTCTTCCATGCGCTTGCGGGCTTCCTCACGGGCTTTTTCACGGGCTTCGTCCTTCTTCTCTTCACCCTGGCCGCTGTTCAAGTGCTTGTCCAGATCTGCCTCGCGCATGCGCAAGGCGGCAAAGATGTTGCCCTCTTCCGACTCGTCAATCATCACGTCGGGCACGATACCCTTGGCCTGGATCGACTTGCCACTCGGCGTGTAATAGCGGGCGGTGGTCAGCTTGATGCCCGTGTCAGGCCCCAGCGGACGCACGGTCTGCACCGAGCCCTTGCCGAAGGTCTGGCTGCCCATGATGGTGGCGCGCTTGTGGTCCTGCAGCGCGCCAGCCACGATCTCGCTGGCGGAGGCAGAGCCTTCGTTGACCAGCACCACCAGCGGCACCGCCTTGAGGGACGCGGGAAGGCGTTTGAGCGGATCACCGCCGCCCCGGCGCTGGTAGTAGTCGGGGGCAGCCTTGTAGGTGGCCTTGCTGTCGGCCAGCTGGCCATTGGTGGTGACCACCGTCACGTTCTCGGGCAGGAAAGCCGCAGAAATTGCCACGGCTGCATCCAGCAGGCCGCCGGGGTCGTTGCGCAGGTCCAGCACCAAGCCCTTGAGGTTGGGCTCCTGCTTGTAGACCTCTTCCACCTTGCGCACAAAGTCATCCACCGTGCGCTCCTGGAATTGCGAGAGGCGGATCCAGGCGTAACCGGGCTCGATCACCTTGCCCTTGACGGACTGGGTCTTGATCTCTTCGCGCGTGATGGTGACGGGGAACGTGCGGTTCTCGTCCTTGCGGAAGATGGTGAGGGTGACCTTGGTGCTGGGCTCGCCGCGCATGCGCTTGACGGCGTCATTCAGCGCCAGGCCCTTGACGGCGGTTTCGTCGATCTTGGTGATCAGGTCGTTGGTCTTGAGCCCGGCGCGGAAGGCAGGCGAGCCTTCGATGGGCGACACGATCTTGATCAGGCCGTCTTCCTGCGTGATCTCGATGCCCACGCCCACGAAGCGGCCGGAAGTGCCCTCGCGGAATTCCTTGAAGGACTTCTTGTCGAAGTATTGCGAGTGCGGATCCAGGCTGGAGACCATGCCGGAGATGGCGTCGGTGATGAGCTTCTTGTCATCGACCGGCTCGACGTAATCGGTCTTGACCAGACCGAACACGGCGGACAACTGCTGGATTTCTTCGAGCGGCAACGGCGTCATGGCGCCACGCGCCACCGTTTGCAGTGACACCGTGGTGAGCGCACCCGCCACCACGCCTACCGATACCCATCCTGCAATCTTGAGTTTGTGGCCCATACAACACCTTTTACCGCTTCGAAACCAATATACACCTTGGAAGGGCCAAACCCGCCGCAGTTCCGCATGGATGCTCACTTTGGCGGGGATAAGCGGGGTTTTCCCCGCTCTTTACCTGCGATTTACGCTTTGCCCTGTGATGCCACGGCGGCTGCGGCCTTGGCCGCCGCTTCGGCATCGCCCAGATAGTAGTGACGGATGGGCTTGAGGTCGGCGTCGAGCTCGTATACCAGTGGAATCCCGTTGGGAATGTTCAGACCCACGATGTCGGTCTCGGAGATGTTGTCCAGGTACTTCACCAGCGCGCGGATGGAGTTGCCATGCGCAGCCACCACCACCCGCTTGCCCGAGCGAATGGCGGGCGCCATGGCCTCGTTCCAGAACGGCAGCACGCGGGCCACGGTGTCTTTCAGGCACTCGGTCAGGGGCACATTCTCCGCAGCCACCCCAGCGTAGCGGCGGTCACCACGCTCGCTGCGAGGGTCGGTGGCTTCCAGCGCTGGCGGGGGCGTGTCATAGCTGCGGCGCCATACGAGCACCTGCTCGTCGCCGTACTGTTTGGCCATGTCGGCCTTGTTCAGGCCCTGCAGGGCGCCGTAGTGGCGCTCGTTCAGGCGCCAGTCCTTGACCACGGGCAGCCAGGTGCAGTCCATTTCGTCCAGCGTGTACCAGAGGGTGTGGATGGCGCGCTTGAGCACGCTGGTGAACGCCAGATCGAACTCGTAGCCCTCGGCCTTGAGCAGCTTGCCGGCCGACATGGCCTGGGAGACACCGGTGGGCGTGAGGTCCACATCGGTCCAGCCGGTAAAGCGGTTTTCAAGGTTCCAGGTGGATTCGCCGTGGCGGATCAGAACGAGCTTGTACATGGTTTCCCCAGGAAAGGCAGGTCAAAAAAATGCGGGCCAAAACCCAGCATTCTAGAATTACGCTGTTCGCCAACCCAAGGAAGCTTCGTGAAATTCATTATTGATAACTGGTATCTGTTCCTCGTTGCACTGGCTTCGGGCAGCATGTTGCTGTGGCCGGTCCTCAAGAACGCCAGTGGCGGTTCGCTGACGCCAGCACGCGCCGTGCAGCTCATCAACCGCGAAAAAGCGGTGGTCATCGACGTATGCGAAGCCGAGGAATTCGCCACCGGCCACGTGACTGGCGCCAAGAACGTGCCCGTGTCCCAGCTCGAAGAGCGCCTGCCCGCCGTGGTCAAGAACAAGGCCCTGCCCGTGGTGCTGGTGTGTGCGAGCGGCGCACGCGCCAACCGCGCCGTCGCCATTGCCAAAAAACTGGGCTACGACAACGCCCAGGCACTCGCTGGTGGCATGAAGGCCTGGCGCGAAGCCAGCCTGCCTGTGGAAAAAGCCTGATCCGCCCCTAGTTATTCGGTCAGCGCTAGTCTTGCGACTGGTTTTTCAGTCCCACAGGAAGAAAGAGGAAGGTTCGCCATGCAACCCGTGAAGATGTACACCACCGCCGTCTGCCCCTATTGCATCCGGGCCAAGCAGATCCTCAAGTCCAAGGGTGTGGAGCAGATCGAGGAGATCCGCATCGACACAGACCCCGCCGCGCGCAGCCACATGATGGAAATCACCGGCCGCCGCACGGTGCCGCAGATCTACATCGGCGACACCCATGTGGGTGGCCACGACGATCTGGTGGCGCTGGACAGCCGTGGCGAGCTGATGCCCTTGCTCGGCGCCTGACCCCCTCTCTGGGCGCTGCATAATGCAGCCCCATGTGCCCGCTGCGGGAGCTGCTCCCCGGCGGGTTTTGTTTTGCTAGCAATTTCGTAAGAGCAAAGAGACTTCACCATGGCCGACCAAGAAAACCCCGTGTTCCAGATCCAGCGCGTCTACCTCAAGGACCTGTCGCTGGAGCAGCCCAACTCCCCCGCCATCCTGCTCGAACAAGAGCAACCCAGCGTGGACATCCAGCTGGGCGTGGAAGCCACCCCCGTGGCCGAAGGCATCTTTGAAGTGGCTGTGACCGCCACCGTGCAGACCAAGATCAAGGACAAGACTGTGTTCCTGGTCGAAGCCAAGCAAGCCGGCATCTTCGAAATCCGCAACGTGCCCGAAGACCAGATGGGCCCCATCATGGGCATCGCCTGCCCCCAGATCGTGTACCCCTACCTGCGCGGCAATGTGGCCGACGTGATCAACCGCGCTGGCTTCCCGCCCGTGCACCTGGCCGAAATCAACTTCCAGGCCATGTACGAGCAACAGCAAGCCCAGGCCGCCGGCCAGGCATCGCCCATCATCACGCAGTAAGCATTTACAGGCATTTATGCCTGTAGTGCTGGATGAATAAGCGCATACAGCTATGAAAATCATAGTATTGGGCGCTGGAGCCTGGGGGACAGCGGTGGCCATGAGTGCCGCCCAGCACCCCGCAGGCCATGCCGTCACCTTGTGGGCGCGCGATGCCGCCCAGGCGGCCCAGATGCAGACGCAGCGGCAAAACGCGCGTTACCTGCCGGGCATCACCCTCCCCCCCTCCCTCACTCTGGCCCATGGCGACTTTGCTGCGCTATGGACCGGGGCCGACCTCGTCATCGTGGCCACGCCCATGGCGGCTTTGCGCGGCATGCTGCAGGCCTTGCATGGCTGTGCTGCACCTGTGGCCTGGCTGTGCAAGGGCTTTGAGGCTGCAACCGCTGGCAATTCCACGTCTTTTGGGCTGCTGGCGCATGAAGTACAAGCCCTGGTAGCTCCTGAACTGATAGCAGGCGTGTTTAGCGGCCCCAGCTTTGCGCAAGAAGTGGCGCTGGGCCAGCCGACCGCGCTGGTGGCAGCCAGCCCCCATGCGCAGGTGCGCGATGCGCTGGTCAACGCCTTTCACAGCCCCAGCGTGCGCGTGTATGCCAACGAAGACATCGTGGGCGTGGAGGTGGGTGGCGCGGTGAAAAACGTGCTGGCCATTGCCACCGGCCTGTGCGATGGACTGGCGCTGGGATTGAACGCCCGCGCCGCACTCATCACGCGCGGCCTGGCCGAGATGACGCGGCTGGGCTTGGCGCTCGGCGCGCGGCCCGACACCTTCATGGGCCTGTCGGGCCTGGGCGACCTGGTGCTGACCGCCACGGGCGACCTGTCGCGCAACCGGCGCGTGGGCATGCTGCTGGCCGAGGGCAAAACCCTACCGCAGGCCGTCGAGTCGCTGGGCCATGTGGCCGAGGGCGTTTACAGCGCCCGTACCGTGGCGCAGCGGGCGGCCCAGCTGGGGGTTGACATGCCCATCACCCGCGCGGTGGTGGCGCTGCTCGATGGCCAGCTCACCCCGGCAGATGCGGTCGTCACCCTGATGGGGCGCGGGCCGGCCTCGGAGTTGGTGTGACCCCATACTGATCCCCCAAGACAAAAGGCCCCTGCGGAATTCCACAGGGGCCTTTTGTTTGGCGGCGCCAATGTCATGCGAGCCGGGATGCGGGTTCAGAACACCCCAAACAGCATCAGCAGCAGCACAACCGACAGCGGGACGCCAAGTAGCCAAGCAATGAGAGGCATGGGGATCTCCTTGAAAGGTGAGAAGTTCAGGTGGTTTCACTGTATTTCTCACCCCGGCTGGTGCTTGTCCGGCTTTGCACCCCAAACCCGTAGGCCCTCACCTACCCGCACCTCTTGCCGGCTCGGCCCGCGGCGCCCCTGAGCAGCGCTGCGGCCTGGCCTACAGCCCCAACTCCAGCGCCAGCAGCTCGTCCACCGTCTGGCGGCGGCGAATCAGGCGGGCCTGGCCGCCGTCCACCAGTACTTCGGCAATCAACGGGCGCGTGTTGTAGTTGGAGGACATGCTGGCGCCGTACGCGCCCGTGTCGTGAATCACCAGCAAGTCACCCACCTGCGCGGCGGGCAGGTCGCGCGGCAGCACCACGCCGCCATCGCCCTGGGTGAACACGTCGCCCGATTCGCACAGCGGGCCCGCCACCACGCTGGGCTGCTCTGCCGCCTGGGTACCATCGCGGCGCAGCACGCTCATGGCGTGGTAGCTGCCGTACATGGACGGGCGCATGAGCTCGTTGAAGCCGGTATCGACCAGCACAAAGTGGTTGTTGCCCGCGTTCTTGGTGGCGCGCACCTGGCCCAGCAGCACACCCGATTCGGCCACCAGGAAGCGGCCGGGCTCGATCTCCAGGCCGAGCTTGTGGCCCACGATGGCCTCGGCCTGCTGGCGCGCGGCGTCCCACAGGCCGTGGTAATGCTGCGTGTCGACCACGGGGTCGCCGCTGCGGTAGGGGATGGACAGACCACCACCGGCGGAGATGGCGTGCAGGTCATGCCCCGCCGCATGCGCCGTGCGCACCAGGTTGACCATGGCGCCACACACTTCCTGCAGGTGGCTGTAATCCACACCCGAGCCGATGTGCATGTGCAGGCCCACCAGCTTCAGGCCATGCTGCTTGATCGCATCCAGTGCCGCAGGCAGGTCGGTGTGCCAGATGCCGTGCTTGCTGTGCTCGCCACCTGTGTTGGTCTTGTTGCTGTGGCCATGGCCAAAGCCGGGGTTGATGCGCAGCCACACCGCATGGCCCGGCGAACGCGCGCCCAGCTGATGCAGCATGTCGATGGAGCCTGCATTCACGGGCACACCGTGCTCCACCACGCAGTCGAGCGTAGCGGCGTCGAACAGGTCGGCGGTGAAGACGATCTCCGACGGCCCTTCGACGCCTTTACCCGCCACATAGCCAGCCGCCAGCGCACGCAGGATCTCGCCACGCGAGACGGCATCCACCTTCACGCCCTGCTCGCGCATCAGCTTCAGGATATGGATGTTGGAGCAGGCCTTTTGCGCAAAACGGATGGTCTCGAAATTGGACACCTGCGCAATGCGCTGGCGGATGGTGGCCGCGTCATACACCCACAGCGGGGTGCCAAACTGGTCGGCCAGGGCCCAGAGCTGAGCGGGGGAGAAAGGGTTGGACATGGGGAAGCTCCAAAGGCAGAAGGCGAGAACGATGCGCGGATGATGCCGCCTTCCATGTATTCAGTCGAATGCTTTTATTTACGCCATCCATTCAATATGGATATGCTCCATGCATGACCGGACCGACCGACACGCCCCTGGCCCACCGCATCACCCACCGCCACATCGAGGTCTTCCGCGCCGTGATGACCGCAGGCAGCGCCACCGGTGCGGCCGACTTGCTGCACAGCTCGCAACCCACCGTGAGCCGCGAGCTGGCGCGGCTCGAATCGCTGCTGGGCTATGCGCTGTTCGAGCGCGTGCAGGGCCGGCTGCGCCCCAACGCCCGGGCGCTGGCGCTGTGGGACGAGGTACAGCGCTCGTGGCAGGGGCTGGAGCGTGTGGTGGACCGGGCCGTGGCCCTGGGCCGGTCGGGGGCCGTGCAACTGTCGGTGCTTTGCCTGCCCGCGCTGGCCCATGCACTTCTGCCGGGTGCGGCGGCACGGCTGATGCAGGCGCACACCGAGGCACGCTTGTCCGTCACACCGCAGGAATCGCCCCTGCTCGAAGAATGGATGAGTGCCCAACGGTTTGATCTGGGCCTGTGCGAACAGACCACCGCCCCGCCCGGCACGCGGGCGGAGGTGCTGCTGACGCTGGACGAGGTGGCCGTGTTGCCCGCGGGCCACGCACTCGCGCACAAATCGGCACTGGACCTGGCCGACTTTGCGGGCGAGTTTTTTGTGAGCCTTTCGGCCGACGACCCCTACCGCCGCCTGATCGACGCCCGGTTTGCCGAGGCAGGCGTGGAGCGCACGCTGCGCGTGGAGACCCACAGCGCCGCCGCGGTGTGCGCCATGGTCGAGCGAGGCCTGGGCATCGCCATCGTCAACCCCGTCACCGCCCTGGCCGCCGCCAGCGAGCGGCTGGTGCTGCGGCGGCTCGCGTTTTCCATCCCGTTCAGCGTGACGGCGCTGCTGCCGCTGTACCGCCCGCCCCTGCCCGAGGTGGTGCCCATGCTGGAGGCCCTGCGCGCGCAGGCCCAGGCCATTGCAACGCAGCTGCCGCCCGCTATGGACTGATGTAACAGGATCTACAAACTATGATTTTGATAGCATCAAAGGCATATTGCACTAGCGCTATCGGCACAAAGGAGCCACAACCGGGGCTCCTTGCGCGTTCCGGACAGTTTCCTCAGCCGCCCGGCGCCGCGAGGCTACGCACCTTGACCGCCAGTCGCTCTTCCACCGAGGGCGATACGAACTTGGTCACCTCGCCGCCCAGCACCGCGATCTCGCGCACAAAGGTGCTGCTGATGAACTGGTACTTGTCGCTGGGGGTGAGGAACACGGTTTCGACCTGCGGCATCAGGCTGCGGTTCATGCCCGCGAGCTGGAACTCGTAGTCAAAGTCCGTCACGGCGCGCAGGCCGCGCACCATGGCCTTGCCGCCGCGCGACACCACAAAGTCGCGCAGCAGGCCCGAGAAGGGCTCGACCTGCACCTGGGGATACATCTTCACGGCCTCGCGCACCATGTCGATGCGCTCTTCCAGCGAGAACAGGGTCTTCTTGTGGTGGCCCGCCGCCACGGCCACGATCACACGTTCAAACAACTGGGTGGCTCTGCGCACCACATCTTCATGGCCCAGGGTGATGGGGTCGAAGGTTCCGGGGTACACGGCGAGCACGTTCTGGGCCATGGCTGGTTGTCTCCTGTCTGGCGATTGACGTTGGCCCCGGCCCCCGGGGCGCTCCCCGCAGGGCCCGCCGGGCCGCGTGCGCGCATTATGCAGTGCAGTGCAACATGAACCCGGACACCACATCCGCCCAACCGCCGCATCGTCCACCTGAACGATGCCAGGCGCAGGCTCGCGGCCTACCATGCCCAGCCCTTTCTGCCCCAAGGTAGGCCCCGCCTGTGACCTCCTCCCCCAACGCATCCCCCAGCACCCCCATCAACGACGCGCTGTTCGACACCACCGCCTGCCTCAACTGCGGCGCGGCGCTCACTGGCCCGTTCTGCGCACACTGTGGGCAGAAGAAAGCGGCGCGCATGGGCACCCGCATGATGCGCAAGGAGGCCTGGGAGCGGTTCCGGTGGTTTGAGTGGAGCACCATCCGCAATGCGCTGCGGGTGCTGCCGCAGCCGGGCACCATGGCGCGCGAGTATGTGCTGGGCCAGCGCAAGGACCACCCGCACCCGCTCACGCTGCTGTTCCTGTCCATCGGTTTTTTGCTCATCGTGCTGGGTCACACCGACTACCTGCGGCCCGAGCTGCCCAGCGAGGCCGCGCAGCGTATGTATGCGCTGGTGACTGGGTACTCGAAGTGGTCGTTTTCGCTGGGGGCGGTGGCGGCTTTGGCCAGCATGTGGCTGGTGTTCCGCCGGCGCGGCTACAACACGGCCGAGCTGCTGGCGCTGGCGCTGTACTGCCAGGCGGTGTTCATCGCGCTGCAGATGGTGAACCAGCTGCCCCTGGTGCTGGCGCATTCGCCGGAACTGCTCAAGTGGCACAAGCAGTGGTCGCCCTGGTACATGACGGCGCTGCAGACGTTGATGTTCATGCTGGCGCTGCGGCAGTTCTTTCTGCTGGACCTGCGCCGCGACGCGGGCTGGCTGCTGCTGGCCGGGGCGCTGTTTGCCGGGCTCAAGTGGCAGGCCACCCAGCTCTATGCCCGGGGCGTGGTGGAGCTGGTGCTCTGGCAGATGGGCGGCTGAGCCACCCGGTGTCCGCTGAAAAATGTGAACCAGTTCACGATTGTGTGTCGGAGTGCCACCACATCCTTCACCTGAATGATGCCGCCCTGGCGGCAACGCACCTACGATCCGCCGCAGTTCAACCCATACAGCGAAAAGGAGGCCACCTTGGCCGGTCAGGAGTGGGATATGCAGCGCATGGGGCAGCACCCAGGCATCCCGGGTTTTGAGGCCTTGATGGCCGAAAGCCTGGAGGCCCTGGGCGAGCCCGGCATGGTGGAGCGCCTGCTGCGCCGCCTGGGCGAGGCGCTGGGCAGCCACAAGGTGGTGCTGTTCTGCCCCCTGCCCGGCTCGGACGACCCGCTGACCGCCTACCAGTGGGGCATGCCCGACGATTTTCTGGCGCGCTACGCCAACCTCATCCAGGGCTGCGATGCCTGGAGCGAGGCGCTGGAGCGCCAGCAGGGCGCCGCGCTGGCGCGCGGCGGCTCGCTGAGCCAGCAGCTGGTCAGCACCCCGGCGCTGCGGCGGGGTGCGTTTTATGCCGACTACCTGCGGCCCCTGGGCATCGATGCCATGGTCAACAGCATCGTCGAGGCCTCGCCCGAGGTGGGCATGCATGTGCTGGCGATGTACAACGACCTGGGCCAGAGCGAATTCACACCCGAACAATTCGCCCGCCTGCGCGCCGCCACGCCGTGGGTGCGCAGCCTCATGCGCGCCCAGCGGCGGCTGCAGCAGGCCCAGCGCCACACCAGCGCGCTGGAGCGCACGCTGGACCAGCTGCCCCTGGGCGTGATGCATGTGAACCGCCGGGGCGAACTGCGCTACCTGAACGAACACGCCCGCGCCTGGCTGGGCATTGAAGACGCCTGCCGCATCCTGCTGCGCGGCGCCACCGGCTGGCAGGCGCGCCAGCCACTGCAGCTGGCACAGATCCACCCCGCGCTGGTCCCACTGTTGGGCTCCAGCCTGAGCACGCAGACACCGGTCTCCGCCCGCCTGCAGCCCCAGCACGCGGGTGCCCCCGCCACGCTGGTGGCCCTGGCGGCCCCCTTGCGCTGCGGTACAGCCCCTGGCTCCGGCGAGGCGCTGGCCCAGTTCATCCTGGTGCCCGAGACGCCCCCGCACGCAGGCGCCACCGTGTCGGTGTGCAGCGCGCTCTACGGCCTCACCCCTGCCGAAGCGGCCCTGCTGCCCCTGTTGCTGCAGGGCATGACACCGCGCGAAATGGCCGACACCCGCCAAGTGAAGATGCCCACCGTGCGCTCGCAACTCGCCAGCCTGTATGCCAAGACCGGCACCCGGGGCCAAGCCGAACTCGCCCAGCGTGTGCTGCGCGTGGCGGCCTTGGTGGCGGCATGAGACACCCCCCTGAGTCGCCTTCGGCGCCTTCCCCCCGCTCTCGCATGGCTGCGCCATGCGGGCAGGGGGACGCGGCCCTCACTGCGGGGCGGCCCTTGCTCGGCCGCCCTCGCCTGGGGCGCACCCGCATCGACGTCCCTGGGCGACGCACGGCGCAGCAGCCCCCTGAATTCACCGATCCAACCTGAGGAACCTGCACCCATGAAACACCGCAATGTTCGCCCTGTGGCCTTTGCCTGCGCCACCATGCTGGGCCTGGCCGTGGGCGGCCTGGCCATGGCCCAGAAGACGGCTGCCGTGGCCAAACCCAGCAAGGCGCAACTGGTGGCCGACCTGGCCGCCACGCTGCAGGCCTGCTCGTACGACGGCAGCCCGCTGGCGTTTTCACCGCCCGACCTGTCCAAGGGCGGCGGCACCGGCAAGCAGGTGGTGGCCGAGATCATGAAATACACCGGCCTGCCCGCCAACTTTGTGGTGGTGGAAGGCAAGGTGCCCAACGCGGCCGCCGTGATCATGCAGGGGCCCGACCAGGTGCCCCGCCGCGTGATTGCCTACAACCCGGCCTTCATGGGCCAGGTGATCGAGGCCACCAAGTCCAACAACTGGGCGCCCGTGAGCATCATGGCGCACGAGATCGGGCACCACCTCTCGGGCCACACCATCGTGCCCGGCGGCAGCCAGCCGCCCATCGAGCTGGAGTCCGACAAGTTCAGCGGCTTTGTGCTCTACAAGATGGGCGCGCCGCTGGCCGACGCCCAGCGCGCCATCGCCACACTGATCCCCGAGAAGGACGGCGAAACCCACCCCGGCCGCAGAAAGCGCCTGGCTGCCATCGAGTCGGGCTGGAAGGAAGCCTGCGAGCTGCAGGGCGGCGGGCCACAATGCTCCGGCGGGCTGCCGGTGCGCACGGCAGCGGCGGCGCCTGCCGCGCCATCACCAGTGCAGGCGCCCGCTACCCCAGTGGCCAAGGCCCCAGCACCCACTGCTGCGCCCACCCCCACGCCAGCCACCCCTGCGGCCAAGGCGCCGGCCCCGGCCCTGGCAGCTGCCGCCGCCGAAACCCTGCCCAAGGTCGACGTGGCCGCAATCCCGTCCAAGGGCACGCAGTTCATCTACGACGAGTTCGGCATCCTGGACCCGGCCATCCGCGCCCAATTTGAAAAGCAGATGTACGAGCATGCGCAAAAGACGGGCGTGGAGATCGTTACCCTGCTGGTGAAAGACCTGGACGGCAAGAGCGCCGAGGACTACGCGCACGCCATGATGCGCCAGCTGCGCGTGGGCAAGCTCGACGTGGGCAACGGCGCCGTGCTGGTAGTGGCGCCCGAGCAGAACCAGGCCGCCGCCGTGCTGGGCGCGGGCGTGGCGCTGGAGATGGGCAGCCATGACAAGACCGAGCAGCTCAAGCGCTGGATGAACACCGCATGGGCGCTGTGCAAGAAAAAGAACGCCTGCGGCAACTGGACCGAGAACCTGATGCTCGCGGCCGACCACATCCGCCGCGACACCAGCCGCGCCGACTGGACCATCGCCTACCAGTCGCTGGGCGACATCCAGAAGGCAGACGCTGCCGAGAACGGCAAGGTCACCAACCCCAACGACAGCAAGGTGTGGCGCAAGATCGTGCGCCTGTCAGGCACCGTGGAAAGCCTGAACCCTCCCTCTGGCAACAAGGCCGCCTGGGTCAACGACGCAAAGGTCCAAAGCGGCAAGCAGCCCGTGCTGCTGCGCAGCGCTGAAGGCCTGACCACCATGCTCTATGTGGACCCGCGCACCGCTGCGCTGCAGCCGGGCGGCAAGCTGGAACAGGGCAAAACCTACACGGTCATCGCGCGTGCGGCCGCCCTGTCTTGGAACCCCAGAGACACGCAGTCGCTGGACGTGCTGAGCTACGCCGTCACGGAGTAAGGCGCAGGCCCACCGCATGTCATCCACCGCCGTCACCCTGCTCATTGCAGGCGCCGCCAACCTGCTGCCCGCGCTGTTCTTCATGTTCACGGCGCTGCTGGGCAGCAACGGCATGAACTCCACCCAAGGCGGAAAGCTGCTGGGCACCCTGGCCGTGCTGCTGGTGCTGGGCTGGCTCGCCGCGCTGTGGCTGGCCCGCCACCTCGCGCGCCGGAGCCATGCGCGCGGCTGGTCCACCGTGGCCAGCGTGGCGGCCGCCGGCGGCGGTGCGGTGGTCGCCTTCACCGTGCTGGCGCTGCTGTCCACCCTGGCGGCGCTGCTGTGGGTGGGGGCATGAGCGGGCTGCGCCGCATCTAAAAGGCTTAAGAAATCACGCCAGCAAGAAAGACACAGAGGGACACACCACCATGCACCAACGCCTCCACCCACCCCTGCACCGCACCGCCCTCGCACTTCTGACCGCATTCATGCTGCTGGCCTCCGGCACGCAGGGCGCTCATGCCGCCGAACATTTCTGCGGCCAGCGCACCGCCCACCCCATCGACAAGGCCCTGGGCGCCGCCTCCGAGCGCAGCGGCGGCGTGACGGTAGACCTGATCGACGCCCAGAACGCCGCCTACGCCGCGTGGGACAAGGAGCTGAACCGCATCTACGCCCAGGTGCTGAAGGCCGCAGGCCCCGGCCGGCGCGACACCCTGCGCACTGCCCAGCGCGCCTGGCTGGCGTTTGACACCGCCCAAGGCCAGTGGGACAGCGCCGTGTTTGCCGATCAGGGCAGCTCGGCCGCGCTGAACATTGGCGGCGCGGCACTGGAGCGCCGACGCGCCCGCGTGTGCGCGCTCACCAACGACCTGGACAGCCTGAAAAATTCACCATGATGCGCCGCACCTGGCTGCAGCGCCTGCCCCTGTGGGCAGCCGCCTTGGCGCCACTGCTGCGCCCCACCGGGGCCCGCGCGCAGGGCAGCACCCAGGTGTGGCTACGCGTGCGCAACCAGAGCCAGGAGGCCTTCACCCATGTCTGGCAAGGCCTGCCGCAGCAGGGCACGGATGTGGACCTGGGCCCGCTGCTGCCGGGCGACACCAGCCGTTGGCACGCGCTGCCCGCCACGCTGGCGCATTACCGCAAGACCCGCATCCAGATCGGCCAGCGCCAGCGCACCCATGTCACTGACCAGTCTTTCCCTGGTGGCCAGGTCACGCTGGCACCGGGCCACTACACCTTCAGCTATACGCTCGAAGGCGACGCGCTGCAGCTGGTGGTGATACCGGAGGCTGGCCCCGTCCACAGCAGCCAGTCGCTTCAAAAACAATAGCAACCAGCGCAACCATCACTAGCACTTCGGGCGATTTTCCCCAAAAATCAGCGCCCCAGCAGCCAGCGAAAACGCGGGGAACACCCGCCCTGAGTCTGCAGCGCCCAGGCGCTCAGCCGCGCTGCAGCAGGTGTGCATGCACCGCACCGGCCTTGAGGTGCCGGTACAGTACGAGGCCGTGCGCCGCCAGTTCCTCGTCCGTCCAGGCGCGGGGCGCTTCGAGGTAAATAAAGCCCTGGGTGGCCACGGCCTTGGCAGCGGCCTGCAAAGCAGGTGCAAACAGCTCGCCGTCAAAGGGCGGATCGAGCAGCACCAGGTCCACACTGGCAGGTGCGGCCTGCTTGAGGGCGGCCACGCCGTCGCCGCGCTGCACGCGCACAGCGCTGGCCTGCAGCTTCGCTTGCAGCACCTGCAGCTGGGCCACCAGCGCAGCGTCACTCTCCACCAGTTGTACCGACGCGGCGCCGCGCGAAGCGGCTTCGAGCCCCAGCGCACCGGTGCCCGCAAAAGCGTCCAGGCAGCGCCAGCCAGAGAGGTCCTGGCCCAGCCAGTTGAAGAGCGTTTCGCGCACCCGGTCGGGCGTGGGACGCAGGCCGGGGCGCTGGGCCACGGGCAGGCGGGTGCGCTTCCATTGCCCGCCGATGATGCGGATTTCGCCCGCGCCCTTGGGGGCGGCCGCCGCCGCAGCTTTGTCCTTGGCGTTTTTCTTGGCGGCCTTGGGGTCCACGGGGGCCGCAGCAGCTGCGGCCTGGGCCTTGCGGATTTCGGCGGTGATGGCGCTGCCGCGCAGGGTGGAGCGGCTCATGGCTGCTTGCCTCCCACCACCACGGTCACCATGCGGCCGGGTTGCAGCTTTTGGGCCATGGCAGTGCGCACATCGGCCACCGTGAGGGCCTCGACCTTTTTGGCCCACTGGTCCAGATAGTCCAGCGGCAGGTCGTTCCAGGCGATGTTGGCCACGTTGCCCAGCAGCTTCTTGTTGCTGTCGATGCGCAATGCAAAGCCGCCGATGAGGTTGTCCTTGGCAGCGCGCAGTTCGGCCTCGGTGGGGCCTTCGGCCACAAAGCGGGCGATCACGTCGCGCGAGACCTGCACGGCCTGGGCGGCCTGGTCCGGGCGCGTCTGCAGGCCCACGGTGAAGGCCCCGGCGTGAAGGCCGGGCGCAAAGTAGCTGTAGACGCTGTAGCTCAAGCCGCGCTTTTCGCGCACCTCGTGGGTCAGGCGCGAGACAAAACCGCCGCCGCCCAGGATGTGGTTACCTACCAGCAGCGCGAGGAAGTCCGGGTCGCGGCGCTGGAAGCCCGGCTGGCCGATCAGCACATGGGCCTGGGCCGACGCAAATGGGATGGCCTTCTCGGCAGGCGCCGTCAGCGCCGCCACTTCGCCCACAGGCGGCAGCGGTGCGCAGCCAGCAGTGGCAGGCAGGCGCGACAGCAGCGTGGCCACCAGCGTCTGCGCCTGGGCGCGCGATACCGCGCCCACGATGCTGACCTTGGCGCGGCAGGCGGCCACGTACTGTGCATGGAAAGCCTGCATGTCGGCCACGCTGATGCGGGCCAGCGTCTCTTCGGTGGTGCGCACGCCGTAGGGGTGGCTGCCATACACCGCAGCGGCAAACGCGTGGTTGGCCACGGTGGCGGGGCGCGTGTTGGCTTCCTTCAGGCTGGCGCTCCAGCGGGCGCGATCGCGTTGCCAGACGTCTTCGGTCGTCACGGGCTCGGCAATCTGGCGGGCTGCCAGCCGTGCAGCGCGCTCCAGCAGCGGCGGGTCGGTCAGCGAGCGCAGCACGTAGTGCAGCGTGTCGTTGTCGGCATTGGCTTCAAAGCTGGCGCCCAGATCGGCCCAGGCCTCACCCAGGCCGTTTTCGTCCAGCGCGGGCTCGGCGCTGGCGTCGCGCCCGGCCTTCACGCCCTTGCTGGCCATGGCGGCGACGGCGTTGGCCAGGCCGGACTGGCCTGCCGGGTCGCGCCGCGTGCCGGCGTCAAAGTCGATCTGCACATCCACCATGGGGATGACCGGGCTTTCGACCAGGTAGACCTTGGCCCCATTGGGCTCCGTCCAGTGCTGGATGGGCAGCAGCGCCCAGGCCGAATTGGAAGAAAAAAGGGCGATAGCGCTAGTGCATAAAGCACGGACAGCTATGTTTTTGATAGTAATCATGGGCAGTTTCCGCAGGGCGGTTTCAGCGGATGACAGCGCCGGCAGGCAACTGGGGGCGGGCGCGGGGGGCGTCCAGGGGCTGGGGCAGCAGCGTGGCCACGGTGAGCTGGTCGTCGCCAAAATACTTGGCAGCCACGGCCTGCACCTGCGCCGGGGTCACGGTGCGCAGCAGGGCCAGCAGGCGCTCGTTGGCGTCCAGCGGAAAGCCCTGCACCCAGTTGCCCCCCAGTTCCTGCGCCTGGCTCATCACCGAGTCGCGCTCGTACACCGTAGAGGCGATCCATTGCGTCTTGACGCGGTTCAGCTCGGCCTCGCTCACGCCATCCTTCGCCACCCTCGTCACCTCGGCGCGCAGCGCGTCTTCGACCTGCTGGGCGGTCTTGCCCGCAGCGGGCACGCCGCTGAGCATGAACAGGCTGGGGCCGCGCCCGGTGACCATGGCGGAGCTGCTGGCGCTGTCGGCCACGCGGTTGGGCCCCTGGGTCAGTGCGCGATCCAGCCGGGCACCGTCATAGCCATTGAACACGGCCGACAGCACCATCAGCGCGAGGGCGTCGCGGTCTTCGTCGGTGAGGTTGTCCACGCGGTCCAGGCTGGGCGCGCGGAAGGCCAGGGCCACATAGGCCTGCTCTGCCGGGGCCTTGACGGCGATGCGCCGCAGGCCCTTTTGCTCGGGCTCGGTGCGCGGTTTGCGCGCGGGCAGCGCGTGCACGGGCAGGCTGCCGTAATACTTTTCGGCCAGCGCACGCACCTGGGCCACATCCACATCGCCCGCCACTACCACGGCGGCATTGGTGGGGGTGTACCACTGGCGGTGGAAGGCGCGCACGTCATTGGGCGTCATCGCGTCCAGGTCGCTCATCCAGCCCACGATGGGGCGGCGGTAGGGCGACGCATTGAAGGTGGCGGCAAACAATTGTTCGGCCAGCACGGCCCGGGGCTGGTCTTCGGTGCGCAGCCGTCGCTCTTCCTTGACGACCTCGATCTCTTTCTTGAACTCCTCGTCGGGCCAGTGGTTGTTGGCAAACCGGTCCGATTCGAGCTTCATCACGTCCTCCAGCCGGTTGGACGGGATCTGCTGGTAGTAGCCCGTGTAGTCGCGGCTGGTGAACGCGTTCTCCCGGCCTCCCAGCGCCGCCACGCGGCGCGAGAACTCGCCCGGCGGCAGGGTCTTGGTGCCCTTGAACATCATGTGCTCCAGCGCATGGGCCACGCCCGAGGTGCCGTCCACCTCATCCATCGAGCCCACACGCACCCAGACCATGTGCACCGCCGTCGGTGCGCGGCGGTCGGGCTGCACGATGAGCTGCATGCCGTTTTTGAGCGTGAACTGCTGCGCGCCAGAGGCCGTGGCGGACGGCGTGGTGGAGGGTTGAGACACCGGGGTGGTTGCCGCAAAGGCAGCCCCGGACGAGAGGCAGGCCAGCAGGCCCAGTAGGGTGAAAGCGCGTTTCATAGAATGGGGTGATTCTAAGAACCCGCCAATGTTCAGTTTTTTCAAGAAAAAGCCCGCTCCTTCGCCCGCCCCCACCGATGTGCCCGCCCCGGCCCAGCCGGTAGGCGCCCCGGCGCCCACCGTGGTTGCGCCCGTAGCGCCCCCCCTGCCCGCCACGCCGCCCGTGGCTACCCTCAACCCGCCAGCGCCCGCTACACCGGCTCCCGTGGCGGCGCCCGCCCCGGCAGGCTTTGGCTGGCTGCGCAACCCGTTTGGCAACAAAGCCCCCGAGCCCGCTGCGCCGCCCCCCGTAGCACCAGCTCCCGTCACTGTGACCCCGCCAGCGCCCGTGGCGATGCCACCGGTGGCACCGGCCGTCGCACCGACGCCCCCTGCAGCACCGGCAGCCACAGCGCCCACCGCTGCTCCAGTGGTTGCAAGCCCCGCATTGCCCCCCGTGGCGCCCCCGATTTCCGTTTCTGCACCTGCGCCGGTTGCACCACCCACGCCCGCCACACCACCGCCTGCGCCAGTGGCAGCACCCGCAACCTCGGCTGCGCCCACTGCCCCGGCGCCTGAGCGCAAAGGCTGGCTGGACCGCCTCAAGGCGGGCCTGCGCAAGACCGGCAGCAGCATTGCCACCGTCTTCACCGGCACGCAGATTGACGACGCGCTGTATGAGGAGCTGGAAGAGGCCTTGCTGATGGCCGACACCGGCGTGAAAGCCACCACGCACCTGCTGACGGACCTCAAGCGCCGCGTGAAGGACAGCAAGACCACCGACCCTGCGGCAGTCAAGGGCCTGCTGGCCGACGCGCTGGCCGACCTGCTGCGCCCGCTCGAAAAAGCCCTGGTGATTGGCGAGCACACCCCCACCGTGATCATGGTGGCCGGCGTGAACGGCGCGGGCAAGACCACCTCCATCGGCAAGCTCACCAAGCACCTGGCGGATGAAGGCGCCGCCGTGCTGCTGGCCGCCGCCGACACCTTCCGCGCCGCTGCCCGCGAGCAACTGGGCGTGTGGGCCGATCGCAACACGGTCGAGATCGTGAGCCAGGAAGGTGGCGACCCCGCCGCCGTGAGCTTTGATGCCGTGACCGCCGGCAAGGCGCGCGGCAAGGACGTGGTGCTGGTGGACACCGCCGGCCGCCTGCCCACGCAGCTGCACCTGATGGAGGAGCTGAAAAAGATCCGCCGCGTGGTCACCAAGGCCGACGCCACGGCCCCGCACGAGGTGCTGCTGGTGATCGACGGCAACACCGGCCAGAACGCGCTGGCCCAGGTGCGCGCGTTTGACGATGCGCTGCAGCTCACCGGCCTGATCGTCACCAAACTGGACGGCACGGCCAAGGGCGGCGTGCTGGCCGCCATCGCGCAGGAACGCCCCATCCCGGTGTATTTCATCGGTGTGGGCGAAAAGCTCGAAGACCTGGAAACCTTCAACGCCCGCGAATTTGCCCAGGCTTTGCTAAGTTGATCGAGTAGGCTCCCCCCATCCGGCGCCAAAGATGACAAGCGGTGATGCTGGTAACTTCTCAAAGAAACCAATGGCCGCACAACGCGCAATCTTCACCATTTGCTCTAACAACTATGTACCTATGGCCAAGGTACTTTTGGAGAGCGTCCGGCGACACCACCCGGAAGCCGCTGTCTACCTCTGTCTCGCCGACGAGATGCAGCCGGAGATGGTGGACTATCCCAATGCATGCAAGGTCATCACGGCTGCAGAGCTGCATATCGATGACTTTGAATCATTCGCGTTTCGCTATGACATCATGGAATTCAATACGGCAGTCAAGCCGTTCATGTTCCGTGCGTTAAGAAACCGCCGCCACGACCACATCGTCTATCTAGACCCCGATATAGAGCTGCATGCGCCTTTGGACAAGGTTTTCGAACTGCTGGACGCTGGCGCCTCGTTTGTCCTGACGCCACACCTGACCCGACCTGCTGAACGCGATACCTTTCCTGACGATGTGGGCATCATGCGCGCAGGTGTCTACAACCTTGGGTTCCTGGGCGTCGGTGCAACCGAAGAGACCGAGGGACTCCTGCGCTGGTGGGCTCGGAGACTTCAATACGACTGTGTCAATGAACCAGACTCGGGCCGGTTCGTCGATCAGAAATTCATGGATCTAATTCCTGGATTTGCGGCCAAGGTTCAAATTCTCAGGGACACCGCCTACAACGTCGCCTACTGGAACCTTCACCAGAGAAAGCTGTCGGGCACGGTGGGCGCATGGGAAATTGACGGAAGACCACTTCGATTTTTTCATTTCAGCGGCATTGATCCGCACAATTTACGCCGCTTGTCCAAATACACCCAGGCCTTCTGTGACTCGGACATTCCCCAGCCGTTGGCTGATCTCATGCGGGGCTATGCATGCCGGGTGCTGGCCAATGGGCACGGAAATATCCCCACAGGGGCCTACGCCTATGGGCGTTTTGCTTCGGGCACCCCCATCCCTCAATGCGTCCGCCGCATGTTCCGCGACCGGCATCTACGTTGGCTGGGAGGCGATCCCTTCTCCACCTATGAGGACTACCTGCATCTGCCAAGCCCCACCGCAAGCAGTGGCGCGTCGGGCCAGGTAACACGCCTGAGCGCCGAGTTACACCGCAACGAATCTTGGCTCCGCCACGCTTTTGATTTATCCACGGCACAAGGCACCGACAATTATCTGGAATGGCTCCGTACCCATGGACGGTCTTGGTTCGAGGGTCGATCCATGATGACGCCCAGACAGGCCGTCGCGGAGCCAAGGGTATACCAACACTTGGAGCCTCAGCCACTGGAAGCGTCTACCCCGCCCACTGTCACCGTGGTGGGCTATCTGAGACTGGCGCTCGGGGTGGGCGAAGCTGGCAGGCAGGTGCTGCGCGCACTCCATCAAGGCCAAATCCCGGCACGTGGGCTGCCGATTGACATCAGTGCCTTGTCCGACAAAGTGGAACAGCCGCTGGAAGAATTGTTTGTGGATCGGTCGCGTGCGCCCATAGAGATCTTCAACATCAACGCGGATCAGTTGCCACTTGTGCTCAAAACCCTTGAGTCCTCCCTGCATTCCAAGGCGTGGCGAACCGTCATGCCCTTCTGGGAACTAGAGAATTTCCCCGCCCCCTGGCTGAAAGCTCTGGAGCTGGTGGACGAAGTGTGGGCCCCAACACGTTTCATCCAGTCCATGCTGAAGCACAGGACTCGCAAGCCGGTACGCTACATGCCGCTGATGCTCACTTTTGATGCTCCCGCGTCAGTGGATCGGGCGCAATTTGGATTGGATGCAGGAGGATTCATCTTTTTCTTTTCCTTCGACTGCCTTTCATTTGTTGAACGCAAGAATCCCATGGCGGTGGTCCGAGCGTTCCGCCGAGCCTTTCGACATCGCAACCCCATTGCACAAGCAAAGTTGGTTATCAAAGCACTGAATGCAGATAAGCTGTCGACCGAAAAGCCGCCGGCTTGGGTGGAGGAGTTGCGCAGCGATCCGGACGTTCAATTGATCGAGAATACCTTGAGCCGTGAAGCAACTCTGCAACTTATAGGGTGTTCCGATGCGGTTGTTTCATTGCATCGCAGCGAAGGCCTCGGGTTGTTGATTGCGGAAGCCATGGAACTAGGTAAGCCAGTGATCGCCACTGACTACTCAGCCACCACGGAGCTGATTTCGAACCAGACTGGTTGGCCGGTGGACTACAGATTGGTCCCTGTCCCCGAGGGGCATTACCCGTTTTACACCGACCAAGTGTGGGCAGAGCCAGATGAGGTGCACGCAGCATGGCAGATGCGTTCGGTATACCTTCTTCAAGAAGAGGCCGCGCGCCGGGCACGCAACGCTCGCGATCTGTTGCACCAACAGCACGGTCTGGCTGCATGTGCTCAACAGCTGCGCAGCCGAATTGAGGAAGTGCTCAGATTGCAACCAGCCGCATGATGGACAGCGCACAAGATGGGCCCGTAACGGAACTCTCCAGCGAAAGGGAATGTGCAGTGGAGCATGCGATCGACAATCACCGCACCGCTGAACTTGCGGAAGCCATGGGCCGACCAAGTGGGGCAGCAGCTTTCGTCCAGGGGACTAAGAGGACCGTTCTCTGCGAGGATTCCTTACCGAGCTCACCGAAAGCTGAATCGATGTACGCCCCCAACTGCCAAGATGAGAAACTCGACCTATTGGACGCTCAGGCAGAATGCCGACGCCTTGTTCGCGCGGGCGTGCAAATGCACGAAGAAATTCTCTTGCTGCATCGCGAGTTGTCCGCCACAAGGCTGCAAGTGCAGGCACTTTTGTCAGACCAGCGGGAGTCCGCCCAAGACAAGGTCAAACTGCAATTTCTCGAAGCGCGGGTAGAGGCGCTCCTGCACTCGGCCTCCTGGCGCATCACCAAGCCCTTGCGATTGCTGTACAGGCTTTTGGTCGGCCACGCTTGATAATACGCCGCGAATGGAAGGCTGAGTAAAAGTAGCCAACAGTGCAATACCGATCACTGCAAAGTTGAACCGGTATTGCGACTGCAGTTGAAGCATGGAGTGCAGCTCAAGCTTTGATCGGAGTGCATGCCAAGATTTGACTACATGCAACCCGTAGGTACCCGCAGACAGGCACACCAAACCCCAGTGCTGTACCAAGGCGCTACACACGGCGAGCAGCAGATAAGCCAAGCTGAATAGCGCTAGGGCAGAAATGAAAGTGACCTTTCGCCCAAAAGCTACAGCGTTGGTGCGGATTCCGTTGGCGAGGTCTGCATCATGGCCCCGAACTTCATGCATGAGGTGCCCAGCTGCGAAAACCACACCAAAGTAGCATGCAAAAATAACGCTTGGAAAATCCAGCGGGGCAATTGCCAGATATCCCAACAGGAAATGCAGACTGCCTCCCACAAGGTGCAACAAGGACCCTGCAACCGGCGCACTCTTGAGGTGCAAGGGGGGGGCAGAGTAAATAGCACTGGTTGCCAGCATGCCTGCGGCAATCCACAACGCTGGAGCCCCCAAGTGGGCAGCGACCACCAGCCCTGACACCGCAAAAAATTGCGCAAGCCACCACATGGCACGCCGTGTTACCCCCAGCGATAGAAAAGTTCGCGCCCTCCGTCCTGGGTCCTTCAGATCGCTGTCGATTCCCGCCCAATCGTTCAACACGACGATGTGCGCCACCAGGCTGACGCTTGCACATACCACTGCCGCAAGCACAGCCAGGGCATCCGACCAAGGGAGCCCTTGCCCGGCACGGTAGTGCGCGAACGCGAACCCGATCAATGGAGTTCCCTGAAGTACCGCCACCTCATCCAGACGCACGCAAAACAGCCAAGGGTGTTGCCACCAAGAACGCGTTTCCACCGGGAAAATCTCTTTCATCGACGAAGCGCAGCCGCAGGACCGGCCTGCTCTGTTGCCGCGAAAAGGCGCAGCCAAAGCGCCAACCCCAACTCGGGCGACCAGTAGTATCGGCGCACCGTGGCAGTCAGGTCATTGTGAAAGTACAACAGGGGCGACTGCCAAACGCGCGAGAACCCACCCTCAGCCACCTGTCTCAGCAGGTCTTCATTTATCTGGAGCTCGTGCCGGTCAATTCCCGCTTCTGTGACCTGAATCCGCTCAATGATCCGTAACCAAAGCCGCTGATCGGCATCTTCGACGGTGAGCAGAGATTGAGGCAGCTTGATGGGACATCCCATGGCACGCAACGCGGGCAATCGCCACACAACGGCAGCCGGCGCTTTTTTGTAGTAAACCCAAAGAGACGGGTCCTCAGAGCGCGATTGCAGCACTTTGCAGAACTCCCGTGCCGCAGTGGCATCCACTTGGTTAAGCCACATCAGGACATGGATCTGGATGCCAATGTCAGCAGGATTGGGGTCCCTGCCAGGATCAACGCAATCGTAGTGGTCAGATGTAGATAACCATGTGCGGTAAAGACCCTCTGGCGTTTTGAATGCTTCCAGCATGGCGCGGGCCCTTGCCTTCAGCTTGTCATCTGACACCGGCGCCAATCGCCAAACCAGCGCAGTATCGTCCGCATCTGGTGTGATCTTGCACCCCAGTACACCGTGGGAAGGCATATCAGGGCGCCCATGGTAGCGAACGAGGCCCGACTCCTCCTCAATTTGCATGGAGAGAAAGCCCTTGGCCCGATTGAGCATGCCGGAGAGCTCCCATCGATCGCTCACTGGGCTAAGCAGATCGACGATTGCCGCGGTAGAGAACACGTTTAACTCGATGCCCGGTTTGTCAAAGCGCGTATCACTTGTGTAGTCGGTCAGCCAATAGCCGCCCCTGTCTTGTTGATGCTCCAGCAGCTTGGCGGCGAGTCCGGCCATATCGCTCATTGGCATGCTGGGAGACCAATGCGGACGAGTGGCCGTAGCCGTAACCGAGAACTTCCTGGCGATGAGGTGCTGTGATGTAAGGGAGAGGCTCTGCTGTGGCAATACGACGGAGACTTGGTGCTCCCCCTCGGTCAAGCTGCGCGCTGGGATACGGACTCTCCATCCGCTTGGACTGCTGATCCCCAGCACTTGCTCTACGTCCGGCCGCCTGTGGAAGGCGTCGATCACCGCGACCCGCTTGCCGTCGAGCCACAGTTCTAAGTTTTCAGGCGCAAGTTGGCCGCGCGTGGTCCATCCTACAACGTCAACACCCCGGTTGGGATACACGTGCACCACATCAATCGCCCCTTTCCAGGAAGCCTCAGCGGGAGTCAATGCGACCAACGGGGCAACAACCACAGGCTTTGGTAGTTCGAATGCCTGAAGTGCCCAAGGCGGGGCATTGGGATGCGAACGGACCCAGGCACTGAATACGGGACGGTCCGACTTCATGAGCGAGGCAGGGAAAGATATTTTCCACGCCCCTGCGGCGGAATTGCCCATGAACTTCGCTACATCCTCACGGTACTCAAAATGATTTGCACCACCTGGTATACGCACCCCATCGACCAATAAATGGACATCAAACGGTTGACGACTGCCGAAAAGCGACCACCCCTCTACGGTGGCAGTTCCATCCGAGGAAATACTCAGTCGGTCGATTGATCCGTAGAGGCCCGGGAACAGATCATTGAAAAACACGGGCAGGGATTTCCACGGCGAATGAGCAAACATCCAAGCAGCTTTTTCTGCATTTACTTTGTGCTCTTTATAGTTTCGTCCGGGATGGTCTCCAAGGTAGGCTGCGTGGGCAATGCCGTTGTAGCCAAATGCTCCGATCAAAGAACTGACAACAGCAATCAACCCAAGCGCCGCAAAAGCCCTGCGACCGATGACTCCGAAATGACGGATTACAGGGGGCAGCGCCCAAAAGAGTAGCGGCAACGCGTCCGTCAAGAATCGCGGCCCCCAACTCACTCCGGCGATCCAGTTCACCGCTCCGTAGAAAAATATCTGACACACAACGGCAGCCCCCACGGCCATGGACAGCAAACGCGTGCGAGGTTGCTTGGCATGGAGCAGCAACCCCAGTGGAGCAAAGGCCAGGAACGGAGAGAACGTCAGCAAGCCATGCACAGGGCTTACTAACAAGCCCCAGACTCCTTCCAAGGTACCCGTCCAGGACATGAGGATCCGATTTCCTCCAAGTGCGAGGCCGTATCCACCCAAAACATGGCCCACCACTTGAAGGTTGTACGCAAATGTGGCGGCTACCGGGAGTGCCCCCCCAAAAACGAAAAATCCGAAATTCCGGCGGTCGAGTGCAAACGCATATGCAACAAAGGCCATGGCCAAAATTGCGTCCGGTTGCCGATTACAGCCGAGCAATCCGCAAAGCAGTCCCCCAAAGAGGGCCCGTCCGGGCGATTTTTGCTGACTCACAGCCAACCACAGCAGGCCAATTACAAGCAATTGCGCTACACCATGCATCCAAAGCGCTTGGCTACTGATAACCCATGTGGACGTACCAAATGCGAACAAGGTGGTCAAGCTTGCTGCAACGGGCACCTCGGATTGCCGACGAAGCAACAAAAACATCCAAGCCACACATATGCTCGTGACGAAGGACGCTGCCAGTTTTTCCATAACGCGAGCGACCCGTTCAACACGCTGTGGGCTCCAGTCCGTGGCATTCAAATAGATGACCGCGGGCAAATAGAGCGGCGCTACAACCAGTGGCGTGACGGGTGGATACATCGACACCAGCTTTTCCTGCTGAGTCTTTAACATCCACCAAGCTTCACCCTGCTGACCCGACTTCTGAGGAACAGCGAGTCCTTGAGCCACGTGGTTTGCGATGGGATCTAGAAGGAGACTGCCATTTTTCCAAATCGACAAGGGCAGATATCGCGCTGCATAGGTGTCCACCGCACCTATCGTTCTCAAATTGCTGTTGAAAACCAGAAAACTTGTGCAAAAGAGCAGCAAGGCAATCTGCAGGTTTCGGTCCCACCGCACAAAGTGCACAGTCCGGTCGAGTACACGTTGCCAAATTGCCGTGCAAAAAAGATGAACACTCATGACCTGGTAAAACCTGCGGGGACAATTGGGGGGACGGGACACGGGAAAATGAGAGGCGCTAACCCGAGCCTGCCCCAGGAGTTCAGAGCCTCACAGTCGGGGGCGAAAACGGCTACTCATCCCCGTCAGATGGTGGAAAGCAAGGACAATCGGTCGCTCAGTGTAACAATGCCCCCGGTGCGTAGCGAGTGGTGCCATTCTGCTCAAATGAACGCGAATGTGGACCGCATATGCCCTCAGTTGCCAACGATTTGCCGCTCCTGCCCTGGTGTCTGGACGTTAGCTTTTTTGCGGTAGACCCTGTACTCCTTCAACAAAGCCCCCCGACATTCAGCTGCGCACCAATATTTTCAGCGTTTCGTTTTTCTTGAGATGCCCTGATGCCTAAGTTGTGCGCAAAGCTCATTGTGCTCATGCCCGTGTACGAGGACGCGGAGGCCTGCTCGCAGTTGCTACGACATCTCGAGATCAGCATTCAAGAACCTTACTGCGTCGTGGTCGTAGACGATGGGTCGCTGCGCCATCCATTTGTATATCCTGTTGCCAGAAATTCCGCGCAGGATCTTCGCGTCATACGCCTGAGCAGAAATCGGGGACATCAAGCGGCGATCGCAGTCGGTCTGCGTTACATCGCGAGATATGTGCGCACTGATCAATGGGTGGTGGTCATGGATTCCGACGGGGAAGACGTACCCGAGGCGATCGCTGAACTGGTGGCCCAAAATGAGGCAATCGTCGATGTCGTGGCGGCCTCCCGCGGAAAACGCAATGACGGACCTCTCTTTCAGCTGCTCTATGCTGCCTACAAGGCACTCTTCCGCTGCCTGACGGGCTACCGGATGAACTTTGGCAACTTCATGGCACTCCGGGGGACTGCGGTTCAGCGGCTGAGCACGATGACAACACTCTCCCAGCACCTTGCTGCCACTGTGCTTGCATCTGGTCTGGAGATGCGAAAAGTGCGAGTGGACCGCGGGCGGCGGTACGCAGGCCGCTCCAAGATGAACTTGCGCAAACTTGTGCTGCACGGTGTGGCTTCGCTCGCAGTGTTGGCTCCTGTGGTCCAGCGTCGGCTCGCTCTGAACACCGCACTCTTCGCGGGGCTGGCGTCAGTCGGCGGAATGGTCCTGGGTGGACTTATGGCGGCAGGACTGCACGCCAACCTCTCGTCCGTCGCCATGGCTGTTGTTGTTGTCTCGGCTGTGGTTGTAGTGGTATCTGTGGGGCTGTCCTCGCGACTGCAAAAGCTCCGCAAGCGGACTGAACGGGCGCTTGATCGGGCGCAACCGTTCTCGATTCGGATCGAGACATCGGAGGACCTTGTTACTGGCGGTACCCCAGCCCCATCAGCGAGACTGCTTGCTCAGCCGACCTCAGGATGCAGCTTGTCCGGCAACAACATCTCACACTCACTCCTTCCGCAGGATATTTGATGGAACGTGCAGCTCTCTCCGTCGCGGGAATAGCGACCTATGCAGCCATTGCAGTAGCTACATATTGGATTTACATCCGATTATTCAAAGTAGATGTTGTATTCTACGCGGCCATTTGGGCTTGCACCCTCGCATTACTTGCATATACCCTCCTCATCACAATCACACCATTTTCAAACTACTTCAACCCACTGGAGAAATTTCAAAATATCGCCATCTGTGGACTGCTCGGCTATATATTGGCAATCACCTTTCCGACCATCATAGACCGCTCGCTGTCGTTTTATTTTTTAGAAAAAATCCAGCAACGTGGGGGAGGCATCCAATTGAATTATCTAGACTATATATTTCGCGAGGAATACATCAAAGAGCATCGACTGATGGAGGTGAGGCTCACTGAGCAAATAGAGTCTGGCACCCTATTTGTCGACCAGGGAAGTTGTATCCGCCTGACCACGCGGGGAGAGCTCCTTGCGACGTTCAGTCGCTTCTTCAGGTCTCATTTTCTTCCGCCAAAACGCCTGATCGCTGGCGAATACTCCAGCGACCTTGTGGACCCCTTCCTGCACAAGAATACGGTGCCAAACTATCTTTGCAAGCAGTAGACTCGTACCGTGAATCGCGGTATGAACATTTTCGCAATTCCCACATCTTGCGAGATTAATTTTTGAAAAATGAGGAGTCAATTTGAATTTCGAAAAAGCCCAGCAACTGGTCGCCTCTGTCAAGCATTGGCATCATGCATTCGAAATTTACCCTGGCCTCGTGACACCCGGCAGTTACAATCCAGGATTTTTACTTAATGATATCGATTTCGCTCAAGATTTAAATGGCCAGAGAGTTTTGGACATAGGGTCGTCCGACGGATTTTTCTCGCTGGCCGCCAATCAACGGGGTGCTGAGGTAGTGGCAGTCGACTATCGGCCTAAAAATGCTCATGGCTTTGGTGTCATGGAAGAGATTACAGGGCGGAATTTTCAGTACCACCGTGCCAATATCTACGACCTGACTGCGGATGAGCTGGGAACTTTTGATCACGTACTTTTTCTGGGCGTCCTGTACCACCTGCCAGATATGGTGAAGGCAATGGCGATCGCTCGCTCTCTGTGCAGGGGTACCTTGCACCTCGAAAGCCATGCTGCAAACGACCTGGGTTTGCAAGAACCTGTCGCCCGTTACTACCGGCACTCCTCCCTTGCAGGCGATATTACGAATTTTTGGTCTCCCAATGCGGAGTGCATCCGGGATATGGCCTTCGACTGCGCATTTGACCTGGTATCGCAAAGAACCTGGGGAGATCGGTATTTTGGGCGCTTTCAGATCAACGAGGAGCCGTCGCGCAAGAGCAAACTTCAATGGGGCTACGGTCTGCTCAGATGAGCGTCCCGCAAGTAGCGCAATTTGCAGACAAGAGCGTCTGAGAAGCACGATGCAACCTGCGCGACGGGCGTCATCAGTCTGCGGCCCACTTCCAATGTGCATCGAACCTGGATATTTCAACGCCCGCGAATTTGCCCAGGCTTTGCTCAGCTGAGCCTCGCGATCTCCCCTCAACCTTGCGAGCAATGGCCCCATCCGGGGCCATTTACACGTTTACGGATCGCAACGTTTCCTCCATCATGGGCTTTCCCCTCGGAAAGCACGGAGGCCCATGTTCATTGAGCTGGTCAAAGGCGTTGCGCTGCTGCTGGCGCTGTGCTTTCTGCATGGGTTCAACATCCGCGTCTGGCGCCAGCACCCGTGGGTGGGCCAGGTCTTTTCGGGGCTGATCTTCGGCGGCATCTGCGTGGTGGGCATGCTCACCCCGGTGGTGCTGATGCCGGGCGTGATCTTTGACGCGCGCTCGGTGGTGCTGAGCATGGCCGGCCTGTTTGGCGGCCCGCTGGTGGCGGGCATTGCGGCGCTGATGGCGGCCACCGGGCGCCTGTGGCTGGGGGGCGCGGGTGCCGAGGTGGGGCTGATGGTGATCGCGCTGTGCACGGCCATGGGGCTGGTGTACCGCGAGGGCCGCGCCCGGGGGCGGCTGGGGGTGGAGCCCGTCCCCCTCGCGCTGTTCGGGCTGCTGCTGCACACGGCGGTGATCGCGCTGTTTCAGCTGCTGCCCGCCGAGGCCGTGCAGCGCATCAACCAGACGCTGGCCCTGCCCTATCTGCTGACCTTCACTCCCGCCACGGTGGTGCTGGGCCTGCTGCTGCACGATGTGGAGCAACGCATGGCCACCGAGCGTGCGCTCACTGGCACGGCAGCCCGCCTGCATGCCATCACGCAGGCCATCCCCGATGTGCTGCTGGTGCTGGATGCCCAGGGCCGGTATGTGGAGGTACTGTCCCCCAACGACGCCACCCTGGTCGCCAGCGCCCCCGAGCTGGTAGGTAAACGGCTGCACGATGTGCTACCCGCCGAGCAGGCAGAACGGTTCATGGCGCTCATCCGGGACACGCTGCAGTCTGGCCAGACCCACAGCGTGGAATACGAGCTGCAGACCCTGTCAGGGCTGCGCCAGTTCGAAGGGCGCACCCAGCCCCTGGGCGTGCAGGTGGGTGGCCAGGCGGCTGTGGTGTTCCTCGCCCGCGACATCACGAAGCGCAAGCAGGCTGAAAGTGCGCTGCGCGAGTCCGAGCTGCGTTTTCGCTCGCTGCTACGCAACATCCCGTCCATCTCGGTGCAAGGCTACCTGCAGGACGGCACCACCAGCTACTGGAACCAGGCGTCCGAGCAGCTGTACGGCTACACGGCCGAAGAAGCCCTGGGCGGCAACCTGCTAGACCTCATCATCCCGCCGCCCATGCGCGACGGCGTGCGGGCACACATGCAGCACATGTTCGCCACCGGCGAGGTGATCCCGGCGGGCGAGCTGCAACTGCAGCGCAAGGACGGCACGCCGGTGCATGTGTTCTCCAGCCATGCCTACATCCAGGTGCCGGGGCACCCGCCCGAGATGTTCTGCATCGACATCGACATCTCGGGCCGCAAGGCCGCCGAGGACGAGGCACGCTACCTGGCGTTCTACGACGCACTCACGCAACTGCCCAACCGCCGCCTGCTGGTGGACCGGCTGCAGCAGGTGCTGGTCAACGGTGCGCGCTCGGGCCTCACCACGGCCGTGCTGTTTGTGGACCTGGACAACTTCAAGACCCTGAACGATACCCGGGGCCACGAGGTGGGCGACCTGCTGCTCAAGGACGTTGCCCAGCGCCTGCGCAGCTGTGTGCGCGAGCAGGACACCGTGGCCCGCCTCGGAGGTGACGAGTTTGTGGTGGTGCTGCAGAACCTGAGCAGCGACGCCCCCGAGGCCGCCGCGCAGGCGCGCACGCTGGGCGAGCTGATCCTGGCGCAATTGCGCCAGCCCTACGAGCTGGCGGGGCACGAACACCACTTCACCGCCAGCATCGGCGTGACCCTGCTCAATCACCAGCGCGACTCGGTGGACGAGGTGCTCAAGCAGGCCGACATGGCCATGTACCGCGCCAAGGACGCCGGGCGCAACACACTGCGCTTTTTTGACCCCGACATGCAGCAGGCCGTGAACCGCCGCGCCCTGCTGGAAACCGAGCTGCACAACGGCCTGCGGCGCGCGCAGTTCCTGCTGCTGTACCAGCCGCAGGTGGACAGCCAGGGGCGCGTGACCGGCGCAGAGGCCCTGGTGCGCTGGCAGCATCCGGTCCAGGGCATGGTGCGGCCGTCGGAGTTCATTCCGCTGGCTGAAGAATCGGGCCTCATCCTGCCACTGGGGCACTGGGTCATGGAAACCGCCCTGCGCCAGCAGGCCCGCTGGCAACAAGACCCGCAGTTTGCGCAGCTGAGCCTTGCCATCAACGTGAGCGCACGCCAGTTTCTGCAAGACGACTTTGTGGCCCAGGTGCTGGCGCTGGTGCAGCAGACCGGCGCCAACCCCGCGCAGATCAAACTGGAGCTGACCGAAAGCCTGCTGCTGGACAACGTGGACAGCGTGATTGGCACCATGCGCGCCCTCAAGGCCCATGGCCTGGGGTTTTCGCTGGACGACTTTGGCACGGGCTACTCGTCGCTCAGCTACCTCAAGCGCCTGCCACTGGACCAGATCAAGATCGACCAAGGCTTTGTGCGCGACGTGCTGCTGGACGCCAGCGACGCGGCCATCGCCCGCTCCATCATCGCGCTGGCTGGCAGCCTGGGCCTGTCCGTGATCGCGGAGGGGGTGGAGACCACCGCCCACTACCAGTTTCTTTTGGCCCATGGCTGCCAGGCTTTCCAGGGCTACCTGTTTGGCCGCCCGCTGACGCTCGAAGACTTTGAAAGCCGGGTGCGGCAAGAGGTATAGCGGGGGGGCGGAGACTGCCACCGCGCCAGCCATCGGGTACCCGGCAAAAGGAAGCCAGAAAGAGGGCAAGGCAACATTCAAGTTCTTTCTCCGTGGCGTCGATATCTTTGTGTGGAAGCCCTGGAGGTGTCCCATGAAAATTGAATCGTCCGCCCTGCAGATGCAGGCCCAGCACGTTGCCAGCCGCGTGCACACCCAAAGCAGCCACTTTGAAGCCTGGGTCGGCGATCGCCGCCCCACCAGCGCCCCTGGCCTTACCCGAGCGGCACCAGCCGTACAAATTTCCAGCGCAGCACGCCTGGCCCGCGCCGCCCAGGAGGCCATCGACCCCACCCATGCCGCAGATGCCGCGCCCGGCAGCAGCCCCAGCGACGGCCTGACACCCCAGCTGGCCATGATCCGCGACCTGATTGCCCGCATGACGGGCGTGCAGGTGCGGGTGTACACCGGCCAGACGGAACCCGCACCCTCCCCACCCGCCAGCCGCCCCGCGACAACGCCGACCGCCGATGCAGGCCGTCCCCGTGCCGGGTGGGGCCTGCTGGTGGAGCAGCGCGAAGTGGTCGTAGAAACCGAAAGCACCCAGTTTGCCGCCCAGGGCACCGTGCGCACCGCCGACGGGCGGGAAATCCGCTTCAGCCTGCAGCTGGATATGCAGCGCAGCTACCGCCAGGAATCATCGTTCAGCCTGCGGCTGGGCGACGCTGTGGCGGTAGACCCGCTGGTCATCAACTTCGACGGCTCGGCCGCGCAGTTGCAGGAGCTGCGCTTTGCGTTCGACCTGGACAGCGACGGCCAGACCGACAACGTGCCCCTGCTCTCAGGCAACCGGGGCTACTTGGCCCTGGACCTGAACCACAACAGCCGCATCGACAACGGCCGGGAGCTGTTCGGCCCCGGCACCGGCAACGGCTTTGCCGAACTGGCCGCCTATGACAGCGACGGCAACGGCTGGATTGACGAGGCGGACCCGGTCTTTCAGCAGCTGCAGGTATGGACCCCGTCGGCGGATGGCGCCGAGGGCGCCGGCAGCCTGCGCACCTTGGCCGACGTGGGCGTGGGCGCACTCTCCACCAACGCCGTCGTCACCCCTTTTGCCCTGCGCACCGCCGACAACGCCAGCCTGGGCACCGTGCGCTCCACCAGCGTCTACCTGCGAGAAAACGGCAGCGTGGGCACGGTGCAGCAGGTGGATCTGACCGTCTGACGATATTGCAGCGACAGCCCGCCACTATGATTTTTATAGCTTCACAGGCATGAAACACTAGCGCTTGATGGCAATTTGACTCAAAAAAGTCCAACGGTATCAATGAGCAACCCGACGGGAACTCCGGGCTTAGCACTCAATCATAGAGAGTGCTAATATCATGGCTTAGAGGAAAGGATTCCCGGAATGAACATTCAATCTGGAACCGCGACGATGTCTCTGGCGCCCGCCAATCCCTGGGCGCTGGTGCCCCCCTTGGGCAATCTGGACGCCTACATTTCGGCCGTCAACCGCCTGCCCCTGCTCACGCACGAAGAAGAGCAGACTTACGCACGCCAGCTCAAGGACAACAACGATCTGGACGCCGCCGGCCGGCTGGTGATGTCGCACCTGCGCCTCGTGGTTTCGATTGCACGCCAGTACCTGGGCTACGGACTGCCCCATGGCGACCTGATCCAGGAAGGCAATGTGGGCCTGATGAAGGCCGTCAAGCGCTTCGACCCCGACCAGGGCGTGCGCCTGGTGAGCTACGCCATGCACTGGATCAAGGCCGAGATCCACGAATACATCCTGAAGAACTGGCGCATGGTCAAGGTGGCGACCACCAAGGCGCAGCGCAAGCTGTTCTTCAACCTGCGCTCCATGAAGCAGGGCTTCAAGGCCGATGCCTCGGCCGCCGATGCCGCCACGCACCGCGACACCCTGTCGGACCATGAGATCGACGCCGTGGCCGCGCAGCTCAATGTGAAGCGCGAAGAAGTCATCGAAATGGAAACCCGCATGGCGGGTGGCGACGTATTGCTGGACCCAGCCCCTGCCGACGATGGCGAGCAGGCGTTTGGCCCCATTGCCTACCTGGCCGATGCATCACACGAACCCACGGCCATGATCGAGTCGCGCCAACGCGACGCCCTGGCTACCGACGGTATTGCCAACGCACTGGCCAGCCTGGACGACCGCAGCCGCCGCATCGTGGAAGAGCGCTGGCTCAAGGTCAATGACGACGGCAGCGGCGGCATGACGCTGCACGACCTGGCGGCGGTGTACGGCGTGAGCGCCGAGCGCATTCGCCAGATCGAAGTGGCTGCCATGAAGAAGATGAAAAAGGCCCTGGCCGAATACGCCTGACCGGTCCGGGCAGCGGGGTTAATATCCCGTGCTGCAGAAGTTGCCTCGCGGGGCCCCAGTTCTGGGGCCCCGCGTCGTTTGGGCCCCCGAATATTCTTCAAGGAGATTGCACCCCATGCCCTCACGTCTCGCCTTTCCTGGCCGTGTTTCCCGCCGTGCTTCGCTGTTGATCGCGCTGGCTGCCGCATCCCCCTGGGCCCTGGCGCAAAGCGCCGGCAAGGCTGCTGCCACTGCGCCCGCGCCGCTGGCCTGGCCCACCAAGCCGCTGAAGATCATCGTGGGCTTTCCTGCGGGCTCGTCGCCGGACCTGACGGCACGCACGTTCTCGGAACCCCTGTCCAAGGCCCTGGGCCAGCCTGTGCTCGTGGACAACAAGGTGGGGGCAGGCGGCAACATTGGCGCCGACGCAGTGGCCAAGGCCCGTGACGATCACACCATCGGGCTGATGATCAACGGCAACATGACGATTGCCAAGCTGCTGAACCCGGCAGTTCCGTATGACCCGATCAAGGACCTGGCACCGCTGAGCCTGATCGGCACCTCACCGCTGATCCTGACTGCACCCGTCAACCAGCCCGGCGTGGCCGCCAACAGCAGTGCCCGCGACTTCTTCGTGGCAGCACGCAACGGTGGCGACAAGTGGAGCTACGGTACGCCAGGCGTGGGCACGGTGGGCCACATCGGCACCGAGCTGCTCAAGGCGCGCAGCAACATCAACCCCGTGCATGTGCCCTACCCTGGCTATCCGCAGGTGGCCAACGCGATGCTGGGCGGCCAGCTGCAGATGGCGCTGCTGCCCCCGGCGCTGGCGCAGGCCCAGGTGCGTGCGGGCAAGCTGCGCGCAATCGGCGTGACCTCCTCCGGGCGCAGCCCGCTGGCACCCGAGGTGCCGAGCCTGGCCGAGGCAGGCATCAGCAACTTCAACCTGGAAATCTGGAACGCCTTCGCAGCGCCTTCCACCATGCCCAAGCCCATCCAGGCCAAGCTGGCCGCGCTGATCAGCGAGATCGCCCGCAGCGAAGACGTGCGCAGCAAGCTGTTCCAGCAAGGGTGGCAGACGGTGGGCTCGTCTCCCGAAGGCCTGGCCAACCGCATCAAGGCCGACACCAATCTGCTGGGCGGCGTGATTGCGATGCGGGGCATCAAGGCCGAATAAGGCCCAAGAGCATCAGCTCATGCGGGGCCGCACAGTGCCTCGCATAACAGCGGCATGGCACAGGCCCCGGGTCACTCAGGGGCTGGGGGCTCAGCCCCCGGCCTCGGCCAACAACACCTTCACATCGGCCGCCAGGGCCTGTGCGCCGCTGCCATAGCGGTTGTAGACCCGCAGGCGCCCTGAGGGGTCGTACACGTAGCTGCCTGCAGAGTGGTCCATGGTGTAGCTGGTGGGCGTCTTGCCATCGACTTTCTTGTAATAGATCTTGAAGTCCTTGGCGACGGCGGCCAGCTGCTCGGGTGTGCCGTACAGCGCCAAGAAGCTCGGGTCGAAGTTGGCCATGTAGGCCTTGAGCACTTCGGGGGTGTCGCGCTCCGGGTCCACCGTCACAAAAATGCCCTGCAGACGGCCTGCGTCCTTGCCCAGCATCTGCTTGACCTCGGCCAGCTCCTGCATCGACGTGGGACACACGTCGGGGCACTGGGTGTAGCCGAAGAACACCACCACCACTTTGCCGGCAAAGTCCTTGATGTGGCGTGGCTGGCCGTTGTGGTCGGTCAGGGGAATGTCGCGGGCGTACTCAGCGCCGGTGACGTCCACGCCCCGGAATTCGGCCTTCTTCTCGGAACATGCACCCAGGAGGCCTGTAGCGCATATGGATATTGCACCAGCCGCTATCAATTGAAGAGCATTTCGTTTCTGCATGGAGATCATCACAGCACATAGTGGTCCACCAGCAGTGCAGCAAACAGCACGCTCAGGTGGATAAGGGAGAAGCGGAAGGTCTTGCGGGCCAGAGCGTCCGAATAATTGCGCCACAGCGCGAACGCGTACCCGCAGAAACCCAGACAGAGGAGCACGGCGGCAATCAGATAGATCCAGGAACTCATGCCGTAGATGAAGGGCATCATGCACCCGGCCAGCAGGATCAGCGTGTACAAGAACACCTGCAACCGCGTGAACTCGTTGCCGTGCGTGACCGGCAGCATGGGCAGGCCAGACTTGCGGTAGTCCTCCACCCGGTACAGGGCCAACGCCCAGAAATGCGGTGGCGTCCACAAAAAGATGATGAGGAAGAGGATAAGCGCCTCGGGCCCCACATCGTTGGTCATGGCCGCCCAACCCAGCACCGGCGGCATGGCCCCCGAGGCGCCGCCAATGACGATGTTCTGGGGCGTCAAGGGCTTGAGGATCACGGTGTAGACCACCGCGTAACCCACAAAGGTGGCAAAGGTGAGCCACATGGTCAGCGGGTTGATCCAGACATACAGCAGCACGGAGCCTGCGGCACAGAGTACGGCCGAGAACAGCAGGGTCTGCGCGTTGGACAGCTCGCCCTTGGCCGTGGGCCGCCAGGCGGTGCGCTTCATCTTGGCGTCAATGCCTTGCTCGACGATGCAATTGAACGCGGCTGCAGCACCCGCCACCAGCCACACGCCCAGGCAGGCCAGCGCCATGTGGCCCAGTTGCGCAGCGTTGGGCAGGCCGGGCACGGCCAGCACCATGCCGATCAGTGCACAAAAGACGATGAGCTGTACCACGCGGGGCTTGGTCAGCGCATAAAACTGCTGGAACCGCGAGGGCGGCGCAGCAACGGCGGAGGGGGCAACACTCATGCAGATACTCTCGATGCGCCCGTGGGCGCGGAAAACTCTCGGGGCGCGGGCGCAGCGCGGCTGGACACCAGGGCCCAGGTCAATACCACCACCAAAGCTGCGGCACCGCCGGTATGCAGCACCGCCGCCACCAGGGGCCAGTCCAGCACCACGTTGGACAAACCCGTCACCAGTTGCAGCAAGGCCAGCCCGCCGATCCACCGCGCCTGCGTGGGCAACACGCCACTGCAGTGAAAACGCCAGGCCACGAGGCCCAGCGCCAGCAGCACCACATAGGCCATCAGGCGGTGCACGTAGTGAATGGCTGTGAGCGCTGCAAAGCTGATGTGACTGCCGTCTTGCAACAGGCCCAGCTTGCGCCAGATCTGGAAGCCTTGCGCAAAGTCCATGGCGGGCCACCAGCTGCCCTGGCAGGTGGGGAAGGTTGTGCATGCCAGCACCGCGTAGTTGGTGCTGACCCAGCCCCCCAGCACCACCTGCAGGGCCAGCAGCAGCGCGGTCACCGCCAGCCCCCAGCGCAGCGCGGGGGACAGGGCCACCGGTGAGCGCCCCTGGGCACTGTGGGTGTGTCGTACCGCCTGCACACACAACAGGGCCAGCAGCACCAGGCCACCGATCAGGTGCAGAGTGACGATGGCGGGAAAGAGCTTCATGGTCACCGTGAGCGCGCCAAACGCACCCTGCAGGCACACCCACAACAAGGTCACTGTAGGCCACCAGGGACTGAGCGGAGGCGCCTGCCCGCCATCGCGCTGGGCGCGCCGCAGCTGCACCCAGGAGGAGACAGTGATGACAATGATCAGCACCCCCACCCCCGTGGCGAGATACCGGTGGATCATCTCGATCCAGGCCTTGCCGTGGGTCACCGGGCCGGTGGGCATGGCCTGCTGGGCGGCTGAAATCTCGGCGCGGGCGCCCACCGGGCTGGCACTGCCATAGCAGCCAGGCCAGTCGGGGCAACCGAGGCCCGAGTCGGTCAGGCGCGTGAAAGCGCCAAACAGCACCAGATCAAACGTAAGAAACAGCGTGAGCACCGTGAGCGCCTGCAGGCGCCGCATGGGAGAGCTGCGGCGGTTACGCGCCCACACCCAGACCAGCGGCCCCAGGGCGATCACCAGGCCGAGCAGCATCAGCTCGAGCACTGGAGCCAGGTCGTACAGCGGTTGGGCATCGGTCATGGCTTGACCGGCCGCCCCGGCTCGTCCCACGAAGAAGAAGCGCGCAGCAGACGCTCCAGATCACGCTTGGCCTTGGCGGCGCCACCGGTGTCCATGGCGGCCGGAAAACGCATCATCCAGTTGCCCATCGGGTCCACCACGTAGAGGTGGTCCGCCAGCTGCTGGCCCGGGGCAGGCTCCAGCCAGGCCTTGAGCGCGCCCGGGTCCACCCGCAACACGGTAGCCTGTTGCAGGGCGGGCGTGAGGGCGACCGGAGGCAAAGCGTTGTCGTTGATCAGCCAGACCCAGTCCAGACGGTCCTTTTCCTTGCCCAGGCTCTCGCGTAGCTGGCGCTGCAGGTACAGGTGCTTCTGGCAGGCCGGATCACAGTCGCCCCCCGCCACGCTCACCAGCAACCATTGGCCTTTGAGGGCCTCCAGCCGGGCGGCCCCACCATCGAGCGTGGAGGCCATGAGCGCGGGCACTGTGCGCTGGGGATTGATCAACTCACCGTAATTGCGCCGCCCCTCCGGACGGATCACGTAGTAAGTGAAGTACGAGGCAACCACCGGCGCCGCGCAGATCAGCAGCACGCCCAGCATCTTCCAGCGCCCATGGCGCGCACGCTGCACGGTGGCGACCGCATCCCCCGCCTCGGGCAAGGTGTGCACGGTCAGCCCCAGCGGGTGCTCTGCACGGGCGCCCGCCTGTGAATCAGGCGGCAGGCTGGCTGCGCGGGCGAATGAACCGTCGGACGATTTGGAACCAGACATAAAGGAGTGCTATCAGGCCGCAGAGCCCGAACCATTGAAATGCGTAACCGTAGTGTTTTTCGATGCCTGCGCCGACCACAGGCCAGTCGCGTTGCAGGCCATCGCCCGCGTCGCCTGCCGGGCCTGTCTGCAACACCGTAAGGGAGGCGAGCGCCAGACCGGTTTCGGTACGGAACGCTGCCAGGTCGAGATTTTGCCGGATGCGGGAAGACCCCTGTGCGCTATTGCCCCCTTGGAACTCATACAGCCGCGAGGGCGCCAGGGCCACACGGCCTTGAACGCGCACCTCGGTATCAGCCGGCGTGGTCACGGAAGGCAGCTGGGTGCGGTCCTGAAAATTGCGCCCCACCCATCCGCGCTGCACCAGCACCACCCCAGCACCCCCGCCAGAAAGTTGCAGTGGCGTGAGCACAAAAAACCCAGGGCGCCCCTGCATCTGCCGATTGTCCAGATACACCGTGTGTGCAGGCAACCAGCGCCCCTGCAGCACCACAGCACGGTGTACGAGGGCCTGTTGCGCCTCGGGTTTCTGGTTAGTCAGGTCTGTCAGCGTGCGTCCATCAATGGCCGGCAAGGTGGCGCGCGCATCCAGCATCGCCTGCAGCGATTCTTTCTGGGCGGCTCGCGACAATTGCCAGCGCCCCAAAGAGGCGGTGACCAGCATGCCCACCACGGCAGCCAGGGTAATGAGCCAAAAACGCAGGTCCACAGGACGGCGAAGGGGGGTCACAGGATAATGCGCTCCATGAAATACCTCGTAGTGCTGGCGTTCCTCGCCATTTTGGCCAGCCTGGCATCGGCTCTGTTCTTCATGATGCGCAATGGGCGCGACGACAAGAGCAAGGGCAACCACATGGCCAAAGCGCTGGCGGTGCGTGTCGGGCTGTCCATCGTTCTGTTTTTGTGCATTCTGGTGGCCTGGCAGCTGGGATATATCCAGCCCACCGGCCTGCCCGCCACCCGTTGACCTGAGGGCTTGGTCCGCAGCCTGGGAGGCTTGGGCCCATCACAGTCCACCACTGGCCAGCACGCAGAGGGTGGAACAAAAAAAGCGCCGCGAGGCGCTTTTTTTGATGACTTCGGGGTCTGACTTACATCCAGTAGACCAGCACGTACAGGCCCAGCCACACCACGTCCACAAAGTGCCAGTACCAGGCCGCACCTTCAAAGCCAAAGTGCTTGTCGGCCGTGAAGTGGCCTTTTTGCAGGCGCAGCGTAATCACCAGCAGCATCAGCATGCCCAAGAACACGTGGAAGCCGTGGAACCCGGTGAGCATAAAGAACGTGGAACCAAACACACCCGAGCTGAGCTTGAGGTTCAGGTCGGTGTACAGGTGGTAGTACTCATAACCCTGCACCAATAGGAACACGAAACCTAGCAGCACCGTGGCCCACATGAAGCCGATGGTCTTGCCACGCTGGTTTTCACGCAGAGCGTGGTGGGCAATGGTCAGCGTCACGCCGGAGGTCAGCAGCAGCGCTGTGTTGATCGTGGGCAGCCAGAAGGGGCCCACCGTCTGGAAGGGCTCGATGATGCCGGCCGGCGAAGCGGTGGCGCCAGCGGCGAGGCTGGGCCAAACGGCCTTGAAATCGGGCCAGAGCAGCGCATTGTCCAGGCTGCCCAATGCAGGCACCGAGTGCGAGCGTGCCCACCACAGGGCTGTGAAGAACGCGCCGAAGAACATCACCTCGGAGAAGATGAACCAGCTCATGCTCCAGCGGTACGACAGATCGATCTTGTGACCATACAGGCCACCTTCGCTCTCACGCACCGCGTCGCCGAACCACTGGTACAGCGTGAACAGCCACCACACCAGCCCCACGGCCAGAGAATATTTACCCCAGTCGTGGCCATTGATCCACTGGCCTGCGCCGAGGATCACAAAGAACAGACCGGCCGCGGCCATCACCGGGTGGCGGGACTCGGCGGGCACATAGTAGTACGGGGTTCCGCCGTGGGTTGATGCACTCATTTCAGCTCCTGATTCTCAAAATCTTTGTTTTCAGTATTTGTTCGCACGAACCAGCCAACACACACTCACACAATCCAGTTCACCAGCCCGATCAGACCAATGACGAGCAAGAAAACCGCGATCAATCCCACCACGATGATGTGAATCGGATTGAGCTTTTCGACATCTTGCTGGTACTCGCTGCCTTTGCGCAAGCCAATCAGCGACCATGCCACTGCACGCACTGTGCGCAGCAACGAGCCCTTGCGTTGCGAGGGCTTGACGTCTGCCGATGGCTCCAGGGGCGCACTCATGACCCGGCTCCTTGCATGCCTGCAGAGCTGGGCGCGGGCAGCACCACCGCCGCCGTCGATTCGGGAGCTGCCGGTGTCTTGCCGCCCACCTCGAAGAAGGTGTACGACAGCGTGATCGTGGTGACGTCTTTGGACAATTTCGGATCAATCACGAACGCCACAGGCCAGGTTTTCTTTTCACCCGGCTCCAGGGTGTACTGATTGAAGCAAAAACATTCCAGCTTGTTGAAATGCGCAGCGGCCTGCCGGGGCGCGTAACTGGGAATGGCCTGAGCGGCCATGCGGCGGTTCTGCACGTTTTGAAACTCGTACATCACCGTCGTCAGTTCACCAGGGTGCACCTGCACAGAACGCTGCGCTGGCTTGAAGTCCCAGGGACCGCGCGAGTTCGCGTCGAACTCCACGGTGATGGTGCGCGACTTGTCCACCTGGGTGTTGGCGGGTACGCGTACATCCTTGCCAGCCACACCGTTGCCAGGCACCTGCCGCTCGGACAGCGACAGGATGTTGATGCCCGTCATCTCACAGATGTGCTTGTAGATCGGGATCAGCACGTAGCCGAAGGCGAACATGCCAGCCGCAATCACGACCAGCTTGCCGACCATCTTGGCGTTTTCGCGGTGCAGGCTCATGGGGTGGGCCAGTGGCTTCAGCGGGACAGCAACACCACCTTGACCATGAACCCGACAAAGAACACCACCGCCACGGACGCCAGAATCAGCGCCAGCCGCAGGTTGCTCTTTTTTTGCTCGGGGGTCATGGACATGGTGTTCAGCCAATCACGCGGGTTGCAGTGGCGTCCAGTTTGGGAGGATTCTCAAACGTGTGGAAAGGCGCGGGGGAAGGAACTTCCCACTCCAGGCCCTCGGCACCGTCCCATGGCTTGGCGGGGGCCTTGGCGCCGTTGCCACGCATGGCAGGCACAACGACCGCCAGGAAGAAGTACACCTGCATCAGACCGAAGCCAAACGCACCCACCGAGGCAATCGCGTTGAAGTCAGCAAACTGCATCGGGTAGTCGGCATAACGACGGGGCATGCCAGCCAGGCCCAGGAAGTGCATCGGGAAGAAGGTGATGTTGAAGGTGATCAGCGAACCCCAGAAATGGATCTGGCCACGGGTTTCGGAATACATCACGCCGGTCCACTTGGGCAGCCAGTAGTACACGCCAGCAAACATGGAGAACAACGAACCTGCCACCAGCACGTAGTGGAAGTGCGCCACCACGTAGTAGGTGTCCTGCAGCTGGATGTCGATGGGCGCCATGGCCAGAATCAGGCCGGTGAAACCGCCCATGGTGAACACGAAGATGAAGCCCACGGCAAACAGCATGGGGGTTTCAAACGTCATGGAGCCGCGCCACATGGTTGCGATCCAGTTGAAGATCTTCACGGCCGTGGGCACGGAAATCAGCATCGTGGCGTACATGAAGAACAGCTGGCCAGTCACGGGCATGCCGGTCGTGAACATGTGGTGGGCCCACACGATGAACGACAGGATCGCAATGGACGAGGTGGCGTACACCATGGAGGCATAGCCAAACAGCTTCTTGCGGCTGAACGCGGGAACGATCTGGCTGATGATGCCGAAGGCCGGCAAGATCATGATGTACACCTCGGGGTGACCGAAGAACCAGAAGATGTGCTGGTACATCACCGGGTCACCACCACCGGCGGGGTTGAAGAAGCTGGTACCGAAGTGACGGTCCGTCAGCGTCATGGTGATGGCACCGGCCAGCACAGGCATCACGGCGATCAGCAGGTAGGCGGTGATGAGCCAGGTCCAGGCGAACATGGGCATCTTCATCAGCGTCATGCCGGGGGCGCGCATGTTCAGGATGGTCACGATGATGTTGATCGAGCCCATGATGGACGAGGCACCCAGGATGTGCATCGCGAAGATGCCAGCGTCCATGGAAGGGCCCATCTGCAGCGTCAGCGGTGCGTACAGTGTCCAGCCCGCAGCAGGAGCGCCACCGGGCATGAAGAACGAGCTCACCAGCATCAACGCGGCAGGAATCATCAGCCAGAAGCTGAAGTTGTTCATGCGCGCAAAGGCCATGTCGGAGGCGCCGATCTGCAGCGGGATCATCCAGTTCGCAAAGCCCACGAAGGCCGGCATGATCGCGCCGAACACCATGATGAGGCCGTGCATGGTGGTGAGCTGGTTGAACAGCTCGGGGTTCACCAGTTGCAGGCCGGGCTGGAACAGTTCGGCGCGAATCAGCAGGGCCAGGATGCCGCCGACCATCAGCATGGTGAACGAGAACAGCAGGTACAGCGTACCGATGTCTTTGTGGTTGGTGGCAAACACCCAGCGGCGCCAGCCGGTGGGGCCATGGTGGTCGTGGCCGTCGTGTGCGTGGTCGCCAGCGTGCCCGTGGTTGTCGAGTACTGCGCTCATGGTGAATTCCTCAATACGATGGGGCGATGATTACTTGCCACGCTGGGCCACAACTTCAGCTGGCTGCACCAGCTGGCCGGTCTTGTTGGACCAGTTGTTCTTGGTATAGGTGACCACGGCGGCGATGTCGGTGTCGCTCAGCTGTGCCCATGCAGGCATGGCGCCGTTGTTCTGCCCCTTGAGCAGCACCTGGATCTGCTTTGCATGATCGGCATCCAGCACCACGGCAGCGCCGTCGAGTGGCTTGATGGGGCCAGCGCCCTTGCCGTTGGCCTGGTGGCAGGCGGCGCAGTTGGCCGCATACACCTTCTCGCCGCGCTTGAGAATGTCGTCCAGTGCCCACACCTTCGTGGGGTCGTCCAGCTTGGCTGCGGCCTTCTTCTTTTGTTCGGCCACCCAGGCGGTGTAGTCCTCAGCGGACACCACCTTCACGTGGATGGGCATGTAGGCGTGTTCCTTGCCGCACAGCTCGGCGCACTGGCCGTAGTAGTCGCCGATCTTCTCGGCGCGGAACCAGGTGTCACGCACGAAACCAGGGATCGCGTCCTGCTTGATGCCGAAGGCAGGCACCATGAAGGCGTGGATCACGTCGTTGGCCGTAGTGATGATGCGGATCTTCTTGTTGACCGGCACCACCATGGGGTTGTCCACCTTGAGCAGGTAGTTGGCGGGAGCGTCCTTGACGTTGCCGCTGTCGGACATCACGCGGTGGCTGCTGTCCAGCGTGGAGATGAACGCCAGGCCTTCGCCTTCGCCCGTGATGTAGTCATAGCCCCACTTCCACTGGTAGCCCGTGGTCTTGATCGTGAGGTCGGCGTTAGTGGTGTCCTTCTGGGCTACCAGCACCTTGGTGGCGGGCAAGGCCATCAGGATCACGATGATGAAAGGAACAATGGTCCACACCACTTCAACCGTCACCGACTCGTGGAAGTTGGCAGCCTTCGCGCCTTTGGAGCGGCGATGCTTCCAGATCGAGTAGAACATCACGGAGAACACTGCAACAAAGATCACCGTGCAGATGATCAGCATCATCCAGTGCAGAAAGTGCTGCTCTTCTGCGATCTTGGTGACGGGCGGCGCCAGGTTCAGCTGGTTGACTGCAGGGCCGCCAGGCAGGTCCTGAACGGCATGGGCTGCGGAGCCCACCCATGCACCGGCAATCAGCAGCAGAGAAGCCAGCTTGTTGGAAATGCTCTTCATAGTTCTCACTTACTTCTAAGCCTCAATTTAACCAATCCCTTTCGCGCGCCTGCGTGGGGTCAGGCAGCGCGCAAGGCCATGCGGATCTCCGATGCCAAGGCCGGTCGGAGCTCTGGGCGCACATAGCGCCCCACCTCCACCGAACGGCCCTGCGCAGACAGCGTGATCAGCGAATGGTCTCCCGTCTTGGGCTCTACGCGAACCCGGCTCCGGTCAAACTCCGCGCGCTCCAGCCTGCCTGCTGTCTCCAGCTCCACCACAAGGCGCGAGCCCTGCAATGAAATCCTCTCGCCATCCGCCGCATGGCGACCGTACATGGCGAATGCAATCCCTACTGCCACGATTTCGAGCCAGGCGAAGGGCATCACCAGGTGGGCGCCGAGCATCCAGAAGAATGTCGCGATCCCCAGGGACACCACACACAGCGACAGGTACATCCAGCCCAATTGCGTCGGCGTGACCGAACAATTGCGAACCAGACGCCAGTCAATGCGCTGACCCGACACCGTGGCAAAACGAAAAACCAAGCCCGTCACCGTGAGTGCTCACAAGACTGCCGGCTGCAGCACACGTTGCGCCTTGGGCACAACAGGCACAGCCTGCCAAATTGCGCGGGAAGATGCCCGAAATCTCAATAACCAAGAATTGTAGCGTGCCTTGTTCCAAGTCATTGACACGCCGTTACAGGTTAGTTCTCAGTGCCGCCCTTGCGCAACATGGCACGCATGTCCTGCAGCGACACCGCGCTGCTGGAACTGACGCGCACCCGGGGTGCAGGCTTGAAGGCATGGCCATAGATGATTTCAAAAGTCAGTGCCAACTGACCATTCTGGCCCGGATCGGCCAGACGCTCAGACAGCACTTGGTAGAGCTTGTCGCGCCAGCGCCGTCCGCGCAATGAGGGAAAGCGATCAGGGTGCAAATTGACACCCAGCTCGCGCAGCTCCTGAACCAGCCGCTCGGGAGTGGCAAATGTGAGCGTGATGCGCTCCATGTCCATCACCGGCTCTGCAAAACCTGCGTGCACCAGCATGTCACCCCAGTCGTGCATGTCGGTAAAGGCATGGCCCGCAGGCGGCCAGCCCAAGGCGGCGTACACGCCATGCAGTTCGCGCAGCGTGTCCGGTCCGAGACACGAGAACATCAGATAACCGTCCACCGCCAGGGCGCGGTGCCAGCGGCCAATCAAATCCTGCGGGTCGGCCGCCATGTGCAGCGCCATGTTGGACCACAACATATGCACACTGGCATCGGCAGGCGGCCCCATTTGCAGGGCCCCAGCACCCCAGCGGGCGGGGTTCCACCAGGGCTTGGCCAATGCCTGCCTCGCAACGGGTTCGCAATGCGCGCTGGTCTCGTACACCTGGCAGCGCGCCTGCGGGTAGCGAGCACTCACCAGGGCATGCGCCTGCAAACCGCCACGCACTGGGTCCCAGTGGCACCAGGACTCTGGGGCCTGGCGAATCCACTGCAGTCGGTCCTCCATGCGGCGCGCCACTTCTTCGTGCAGCCAGGGGGACGCAGCCGGCGCTGCGGCATGCCAGCGGGCGGCGGCAACAGGATCAATGGTGGGGGGACGCTCGGAGGACATGGGCGGTACAGAAGGACGCGCGAGTATATTGATTCATGCTCTTTTTGGGTTTGCCAGGGATTTCACGCCGCCTCCACGCCTGGGTGGACAAAGTGCCTAGCCAGTGCGCCGTGTGCCACGCCTGGCCGTCGCAGCGTGTCTGCAATGCGTGTGTGATGCGGTTTGCCCAGCCTGCCACGCGTTGCCAGCGCTGCGCCCTGCGGGTGCCCGCAGGGATTGCTGTGTGCGGCGCCTGCCTGCAGAACCCGCCCAGCTTCGACGCCTGCATTGCCGCCGTGGACTACGCCTACCCCTGGGCCGACGCCCTGGCGCAGTTCAAGTTTCGCGGCGATCCGGGGTGGGCCAGGGCCTTGGCCACCCTCATGCGCAGCACGCCCTGGATGGAGCCGGCGCTGGACGCGGCCGACCGAGTACTGGCGGTTCCCCTGTCCACCGAGCGCCTGCGCGAGCGGGGCTTCAACCAGGCGGCCCTGCTGGCGAGGCAGCTGGCTGGTGCCAAAGCGGACTGCCACACGCTGTTGCGCCTGCACGCCACCGAGGCACAAAGCGGCCTACCCCGGGCGCAGCGGCTGCGCAACCTGCGTGGCGCCTTCGCCGTTGAACCCGCCCGCGCAGCCAGCCTGCGCGGCCAGCGGGTGGTACTGATCGACGACGTGATGACCACGGGCGCCACCCTGCATGCTGCTACGTTGGCACTGCGCGAGGCGGGTGTCGCGCACGTCACAGCCGCTGTGCTGGCGCGCACGGAGCTGGACTGAAAAGCACCAGACAGGTAGCGAACAGGAACCGAGGAGGTAGCGCACACCTACCAAAGGGATACTTTTGATTACGAGCGGTTGCTCAACTCACAGGTCCAACGATGACAATGGCGGTCATGTTCCATATCGTCCTCGTCGAACCCGAGATCCCGCCCAACACCGGCAACGTGATTCGCCTGGCGGCCAACACCGGGTGTTCGCTGCACTTGATCGAGCCCCTGGGGTTCTCGATGGAAGACCGCCAGATGCGGCGGGCAGGGCTGGATTACCACGAATACGCCAGCGTGCAGGTCCATGCGGGCTGGACGGCCTTTCTGCGAGACACCCAGCCAGACCCGACCCGCATGTTTGCGATGACCACGCATGGCTCACAACCCGTGCACTCCACGTGCTTCCTGCCCGGCGACTGGATGGTGTTTGGCGCTGAAACGCGGGGACTCCCCCCCGAGTTGCGCGAAAGCTTCCCCCCGGCGCAGCGCCTGCGCCTGCCCATGGTGCCGGGTCAGCGCAGCCTCAATTTGTCCAATGCGGTGGCGGTGACCGTGTTCGAGGCCTGGCGCCAGAACAGCTTTGCCATGCCCGACGGGCAGGTCATGGTCGAGCCCGAAGGCACGATCATCAGCGGGTTCGCGCAGCTCAACTGAGCTGGCCGGACTTTTCCGCCATGGCGCGGGGCACGTGTTCGGTCAGGAAGTCCAGAAACACCCGCGTGCGCGCGGGCAGCATGCGGCCCGAGGGCAGCGCCGCATAGATCGTGTAACGCGAAAAGATCCAGCCGGGCAGGATGTGGACCAGTTCGCCGCGGGCCAGGTGCTCCTCGGCCAGCAGGCGCGACGTGACAGCCACGCCCGCCCCGTCCACAGCGGCACGCATCAGCAGCTCGGTGCTGACGGACTGCAACACCGCCGGTGCGTCCACTTCTTCATCCGGCACGTCTGCCCGCAGCGACTGCAGACGCAGCTTGCGGCCGGGCCCTGACTGCAGGCGCACAGGCGCGCTCGAATCGCGCAGGTAGTCGTGGTGCACCAGGTCTTGCGGCTCACGCGGAATGCCCCGGCGCTCCAGGTAGTCGGGGGACGCCACCACGATCGCCTCCCCCTGCACCAGGGGGCGCGCGACGATGTTGGCGTCAAAGTCCTCGCCCGCCACCATGATGGTCACATCGAACTCATCCACACGGCTGGAGGCATAGGCGTCCATGCTGATGTCCAGCATGAGCTTGGGGTAGTAGGCATGCCACACCGCCACCATGGGTGCCAGAAAGTTGGTGGCGAGCACTGGTGCCGCCACGATGCGGATGGTGCCGCGCAGATCGCGCGTGCTGGCAGCGGCAGCGGCCTCGGCATCATCGATCTCATGCAGGATGGCGCGCACCCGCTGCAGGTACGACTCCCCCGCGTCGGTGAGCGCCAGCTTGCGGGTGGTGCGTTGCAGCAGGCGCGTGCCCAGGTGCTGCTCCAGCTCGGCCACCATGCGGGTGACCACGGGGGGTGACATGTCCATGGCGCGGGCAGCGGCGGCAAAGCCGCCCTCTTCCACCACGCGCTCGAAAATTTTCATGGCTTGCAGGCGGTCCATGGTTCAGACCTCCTGCCCGATGGCGAACCGGCTCAGGCCGGAGCGCCGAAGTTGCGCGCGAGGGATTCCGCCACACACACCGGCTTGTCGCTGCCCTCGCGCTCCACGGTAACCAGCCAAGTCATCTGCATGCCATCGGGCGCCACGGGCTCGGCAGCCTGCAGCGTGAGGCGCGCCCGCAAGCGGCTGCCCACCGGCACCGGCGCGGTGAAACGCACCTTGTTCAGCCCGTAGTTGACGCCCATGCGCGCACCCTCGATGGTCAGGCCCGTCTCGAAGAATTGCGGAATCAGCGACAGCGTGAGAAACCCATGCGCAATGGGCGCGCCAAACGGCCCGGCCTTGGCACGCTCGGGGTCCACATGGATCCACTGGTGGTCGCCCGTGGCCTGGGCAAACAGGTTGACCTGTTCCTGCGTGATGGTGATCCAGTCGGTCACGGCGACCTCCTGGCCCACGCAGGCGCTGACTTCGGAATAAGAGCGGAAGATTTTCATCGTTGCAATGTAGCCCTGCGCTCCGGCGCGCCTTGTCTGCCGGGTGACAGGTGTTTTCCCGGGGGATTGGATGTACGTCGTGCTTCACGCTGTCCTTCAAGAATTGAGCCACGTGCAGATCCCTTGCCACTGCTCCAGGTCGCGTGCCACGCGGCCAGGGGCCACGTCAAACAGCGTGAGGCCGTGTGCTGCCAGGTGGATGTAGTTCTGCGTGTCACGCAGATAGCCCAGCACCGGAAACCCCAGGCTGTCTACAAAATGATGCAGTTGCTCGGCCGCCTTGGTGCGCGCATCCACCCGCATGCCGACGATGCCCACGGGCACCCCGGCGGCGTGGCGGTGCTCGGCCAGCTGGTCCAGAAAGGCCCGCGTGGCAAAGATGTCGAACACGCTGGGCTGCAGCGGCACGATGACCTTGTCAGCCAGCTTGAGCACATCGTTCAGGCGCCAGCCGTGCAGGCCGGCGGGCGTGTCGAGTACCGCGTGGGTGGTGCCCTTGGGCGGGCGGCTGATGACGTCCGAGCTGGTGTCCCAGCTGCCGATGGGGCGCGCAGCGGGCGGGCGCAGGCCCAGCCACAGCCGGGCGGACTCCTGCCGGTCGGTGTCGCCCAGAATCACGGGATGCCCCTGGCTGGCAAAGTAGCCCACGATGTTGGTGGACAGCGTGGACTTGCCCACTCCGCCCTTCGGGTTGGCGACAACAACTACTGGCATGACAAGCTCCTTGGAATCTGCAGGTCCATGAAAATACAAGCCAAATCAGCCTCAAGCGCAATATTCATATGCGCTAGCAGCTATCAAATCAGAAGCACCCTCTGACACCCCAGCGGTGCCACAGCCGCCTCAGGCGTGCTGGCCGCCGCGCTTGACGAAGAACAGCCCCGCCCCCACCGCCATCAGCAAACCGCCAAACACGCGGTTCTGCGCTCGCACGGCCCGCGCACTGCGCATCAGGCGGCGCAGTGCGCTCGCCCCCGCAGCGTAGCCGTGCATGACCACCACGTCCACCGTCACCGTGGTGGCGGCCATCACCAGCAGCTGCGTCCACAGCGGGCGCGTGTCGGTCATGAACTGGGGCAGCACGGCCACCATGAAGATGATGCCCTTGGGGTTGGTGGCGTTGGTCAAGAAGCCGGTCAGGCAGCGTTTTTGCCAGGTGCCCGCCGACTCGGTCTCATCACCTTGTACCGGCGATTTATCACCAGCACGCCACTGGCAGAAGCCCACATAGATCAGATAACACGCGCCCAGCACTTTGACGATGCTGAACGCCACCTCGGACGCCAGCAGCAGCGAGCCCACGCCCGCCCCGGCAATCAGCAAAATCAGCAACAGCCCCAGCTGCAGGCCCAGGATGGTGGCGCCCGTCTTGCGCACACCGAACGACAGACCATGGCTCATCGACAACACAGCCCCCGAGCCCGGCGACACCGCAATCAGGCACGACGCCGCAAAAAAAGCCAGCCAAGTCTGCAAATCCATGGGTCACCGTGCCTGTGTGCGAAGAAGGGCCCGCATCTTAGCAACGCGGGGCTCCATGCACCATGATCTGCATAAAAACAGGCTCAGGCGCTAGATAATCATGCCTTAGTTGCTATCAAATAAATAGCGCCATAGATCCAAACCACGGCACCCAACCCAACGCCTTGCAGCGGTGCCAGAATCTGCTACACCCGCCCCGCTCCTCGGGGGCGCGGTGTTCTGCCTCCCCACGACGACCCCCAAGCGCACGCCCATCCATGGAACACGCCCCCACCTGGCTCACCTACGGTTTCCTGTACCTCACCGCCGCCGTGCTGGCCGTGCCCATTGCCAAGGCGCTGGGCCTCGGCGCCATCATTGGCTACCTGGCAGCGGGCATCGCCATCGGGCCCTGGGGCCTGGGGCTGGTGAGCAACGTGCAGGACATCCTGCACTTTGCCGAGTTTGGCGTGGTGCTCATGCTGTTCCTGGTCGGGCTGGAGCTGCAACCCAGCCGCCTGTGGGCGCTGCGCCGCCCCATTTTTGGCACTGGCACCGCCCAGGTGCTGGGCTGCGCGGCTGTGCTGTTCGCGCTGGGTGCGCTGGCCGGCCTGCCCTGGCGCGTGAGCCTGGTGGGCGCGCTGGGCCTGGCGCTGTCGTCCACCGCCATTGCGCTGCAATCACTGGCCGAGCGCAACCTGATGCGCACACAAAGCGGCCAGGCCGGCTTCTCCATCCTGCTGTTCCAGGACGTGGCGGCCATCCCTATCCTGGCCCTGCTGCCCGTGCTGGGCGCGGCCGCCGGTGAAGGCGCAGGCCACACCCCGGGCGAGATGGTGCTGGAGGTGCTGAAGATCGTCGGCGTGATCGCCGCCATCATCCTCGGCGGGCGCCTGCTGCTGCGCCCTGTGCTGCGCTGGATCGCCAAGAGCAACACCCCCGAGATCTTCACTGCCGCCGCGCTGCTGCTGGTCGTGGGCATTGCCTACCTGATGGTGCTGGTGGGCCTGTCGATGGCGCTGGGCGCCTTCCTCGCCGGCGTGCTGCTGGCCGACAGCGAATACCGCCGCGAGCTGGAGGCCGACATCGAACCCTTCAAGGGCCTGTTGCTCGGGCTGTTCTTCATCGCCGTGGGCATGAGCATCGACTTCGGCGTCATCCTGCGCTCGCCCGGGCTCATGGCCGCCATCCTGGTCGGCTTTCTGGCGGCCAAGGCCGTGGTCATCTACGCCCTGGCCAAGGTAGTCGAGATTCCCTACCAGGAGCGCCCTGTCTTCACCCTGCTGCTGGCCCAGGGCGGCGAGTTTGCGTTTGTGGTGTTCCAGGCCGCCGCCGGCGCCAACGTGTTCCCGGCCGAGACTGCCTCGCTGCTGATCGGCGCCGTGGCGCTGTCGATGCTGATCAGCCCGCTGTTGCTGGTGCTGCTGGACCGGGTGCTGCTGCGCCGCTATGCCCAGCTCAAGACCGCCACGCCCCAGGCCGAGGAAATCTCCGAGCCCCAAGAGGCGCCCATCATCATCGCGGGCTTCGGCCGCTACGGGCAGATCGTCTCGCGCGTGCTGCTGGCCCAGGGCATCCCCACCACCGTGCTGGACCACAGCGTGGACATGCTGGAGGTGGCGCGCACCTTTGGCTACCGCGTGTTCTACGGCGACGCCACGCGGCTCGACCTGCTGCGCATCGCCGGAGCCGAACACGCGCGCATCCTGGTGGTGGCCGTGGACGATGCCGAGCAGTCCCTGCAGATCGCCAAGCTGGCGCGCGAACACTTCCCGCACCTGCAGGTCGTGGCCCGCGCGCGCGATGTGACGCATTGGAACAAGCTGCGCGACCTGGGCGTGACCCTGGTGCAGCGCGAGCTGTTCGAGTCCAGCCTGCAAAGCGCCCACACCGTGCTGGAGCTGATGGGCCTGCCACCCGCGCAAGCCACCGCCATCACCCAGCGTTTTCGCACCCACAACATCGCCCTGGCCGACCGCATGTACCCGCACCACAAGGACCGCGCCAAGTTCATCGCCGTGGCGCGAGAAGGTCGCAACCAGTTTGCGGAGCAGATGGCGCGGGAGCGTCAGGAGAGTGCGGCGCTGGGCGCGGCCGCTGGTGCATACCCGGGCTACGGCGCAACGGAGGATGGCCCTGGCGGGGACGCCCCCTTGAACACCAGTACCTCCGACAAAAACAAACCTTAGCGCTTATCTTTATTGCCCACATTGCTATTCATTCAATAGCATCCAACAGCACCCCAGGAAAGTAGCCAACGCTATCGCCGCAAGGCTGCGGCCCCGCGTGGCCTCAGTGCTTGCCCTCAACGCAGCCCGCTACCGCCGGCACAAGGGGGCGGCCTCATGGACCCGGCTGTATCCGAACACAGGGCTCAATGAAATACAGCCCGCCCCGGCATCACCGCTCGGCACCCAGGCAACGATGTCGGAGCTGCCCGGCGCTTGCTTCACAAACTCGCGCATGCGGCCATGCTCGTAGGACGCGTTGGCAGGCGATTCACAAAAGAGCTTCGTGCTCGTGTACCGCCGTCCTTCCAAGACATAAGAAAACTGCACGTCTGGTACGCCCACCCGGTTGCCTCCTCGGGGGTGCTGCCGGGGCACCACGGAGGTGAAGGTCACGGGAACGGTGTAGAAGTTGCATGCAGGTGGAGGGCCGTCGTGGAACAGCAACATGGCCGTGACCCACAGCACGGGGCCCAGGACAAGGGTCAGTCCCAGGACTGCAGCAAAGCGTCTCACCAGACGTCCTCTCAACGATCAGCAGCCCGGGAGTTTGCCCCAATTCGCCATCCCCAAGAAAGGCTGGCGCCCGGTCGCAGGCGACCAAAGCCGGAGCAAAGGAATGCAGCGTCATCGCCGCAAAAGATAATCATTCGCATTACAATCCATCACCTTCAGCCAGCCAGCGTCCCGGGACATCACGCGAGCCAGTGCACTCCGCGTTTTGCCCACTCTCCAACGGGACATCCATGCCTTTCCAGCCCTCTCGCGCAGCCCTGGCGTCCAGCGCTGCCCGCACTTTGGCGCATGCCATTCCTTCGGTCTGCCAAGCCCGTCTGTTCGCCCTGACACCCCTTGCCCTCTGCCTGGCCCAGGCCGCAATGGCCCAGCAGGCTGACGCACCGGCAGCAGAGGCCGCGGCCTCTGACCACAGCGTTACCGCCCCCCAGCTCCAAGAAGTCCGCATCAACGCCAGCACCGAAAAAGACATGGGCTTTGCACCCGTGGAGGCCCAAACCGCCAGCAAGGCGCCCATGCGGCGGCTCGAAACTCCGCAGTCCGTCAGCGTGGTCACGCGAGAGCAGATGGAATCGCGGCAGATCACCAACGTGCAGCAAGCGCTGCAGACGGTGGCGGGGGTCAGCCCGGTCAACTTTGGGCGCCGGGGGTTTGACGATCTGAATATCCGGGGCTTTCGCTCCACCGAGTCCATCCTGGTCGATGGCCTGGTGCAAAGCCCGGGCATGTGGGCCAAGCTGCAGCCTTATGGCTACGAGCGCTTCGAGGTACTCAAGGGCTCGGCCTCAGTGCTCTATGGCCAGGTGCAGCCGGGCGGCATCGTCAACGCGGTGAGCAAGCGGCCCAAGAAGGAGGCGATCAACGAGGTGGGTGTGGAAGTGGGCAGCTTCGGCCAGCGCACGCTGCAGGCCGACATCAACCGGCCCCTGTCCGAATCGGGCAAGACGGCGCTGCGCATCAACGCACAGGTGTCCAACGCCGACGACCCCACGCAGTTCGTCTACCGCAAGGACCGGTGGTTTGCGCCCTCGCTCTCCATCGACCTGGGTGCGCAGACCGACCTGGTGCTGTTTGCCACCTACAGCCAGAGCGAGTGGATGCGCCAGCAGGGCATCACGCCCTACGGCACGGTGTTGCCCAACCGCAATGGCACGTTGTCACGCACGATGTTCACGGGCGACCCGAGCTTCGGTGTGTATGACGTGGAAAGCACCACGGTGGGCTATGCGCTGGAGCATCGCCTGTCGGAGGCCATGACCTTCCGCCAGAACGTGCGCTACGAGACCGAGAAGGGCACGGGCAACTTCGTCTCCAACCAGGCATTGCAGGCCAACCAGCGGCTGCAGAACCGCCAGGCCTCGCGCCAGTACATGGACTACGACCTGCTGGCCACCGACACCTCGCTGCTGTCACGTTTCGAGGCGCTGGGCGTAAAGCACCAGCTGGTGACGGGCCTGGATGTGCGCAGCGGCACCAGCCTGCTGGCCAGCCGCACCTGCCGCATCGGCGCGCTGGACCTGTTCGCGCCCGTGTACGGCATGCAGGCCACCTGCCCCGAGGCGCTGACCAGCGATGCGCCTTCCAAGCTCACCGTGGCGGGCCTGTACGCGCAGGACCAGATCAAGTTCGGCCAGGGCTGGACGGCCTTGGTGGGCCTGCGCCGCGACTGGTCCACCAACGATACCAACAACCGCGTGGCCAACACGCAGACGCGCCAGAAGGACAACGCCACCACGCTGTCTGCCGGCCTGGTGTACGAATTCAAGCCAGGCTGGGCCGCTTATGGCAGCTATGGCGAGTCCTTCCTGCCCCAGTCGGGCCTGACGTTTGGGGGATCGAACTTCGTGCCCGAAACCGGCAAGCAGTGGGAGGCGGGCGTGAAGTACGAGGCCCCCGGTGGCCAGATCACCGGCGCGCTCGCCGTGTTCGACCTGGTGCGCCAGAACGTGACCACCGCCGACCCGGTAAACACGGGCTTCAGCGTGCAGACCGGCGAGCAGCGCGCGCGCGGGCTGGAGCTGGAGCTGGGCGCCGACCTGAAGAACGGCTGGAAGATCACCAGCGCCTACACCTACACACAAAGCAAGGTCACGCGCGATAACAACGCGGCGATTGTGGGCCTGCCGCTCAACCTCACGCCGCGCCACACGTTCACGGCCTGGGCCACCTACAAACTGCCGCAGTACCAGCGGGTGACGCTGGGACTGGGCGGACGTTATGTGAGCGAGCAGATCGGCTCGTACCCCTTCACGCTGCCGTCGTACTTTGTGGCCGATGCGTCCGTCAGCTACATGGGCGAGAACTACCGCGTGACGGCGGGCGTGAAGAACGTGTTCAACAAGGCGTACTACGACGGCGCGATCAACGCCAACGTGGTCTCGCCTGCATTGCCCCGCAGCTTCAGCCTGGGTGTGACGTACTTCTTCTGACGCAGCGCCCCACTACATCGCCCACACGCCATGACCAGCCAGCGCACGCTCAACCGCCTCTTCACCCTGCACTCCTGGGCGGGCATCGTCACGGGGCTGCTGCTGTTCATCGTGTGCTTTTCGGGCGCGGTGGTGGTGTTCAAGAACGAGATCGACCTCTGGGCCAACCCTTCACTGGCAAAGTTGCCACGCTCGGAAAAGCCGGCCTCGCTCGACGCGGTGCTCACGCAGCTGCAGACCCGCTACCCGGGCGCGACGGTGGAAACCATTGCGCTGCCCGATGCCGTCAACCCCAGCTACTTCGCGTTCGTGCGCGAGCGCGGCGCGCCTGCCAACACCCGCACCAAGGTGGCCTTGCGCTCCGACACCGGCACGGTGGTGGGCCCGGTGGACAGCCAGCTCGGCCAGTACCTGCGCATGCTGCATGTATTCCTGTTCTTCGGGCCGCGCTGGATCGTGGGGTTCCTCGGCGCGGCGATGCTGGTGCTGATTGCCACCGGCATCGTCATCCATCGCAAGATCCTGGCCGAGCTGTTCACCCAGCGCTGGGGCCGCAGCTTTCGGGTGGTGATGTCGGACCTGCACAAGTCCGCAGGCATCTGGGGCCTGGGTTTTCATATCCTGATTGCCGCCACAGGCGCTTGGATGGGGCTGGCGCCGCTGTTCGAGCAGGGCTACAAGTTCATCACCACCCCTGCCGCAATGGCGCCCTCTCAGCCCGCGCGCAGGGCCGAGGGCAACGAGCCCGTGCTCATGCAGTCGCTGGATGCGATGTATGCCACCGCGCAGCAGGCCGTGCCGGGGCTGGAGGCGCGCTATGTGTCGCTGCGCCGCTGGGGCACGGGCACCGCCGAGGCGGGTTTCACCGGCAACCTGAGCGGCCACCTGGCCAGCACCGCGCGGGTGGACATCCATGCCGTCACGGGCGTTCCCAAGAAGGTGCACGACCCACGCACGGCGGGCTTCTGGTCGCTGGTCAACAGCCTGATGGAGCCACTGCACTTTGGCGACTTTGGCGGGCTGGCGCTCAAGTGGCTGTATTTCTTTCTGGGCATGACCCCGGCGTTTTTGTCGATCTCGGGCACGCTGATCTGGCTGGATGCGCGCCAGCAGCGCAGGCGCGAGGCCGACGCGGCACATCCGGCGTCCGCAGGCAACGCCATCGCGGCGGGCTGACGGGCACCAGCCCCCACCTTCCACACCACACCCACCATGCAACGTTTCTTTTTGGCCCTGCATGCCACCGTGCCCGCCGCGCTCCTCGTGGCGGTGTTCGTACACCTGTGGGGACCTGCGGGCTTGGCCCCGCTGGCGCAGCGGCCGGTGTGGACGGTGTGGGTGCTCATTGCCGTGTGGCTGCTGATGTCGGCCCTGGCCGCGTGGGCGCTGCGCACGCTGGCGCTGTGGCGGGTGGCGCTGGGCAGCACCGGGGCGCTGTTGGCTGTGGCGGCGCTCACCGGCCTGGCACTCGGTAGCGCCCTGGCACCCGCCATGGCCCTGGGCCTTGCGGCCACGGGTCTGGCCTGTGCGGGCGTGGCGGCGTTCATGGGCCCGCAGCGGGTGCAGCAGACTCATCGGCGCCGGGGGAGCCGCCCGTCCATTGCTGTCATCCCGGCGGCACCACGGCATGTGGTGTCCCACACGGGCCGCCCCTGGCCGTTGGCACAGCTGACGCACCTGCCCTTCTGGCTTTGCGCGGCGCTGGCGGTGGAGTCATTCCGTCTGGCGCACATCGTGGCGGTTGAGCCCGCTCGATCGGCCGCCATGCTGGGCCTGCTGCTGTCGTTTTTTGTCGGGTTGCCTGCGGCCACGGTGCGCACCTGGGCGCCCCGCACCAGCGCCCTGCTGTGGCTGCTGGCAGGGCTGGCTTGTGCCGGCCTGGCAGCAAAGGCCGGGCTGCAGCAAGGCTGGGTGGCCGCCATGCTGTGCGCGGCAGCAGCCTGCAGCAGCGTGTGGTCGCTGCACCACCGGCTGGGGGCCCGGAGCCTGGGCCATCGCAGCCGCGCCCGTCACACCCCGCGCCACCCACAGCCCTCGGAGACCGCATGAACGAACTGCTGGGCATTGCCGCCGCCTTGGCCTCGCTGGTGGCACTGGCCTGCTGGGCCCGCACAGTGCCCACCCGTGCGTGGGGCGATGACACACCCACGGGGGCGGCGCGATGGCGCGCCAAGGCGGTGGCGCTGGGCACCTTGCTGTTGCAGACCACCACCGCCAGCCTGGCTGCTGGCTGGGTCGCCGGTGTGGCCCTGGTGCTGGCCGCATGGATGGTGCTGGGCTGGTTGCTGGTGCTGGCCATGAACCTGTGGCCGCAGGCCAGCCAGCGCTGGGCACTGCGGTTGGGGTGGCTGGGCCTGGGCGGATGTGTGCTGGCGCTGGTGGCCTGCGCATTGGGCGAGGGCCTGCTGCGCTGAGTGGACGCAGGCAAGTGCTGCACCGGGACCTGACGGGGCCTACCGGGCATACACAACGCCCATCTGCACATTTTTTGCTCAAAATACGTCCAAGCGCTACTGATTTATGCCTCAGTAGCTATCAAATAGATAGCGACTAACCCCCCATGGAATCGCCAGCGGCCACGGCACAATCGTCGCCATGGATTCGCTGATCATCAACGCCCCCTGGGTGCACACCCTGCGCTTTGTGCTGGAAGTGGCCGCCACCGTGGCTTTCGCACTGTCGGGCGTGATGGCCGCCGCGCGCAAGCGGCTGGATGCCGTGGGCGTGTGTGTGGTGGCCTTCGTGGCCGCGTTTGGCGGGGGCACGCTGCGCGATTTGCTGCTGGACCAGCGGCCCTTTTTCTGGATTCGCCACACCGAGTTTGTGTGGGGCATTCTGGCGCTGTGCATCGGCGCCATGCTGTTCATGCGCCAGCGGCACTTTGAGCCCACCGAACGCGCCATGCTGCTGCCCGATGCCATCGGCCTGGGCCTGTTTGCCGCTGTGGGCGTGGACATTGCCACCGCCATTGGCATGCCACCCATCATCAGCGTGATGATGGGCGTGACCACCGGCGTGTTTGGCGGTGTGCTGCGCGACGTGCTGTGCAACGAGGTGCCCCAGGCCTTCAGCGACCACCGCCCCTATGCGCTGTGCGCGTTTGCGGGCGGCTGGGCCGACGTGGCCCTGCGCCAGATGCAGGCTCCCGACTGGGCGCCGCTGGTGGTCTGTGTGCTGCTCACCGCCGGGCTGCGCGGGTTGGCGGTGTGGCGCAACTGGGAGCTGCCTGCGTGGCGGGTGTGATGGGGGCATCGGCCCCCTCCCGCGCAGGGCTGGCGCGCCTGTGACAGCATCGGGTGCCCGAGGCCCGCACACTGGCCTCCGTCCGACTGCAGGAGACACCCCCATGACCGACGCCCTCACGCCCGCCCACCTGCGCGCCACGGCCCTCATCGACAGCGACGCCCCTGCTGTGACGGCCTTTGCCGCCGAACACGCGCGTGGCGCCACCGACCGCGAACGCGCGGTGGCCCTGTACCTGGCCGTGCGCGATGGTTTCCGCTACGACCCCTACCGCATCGACCTGTCGCCCCAGGGCATGACGGCCAGCACCGTGCTGGCCAACGGCTACGGCTGGTGCGTGCCCAAGGCCGCGCTGCTGACGGCCGTGTGCCGTGCGGCGGGCATCCCGGCGCGCATGGGGTTTGCCGATGTGCGCAACCACCTGAGCACCGAGCGCATGCGCGAGACCATGAAGACCGACCTCTTCATCTGGCATGGCTACACCGACATCTGGCTGGACGGCGCCTGGCGCAAGGCCACACCCGCCTTCAACATCGAGCTGTGCGAGCGCTTTGGCCTGCTGCCGCTGGAGTTCGACGGCGAGAACGATTCCATCTACCACCCGTTCGACCAATCGGGCGCACGCCACATGGAATACGTGCACCAGCGCGGCGCGTTTGACGACATGCCGCTCGCGCAGATAGTGGCCGACTTTCGCACGGTGTACGGCGGCTGGCTGCAGGGTGACGCCACCCGCAGCAGCCTGCAGGACGCCAGTTTTTCCAACGACATTGAAAATGAAAAGGAAGCCCGCTGATGACGCACGCCCCCGAGAACGCCACCACCGCCCCCATCCCCGCAGGTTTTGCGCCGCTGGTGGCCGGGGGCCCTTACATCCAGCACAACGGCCCGCTGTATGTGCTGCACCAGGGCAACGTGGTGAAGTTCGGCTTTCGCGTGGAGCCGCGCCACACCAACCCCATGGGCAACCTGCACGGCGGCATGATGGCCACGTTCTGCGACATGCTGGTGCCGCTGTCGGTGCACCGCAAAAGCGACCAGGTGTCGGACCGCTTCTTGCCCACCATCAGCCTGCAGATCGACTACCTGGCCCCCGCCCCGCTGGGCGCCTGGGTGGAGGGCGAGGCCGAGCCGCTGCGCATCACACGCTCTCTGGTGTTTGCGCAAGGGCTGGTCACAGCTGATGGCGTGCCCTGTGCGCGGGTGAGCGGCGTGTTCAAGATCGGGCCCGTGGCGCCCCGCGACGCCGTGGAGTGAGCGACCCTGGGCGTCACGCCCAAGGCCCCAGGCCTCCAGCTGTGCCCCCCCCGGCGCACAAGCCTGACCCGCACCGCTCAGGCTGCGCCCAGCGCGCCCACCACATGCTCCACAAACCGCGCCAGCTTGGGCAGTTGCCGCCGGTCGGGCGCATACACCAGGTGCATCGGGCGCGGCACGGGCAGGCAGTGCTGCATCACCGGCACCAGCACGCCACTGGTCAGGTCGTCGGCCAGTAGCACCTCGGGTTGCATGATCAGGCCCAGGCCGCGCAACGCCGCCTGGCGCAGGCCATCGCCCTGGTTGCACACAAAGCGCGCATTCTCAGGCCAGAAGAAATCCTCGTTGCCGTCGCGCAAGGTCCATTCCACCCGGCGCTGCCACACCGAGTGGCTGAGGCACTGGTGGCGCGCCAGGTCGGCCGCGCGTTCGGGCGTGCCGTGGCGCTGCAGGTACGCGGGTGCTGCGGCAATCACCATGCGGTAGGGGCGCAGCGGGCGCGCCACCAGGCCCTCGTTCACCACCTGGCCAATGCGCACGGCCACGTCAAAGCCCTCGCCTGCCAGGTCCACCACGCTGTCGGTGAGCTGCAGGTCCACACGCACCTGGTCGTGGCGCTGCAGAAAGTCGGCCACCAGCGGCGCGATCACGTGGTTGCCCAGCGTGAAGGGCGCGCTCACTCGCAGCAGGCCCTGCGGCACGGCGCGGCTGCGCTCCACGGCGGACTCGGCCCAGCGCACCTGCTCCAGCACGCGTTTGCTGTCGTCGTAGAACGCGGCGCCCACCTCGGTCAGGCTGTTCTGGCGCGTGCTGCGCTGGAACAGGCGCGCGCCCAGGTGGGTCTCCAGCTGCTGGATGTGCTTGCCCACCATCACGGCGGAGATCTGCAGCTGGCGCGCGGCAGCGGCAAAGCTGCCGGCCTCCACCACGGCCACCATGACTTCCATATTGCGCAGCTTGTCCACGGCAACTCCCTCAATTCCTAATCAATGGTTAGCACAAGCATAACTTGCATGTACTTTATGTTCCGATTGATTAGCAAAAGAATCGGGCTGTCAGTTCCTCATCAACCCTTTTTGACACCCAAGGAAAACACCATGTCCAAGATTCTTCTCATCGGCGCGAGCGGCACCATCGGCCAGGCCGTGCTGGCCAACCTGGGCGCACGCCACGACGTGATCACCGTGGGCCGCAGCAGCGGCACGCACCGTGCGGACTTCTCGCAGCCAGGCGCGGTTGCCCAACTGTTCGAGGCGGTGGGCAAAGTCGATGCCATCGTGAGCACCGCAGGCAATCTGCACTTTGGCCCGCTGGCGGAAATGACGGCCGAGCAGTTCAACCTGGGCCTGCAGGACAAATTGCTGGGCCAGGTGCAGCTGGCGCTGGTCGGCCAGAAGTATCTGAACGATGGCGGCTCCATCACGCTGACGGCGGGCATCCTGTCGATTGAGCCCATCCGCAACGGCGCCAGCGCCACGGCCGTGAACGCGGCCATCGAAGGTTTTGTGGCTGCCGCCGCCATCGAGCTGCCGCGCGGCCTGCGCATCAACGCCATCAGCCCCACAGTGCTGACCGAGTCGATGGGCAGCTACGGGCCGTTCTTCCCGGGGTTCGAGCCGGCGCCTGCCGCACGCGTGGCGCTGGCCTACCAGCGCAGCGTGGAAGGCGCGCAGACGGGGCGTGTGTACCGGGTGCAGTGATCCTGCCGACCCGAATGTGAAACAAAAATAGCTGCTACCGCCCGATGCATGAGCGGTAGCAGCTATCAATCTGGTAGCTACAAAAAATCTTGGTAGCGCTTAGTCCAGGCTCGCCCCAGACTCCTTCACGACCTTGCCCCATTTGACGGACTCCGCCTGGATGAAGGCAGCAAACTGCTCGGGCGTTTCGCTGTACGTCTCGGCGCCCTGCTCGTTGATCTTTTTCTTCACCTCGGCCTGGTTCAGCACCTTGACCAATGCGGTGTTGAGCTTGGCCAGCACCGGCGCAGGCGTGCCAGCGGGCGCGAACATGCCAAACCACGAGGTGGCTTCATAGCCCGGCACGCCCGCTTCGGCGATGGTGGGCACGTTGGGCAGCTCGGGCGAGCGCTTGGCCGTGGTCACGGCAATGGGCACCAGCTTGCCGCTGCGCACGTGCTGGATGGCCGAGGGCATGTTGTCGAACATGATGCCGATCTGGTTGCCCAGCAGGTCGGTCACGGCCGGTGCGCTGCCCTTGTAGGGCACGTGCACCATGTCCACCTTGGCGAGGCTCTTGAACAGCTCGCCCGACAGGTGGATGGAGCTGCCGTTGCCCGAGGAGCCAAAGTTGACCTTGCCAGGGTTGGCCTTCGCGTAGGCGATCAGCTCCTTCACGCTCTTGTAGGGCTGTGCCGGGTTGGCCACCAGCAGGTTCGGCACATTGGCCACGCGCGTCAGCGGGGCAAAGTCCTTGATGGGGTCGAACGGCATCTTCTTGTACAGGCTGGCGTTGATGGCGTGGGTGCCCACCGTGCCCATGAAGAGGGTGTAACCATCTGCCGGGGCCTTGGCCGCCATGGCCCCGCCGATGTTGCCGCCCGCACCTGCGCGGTTGTCCACGATGACGGATTGGCCCAGCTCGGTGGTCAGCGCCTGGCCAATGATGCGGGCCAGGATGTCGGTGGTGCCACCTGCTGCAAAGGGCACGACGATGGTAACGGGCTTGGTCGGATAAGCCTGGGCGAGCGCAGCACTGCTGCCCAGCAGGCCGATACCAGCGAGGGCGGTGACTGCAGCGGCCGACAGCGCGAAGCGGCGGGTGGCGTGGATGGAACGGGTCATGGTTTGTCTCCTTCAAGAAGGTGGATGAATGAATGGGTCGGTGCCACCAGCGCCGCGTGGGCCCGCGTCTGGCCGCGCCGTGGCCTCAACCGGGCGCCGAGGCCTCCGGACGAGAACGGGGGGTGCCCCTTGCGGGGCGGCAAGGAAGATCAGTTCTGGTTGCTAAACAGGCGCCACTCCCAGCGTGGTGCCTCCGCACACGTACAACACCTGCCCGGTCACAAAGCCGTTGTCGGGCGAGAGGAAAAACAGCGCTGCGCGTGCCACGTCATCGGGCGTGCCCATGCGGCCTACGGCAATGCTGTTCAGGATGCGCTGCGTTTGCGGCGCGCCGTCGGGGTTGCTCTGGCGGAAGAGTTCGGTGGCGATGGGCCCGGGACCAATCGCGTTGACGGTGATGCCGTCACGCCCCAACTCCATGGCCAGCGTGCGTGTCATGCCGATCATTCCGGCCTTGGTGGCCGAATACACGATGCGGTCGGCCTTGCCCAGTGCGGCGCGCGACGACATGTTGACGATGCGGCCCTGCCCGCTGGCGCGCAACGTGGGCAAAACGGCCTGCACCAGCAACATGGGCGCGCGCAGGTGCAGCCCCACCACGTCATCCAGTTGGGCTGTGGTCGCCGTGTCGATGGTGCCAGGGCGCGTGGCGCCCGCGTTGTTCACCAGTGCGGTGACGTTGTGCTTGGCCGCGATCTCGGCCGCGCGTTCGCGGGTCGAGGCTTCATTGGTCAGGTCGCCCTGGTACGAGGTGAGTTGCGGGTGGCTCCAGGTGGGCAGCACGTAGTCCAGGTTGACCACGGCGTGGCCCTGGGACAGAACGGCTTCGGCAATCGCGCGGCCGATGCCGTTGCTGGCACCCGTGATGACGGTGACCGGTGTCGGGTTGCGCTCAATCACGGTCACACGCGCTCCAGGATCACGGCAATGCCCTGGCCCACGCCGATGCACATGGTGCACAGCGCGTACTTCCCGGCGTGTTCGTGCAGGCGGTTGGCGGCGGTGGTGACCAGGCGCGCGCCGCTGGCACCCAGCGGGTGGCCCAGCGCGATGGCCCCGCCCCAGGCGTTCACGCGGGCATCGTCGTCCTTGAGGCCCAGCGCGCGCAGCACGGCCAGGCCTTGCGCGGCAAAGGCTTCGTTCAGTTCGATCACGTCCATGTGGTCGATGGTCAGGCCCGTCTGCGCCAGCACCTTCAGCGTGGCAGGCGTGGGGCCAAAGCCCATGATGCGTGGCGCCACACCAGCCACGGCCATGCCCACCACGCGGGCGCGGGGCTTGAGGCCATATTTGGCAGCATTGGCCTCGTCGGCCAGCAGCAGCGCGCAGGCGCCGTCGTTCACGCCGCTGGCGTTGCCCGCCGTCACCGTGCCATCGGGCCGCACCACACCCTTGAGCTTGGCCAGCGCTTCGATGCTGGTCTCACGCGGGTGCTCGTCCTGGCTCACGATGATCGCGTCGCCCTTCTTTTGCGGGATGTGCACCGGCACGATCTCGCGCGCCAGATGGCCCGCCTTGATGGCGGCCACGGCGTTGAGCTGGCTGCGCAGGGCCATCTGGTCCTGGGCTTCGCGCTCAATCTTGAACTCCGTCGCCACGTTCTCGGCGGTTTCGGGCATGGAGTCCACGCCGTACTTTTCCTTCATCAGCTTGTTGACAAAGCGCCAGCCGATCGTCGTGTCATACACCGCGTTGTTACGGCTGAAGGCCGACTCTGCCTTGGGCATGACGAAGGGGGCGCGGCTCATGCTCTCCACACCGCCCGCGATCATCAGACCTGCCTCGCCCGCCTTGATGGCGCGCGCTGCGGTGCCCACGGCATCGAGCCCCGAACCGCACAGGCGGTTGATGGTGGCGCCGGCCACTTCGATGGGCAGCCCCGCCAGCAGGCTGCTCATGTGGGCCACGTTGCGGTTGTCTTCACCGGCCTGGTTGGCGCAGCCGTAGAGCACGTCGGTCACGGCCGCCCAGTCCACGCCGGGGTTGCGGTCCATCAGCGCCTTGATGGGGATGGCACCCAGGTCGTCGGTGCGCACGCTGGAGAGCGCGCCGCCGTAGCGGCCGAAGGGGGTGCGGATGGCGTCGCAGATGAAGGCCTGGCGTTGTGTGCTCATGGTTTTGTCTCCTCGTTGCTTGGGGGGTGGATTCGTTCAGGCGGCGGGGCGGATGGGCAGGCCCACCAGTTGCTCCAGCTCAGCGTGCGACAGGCCGGGCACGGTGTCGATAAGCTGCAGCCCGGTGGGCGTGCAGGCCAGTGTGCATAGATCGGTGTAGATGCGCTTCACGCAGGCGACACCGGTGAGCGGGTAGGTGCACTGCGTCACGATCTTGCTCGCGCCCTGCTTGGTCAGCAGGTCCATCATCACCCAGGTCTGCTTGGCGCCGATGGCCAGGTCCATCGCGCCGCCCACGGCGGGGATGGCGCCGGGCTCGCCCGTGCTCCAGTTGGCCAGATCGCCCGTGGCGCTGACCTGGAAGGCGCCCAGCACGCAGATATCGAGGTGCCCGCCGCGCATCATCGCGAAGCTGTCGGCGTGGTGGAAGTACGCGCCGCCGGGCAGCAGCGTGACGGGCTGCTTGCCCGCGTTGATCAGGTCATAGTCCTCCAGTCCCGCAGCGGGCGCGGGGCCCATGCCCAGGATGCCGTTTTCGCTTTGCAGGATGACTTCGCGGCCTGCCGGGATATGGTTGGCGACCAGGGTCGGCTGGCCGATGCCCAGGTTGACGTAGGCGCCGTCGTGGATGTCTTGTGCCACCCGTTTCGCCAGCTCGTCTTTACTACGCTTTTGATAGCTACTCATGCTTATTCTTTCTACGCCTGGGGGCTATATCACGCGGATTTCTTGAATCCGCCCGCCTGCGTGGCCGTGCGGTCGATCTTCACCACATGCGTCACATAAATGCCCGGAGTGACGATGGCTTCCGGGTCCAGCGCGCCCAGCTCCACCACCTCGTGCACGGTGGCAATCGTGGTCTTGGCAGCCGTGGCCATCACGGGGCCAAAGTTGCGCGCCGACATGCGGTAGGTGAGGTTGCCCCAGCGGTCGCCCTTCTCGGCCTTGACCAGGGCCACATCGCCATGGATGGGGTATTCGAGCACGTAGTGTTTGCCATTGATCTCGCGCGTTTCCTTGCCCGCAGCCAGTTCGGTGCCATAGGCCGTGGGGCAGAAAAAGGCGCCGATGCCCGCACCCGCAGCGCGCAGGCGCTCGGCCAGATTGCCCTGGGGCACCAGTTCCAGCTCCAGCTTGCCACTGCGATACAGGTCATCGAACACATAGCTGTCCACCTGGCGCGGAAAGCTGCAGATGATCTTGCGCACCTGCCCGGCCTTGAGCAGCGCGGCCAGGCCCTGGTCGGCATTGCCTGCGTTGTTGTTGACCACCGTGAGGTCCCGCGCCCCCTGGGCGATGAGGCCGTCGATTAGCTCGCCCGGAATGCCGGCCGTGCCGAACCCGCCTATCAACACCGTGGCACCATCCTTCACCCCCGCAAGGGCCTGAGCCACCGAGTCCGCCAGTTTGTTGATCATTGCAACGCTTTCTTGGTTTGCTTGTTTGTTGTCTCGTCTCTCTGAAATTTGTTCGCATATAGAACAAATGTTCGCTTAAAGAATTATAGTTGGCATACGTATGAATTCCCAAACCCCTGAAGCCAAAGACCCCAAACCGAGCGACAGCTATGTGCAGTCGTTCGCGCGCGGGCTGGAAGTGATCCGCTCGTTCAGCGCGGCCACGCCGCAGCAAACCTTGAGTGAAGTCGCCGCGCAGACAGGCCTCACGCGCGCCGGTGCGCGCCGCATCCTGCTCACGCTGCAGACGCTGGGTTATGTGGAGACAGACGGCAAGCTGTTTCGCCTGAGCCCACGCATCCTGGATTTGGGCTTTGCCTACCTCTCATCGCTGCCCATCTGGAACCTGGCCGAGCCGGTGATGGAGGACCTGGTGGAAGAGGTGCGCGAGTCGTCATCGGCCGCCGTGCTCGACGGCCTGGACATCGTCTATGTGCTGCGCGTGCCCACCCACAAGATCATGCGCACCACGCTGGGCGTGGGCTCGCGCCTGCCCGCGTGCTGGACGTCCATGGGCCGCATGCTGCTGGCCGGGTTGCCGGACGATGAACTGCAAGCCCGGCTACAGGGCCACCCTCTGCAGCGTTTTACCGAACACACCACCACGGACAGGGATGCACTGCTGGCCCACATCCGTCAGGCGCGACAGCAGGGCTGGTGCCTGGTGAACCAGGAACTGGAAGAGGGTTTGATATCGATTGCCGCGCCGCTGACCAACCGCACGGGGCAGACAGTGGCGGCGCTCAACATCAGCGGTCAGGCCAATCGCACAAGTGCGGCGGTGATGCAGGAGAGCCTGCTGCCCGCACTGCTGAGTGCGGCCCGGACCATCTCGCGCATGATGGGGGCGCCGAGGGGGTGACAGATAACGGCTGTCGGCAACCGGTACCAGGGATCACCCACCGCAACGAGCGGCCGGTGCTAAAGCTCCGATTTACGTCTTACGTGGATAGGGCGAGAACCGGAGCCGCAACACCCGTCACTCGCCACGGTGGATGAAATCAGTTCTTGCGAAAGCCGAGCACCAGCACCACGCCGCCGAGAACCATCGCGCCCAGACTCAACCATTGGGGGATATTCACGGATTCCTTTTCTTTCACGGTCAACTCCAAGGGACCGATCTTGGCCTGGGTGGTGTCCTTGGTAAAGCTGAAGCCCCCGGTCAGAAACCCGGCAAGGCCCAACACCAACAACAGCACACCAACGATTCGCATTGCATTCATGACACTTCTCCCGATGCCGGGTTTGGAGGACTGCAGCAAAGTGGACCCGGCTCCCGCCCCTTGCGCCAGCCCAATGTAGGTGCGCCGGCGCACAGCCCGCGTAGGACGCCGCCCCGGCGCGATGTAGCAGCCGGACGCAATCCGCATCACCCTCTCCCGCCTCCCCTCTGACGCCAGGCCCTTGCCCTGCGTGCTACCCTCACGCCCCATGTTCAGCCCCTCCCAAGCCGATGTGCGCCGCTTTCTGTGTGGTGTGCACGCCAAGACCCAGAGCGGCGCCCCCATGGAAGCCATCGAGACGCTGGCCAGCCTGTGGATCGCCGAGCACCCCGAGTACCACGCCGACCTGTCCGACGCCGATGCGGCCGTGGCCCGCAACTACGACGAAACACCGGGCCAGACCAATCCCTTCCTGCACCTGTCGATGCACCTGTCCATCAGCGAGCAATGCAGCATCGACCAGCCCCGTGGCATCCGCCAGGCGGTGGAGCTGCTGACGGCGCGGCTCGACTCGCTGCACGACGCCCACCACGCCGCCATGGACTGCCTGGGCGAAATGCTGTGGGAAAGCCAGCGCGCAGGCCGTCCGCCCGATGGCGATGCCTACATCGCCTGCGTGCAGCGGCGCGCGACGCGCGACTGAACGTACAGCCCGGCACCCGAAAGCCAGTCCAGCCAACAAAAAAGGCCAGCACCCGTCGAGGGCACTGGCCTGCATCAACACCATGGCCCTTTCGGGCGTGTAGCGATCAACCCGCCTCGTAGTGCGCCTGGCGCTCTTCCATCGCCTCCCAGCCGATCACTTCCTTGAAGTCGGCCATGCTGGTCTGTCCACAAGGCAAGCCGTCCACATCGCCCGTGCGGCGCGCCGACAGCGTGGCGAGGTTCTTCTGCAAGGCGTGCACCGTGCTCATCAGCGTGACCACCGGATAAGTCGCAAAAGCCGCCACCTCTTCGATCTGCGACCGCGTGAGGCGCGACATCCACAGCCCTTGCATGAGCTGCAGCGACAGGCGGCGGCCCGAGGCATTGCGCAGGCGCACGAGGTCTTCATAGCCCTTGAACGTGCGCGAGATGGGCTGGATCAGGTCCGCCCCCGCCTCCGCAAAGCGCACGGCGCGCTCGATGGCCTCCTCGGGGTCGGCCACATCGGTGCGTGCGACGATGAGAAAGTCCGGGTCCTGGCGGGCATCCACCGCCGCCTTGATGCGCGCCACGGCATCGGGGATGGACACCACAGGCGTCACCGCTGCGGCCGCCGGGCAGCGCTTGGGGCTGATCTGGTCTTCGATCGAGATCGCGGCCACGCCCGCCTTCTCGAACTCGCGCACCGTGCGGGCCACGTTGATGACATTGCCGTAGCCGGTGTCGGCATCGGCAAACACAGGCTTTTTCACCACGTTGACGATGTGGTGCACCACACCCACGTTTTCGCTGAGTGTGTAGACCTCCATGTCTGGCTGGCCCAGCAGCGATGCCGAGATGCCAAACCCCGTGGTGAAGATGCCGTCAAAGTCCGACTGGTCCACCAGCAGGGCCGAGAGGGCGTCCTGCGCACCGGCCATCCAGAAGGTGGGGCCCGACTGGATGCGCGCACGCAGCTGTTGTCGCAAGCTTGTTGTCATGGCGGGTGTCCTCAACGTTTGACGGGGTCGATGTAGCTGCCCATGGACACGAACTTCTGGTCCTTGAGCTCCATCAGCGCCACACCCGTCTGGCCGCGCCGCGCATAGCCACCGGCACTGACGGGCTGGAAGGTGATCTTGGGGCCGATCTTCTGGTCAAAGTCCTTCATGCCATCCAGCTCGGCCACCACCTTGGCGCGGCTCGGTTCGGCGCCGGTGCGCTTCAAGGCCTCGACCGTCACGGCGGCCGACGAATAGCCCATGAGCGCCATCGAGGTGGGAGCCGACTTGGGATACAGCTTGGTGTAGCGCTGGAAGAACGACTGGATGGCTGGGTTGTTGCCATCCACCGCGTCGTAGTACGAGGCCACATACAGCTTGGACTGCGTCTTGCCCAGCAGCTCGATGAACTTGGGGTCGTTGAGCCCCCCCGCACCAAACACCGTGGGCTTCCAGCCCAGCTTTTCGGCACCGCGGAAGAACTGCACCGCCTCCTGGCCCAGCGCGTAGACGATGACCACGTCCGGCTCAGCCTGCTTGAGTTTGAAGACCTGCGAGGTCAGGTCGGTCGCGAAGCGCTCAAACGTCTGCGCCTCCACCAGCTTCATGCCGTGCTTTTCCATGCGCTGCACCGCAATGTCGTAGGCCGGTTTGCCCCAGCCGTCGTTCTGGTAGAGCATTGCGATCTTCTTGGCCTTGAGCACCTCCACCGCATGGTCGATGTAGGCCGCCGTCTCGGTGGACTGGGGCGACGGCAGCACGTACAGCAGGTCGCGTGGCGGGTTGGAGGTCAGGTCGGAGATGCTCAGCGCGCCAATGGTGGGCACCTTCTTGGTGGAGCTGTATTCGTAGGCGCTGATGTTGGTGGCATGGCCGATGTTGCCCACCATGGCAAACACCTTGTCGCGCTCGACCAGGAGCTTGGCGTTGGCCACCGACTTGGCGGGCTTAAGTTCGTCGTCATAGGTGATGAGCTTGATCTTGCGGCCATTGACGCCGCCCTGCTCGTTGACCATGTCGAAGTAGGTGCGCATGCCTTCGTCCACGGCCTTGCCCATGTAGGCCAGCGTGCCGGACAACGGCTGTGATGAGCCGAGCACGATCTCCTGGGTCAGCACGCCCTCTTCCTTGTTTTCGAAGGCATGCGCGCCCAGGGTGGCGGTCATCAGACTGGCAGCTGCAGCGGCCAGCAGGGTGCGGCGGGGAGTGAGGTGGGTCATGGTTTGTCTCCTGTGTTTATCGGTGGGAAGGGAACGTGGGGGAAGGAACTTGCAAAGCCGAGCCTGTGGTCAGCCGCCCAGGTAGGCACGGCGGATGTCTTCGTTGCCTGCCAGCTCCGAAGCAGGGCCTTGCATCACGACACGGCCGGTCTCGATGACATAACCTTCATCGGAGATGTCGAGCGCGATGTCTGCGTCCTGCTCCACGATCAGCAGCGTGAGGTTTTCGCGGTCGCGGATGTCGCGCAGCGTCTCGAAGATCGCGTCTTTCAGGATGGGGGCCACGCCCATGGAGGGCTCATCCAGCATCAGCAGGCGCGGCTTGGCCAGCAGGCCCCGGGCAATGGCCAGCATCTGCTGCTCGCCGCCCGACAGCGTGCCGGCGCGGGACGTGATGCGTTCCTTAAGCCGGGGGAAATAACCCAGCACCCGGTCGATGTCGTCGCGCACCTCGGCGGCTGGGCGGGTGTACCCCCCCAGCACCAGGTTGTCGCGCACGGTGAGTTGCGCAAACACCATGCGGCCTTGCGGCACATGGGCAATGCCGCGCCGCACCAGCGCTTCGGCAGGCACGTTAGCGATGGACTGGCCGTCAAAAATGGCTTGCCCGTCACTGACGGGCAGCAGCCCCGAGAGTGCACGCATCAGCGTGGTCTTGCCCGCGCCGTTGGCGCCCAGCACACACACGATGCGGGCCTGCGGTACGCGCAGGCTCACGCCGTGCAGCGCGCGGATCTTGCCGTAGCCCGCGCTCAGGTTGTCCACGCTCAGCAGTGCGGGCGCACTGGATGGTTCAACGCCGTTTGCCACTCTTGCCTCCTCCGAGATACGCCTCAACCACGGCGGGATGGTTTTCGATCTCCCTGGGGGAGCCCTGCGCCAGGAAGGCGCCGTTGTGCATCACGGTGATCGTGTCCGAGATGGACATCACCAGCGGCATGCTGTGCTCGATAAGCAGCAGGGTCGCTTGCGTGCTGGCCTGCAGCCGCTTGAGTGTTTCGCCCAGGGCATCGATCTCACGGTTGTTCATGCCCGCTGCAGGCTCGTCCAGCAGCATCAGGCGTGGCTCCAGCGCCATGGCACGGGCCAGCTCCACCAGCTTCTGCGTGCCGTAGGGCAGATCGCGCACCACCGCATGGGCATGGGCTTGCAGGTTGAGCTTCTCCAGCACGGCCTCCACACGCTCACGTTCCTCGCGCTCCTCACGGCGCTGGCGTGGCAGGCCCAGCAGGGCTTCCAGCAGCGTGGCGCGCATCGCCATCGACCGTGCAATCAGCACGTTGTCAAACACGGTCAGTTCGGCAAAAAGCTCCAGGTTCTGGAAGGTGCGGGCAATGCCCAGGCGCGCCACCTGGTGCGCCTTGCAGCCCAGCAGTTCCACGTCACCTGCGGCCGTGCGATACCGCATGGAGCCTTGCTGGGGCGTGTAGAAGCGGCTGATACAATTGAGCATCGTCGTCTTGCCGGCGCCGTTGGGCCCGATCAATGCGTGCACCGTACCGGGCATCACGTCGAAGCTCACGTCCTGCACGGCCACAATGCCGCCGAACGCCATGCGCACGCCCTGGATGCTGAGCAATGGGGCCGCCCGACCGAGTGCTGCTGACACAGTTGCCTGCAACGCCAATATCTTGTCGTCCAAAACTCTCATCGCACCACCCCGCTTTGCGCCGCATCTGCGCCGGGCAGGCGCTTGCGCTTGAAGAGGCTGGCCAGCCCGTCGGGCAGGAACATCAGCGCCAGGATCATGGCCACGCCGTACAGCGCGCGCTGGAACTGATCAAACCCCAGGTAGGTGAGCAACTGCGGCGCACCGATGACAAACACCGCGCCCAGCACCGAGCCCAGGATGGAGCCCAGACCGCCCACGATGACCATCGAGACGAAGCTGATTGACACCATGATGCTGAACAGCGATGGGTCGATGAAGCGCACCAGCGGTGCATACAACGCACCCGACAGGCCGGTGTAGAAGGCACAGACGCCAAACGCCACCAGCTTGAGCGCCGTGGTGTTCAGGCCCAGAGCGCGAGCTGCTGTCTCGCTGCCCTTGATGGCCAGAAAGCCACGCCCAAACCGGCTGCGCGCCAGGTTGCGCGCCACCCACAGCGCCCCCGCCAGCACCACGGCGGTGAACACGTGGTACGCGCGCTCGTCCAGCGCCCAGCCGAACAGCGTGGGGCCGGGCGCGCCCATGCCGTTCTCGCCGCCCGACATGTCGCCGCTGGACTTGGCGATCTCCACCGAAATCATCACGAAACCCAGCGTGGCGATCGCCAGGAACACCTCCTCCAGCCGCAGGACGGGGAGCGCCAGCAGCAAGCCCACCACGGTGGCGATGCTGGCCGCAATGAACATCGACAGCACCAGCGGCACACCAAAGTGCGTGGTCAGGATGGCCGAGCCATAAGCACCGATGCCGAAGAACACGGCACCCGCCATGGAGATCAGGTTGGTGTAGCCCGTGAGGATGTTGGTGCCAAACGAGGCCAGCGTGTAGATGATGACAAGCGTGAAGATGTACAGCACGTAGCCACCGGGCACGAGCGGCGCCAGCACGAAGGCCAGCACGAACAGCAGCGGGCCGAGCCAGGGGTATGCGTCAAAGACTTTGGTCATGGCGGCTCCTTAGACCTTCTTGATCTGGGCGCGGGCCAGCAGACCGTGGGGGCGCAGGATCAGGATGACCAGCATCACGATGAAGGGCACCGCGTCCTTCCAGGCCGAGGACACATAGGCGCCCGTGAGGTTCGACGACACGCCGATGATCACGCCGCCCAGCAGCGCGCCTGGCATGCTGCCAATGCCGCCCAATACCGCGGCGGCGAACGCGAAGTGCAGGGCGTGCTGCATCATCGAAAAGTGCACGAAAGTCAGCGGCGCAATCAGCAAGCCCGCCGTGGCGGCGATCACGTGCGACAGCGCCCAGGCCAGCGCATAGATGCGCTTGATCGGAATGCCCATGAGGCGCGCAGCCGTGGGGTTTTCCATGGTGGCCTGCATGGCGATGCCCAACCGCGTGAAGCGAAAGAACGCAAACAGCAAACCTGCCAGCGCGGCGCACACGGCCACGATGCCCAGGTCGATGCCCGAGACGATCACACCGCCGATGTCGATGGGGGCAGCCGGGAAGATGCTGGGCAGCTCCTGCGTGTCCTTGCCCCATACCCAGATGGCCAGGTCGCCAAACACCAGGAACAGGCCCAGTGTGCAGATCGCAGACGACAGCAGTGCCTTGCCGATGAAGCGGCGGATGATGAACCGTTCAATCGCCATGCCCAGCGCCGCGCCGAACAACAGCGTGAGCAGCACCACCGCCCACAGCGGCAGGCCCAGCTTGAACAGTGTGTAGGCCACAAAGGCCGAGAGCATGGCCGCTTCGCCATGCGCGAAGTTGAGGATGCCCGTCGCCTTGAACACCATCACGATGCCCAGGGCGATGAGCCCGTAGATGGCGCCCAGGGCGACGCCGCTCACAATCATCTGCAACATGGTGCGCTCCTGCCCGTCATGTCGCCGCAGCGGCTGCACGCTCGCGCGCCAGCCGGGCTTTGAGATACGGCGTGAACCCGCCCGCCTCGATGGTGGCGCGCTCGGTGGACGACCAGGGCTCGAACGGCAGCGCCTGGCTCGTGCGCTCGTTGACGACCACACCGCGCACCCAGTCCACGCGCAGAGTGTCCCAGCGCTGCGTGGCGGCACGGATGCCCGGGCAGGTGATCAGCGGGAAGCCCATGCTGATCTCCCCCCGAAAGAAGCCGGGCGAGAAAGACTCGGCGATCACGCCGGCCACCCCGAGGTGGCGCATGGCGCGCATGGCCGGGTAATGCGGGTGGCCATAGCCAAAGTTCTGGCCGCCCACCAGTACATCACCTTTGGAGACGGATTGGGCAAAGCCAGGGTCGTAACTGGTCATGGTGACCGCCGCCAGTTCATTGATGTCGGTGATCTTGATGTTCTTGATGCCGACAATCAGGTCGATGTCGTAGTCGTCTTCGGTGAAGACCCAGGCCGCGCGGCCATGCAAGGTGGGCAATGTCATGCTGCGCTCCCTTCGGTGTTGGCGAGGTAGGGCCGGGGGTCGGTGATGCAGCCTTCCAGGGCCGATGCCGCCACCACGGCGGCGTTGCAGATGAAGATTTCGGAGTCGGCACTGCCCATGCGGCCGGGCGTGTTGAGCGTGCCGGTGGACACAGCGCGCTGGCCATCGGTCATGGTGGCAATGCGGCCATAACAGTAGTCGCAGCTCGAAGAGCTGATGAACGCGCCTGCATCCACCAGGGTGGAGATCAGGCCTTCGCTGGCGGCCTGCGACATGATGGCCTGGGAGGTGGGCACCACATGCAGCTGGAACCCCGGCTTGATCTTGCGGCCCTTGAGCACCTGGGCGGCAATGCGCAGGTCCTCCAGGCGGCCGCTGGCGCAGCTGCCCAGGTAACCCATGTGCACTTCCAGGCCTGTGTATTCGGTCAGGTCCCGGGTATTGGCGGGGCTGGGTGGCGCCACCACGATGGGCGCCAGGTCGCTCACATCCACGGTCACCACACGGTCGTAGTGCGCATCGGCATCGGGGTAGACCGGGTCGAGGGCGATCTTGGAGCGGCCCTTGGCGTGTTCCAGCGTTTTTGCATCGGGGGCAATCAGCATCGTGGTCGCGCCCAGGAACATGGCCTGGCCGCAGATCGTCTGGCGGCCCTCGATGCTCATGGCATCGATCACGGTGCCGCACAGCTCCACCACCTTGAAGCGGCAGGACGATGGCCCCATCACCCGCACCAGGTGGTGAAAGATGTCGCGCGCCATCACACCGGGCTGCACCGTGCCGGTGACTTCGATCTTGACCGTGCCCGGCACCACGAGCGCCATGCGCTCGGAGACAAAGGTCTCCAGCACACTCTTGCGCGCTCCAATGGCCAACGTGCCGAACGCACCCAGCTGGCTCACATGCCCGTCGAAATGCACCGCAAATGCACCCGGCGTGGCGTAGCCCAGCTCGGCCGACACCTGGTGGCCAATGCCCTCGCGCTCGTGCACGGGCACGCCCTGCTCCTTGCCCCAGGCGCGGGTGACCTTGTGCAGCTCTTCCTCCTTGGGGGCGGCAGCCGGGACCATGTGGTCGATGAACAGCACAAAGCGCTCGGGGCTGGGCACCTTGTCCACACCGAAGTCCTCCTTGGCCTCCTTGAAGAACACATCCGTGTAGCCCGGAAAGTCATAGGCAATCACGAAATCCGGCCTGGCCAGGATCTCATCGCCCGCCCGGACCGCAGGCACCCCTGCAACCCGGGCGAGGATCTTTTCAGTCATCGTGTAAGACATGTGGCTTCACCCAGTTATCCACTATGTGGAAGTTGAAAAATCGTTTGATTACTTATTAAAAAATCAAACGACAGCTCAATCGCCTGGGTAAACCCTATATTGCCCACTATGTGGATACAAACTACAAAGACAACATGAATAAAAAAACCATAACAGTCCCATCAGAGACAAATAAACCGCCACATAGTGGAAATTCGAAAACAGGGACTCAAAGCATCGAACGTGTCGTGCAGATGCTCCGTATCGTGGCGTCTCGTGGCAAAGGTGGCATGCGCATCGGCGAGATCGCCGCCACCAGCGGCCTGCCGCAGTCCACTTGCTTTCGCATGCTTCACCGGCTGGAGGCCGAAGGCCTGGTGGACCGGGACGCCCACACACGCAAGTACTACCTGGGCCCGCTGCTGTACGAGCTGGGATTGCTCGCACGCCCCCGCTACCGGCTGTCGGAGCTGTGCGACAGCGCGCTGCAAAAGCTGGCCGAAGTCACCCAGGACACCATCTACCTGAGCGAACGCAGCGGCCTGGAGGCCGTGTGCACCCACCGCGCACTGGGCGACTACCCCATCAAATCGCTGGCGCTGGACGTGGGCATTCGCCGCCCGCTGGGCGTGGGTGCGGGCGGGTTGGCAATCCTGTGCGCACTGCCTCCCGACGAGGCCGAATCCATCATCGATGCCAACGCGCCCAAATACGAGAAGTACGGATTCGTCACAGCTCCCTACCTGCGCGAGGCGATCAAGGTGGGACGCGAGAAGGGCTATGCGTTTCTGGACAGCGTGGTCACACCAGGTACAGCAGCCATCGGTATCGCTTTCCCGCCAGACAACCCGATCGCCGCCATCAGCGTGGCAGCGATCTCGGGGCGGCTGGAGTCGCACCGGCGCGACGAGGTGGCCCGGCTCATGCGCCCGCAGATCCGCGCCATCTGCGAGGCCATGACCAGCCAGGCCGTGTTGGCCGAGCGGTAACGACTACAACAAGCGAAACGCCAGCACCGCCACCATCGTAGGCGGCAAAGCCCCGAGCAGCAGTCCGAGCGGGTGGATGGCGTTGTCAGCAAACTTCTCTTTCAGGATCGCCGCGCCTGCCGGGTTGGGCGCATTCGCGATCACGGTCAGGCCACCGCCGGTCACCGCACCTGCCACCAAGGCCACCTTGAACTCATGGCTGAGGCCTTCGACCAAAGAGCCCAGGTAAGTCAGCGCTGCGTTGTCCGTGAAGGCCGTGAGCGCCGCAGCACCAAAGAACACGGCGTTGGCATCCATCTTCATGAGCACCGGCTGTAACCACCACCGCTGCACGCCACCCAGCACCACCAGACCGACCAGGAAGAAAGCCACGAGCAAGGCCTCGCGCAAGATCAGCGGGTTTTGATGGCGCTGGTAGGCCGTGGTGAACCCCATGAAAAACAGGAACAGGCCCAGGAACACAGCTGGATGGTGCGCAAAAAGCACTACCAGCGCCAGGAACACCAAGTGCACCAGCATGACGGACACAGGCACGGGCGCCTCATCCCTCGCGACCTTGCACCCCATATGCCCCACCTGGCGGCGAAACAGCAGCGTGGCGATGCCAGCGTTGACCACCACCGCCACGGCCGCCTTCCAGCCAAAGTGGGACACCATGAACCACAGGTCCCAGTTCCACTGCGCCGCCACCATGAGCACCGGCGGCGCGGCGAACGGCGTGAAGGTGCCGCCAATGGAGATGTTGACGAACAGCACGCCAAGGGTCGAATACTTGAGTCGGTTCGACAAAGGCTGCGAAAACAGGATGTCACGCAGCATCAGTGCCGCCAGCGTCATCGCTGCAGGCTCGGTGATGAAGGAGCCCAGCAGCGGAACGGCCGACAACACTACAAAGTACATGGCCACACCGCGCTGAAAAGGCATGCACCGGGCCAACACCCGCACCGCAGAGCCTGACAGCTGGAGGATTGGCCGGGTGGCGGCAATCACCATGATCGCAAACACGAACAGTGGCTCGGTGAAATTGCGCGAGTCCAGGTAGGCGGTGGCCTCCTGCTTGCCGCCGAGGGAGAACATGAACAGCATGAGCACCAGGGCCCAGAAGCCGAAGACGACCTCTACCTCACCCAGCAGATGCCAGATGCCCGCATGCTTGGGCTGCACGTGCGCTAGACGTTCGAAGTACTTGGTGGAGAAGGTATGGAGAATGGCCAGGCCGAACAGGACGGCACCAATCCCCTGGATTAGGGTGGGAGAGGAGTTCATGGGTCGTAAAAAAACCGCGCGGCGGCCCGACCAGCGCATGAACCTGCCGGGCCACGATGGCGCCGACACCCATCTCCAATTTTACCGTGGCACTACGGCGACCCCGTGTAGGCGCAGCGCGCTTTGCACGCAGCGCACGGCGCACACAACCATGCAGCCCACTCGGGAGTCTCGCTTTCCAGACAATGCAGGCACCCCACCTGGAGGTCCCATGCACCATCATCCCACCGCACCACCCTTGTCTTCACCGCCCCCCTGCGCCGATCCCATCGCCCGTGGCCTGGCTGGGCTATTGGGGCCTGTTGCCGTTTGTGGCGCTGGCGGTTGTGGGCCTGTGGGCGCCCGGCACGCCGTGGTGGAGCGCGGCGCTGCTGGCCTACGGCGCGGTGATTCTGAGTTTCGTGGGCGCTCTGCACTGGGGCTTTGCGATGGCACAAAGCGGGCTGAGCGCCACAGAACGCACGCACTGCTTTGTGTGGAGCGTGGTGCCATCACTGATGGCCTGGCCTGCCACGCTGTTGCCACCTGCAGCAGGAGCCGTGCTGCTGATAACAGGCTTTGCAGCCCACCTGGTGCAAGACCACCGACTGGCTGCGCGCACCTTGCTTCCCACGTGGTACTTGCCGCTGCGATGGCGCCTGACGGTCACGGCTTGTATATGTCTGGCGTTGGGGGCATGGGCCGCCAGCCGTTGACGATTCAACCAGCCAACAAAAAGCCCGCCGAAGCGGGCTTTTTTTGTAGTCAGCCAGACTGCTGATCAACGGAAGCGCGACTGGGGCACCGTGTGCAGGTCGCCGTCCAGGCCGCTCACGTAATTGGCCAAGGCCTTCAGTTCAGCGTTGGTGAACTGCTTGGCCACACCGCCCATGATGGCGTTGCCACGACCCACGTTGGCGTTCTTCTCAACCTTGTAGGCCTTGAGCGCCACAAACAGGTAGTCGGCATGCTGGCCGGCGATCTTGGGGTAAGAGGGGTCGATGGGCTTGGCGAAGTTGTCGCCGTGGCAGGAAACGCAAGCGCCCTTCTTCAGCAGCTCGGCCACTTGCACGCTGGGTTCACGCGAGGGCTTGGCGGGCAGTTCGGCACCGGTCTTGCCGTGTTGTTCGTAGTAGGCCGACACGTCAGCGATGTCCTTCTCGGACAACGACTCGGCGATGCCGCGCATGGTGGGGTGCTTGCGCTCGCCCTTTTGGTAGGCGACCAGCGCTGCCGCAATGTACTTGGCACTCTGGCCCGAGATCATGGGCACCTTGTGGATCTCAGGAAAGCTGGCCTGGTAGCCAACGATGCCGTGGCAACCAATGCACATGGCGATCTTTTGCTTGCCGGCTTCCACGTCGCCCTTGGCTTCCTGGGCGTGGGACAAGGCGGTCACGGAAGCGACAGCCAGGGCAAATAGCGTGGTCAACGTTTTGTTCATTTTGCGCGCACAATCTCGTGGAAGTTCAGCTCTGGGCTCTGATCAGCCGTCGATTATAGCCAGCGCCCTGTCAAGCCCATTCATCAACGATCCGGTGTTTTCCCCCATGAAATTCCAAGGCTCCCAGAACTACGTCGCCACCCAAGACCTGATGCTGGCCGTGAATGCGGCCATCACGCTGCAACGGCCGCTGCTGATCAAGGGCGAGCCCGGCACGGGCAAGACGATGCTGGCCGAGGAAGTGGCGCAGGCGCTGGACATGCCCCTGCTGCAATGGCACATCAAGTCCACCACCAAGGCCCAGCAGGGCCTGTATGAATATGACGCGGTGAGTCGCTTGCGCGACAGCCAGCTCAACGACGGCGACAGCGCCGAGCGCGTGAAGAACATCCGCAACTACATCATCCAGGGCGTGCTGTGGCAGGCCTTCACGGCCGACCGCCCCGTGGCGCTGCTGATCGACGAGATCGACAAGGCCGACATCGAATTCCCGAACGACCTGCTGCGCGAAATCGACCGCATGGAGTTCTACTGCTACGAAACGCGCGAACTCATCAAGGCCAAGCACCGCCCGCTGGTGTTCATCACGTCGAACAACGAAAAGGAGCTGCCCGATGCGTTCCTGCGCCGCTGCTTCTTCCACTTCATCAAGTTCCCCGAGGCCGACACGATGCGGCAGATCATCAACGTGCACTTCCCCACGCTCAAGAGCGAACTGCTCAGCGTGGCGATGAAGACGTTTTATGACGTGCGCAACCTGCCGGGCCTGAAAAAGAAGCCCTCGACCAGCGAACTGATCGACTGGCTCAAGCTGCTGGTGGCCGAAGACATTCCACTCACCGCCCTGCAAAGCGCCGACAACAAGGTGGCCGTGCCCCCGCTGGTGGGGGCGCTGCTCAAGAACGAACAGGACGTGAGCCTGTTTGAAAAGCTGGTGTTCATGAACCAGAGGAACCGCTGAGTGAGCAACGGCAACAGCAACGACGACACCCGCCAGCTGCTGGCACACGGCGTCGCCGATGCCGTGGGCTTTGTGGGGGGCGCCCTGCTGGGCTTCTGGCTGGGCCAGCTGTTGGGGCTCGATATCTTCGCGCCCGGCTACGGCACCGGCAGCCTGGTGGGCATCGCCCTGGTGGGCATCGGTGGCGGCCTGGGCCTGCATGCGGCGCGGCGCTGGCAGAACAGCCGCCGCAGCCAACCGTCCAAGGATTGATGATTAGGGGATAGAGACCCATGGCTTTTGTAGAACCTGTCACGCTGCGCGATCGCGGAGTCCGCCTGGAGCCGCTGGCGCTGGCCCATGAAGAAGGCCTGCGGGCCGCAGCCGCCGATGGCGAGCTGTGGAAGCTGCGCATCACCTCGGTACCCGAGCCGCAGGACACCCGCGCGTACATCGAAGCCGCGCTCAAGATGCGCGAGGACGGCAACCGCTTTGCCTTTGCCGTGGTGGAAGACGCCACCGGCAAAGTGCTGGGCTCCACCAGCTACCACGACATCGTGCCGGCTGTGAAACGCGTGGAAATTGGCTACACCTGGTACTGCCAAAGCGTGCAGCGCACCCACGTCAACACCACCGCCAAGCTGCTGATGATGGGCCACGCCTTCGACACGCTGGGCTGCCATGTGGTGGGCTGGCGCACCGACAACTACAACTTTGCGTCACAACGCGCCATCGAGCGCCTGGGCGCCAAGAAAGACGGCGTGCTGCGCGGCCACGCGCTGCGCCGCGACGGCACCATCCGCGACACGGTGATGTACAGCATGCGTGCCGGCGAATGGCCTGAGGCCAAGGCACAGCTGCTATATCTTTTAGAGCGTCATGCGCAATAAACACTAGCGCTAGAGGCCCAAATCATGCTCATCGACTTCTTCTACACCCTGCGCTCGGCCAAGTTGCCCGTGTCGGTCAAGGAATACCTCACCCTGCTCGAAGCGCTGCAGGCCGGTGTGGTGGGCCCCAAGTCGGATGACGCGTGGAGCCTGGACGATTTCTACAACCTCTCGCGCCTCACGCTGGTCAAGGACGAGAAGCACTACGACAAGTTCGACCGGGCCTTCGGCGCCTACTTCAAGGGCGTGGAGATGGTGGCCGACTTCACCAAGCAGATCCCGGCCGACTGGCTGCGCAAGATCCTGGAGAACGAACTCACGCCCGAGCAGAAGGCCGCCATCGAGAAGATGGGCTGGGACGAGCTGATGGAGACGCTGAAGAAGCGCCTCGAAGAGCAGAAGGAACGCCACGAAGGCGGCAGCAAGTGGATCGGCACCGGCGGCACCAGCCCGTTTGGCCACGGCGGCTACAACCCCCAGGGCGTGCGCATTGGCGGCGCGGGCAAGAACAAGAGCGCGGTGAAGGTGTGGGAGCAGCGCGCCTACAAGGACTACGACGACCAGCAGGAGCTGGGCACACGCAACATCAAGGTGGCATTGCGCCGCCTGCGCAAGTTTGCGCGCGAAGGGCATGAGCTGGAGCTGGACCTGCCCGACACCATCCGCAGCACGGCGGCCAACGCAGGCTACCTGGACATCAAGATGGTGCCCGAGCGGCACAACAACGTGAAGGTGCTGCTGCTGATGGATGTGGGTGGCACGATGGACGAGCACATCCAGCGCGTGGAAGAGCTGTTCAGTGCGGTCAAGAGCGAGTTCAAGCACCTGGAGTTCTACTACTTCCACAACTGCGTGTACGACTTCATGTGGAAGAACAACCGCCGCCGCTTTGCCGAGAAGTTCCCCACCTGGGACATCATCCGCAAGTACAACAAGGACTACAAGCTGATCTTTGTGGGCGACGCGACGATGAGCCCGTACGAGATCCTGCAGCCCGGCGGCAGTGTGGAATACAACAACGAGGAGCCGGGTGCCGAGTGGATCCAGCGCCTCACCCACGCCTTCCCCAAGTTTGCGTGGATCAACCCCGAGCCCCAGGGCGTGTGGCAGTACCGCCAGAGCATCAGCATCATCCAGCAGCTGGTGAGCAACCGCATGTACCCGCTGTCGCTCAAGGGGCTGGAAGAAACCATGCGGCTGCTGTCCAAATAGGCGCGGTACCGGAGTCAGATGCCTTGTGAGCATCTGTCCGACAGGGAGCGCTTCCGTTTCAGGGCATAGTCGGGGATGAATGGGACAGGCTGGCAGGCTTGTCCGCCCCCCCATACGACCTCCCTGACATATCCTTCCGCGCCGTGCCTCTCCGCGTTTTGCGCTCCGCCACCGCTACCACCCCAACGCCGGCCCTGTGGTCGGCGTTGCTGCTTTCCGGCGCACTGTGCCTGAGCGGCTGCAGCCTGCTGCCACGGGCCGACGAGCCCACGACCGGTGACTCGCGCAGCGACATGGCCAGCACCGCCGCCAGCGATGGCACGGCGTCGTTTGACGTGGTGGTGCGCGCCCCCGACACGGTGCGCGAGACGCTGGAGCGCCACCTGGAGCTGCAGCGCTTTCGCCAGCTGCCCGACCTGCAGGCCAACGAGCTGCAGCGCCTGCTGGGCGCCACTGATGCCAATGCGCGGGAACTGCTGGGCACCCTGGGCTACTTCGCGCCCACCATCACCGTGGAGCTGACGGAGGCGCAGGAAACCGCCGGTACCCGCAAGGGCGCGCCCCGCACCGTCACCATCACCGTGGAGCCCGGCCCCCAAACCCGCATTGCCCGCGCCGACATCACCGTGGCGGGCACCGACGATGCCGACAAAGACAACCTGGCGCGGCGGCAGCAGCGCCTGCAGCGCAACTGGTCCCTCGCCCCCGGGCAGCCCTTCACCCAATCGGCCTGGGACAACGCCAAGGCCGACGGGCTGCGCCAGCTGCAGGCCCGGCGCTACCCCACGGCCCACATCGCCAACAGCCGGGCAGAGATCGATGCCGACCGGCACGAAGCCCAGCTGGGAGTGAGCTACGACCCCGGCCCCGCCTACCGCTTCGGCCCCTTGCGCGTGCAGGGCAGCCAGCGCTACGACAGCGACGGTGCGCGGCGCCTGGCGCGCCTGCCCACCGGTGCGGTGTATGACGAAGCCGACATGCTGGACGCCCAGCTGCGCCTGGCCAGCAGCGGCTACTACGATACCGTGTTCCTCACGCTCGATACCGAAGGCACCGACCCGCAGGCCGCCCCCGTGGTGGCCCAGGTGCGCGAGGCCCCGATGCAAAAGCTGGTGTTCGGCCCCGGCTTCTCGACCGACAGCGGCGCACGCCTGTCACTGGAGCACATCCACAACCAGATGCCTGTGCTGGGCTGGCGCGCGGTGACCAAACTCGCACTCGACCGCGAAACCAAGCTCGCCAACACCGAATGGACGGACCTGCCCAACGACAACGGCTGGCGCTGGTTTGCAGGCGGCCAGGTGCTGCGCGAGGCCACGGGCGACTACGACGTCAACAGCGGCCGTCTGCGCGCAGGCCGCAGCAAAAGCACCAAATCCATCGACCGCAATTATTTTTTGCAGTACGACTACGCCAACAGCCAGGGCCTGACCGACAACACGCGGTCGCCCTCCGACACCAGCACGGCCCTGAGCCTCAACTACGGGTGGACGGGCCGCTACTTCAATAGCCTCACCGCCCCCACCCGGGGCCATGGCCTGGCGGTGGAGCTGGGCCTGGGCACCACCCTGCGGCCAGAGCGCGACCCGTTTGTGCGCACCCTGGTGCGGTGGCAGTCCTTCCTACCCGCAGGCCGCGTGCAGGACGATGCAGGCATGGGCCGCAATGCCCGCGTAGCACTGCGGGCCGAGGCAGGCGCCGTGCTGGCGCGCGAGGGGGCACAGATCCCCGTCACGCAGCTGTTTGTGACGGGCGGCGACACCACCGTGCGCGGCTATGGCTACCGCAGCATCGGCGCGCGCACCGACAACGGGCAACTCTATGGGGGCCGCTACCTGGCCGTGGGCAGCGTGGAGTGGCAGCGCCCCATCGTCTACCAGGGTGCCATGACCGACTGGGAAAGCACGCTGTTTGTGGATGCAGGCGCCGTGGCCGACAAGGTGGGTGACCTGAGCCCGCGCGTGGGCGTGGGTGCCGGTGTGCGCTGGCGCAGCCCCGTGGGCCCGCTGCAGGCCGACCTGGCCTACGGCGTCAAGACCAAGGAAGTGCGGCTGCACTTGCGCCTGGGGTTCAGCTTCTGATGGCGATGAACGCCCCGCACCTTCCCACACCCCGTGCCCGCACCCGCGCGTCGGACTTCAGCGCAGGGTCCTCGTCGGCCCCACGCCCTCCTGCGCCCCGCGCGCCGCGCGTGCTGCGGGCTCTGGGCTGGCTGCTGGTCGCCCTGGTGGCCCTGCTGCTGGCGGCCAGCGCGCTGCTGTGGTGGTGGGCGGGCAGCGGCACATCACTGGCCACCACGCTGGCCCGCGCGGCGCAATACCTGCCCGCCAACCAGCAACTGGAAAGCCGCGAGGTCAGTGGCTCGCTGCGCAGCGGCGGGCGCATTGGCTGGCTGCGCTGGAGCAGCCCCACCCTGGTGGTGGAAGTGACTGACATCCGACTGGGCTGGCAGCTGGCCCCCTTGCTGCAGCGCCGCCTGGAGCTGGGCGAGGTGCATGCCGCCCGCGTATTGATCACGCCCCAGCCACGCCCCGCCGACACGCCCGAGCCACCGCCCACGCCCCTCACCGACCTGGTGCTGCCGCTGCAGCTGGGCGTGCCGTTCCGGGTTGACCAACTGCTGTGGGCCGGCCCCCCCGCCGTGGAGGCCCAGGGCCTGGTGGGCGACTACCGGTTTGATGGCCGCCAGCACCGCCTGAACATCGGCGCGGTAGAACTGGCCCAGGGCCAGTACAGCGCTCGCGCCACGCTGGACGCACAAGCCCCCATGGCGCTGGATGCCACCGTGGACGGCACCGTGCAAACCGCCGTGCCCGGGGGCGGTGCCGCGCTGCAGGTGGGCGCCCACGCCACGCTACAGGGCACGCTGGCCACCGCCGCCGCCCAGTTGCAACTGCAGGCACGCCTGAAGCCCACGCCGACCAGCGAAGCCTCCACCCCGCCCATGGCCGCGCCTGCCAGCAAACCAGGCGCATCCAAATCCCTGCCCCCACGCGCGCCCCCTGCGCCTGCGGCCGACCCCATGCAGGCTGACCTTACCGCCACACTGGCACCGTGGGCACAGCAGCCCCTGCAGTCTGCCAACGCCACGCTGCGTGCCGTCAATCTGGCAGCCCTGTGGCCGCAGGCACCGGTCACGCAACTGCACGGCACGCTGCAAGCCGGGCCGACATCCGGTGGCACAGGCACGGCAGGCTGGAGCCTACAAGCCGCGCTGCGCAACGACCTGCCTGGCCCCTGGGACACCACCCGCCTGCCGCTGACCGCGCTGGACGCCAGCGCTAGCTACGACGGCACCCGCTGGACCGTGCCCAGCGCCACCCTGCAGGCGGGTGCGGGCAGCATCACCGCACAGGGCCACTACACCCCCGCCACCCATGCCCTGGAGGGCCAGGCCACCCTGCGCGCGCTGCGCCCCGACGCCCTGCACACGCTGCTGGCCGCCGCCCCGCTCTCCGGCCGCGTCACCGCACAAACCCAGGGCGACGCCGTGCGCTTCAGTGCCGACGTGCGGGCAGACACCGGCACGGCGGCGCGTGCAGCAACCGTAAAGACCCCGGGTGCAGCGGGCGCACCGCTGCGCATCAACACCTTCAGCACACAAGGCACCTGGCAGGCCACCGACGGCGGCACGGTGCGGCTGGACCGCTTTTTGCTGGACGCACTGCAGGCCCGCGTGGAAGCCACCGGGCTGCAGGTCGCACTGGGCACCCAATCTGCGCAAGGCAAGGTCACCCTGGCAGTGCCCGGCGCCACCGCACAGACACAAGGCACACTGGCCCCGCGCAGCGGCGCTGGCGACCTGCAGCTGCAGTGGGCCGATGCAGCACTCACGCAGCGTTGGCTGGCCGGCCTGCCCGTGGTGGGCACCACCGTACAGCGCACTCTGCACGGGGCCAGCGCCCAGGGCGCCTTACAGATCGGCGCGCGCTGGAAGGGCGGCTGGCAGACGTTGACTGAGCAACTTCAGACTGCCACCGCCAACAGCGCACCCGCCCGCAACCCCGACCGCTTTGATCTGCAGGCCACGCTGAACACCCCCCAGCTGGACCTGACGCTCCCGGCCACCACCAACGCCAGCGGCGGCACATCCGCCGGGCAAGCCCTGCAACTGCGCGCCTTCAAAGTCGAACTGGGGGGCAACCTGGCGCAGGCCTCCCTGGCGTTGACCGGCGAGGTCCGCACGCCAGCGCCCCAGGCCCTGCAGACCACGGTGCAGACCCGCCTTGCCAGCACCCTGGTGGGTGCCGGGCAATGGCAGTTGCAGGTCAGCGAACTGCGCCTGCAGGCCCAGGCCGCCCAACGCCCCGGGCCGTGGACGCTGCAACTGGCTGAGCCCCTGGGCCTGACCGTGCGCACCGGCACCCCTACCCCTGGAGCCCCCAGGTCACCGGCCAGCGGGCGTGCGGCACCATCGCCCACCACCAGCGCCCTCAGCCTGCAGGCATCGGCCGGTCAGGCCCGGGTCACAGGCCCCTTGCCGGGCACCGTGGCGCTGCGCTGGTCGCCGGTGCAATGGTCTGCCGCCACGGCATCCAACACCCCCCTGCGGTTGCAAACGCAGGGCACGCTGCAGGGCCTGCCCATGGCCTGGGTGGATGCGCTGGGCCTGGGCGAGACGCCCGCCGCCGCGGGCCGGCCCGCGCAGCCGTTGCTTGCGCGCATGGGGCTGGCCAGCAGCATCGTGCTTGACGGGCAATGGAGTGTGGACACCACGGGCGACGCCCTGCGCGCCAGCGCCAGCCTGCGCCGCGCCAGTGGCGACCTGCGCATCCTGGCGGGCGATGCCACGGCCGTCACAGCGGTGCAAAGCAGCGGCCAGGGCACCGGCGCCGGAGCCACCACCGTGCTGGCGACTGCGGCCACGCCGCCTGCAGGTGCATCCAGCACATCAAGCGCCCCAGGCACTCCCGCCGGTGTGCGCCAGGCAGAAATCACGGTCACCGCCGAAGGCGACACGCTGCGCGCGCGCCTGCTCTGGGCCAGCGACCGCGCGGGTGAGATCGACGCCACCGCCAGCACGCGCCTGGCCGCCGCCAACACCGCTGCCGCCATCACCTGGCCTGCCGACGCGCCACTGGCCGGCACCTTGCGCGCCCGCCTGCCCGACGTGGGCGTGTGGTCTGCGCTGGCACCACCCGGCTGGCGCGTGCGCGGCACTCTGGACGCCAGTGCGACCTTGTCGGGCACGCGCGATGCGCCGCGCTGGGCGGGCACCCTGGGCGCCGATGACATGGCAGTGAGATCGGTGGTGGACGGCGTGGACCTGCAAGGCGGCCGACTTCGCGCCACGCTGCAGGGCAACCAGCTCAATATCACCGAGTTCCGCCTGCAAGGCGGGCGGGGCAGCAGCGCGCGCATCGCAGGCTTCAGCGGCAACCGCACAGCCGCCGCGCAAGACGGCGGCACGCTGACCGCCACCGGCCGCGTGGCCTGGGGCGACAGCGCCACTGCAAGCACGGGCATGTCAGGCATCACCATGTCTCTGCAGGCCGAGGCCAAGGCACTGCAGGTGCTGGTGCGTGCCGACCGGCAGGTCAGCGTTTCGGGCCAGTTGCAGGCCCAGTTGCAGCAGGGCCAGATCAGCCTGCGCGGCAAGCTCACCACCGACCGCGCCACCATCATCCTGCCGGACGAATCCGCACCGCGCCTGGGATCAGACGTGGTCGTGCGCTCCGCCGCCAAGGACCGCGAAGACCAGGCCAAGGCCCAGGCCGCCGCCAAGGCCAACCAAGTGGCCGCGCAGGCAGAAACCGCCAAGCCGCCCGACATCGCCATCACCCTCAACCTGGGGCGCGACTTTGCGCTGCAGGGCCAGGGCATCACCACCCGGCTGACCGGCGAGGTGGACATCCGCAGCAGCGCTGTGCCCGGCGCCCCGCCGCGTGTGACCGGCGAGGTGCGCACTGACCAGGGCCGCTACCGCGCCTGGGGCCAGATGCTGGATGTGGAGACGGGCCTCATCCGCTTCAACGGCCCGTACAACAACCCCTCGCTCGACATCCTGGCGCTGCGCCCCAACATCAGCGTGCGCGCGGGCGTGCAGGTCACCGGCAGCGCACAGGCGCCACGCGTCACGCTGTATTCCGACCCTGAACTGCCCGATGCCGAAAAGCTGTCCTGGGTGGTGCTGGGCCGCAATGCCTCGGCCGGAGGCGCCGAAGCGGCCGTGCTGCAACAGGCCGCCTTGGCGCTGCTGGGCCGCAACGGCGGCCAAAGCCCCACGGCCAACGCCGCCAGCCGCCTGGGCCTGGACGAAATCGGCTTTCGCGGCGCCACCACGGGTGAGGACGCCAGCGCCGCTGCCCTCACCTTCGGCAAGCGCCTGTCCAAAGACCTGTACGTGACGTATGAGCGCAGCCTGTCGGGCACGCTGGGCACGCTGTACATCTTTTACGACCTGTCCCGCCGCCTCACCCTGCGCGGGCAAACCGGCGAGAAAAGTGCGGTGGACATCATCTACACCGTGAAATACGACTGAGGTCCAGACGGCCAGAGAGACAGCCGCGCGCCACTACAATGCGCGGCTGCCTTGCCTCCTCGTAGTTCAATGGATAGAACGAGTGCCTCCTAAGCGCTAGATACAGGTTCGATTCCTGTCGAGGGGACCAATTACCAGTCCGGAACCGTCCACACGGTTCCGGACTTTTTTATTTTCCCTTTGAAAACAGTATCTTAGCTGTCCATGGCAGTCCAAGGCAATCCATAGCCATCTGCGCAATGTGGGGGCATATCTGGGGGCATCATTCGCCAGATTGGGGGCACATCTATAGACATCGGTGCCCCCAAGAAGGTGCCCCCCAACAGCCGCGCACTCAGAAAACCACTTGCTCGCGCTTGGACGGTCGGCAAACCCCTCAAAGCCTACAAACCCCACCAGTCAGCCCTGGTGCACACGCCGCAAAACCCAGCCGCGGCCCTTTTCACTTGCTCGCGCTTCGACGGTCGGTAAACCCTCCAAAGCCTACAAACCCCACCACCTTGCCCGGCCTGCTGGTCTGCGAGTTGCCCCGCAGCTTTTTCACAGGCCCGCGTTTCGTCGGAAAAAAACCCTTCAAAACCCACCAAACCCTACCAAGCCACCCGGCAGGATGTAACCGCAAGCCACCCAACAACAAGCAGCACCAGCGAGGGAACTTGGGAGGCCAGCCACCGTTGACATGGCCGCAATCGGGCAGAAGCGACCCGGGTCGGCAGTTGAAAGCGCACGCTCAACGTAAGGGTGAGCGGTACATGAGGCATCGTGCGAGCGGCGCGGGCATCAAGGCTTCCTTGGAACATCAATCGAGGACTTTCCTGCCGGACGCTGACCATCCGGGAATTAGTGCGTCCTGTCCCACTCGCGTTGCCGCGAGTCATTGAGCGTCTTCACCAGCCACATTTGTTGGTGCGCAAACGCTGCACGCCATCGAGCGATGGCAGACTCATGCCCAGTACCTCACGGCAAAGGAAAAAGCTGTGCGCTCAACACTTGGTTCAGCATGGCAGCTGCTACCCGCCTCTCGTCGGCCCATATGGTTGGACAACCTTCGATTTCCTGCTGTCCCATGTCTCGTGGATGCCGCAAGCGATGCCATTTCACAAACATTCGCACACACCGCGCACAGGCCCGTTGTGTAAGCAGGCTATAGTGTTTGTAACGGTTTCGCACACGGACCTGGTCCTGCAACCGTGTAGCGCGCAACACAGGAGAGCAGCGGGTTTCATGGCTAAATTTGAATCTGTATTTTCATACAGCACACATGCCAAAAAGCCATGCCACAAAACCATTTACGCGTTTTTCCCGCGCCAGTGTAGACCGCAGGTGCCACATTGGCCTGTGGCTTGGTGCGGTCTGCATTACCTTAGACCACTGAGCTAACCATGACTGCACTTCCCCCGATTCAGGTAACTCAGCCTGAAACATTCATTCTTGAATCGCTCAATGTCGATGACGAATCCAATCAACGCATGGATGGTCGCGTCTTGTACGAGGTATTGCGTCTGCAAGGGAAGAACCCGATCTACTATTACTTTCGAACGCAGGTTGAGTTGATCAAGTTTGCTGAGATATTTCGTGCTTCTGGCTACCGATATCTTCATCTTTCGTGCCACGGGGATGAGCAGGTGCTGCAGTTCACGTTCGGCCAGACAACGTATGCAGATTTCGGTGCGATATTTGAAAAGAAGCTCAACAATCGTCGGCTTTTCATCTCTGGTTGCAGCCTTGGCAATGAGGCCTTCGCTAAGGCCGTCTTCGAAAAAAGTGGCGGCATGTACTCCGTGACGGCCCCAACTCGCAAAGTTTTCTTCTCTCAAACAAGTTCTTTTTGGCCAGCCTTCTACTACATGATGCACGCGTGGGACACTGAAGCAATGAAGCGTGAGCGCCTTTCCCAAGTGCTCGAACGTCTTACCGAAGTATTTGAGATGCCGATGGCGCACTTCTTCCGCAATACGGGAAAAAAGGGGGCGGTTGACTGCCGTCAGTTTGGAGGGGTTGCTGTCGCCGAGGCGCTTGTACCAGCAAAAGAAGCGCTGCCGGGTGAACCGTCAGCAGTGGTCTAACCACTTATTGCAGCGGGATCGCCTTCGGCGGCCGTCGAATTCAAACGCTAAGTCCCACAGAAGAAGTTCGATCCATCAGCAAACAGGAGAAGCCATATTGCCATACTCTGCAACCGTATTCCACGTCCTTATCGCGTCACCTTCAGATGTGCCAGCCGAGCGCGCCGCAATCGCGGAAGGTCTGCATGATTGGAATGCACTCAACTCACACGCGACGGGTTATGTACTTCTGCCTGTCAAATGGGAGTCCCACAGCGCGCCAGCGATGGGAGACCGCCCTCAAGCGATCATCAACGAACAGGTGGTTCGAAACTGCGACATGCTCATCGGTGCATTCTGGACAAGGCTAGGATCCCCAACAGGGGTCGAAGAAAGCGGAACGGTAGAAGAGATTCGATGGTTTTTGAAGCAAAACAAGCCAGTCATGTTGTACTACTCAAGACAGCAAGTGGATCTTGAAAACATCGACACGCAGCAACTCGAGAAGTTGAAAGAGTTCAAAAAGTCGATTCGAGACAAGGGTATCCAAGATCAATACGCTTCTATTGACGACCTCAAGCAAAAGCTCTCGCGTCATCTAACGATCGTTATGAGGGATATGACTGTTAATCCAGTTGTAGATGCTCGGATCGTCAGGGCCGCCAAGGAGTCAACCCGAGAAGAGCCGGAACGAGTGATAGAAAAGGTGGCACGTAAGCGAACAGCTGCGTCGTCAACAGAAAAAATTTGGCTGGAAGACTACACAGAGAAATCTTTTGCGGTGCGAGGAGATACGCGGGAATTCGCAGATGAGATTCGGGAGTTTGGGGGGAAGTGGATTTCTTTGAAGTCTGGTGGAAAGGGATGGATGTTCTCAAAGCGTAAGCTCGAGGAGGTAGCGCGGATCGTTGGAGTGCAACCGAAGCTTCGTCCCAGTGAGGCCTAATCCTTTATCGAGAGGACCGGCTCCAGTGAGCCTCTCTTGCCCCAAACCCATTTCCCCATAAAAAAGCGCGAAGCAGCCACGGCCACTTCGCGCCTTTCTCGCCTGACCCTGCGCCCTACAGCACCAATTCCCCGCCCCGCCGCACCTTATGAATCTGCGCAGGGGTCAGCACATCCTGCGCCGTCAGCGCCCCCAGGTCGAACACCCCCAGCACTTCCACCTGCGGCCGCGCGTTGTACTCTGGCAGCCCTTCGGCCATCGCTTTCAGCCCTTCAAGAATGAACGCCCACCGCGCAGCCACCATTTCCTCGCGCAGGGCTGCAGAGCTGGGCGGGCGCCCCAGCGAATCCTCGTGCGCGCTGGTGCTGCAAGGTGCGTGCGCCGCCAGCGCCATGGCCCTGGCCACAGCCTCCCCGGCCTCCTGCAGCACCTTGTAGCCCTCGGCCCGCGCGTGTGCGGTGTAGGCCCGCTCATACGCGGCCGCATAGGTGTGCGCCTGCCTGCTGGCCTCGGCCGCGAGCGCCTGCAGTTCCTTGGCTCCCTTGGCATGTGCCACCCGCATCACCTCGGCCATGGCCTGCGCATCGTTCTTGCGGTTGAGCGCGCTGCGCGTGGCTGCATCCTGGCTCTCAAACCCGCCGCTGGCAAACGCTGAATGGAACGCATCTGCCGCCGCATCGGCTTCATCTTCTGCCGCCTTGATCTTGCGGCCCAGCAGCTCCTGCGCCGCCTTGGCCTGGGCAAACCTCGGGCCTGCATCGTTGTCATAGGCCGTGCGCGCGCGGGCCAGCTCGGCCAGCGCTTCGTGCAGCGCAGCCTGGGCGCTGCGGGCGTGTTGTTGAACATCGAACGTCATGAATCACTCCTTGTGGACTGGGGGTTAAAAAAACACGCGGGAAGAAAGGGTTGAAGGCGGCGCGGCCGCAAGCTGTGGCGGTTCCTGTGGGGCGAGCCACTGCGCAGCGCCGCAGCCCTCCAGATGCCTGCGCACCACCTGCTGCGCGGCCGGGGTGAGCTTCGGCATCAGGGAGCGCACGGACTCGCGCAACTGCTGCAGCTCGCCCGCCCCGGCCTGCATCGCATCGATGCGCGCCTGCAGCGCTGCGGCCGTGCGCGTGGCCTTGTCGAGCTGGGCCGCGAGGCGCTGCACCTGGACCACGCTCTCGCGCTCCTGCGGCGTGGCGGGCACCACAGCGCGCAGCGCCTGCAGCTCGCGCTGGCGCTTTTGCCGGTGCTTGCGCTGCCGCTCGGCATCGGTCATGGGGGTGGGTTTGCTGGTGTCCATGGCCGTGCTCAGTACGGCAGTGCGCAGAACCGATGGCAACGCTGCAGCACGTCCTTGTGAGGCGTGTACCACTCGGGCACGCCCGGCAAACGCCCCTGCGCAGCCATGGCGCAGTTGCCCTTGCGCTGCAGGTGGTAGCAGTCGCGGCAGCGGTGGCGGTCGTCTTCGAGCACATCCACGGCCGCAGCCGACAGCAGCGCCAGCAGGCCGCTCTTGTGCAGCCGGATCAATTCGCTGGTGGCTTCATCGAGCCACACGGCGGGCCACACCTGCAGGTTGCCTTCGGCCGTGGCCGACAGATGCAGGCCCTTGTGGCGCAGGCGTTCCAGCAGCGCGGCGGCGGTCTTGGTGTCGCTCATGCGGCTACCTCAGAACGTGGCCACATCGTCGGCCGAAGGGATGCCCATAGCGTCGGCCGCAGGCATCGGCCGCAGCGCTGCCGACTGGTGCACCGCCCAGTGCAGCAACCCTGCCCGGTGCCCGATGCGCACAAACCTTTTGCCTTCCACGATGCGCCCCTGCATGCGCTCGATCCAGCGGCCCAGCATGCGCGAATTGATCTTGCCCGCCTGCCCTGCAATGTCATCCATGGCCATGGCCAGGAGCGCATCGGTATCGCTGCGCCGGATGGCACCGCCCACCGTGGTCTGGTCCGGGCCGAAGGCTGCAAACCACGCCTCCACCAGCGCGCGCAGCTTGGTGGTTTCCGGGTCTTGCTCAAAGGCGCGTGCAGCCGCTTCCATCGGGTCGGCCAGCATGGGCAGCCCTGCCCCTTCGGGCGTGCCCGCGATCGCGGCCACCTGCTGCGCCAGCCAGCAGATGGGCTGGCGCACCAGATCGTCCCAATGCTCAAAGCTGGCGGTGCGGCCCTTGGCCATCTTGGGCCGCCCTGCCATGATGTACGCCCGAACAATGGTCAGCGCAGCCACCACGTAGGCCAGCCGGTCCGTCTGCACCATCTGCGCGGGGTCGAATGAGAAGTCCCGCGTATAGGGCGTTTCGCTCTGCGCATCGATGCGCGCCGTCAGCACGCGGCGGCAGGTGTCCGAGGTCATGCGCAGGTTGTTGCCCGTGGCAATGAACAGCGCGCGGTTGGGCAGCGTGATGGTTTCGCTGCTGCCCAGCACCCGGTCGGCAAACGTGGGCGCGGTCAGGAACGCATCCAGCGATGCAGAGCCCAAGGGCTCGCGCACGTTGTCCCAGAGCACCACGCGCTGGCCTTCGCGCAGCACCGCAAACAGGCGCTTGCGGGTTTCTTCGTCGGTGTCAGCCGGGGGCAATATCGAAGGTTCAGAGCCCATGGCCAGGATGCCGATGCAGCGCGCCAGCAGGGTCTTGCCGCTGCCTGCGGCCGGGGCGTCGAAGCCCACGCCGGGCGCAGTGGGCAGGCTGGCGCGCAGCGCGGCCGACAGCAGGCCGTGCAGGGCCACGCCGTTGGCCACGGCATCCACCAGGGGGAACAGGGCCAGCGGCGCCCACAGAAAGCGCAAGGCTGCCAGGGCATCCTGCACGGTCGGTTTGACCGGCACACGCGGTGGATTGGGGTGTTCGCAATAGAACAGCAGGCCCGATGCTTCATCGTGGCCGGGGCGGTCCAGGATGCTGCCGTCAATGCGCAAGGTGGGCGCAGTGACCACCGCCACCAGCTTCTTGAATCCACGCTCGCCATGCTTGGCCAGGATGGCGCGGGCCACGCTCAGCGGCGCATCCTCGGGGCCTTCTTCGGGCGCTTCCTCGCCATCGGCTTTTCTGCGGTGGCGCATCGAATAGAACTCGCACACCCGGCCCATGTGGTCGGTGAGCCAGTCAGGGGTAACGGGGCGCGCCTTGCCGTCGCTCACATAGGCCACAGCGCCCTCGCCATAGTCGAACAGCTCGCCCCGTTCCTGCAGCACAGCCAGCACTGCGTCGGTCGTGGCCACGCGCATGCCGCGCCCTACCTGAATGCGCGCGCTCTGGCGCAGCAGCTCGAAGCGCATGCCGCCATGGCGGTGGGTGAACAGGTAGGGGCGCTGGCCGCTCTTGAGGTTGACCACCGCCACGCGCGTATCCGTGTCCGGGTCCAGCGGGTCGGCGAACTGGGCGTTGTGCCAGCGCTCCGGTCGGTCGAGGATTTCCCCCACGGAGACCGGCTTGCCCTGCTCTGCCATCAGCACGAAGTCGCCCATCAATACCCGCTGGGCGCTGGCACGCTGCAGCACGTCGCGGGCCTTGTCCACGGGGATGCCGCGGCGCTTGGCCAGGGCTGGGGCGTGGGTGGCCACCCAGCGCTCGCGCTGCGCTGCGCACTGCCCCGCCAATTGAACCCGCGCGGCCTTCTTGAGCGCCTGGGCCTGCTTGTGGGTGTCGGCATCGTGCGGGATCAGCGCGAGGTCGAACAGCGCCAGCGGGTCGCCAAAGATGCGCGGTGCAGCGTGCGGCCGCTGCAGGCTCTTGCCCAGCAAGGGCGGCGCGCAGAAGTCCAGGCGCTCGGGCTGCCACACGCTGGCATCGATCAGGGTGCGCTCCAGCGCCTGCCCTGCGCGGCCTACGTCGAACCAGCCATGGCCTGCAGCCCAGAGCAATTGCACCAGGGCGCGCCCGGCCTCGGGGATGCGTGACGCATCGCGCACGGGGATGTAGAGGCGGTGGCGCGTGAGTGCGGACAGCTCGCGGCCGTCAGTGGTGCACACACCGGCCGAACAGCTCGGGCGCCAGAGCATGGGCGCATCGGCCAGGGCCGGGCAAGCTTCTATCAGGCGCTGGCGGAACACATCCGCGCTCAGCTCGCCATCGGGCGCGCCGTCATGGTCGAGCATCAGCACGCCGGGCCCTACAGGATAGGCGAAGTGGCGCCGGGTGCGGGATATGGCGCCGGGTGCCTCGGCCACTTCGCGCTCGGGCACGATGGGCACGCTGGCACCTGCAGCAGCATCGCACACACCCCAGCTTGTGGCCTGCGCGGGGTCGAGGGTTTCCAGCACATCGGCCAGTTCCTGCAGTCCGTGCGCAACCGTTCGCACCGCGCTGCCGCGCATCATGTTGGCGGCGCTTTCCTTGTGCAGCGTGCCATCGGCGGCCAGGGTCAGAACTTTGGTCAGGCGGTCGGGGACCGTGGCGGTATAGACGGTGAACTGAAGTGCGCCAGCGGTTGGCGCGGATGGGGTGTTTTTTGCAGCGTCCGATCTGGGTGCGCTGGCCTTCTTTGTTGCCATGGTGTGGTCGTTTTCTAAAGCCGGGTGGCGGTGAATCGGGGTGTGTGGTGGGTGCCGTGGCTGCCGTCTGGTTGGCCCAGATCAGCCACCATCGGAAAGACCTGCAAGCCGCAGGCGCTGGCCTTGCGTGCCAGCTCGGCCGCGCTGCGCCATTGGTCGGGGTCGCATGCATCGATGAACACATGCAGATGCCGCAGCCCACGGGGCCAGCGCGCATGCGCCAGTAGCGATGCATCGGGCACGGCCCACACCGGCATGCGTGCGGCCTGGGCGATGCGCAGCGCGGTGGCGATACCCACGGCCATGCCCATCACGCGGCTGGTGCTGTCCGCATGTGCGAGGCGCGCGCAGGCGCCCAGCGCGGGGCCTGCCTTGCCGGTCAGCTTGACGGGCGCAGGCACGGGGGCCAGAGCTCCATCGGCCGCGAGGTAGATGCGTTGCAGCGCCACCGCGTGGGGCACGAGTGCGCCTTGCAGCCCTCGCGGGTAGGTATCCACCTCGAACAGGGCCAGCAGCGCAGGGAACTGGCCCAGGCACACCGGCTTGCGGTCGGCCTGCATGTGCCAGTAGTCGAGCGCGGGATGCAGGCGCAAGGCTGCTGGCCATGTGCATTGAGCGGCACCACTGCGCGCGAGGTAGCGGCCGGCCGCATCGCCCTCCGACACCGGCCGCGCCTCAGCCCACAGGCTGGCGATGCGCGCCCGGTTCACTTCGTAGGCGTGCCTTGCGCCTGCTGCGCTCATGCTGGCAGGCCTTCCTGCACCAGCACGGCATGCAGCGCGTCGAGCATGTCGTCCATGGCGGCGGTGCGCTCTGCCATCGCGTCGGCCAGCAGGCGCAGCGCGGCGGCGAGGTTCTCGCCGGTGAGTGTGTCGGCCGCGCAGGGCGCCATGTCGGCCACGGCTTCGAACGCGAGCTGGGCTTGGCACATGTGGGTGTGCTGGTCGCTGGCATCCATGGCCAGATGGCGGGCGCGGTCGCTGGTGTCGCGGGCGCCGGTGGCCGTGCGCAGCGCATCGATCCGCACGCCGATGGCGTCCAGGCGCTGTTCAATGGCGTCACTGTGCAGGTGCAGCAGTTCGCCCAGGCCGTCCATGTTGACGGTGGCGTGTGGGTTAGTGACGCCAGCGGCCAGCGCTGCGATGGCATGGCAGGCGCGCAGCACGGTGCGCAGGGATTCGGTGAAGTCCTGGGCTTCGAGCACCAGTTGCGACAGGCAAAGCTCCGCCTGCGCTGCCTGATGGGCAGCGTTGTGGGTGGTCGTGTGCATGGTTACCCCTCCAGGCTCAAGGCCACGTCCAGGCCGCGCAGTGCGGCCAGGGCCTGCATCACCTTGCGGCGTGCGCGGGCGGCGTCCACATGCGGCTGGCGCAGGTGGTGCAGCGCGGTGCCCAGCGCGTTGTGCGCGGTGGCGTGCAGCTGGATGAGGTCGGGTGTGCCCGATGTGGGCGATGAAGCGGGCGAGATGGTGCGCGCGACAAGTGCGCGTGCGGGGATACGGTCAGCCATGGTGGCCTCCAAGCGAGTGTGGTTTGCAGAAACCACCGCACCCAACGCCAATTGGGGGCGGCAGCTCGAACAGGTTGGCGTACCGGACACTCGCTTGCGCGAACCGGCGAGCCTTGCGGCTCCCTGTCCGAGCCGCCAAAAACTGGAGGCACGAACGAACAAGCCGCAGGTGCTCTGCGGGAGAGACTGCGGCTTGCGTCGCAGCGAGTGTGTCGGGACGCCAATCCCGATCACGCCTTTTTTTGACGTGACGGGGCAGTGTATCGCGCGGGAGGACTTCGGGGCAAGGGTTGGCATCGTGAAGTTCCTCACGGTTGGGCCCTCAATTGCCCGGAGCCAGCGCGCTGGTGTTCAGTTGATCGCGCATGCGCATTCACCAGCGCCTGCGGGGACTGCGGCAGGTTGATGGACGGGTCGGGCTTGCCGGAGGGCGACAGGGTGCGCACGGCTTCGGCCTGCACGACGAAGCTGTAGCTGCATTCCGGGTCTTCACATTGATAGATCAGCTCGCGCAGCGTGGGCGAGAGGCCCCGGCTGGTGCGTGTCTTGGTCTTGCCCTTGCAGTGGGGGCACAGGAACATCATGCGCGTGGCCATCAGATTGCCCCCATGGCTGCTGCGCGTGCGGGCCGGGGTGCGCGGCCTGGCTTGGCGGGTCTGGTGGGTGGTGCAGCTGGTGCTGGCGGCGTGGCGCCCACGGCAGGACGCGCGGCAATCCATGCGTCCACCTCGGTTTCGCGCCACGCCACGCTCGCGCCGTGAAGCTGCACCGGGCCGGGGAAGTCTGCGGCCTTGACCTTGGCGTAGATGGTGCTACGGCCCAGGCCGGTCATGAAGCACACATCGTCAATACGTAGCAAGCGCTCGCGGTACGGGCGCACATCGGACGGGCCGGGACCGGCCTGGATGGGTGTGGTTTGCGTGGCTGTTCTTTGCATGTCCCTATGGTCTTGTGTGGACTGCTGAAAGCCAAGAAACCTATCTTGTGGCTGCGCTAGCCACAGTTAGTGGTGGGGAAAGTGGGCGCAAAAGAGACGCGCGTGCCGTGGCTCCGCGTGAGGCAAGGCGGCTCAGATTCAAATAGTTAGGGAAAGGCCAGAAGGAGCGCAAGGGGCGCTACTGGCCTCAGCGCTGATGCTGACTAACTTTGGTCAGTCCACGGACCGATCGAGTGGAATCGACCAATTGCCGCTTCACATCCTCAGCAGAGAAGACCGTACGCAGCGAGTACCGTCGATCGGCTACTCATGATGCACTAGCTCTTATGACTAAGAGGAGGGCACGTCCACCTCAATGTCATTCACAGCGCTCTCCACGTAGTTTCCGAGGCTGGTTGCCACAGAGTTATAGATTGAAGCGCTGCCTCGTCCCGGAGGCGCGCTGAGTGTGAGTGCAAAAGCAACGCGGCTTTCTTCCAATTCAGCATTGCCACTGATACCGAACTGATACAAATCTCGACCAAAAACCCGGGCGCACACACGCAAAGTCCGACCACTGAATGCCCTGCCGCCAGGAATAGTAGTTGCGTGGTGACGAATCGGATTCCATTTCGCGTGTTCCGCACGGGCTTGCGCCTCTGGATCCGTGCTTTCTTTCATGGAACCGGCTAGATTGCCCATCTTCCCATCAGGCTTTGTGTATTGCAGAGCCACCTGAAGCCGAGTCGAAAAATAGTTCGCAGACCCCAGTTCGGAAACCTTTGGCCGAAGAATAGCGGTCAATGCAACACTGCCTTTTAGCTTATTTTCTGTAATGAATTCCGGTGGAATAGGAATATCTTCCCAATAGTGCCAAAGACCGGCTCGCAATGAAGAATTCCAAATTAAAGTGACACTTCCCTCTGGGCACTCCCAGGGTGTGGGTGATTTCAAACAAGGTGATCCCCACCCCAACCGATTGTCATACGCACTGCCATCTGCAGTATTAATCAGAAGCGCCTTCACCAAGTCAGGCGTAGGAGCCTTTAGTTGGTGGAATGTGTGAGCCGCGACGGCGGAGACGATGGCTGTTGCATAGCTTGTGCCAGTTTCCAAGTTTCCACCCAGTCCTCGCAGGGTAGAAAACCATGAAATCTCCGGCTTCGTCAAACCTTCTGGTCCAGGTCCGGGTAAGCATGCATCGCATGCAGCACCGGGGAGCGACTCATGGTGAATACGACCACCAACTGTGAGTGCGGCCTCACAATCTCCTGGTGGATTCAGACGTCTGTCGTTGTATTGGTCGACATTTCCAATCGAGATAACAGGGAGGATGTCAAACTCTCTCGCAATTTTATGGATTTCATGGCCTAGCTCACTCATCTCTAGGCTATCTGCACCATCGACCGGCTCATTAAAAGAGAAGTTCCAAACCTTGGTGTCGCCGTGATGACGCGCGATCACGGCGTGCAGGTAGCTGCGAAATGCCGTACGTGTTGCTGAGCCGGCCTCATCCTTTGCAATGGCTTGCGCAACTCCTATACGGCACACTAGAGATGGCAACGCTAGATGCGTATTCCAAGCTGCGCCATGCACTACCAAAGAACCTACTCGGTTGCCATGTTTGCGATTGGCAGCGATGTCAGACACCAACGAGGGAGCACGCCAAGCAACCATCGGTGAATACGTCTGCGCGAACATGCCTCCATCTACCACACCAACGATCGGCTGCCATTGCTCATCCGGGACTGGGCGTTCTGGGTCTGGCGCGGAAGGCACATCGGCAGCCTTCAAGGCCTTCACTGGTTCGATCCGGAAGACCGCGCCAGAACCTATCAATTTCGTTAGGGCTGAAGGATCACGCGCGACAAACTGCATGCGCGTGAAAGGATTCTGCCGGTATTCCCGGATCGCACGGATGATGCTTCCAGAGGTCTGACCACTCTGCACTTGCAGCTGGTCGGCGTCGGATCCCTGTTCTCGCGTAATGGCCACCAAATCAGCAAGAGGATAAATATCTTGGGCCCCTGCAAACTCTCCGATCTGAGCGGAAACCTCTGATCGGGCCATGTTCTCTTTATAAGGGGCTAGCCATAGCGTGAAAACACGCCCCCTCCCCTCATGAATCGCACGCTCCCAGAGAGACTGAACAGTCCGCCCCCGTAGCACGTCTGATTCTGTCTGCGCCTTAATTTCTTTGATCCGTGAAACTGTGACGCGAACGTCTGTTGTCGCAGCTGCTCGGACAATTTTCGAGAGATTTCCCAATGCTCTTCGATCTAGTTGAGCTAGATACCCGCCCTCAATCGGAGCGACAAGTTCTGATCCAAGCGTCTCTCTGAAAATTGACTCTGGCTCATAAGACGGAGCCAACGAATCATCGAACATCCTGACTGCGACTAGTAACTTACCCGCATGTGGTCGTTGTGTCTGATTTTCCAGACCTGAAATCTGCTCAGAGAGCTTTATCTTCTGAGCCTCAAGCCGCTGAACAACAACTTGACTTTCTTCCGCTGACCGACCTGTAACGCTAACGAGTCGAGGTTCGCGTTTAAATGAAAGTACAGGATTTAATACGGGGCGAGTTTCTGTAGGCATTAGGAGACCTTCAAATAACTAGACACTGCTTGACGACTAATTCCCAAAAATCTACCCACATCTGCCTGGGAAATTCTGTAATTAGAAACAAGCTCGCGGGTCATTCTCCGTCGAACTTCATTTGAGTTTCCATGAACTGTGCCTGAAATTTTATTATTTTCCAGAACCAAAGATTCGGCAATTGCTACTGCATCAATGGGCTGTGAATTAAGCGCCGCACGCCTTCGCGCTGCAAAGGCCCTTTGTTCGATATCAGCACCTGACTGCCCTTCGGATAAAGCACTTAGCACACGGCATACCAAATTTTGGTCGGGGCCGGTCTGCAAAAAATATGCCCAAAGTTCAGTCCGCAAATCTGCATCCGGAAGGGAAAATATTATCTTGTAATGGAAGCGCCGCCATATAGCGCTATCAAGCATTTGCGCATGATTAGTCGCCCCAATTACGACAGCTGAAGCATCCAAGGAATCTATACCCTGAATAACAGTATTGACAACTCTTTTAAGCTCCCCCAACTCAGCGCGGTCATCCCTCATTTTTGCAACCGCATCGAGCTCATCCAGGAAAAGCACAGCATTTTTTCCTGCTACAAAATCGAAAACACTTCTAATATTTTTTGCTGTGTCCCCTAGCAGAGAAGATATGAGGGAATCCAAACGAACCACATACAGTTTTCGGCCAAGCTGGGCAGCTACATGACCGGCCAGCAGCGTCTTTCCGGTGCCGGGCGGGCCTGCCAGCATCAAGGAGTGTTTGGATGCGATGCCAGCTGCGACCAATTTCTCGTGGTTCTTGATGTCCACGAGAAAAGCGGCGAACTGCTCGTTTCCTGCGTCGTCTAAAAAAAGTGGCGCATCGGGCCAAGGCTGTTCTTCTATCAGTGGCAGCCTCGACTTGTTGTCCACCGGGAGCATTTCGGTAAAGCCAGATGCCTGTAGCGGAACACCTTTCTTGTTCAAGACCAAGCGGAATCTGCGCGCGCCCTCGGGGTCTTCCAACTCAATAGCTTTAGATAGGCGCTGGCCAACTCGGCGCAGGCGCGTGTAGTCAGCCGCAAGGGCCGCATCAGCGAATTCAACTAAATCTGGAACAGGGAGGGACATTGGATAGGGCGTCAAGGGAATGACTTGCAAATGACAAGCATGTGGGTGGCATTGTCAATGTAAAACCATCACACGTCAACCTCATCATGAGCTATTGGCCCTTCAAATCACCCTTTGTCAATTGCTCGGCTTCGACTCGTTGGGTCTTTGACCAGCTTCGCTCCCATTCAACGCGTGCCTGTAGGCACACCACACTTGATCATTTCACCTAACCGTCCAGGTCAGTTGGTGGGGTTTGTAGGCTTTGAAGGGTTTACCGACCGTCGAAGCACGTGCCAGCGTTTTGTCCGTGACACCGACCTGCGCCCCCCAGAACTCCAGACCCATCACCCGGAAGCCAGTGCCGCACGACCTTCCAAGCTGTCTGCATTGGTGGGTTTGTAGGCTTTGATGGGTTTACCGACCGTCGAAGCGCGAGCAAGTGCATTGCCCAAGCCACCGGACCACACCCCACTGGAACCCATACCATTTCAAACTTGAGATACCCGAAAAGAACTACCTACAAAGCCTACAAACAGGTCTTCATTCGTGGGTTTGTAGGTAGTTGATTCCAAGTATTTCAAGTTTGAAAAAGGTTCTTCCCGTTACGTCACAGGCTCTGGTGCCACCCCTGGTCACGGGCTCAAAACTCCGTCAATTCCCGACAGCAAAAAGAGCCCTGTAACGTCCCGCAAGGCCGCGTCAGGCTTGGCGGTGCACCCAAGCGGCACCCCCGACGAAATCAACACATGAAGCCAGCAGGCGCGGCGGGGTCTCGACAGCGCGCCAGGGCATTTGGTCGTCTTGCATGGCGGCTGGGCTGGCCACGGTATGCCACCGGCCGCAGCGCGTCGCGTCGGCCGCAGGGCAGCGGGTGGCAGGTGGGTGCGCGCCAGCTCAGTGCGCGGCGGCGGTGGTCAGCCCTGGCGTGCGCCAGCAGCTTGCAGGTAGTCGGCCCACCACTGCATCAGCTTCGTGCGGTCGGCCATGTACGTGGTTCGGTGGTACGCGGCACGTATCTCATTGCGCTCCTTGTGGGCCAGTTGCCGCTCGATCACGTCGGGGTTCCATCCATGTTCGTTGGCCACTGTCGAGAACAGGGCACGGAAGCCATGGGCTGTGGCCATGGTCTTGTAGCCCATGCGGGCCAGGGCTGAATTGAAAGTGTTCTCGCTCAGCGGTTTGCTCGGGTAGTAAGGACTGGGGAACACCAGCTCGCGGCCGCCGCTGATCGCGTCGATCTTGGCCAGCACCTCCAAAGCCTGCTTGGACAGGGGCACGCGGTGTTCCTCGCGCATCTTCATTCGCTCGGGCGGGATGGTCCACAGCGCTGCCTTGAGGTCGAACTCAGCCCATCGCGCGCCGCGCACTTCGCCCGGCCTGCAGGCCGTGAGCATCAGCAAACGCAGGCCCAGCACGATGCTGGGGGCGCCGTCATAGGCAGCGAGCCTGCGCATGAACTCGGGCAGCTCTTTCTCGGACAACGCGGCCCGGTGCTGCACGGTGCGCGGCTTGAGGATTTCAGAGGGCACCAGATCAAGCATGGGGTTGCTGTCGATGCGCTGGTGCGTGACTGCCCAGCGGTAGATGGCCTTCACCCGCTGCAGCACGCGGCCGGCCTGGTCGGCCGCACCGCGCGCCTCGATGGCCTTCACCGCCTCCATCACGTCGCGTGCCTTCAACGTGGCCATGGGCCTTGAACCCAGCGCCGGAAATATGTCGTTCTCCAGCGATGCCTCAATCCGGCCCATCGTCACGGACTCCCAGCGGCCGCGCTGGTGCTCCAGCCAGTCGCGGGCCACCACCTCCAGCGTGTTGCGGCTTTCGTGGATGACCCGCGCCTTTTCCTCCTTGCGGGCTTCTCCTGGGTCTTGGTTGTCTTGCAGCAGTCGGCGGGCCTTGCTGGCCGCTTCACGTGCTGCCTTCAGGGTCACATCCGGATAGACGCCAAAGGCGAGGCGCTTTTCTTTCCCGGCGAAGCGGTACTTCATGCGCCAGTAGCGCCCGCCTGCCTTGGTGACCTCAAGATAGAGGCCCAGGCCGTCTGAATGTTTGCCGGGCTCGGTGAGGGTGCGTAGCTTCGTGTCGGTGAGTTTCAAGGGGCACCAGAAATGGCTGGGGGCACAAATGGGGGCACATTCTGGCACCGTGCAGCATGAATCTAGGCCCCATGCGGCCTAGCGGCCAGAATTTGATAGCTGTCGAGGGGACCAAATTCACAGCCAAAATGGCGGCAAGCGCTAGTGCAATATGTGCTGATAGCTATCAAATTTGGAGCAATCTCACACAGTACGTACGCTGCACCAGCCAGCCTGTAGTGAGCCCCGCACACCCTACTTCGGGTCTGTCCTGCCTTCCGGCCCTCCCAGGGGCGGCGCAAGGCGTTCTGCGGCCACAGCATCGGCCGAAGGATCATCCGGGCTGACCAGGGTGCCCGCTGCGGCACCACCCAGCGCACCGGCGATGCCGCCCAAGGTGCCCCCAACCACCACCCCCACCGGGCCCGCGACGGCCACGCCCACGGCGGCACCGGCTGCGGCGCCGGCCATCATGCCGCCGCCCATCAAGGCGGAGTGGGCTTCGCGCTCTGCGTCTTCAGGCTCTAGCGCGGTCTGTGCGCCGGTTCGGGGGTCTTGCGATGGGATGCCGTAGCCGGGGCGTGCTTGCTCGGCCAGGTCTTCGTCCACCGGTGTGGCGGTCGCAGCGGAATGGATGGTGGATGGAATCATGATCGGCTCCTTGGACATTGAGTGATGAAACACGAGCGGTCTCATCACTGTCTTTTGTATTCGCCGCTACCCGCCATCGACGCCATCTTGTGGACCGTGAGACTGTCGGACAATGCCCAGTGCCCTGGAAGAGATGCAGATGTTCCAATGAACGCGGCGCTCCCCGCCTAAGATCGAGCCCATGTCGGCATCACTGAATCCCTCGTCCCTACCCTTTTCCCCCCAGCCATCCGCCACCGCACTGGCACAGGCGCTGGGGGTTCCTGTCTTTGCGCCCCAATGGCACATGCCACAGTACCCCGACGGTGCCGTGGGACCGTGGCAGATGAAGCGCATGGGGGTGGGGATGGACCGTGGTTATTACAGCGGCCCATGTGTCACATCCGGCTCGACGCTGCTCCTGCGCCAGGGCTCCGAGGGCAGATGGGAAACCTGGATGTCACTGTCACCAATGGAAGTTGAAAGCCAGGAGCTGGCCTGTCACCATGCGCGAGGCCACACGGTAGTAATGGGCCTGGGCATGGGCTGGGTCGCTGCCAACATGGCGCTGCAACCCTCGGTGAACCGAGTGACCGTGGTGGAGCGGGATGGCGACGTGCTGGAGCTGTTTCGCCGCTGCCGGGTGCTGGAGGGACTGCCACAGTCCGCTGCAGCCAAGGTGGAGCTGGTGCAGGCCGATGCGCTGCAGTGGCAGCCCCCGGGCGCGCCCGTGGATTTTCTGTATGCCGACATCTGGCTGCACCTGGCCGAGCCGCAAGCGCTGGCCGAGGTGCAGCGCATGCAGGCCAATGTGCGCGCCGCGCAGGTCTACTTCTGGGGACAAGAACTGGTGCTGGGTGCCATGGCCCGCGTGCAGGCGGAGCCCGGTACGCCCCCCTGGCCCGACGCAGTGGACCGTGCCGTGCACGACACAGGCCTGCCGTTGCTGGCGCAGACCGAGGCGGGATATCCCCACCTCATCACACGCGTATTGGAATCGTGCAGCGCAAGGGCCGCCGTGCGGTAAGACCTACCCCGCCAGAGCCGCCGGTCAGGCCGCCTGCGGTGCCGCGCGGTCTACAGCAGCGGGCCGCGCGGCGGTCATTGCACTGCCCATCGACGCGGCCATGATGCAGCCAATGGCCAGCCACTGCACCACGCTCAGGTGCTCGCCCAGCAGCGCCATGGCCACCAGTGCAGCCACCGCAGGCTCCATGCTGATCATGATGCCGAAGGCCTCCTTGGGCAGGCGCTTCAGGGCCATCATCTCCAGCGAGATCGGAATGGCGCTCGACACCGCCGCCACCGCCACGCCGATGAGCAGCACCGTGGGCGACAGCAGCGCAGCACCCGCATGCACCACGCCCACGGGCACCACCACCAGCGCGGCCATCAGCAGGCCCAGCGATACCGAATGCCCCGCGTGCAGGTGCCCGGCGCGCTTGCCGAACACGATGTACAGCCCCCAGAACACGGCCGCGCCCAGGGCGTAGAAGACGCCCACCGGGTCCAGCGTGCTGCCGTTGAGCCCCAGCGGCAGCAGCATGCCCAGGCCCGCGATGGCCAGCGCCACCCACACAAAATCCACCGCGCGACGCGATGACCAAATCGCCACGGCCAGCGGCCCGGCGAACTCGATGGCCACCGCCAGGCCAAACGGCAGGGTGCGCAGCGACATGTAGAACATGAGGTTCATGCCGCCCAGCGCCGCGCCGTACAGCATGACGGCCCGCGCGTCGGCGCGCGACAGGTGCCAGCGCCAGGGCCGCCACAGCAGCAGCACCAGCAGCGCCGAAAAACCCACGCGCACGGCGGTGGTGCCCTGCGCCCCGACCACCGGAAACAGCCAGTGTTTGGCCCATGAGGTGCCAATGCCCAACGCGGTGACGGAACCCAGCACGGCCAGGAAGGGGAAGAACCGGTGCAGAAGAGAACGGAGGGGGGAAGCGCTCATGGGCTGAAAATATAGTGCGACCCCAGCGTGCTTTTGGCTCGAATTTCGGGGCTTGCGCGCAACTTTCGCTCACCCTGAGACCCCGTTCCAAGGAACCCCCATGTCCACCCCGGCAGCACTTGACCGCTTCGACCTCGCGATCCTCGACATCCTGCAGGCCGACAACACCACGCCCCAGCGCGCGATTGCGCAGGCGGTGAACCTGTCGGCGCCTGCGGTACAGCGGCGCATTCAGCGGCTCAAGGACAGCGGCGTGATCCGCGCCAACGTGGCCGTGCTGGACCCGGTGAAGGTGGGCAAGCCGCTGACCATCGTGCTGGAGGTGCACCTGGACAACGAGCGCCCCGACCGCACCGCCCCGCTGCGCGCGCGCATTGCGGCGGAAGACGCGGTGCAGCAGTGCTACAGCGTGACGGGCGAGGCAGACTACCTGCTGGTGGTGAACGTGGCGTCGATGGCGGACTACGAGGCGCTGACGCGGCGGCTGTTTGAGGGGGACGACAACATCAAGCGGTTTCGGACCTCGGTGGCGCTGGCCAGCCTCAAGACCGGGCTGCGCGTGCCGCTGGACAGCGCAGCACCCGCTGCCTGATCACCGGTCACAACCCCAATCCCAAATCCCAACTCACAGACCCAGCATCTGGCGCATCTGCCTGCCCGTGAGGCGCTGGCGCGGGCCACCCAGCAGCTCGCACATGCGCGCATTGAGCGGCACCGCCATGCCCTGTTGCGCCGCCAGCCGCACCACGGCGCCGCACAGCGCGTCGATCTCGGTCACGCGCCCGGCTTCCAGGTCGTCCCACATCGACGAGCGGGCCGTGGCGTCGATCTGCAGCATGCGCTTTGCCAGTCGTGTGAACAGCCAGTTGGGCAGGCGCAGCACATGGGGCAGCAGCGTGGGCGACACGGCAGTGACCTGGGCGGGCGTGATGCCCGCGCGCGCCATCACGCGCAGCGCCTCGGTCTGCAGCGCAGCAAAAACACGGCGGCAATCGCGGTCCAGCAGCTCTTGCCGCAGGGGCAGGTTGGACAGCGCATTGACCGGGTTGTTGAGGTTGAGCAGCAGCTTGCCCCACTGCACGGCACGGATGTCTGGCGGCAGCGTGGTGGCCAGGCCGGCGGCTTTGAACAGGGGCGCGATGCGCTCGGTGACCGCGTCGCGCTGCAGCTGCAGGTGGCCTGCGGTGGCGCGGTGCACCTGCGCGCCGCGCAGCACCACGTTGTAGGGCACCATGCCCGCCAGCACGTTCAGGCCGGGCGCCAAGGCAGCGATGCGGGCCACGTTGTCCACGCCGTTTTGCAGCGAAATCACCGGGGTGCCGGGCGCACAGGCCGCCGCCAGCTCGCGCGCGGCAGACTCGGTGGCGCCGCTTTTGACGCACAGCAGGATGATGCTGTCGACACCGGGCGCGGCGTCGGCCAGCGTGGTAGCCAGTTGCAGTGTGGACGTGGGCACGGTGCGGTCAAAGCCGTCCAGGTCAGTGACCTGAAGACCGCGGAGCGCAATGGGCTCCAGCGCATGCGGCCGCCCCACCAGGCACACCGGCTGGCCATGCGCGGCCAGGCGCCCACCCACATAACAACCAATGGCGCCTGCGCCCAAAACGATGAAGTTCATGCCGATGCGTGTGTACAGTGGTGGAAGTGGACGCAGGCGGACCAGGAACCGGCACAGCCTGCGCGCTACCCCCGCATTGTGCGGGGCAGGCCCCTGGCGGCGTGGCGCGCGCGTGACGAGGCGCTTTGAAGCACTCTGCGGGTGCTTTTGAGGGATTTTGAGCCGATAGCGCTAGTGCAATATGCCTGGACAGCTATGCAATTAATAGCAAACAGGGCATCACGCAGCTCAGGGCTTGGCAGCCGCAAACCGCACGGTCACCCGCAGGCCGCCCAGGCGCGCCGAGCTGTCCAGCGCCACGGTGGCGCCATGGCCTTGGGCGACGGCCTGCACGATGGCCAGACCCAGACCGCTGCCGGGCGCACCGTCGGCGGTGACGCGCACAAACCGCTGCATGGCCCGCTCGCGGTGCTCGGGGGCGATGCCGGGGCCGCTGTCTTCCACGGTGAGCACGGCGTGGTCGCCCTCGGGGCGCACCTGCAGGTCCACCTGGCCGCCGGGCGGGCTGTATTTGATGGCGTTGTCCAGCAGATTGCGGGCCAGCATGCGCAGGGCCTCGGCATTGCCGGTGACGGTGGCGGTGTCCGATTCGAGCAGGCCCACATCCATGCTGCGCGCCTGGGCGGCGGGGGCCACGTCGGCCAGCGCCAGTTGCGCCGTGGCGCGCAGGTCCACCGGATCGTTGACAGCCGTGCTGGCCTCCTGCCGGGCCAGCGTCAGCAGCTGCTCGACCAGCCGCGTGGCGCGCTCGATGCCGGCCGAGAGGCGTTCGATGGCGGCCGCCCGCGCGGCGTCGTCGCTCGCACGCTGCAGGCCCTGCAGTTGCAGGCGCAATGCGGCCAGGGGGGAGCGCAGCTCGTGCGCGGCGTCGGCCACAAAGTGCTGCTGCGCCTCGAACGCGTGCTGCACGCGCTCGAACAGCAGGTTGAGTTCGCTCACCAGCGGCTGCACCTCATCGGGCAGTTGTGCATCGCTCACGGGCGACAGGTCGTCGGCCTGGCGCTTTGCCAGCTGGCGGCGCACGCGTTCCACCGGGGCCAGCGACCGGCTCACGCCCCACCACACGGCCAGCACCAAGAGCGGCGCCATGATGGCCAGCGGCGCCAGCGTGCGCAGCGCCAGGCTGCGGGCCATGTCGCGCCGCGCAGCCATGTTCTGCGCCACCTGGATCACCTGCGAGCGCGTCTGCATCGAGAACACCCGGTAGGTGCCGCCGCGCGCCTGCACGTTGGTGAAGCCCAGCACGGCAATCTGCGGCAAGGCGGCGCCCACGGCGGATTCAAAAATGCGCAGGCCCTCGTTGGTCCACACCTGCACGATGAACTCGTGGTTCTCGTCCTCCGGGTCCAGGCCCGGGCCCAGGCCTTGGGCATCCACCGGCAGACCCGAGCGCAAAGCCAGCGCCGTCTGCTGCATGTGGTAGTCGAACAGCGCATCGGCCTCGTCCAGCGCGCCCCGGTAGGCCAGTGCGCCCTGCACTGCGCCTGCCAGCACGATGGCAGCCAGCAAAAACATCAGCAGCCGCATGCGCAGCGAGCGCGGGAGCATGGACTGCAGCGCGCTGCGCCAGGAGGTGGTTGGCACGTTCTTCATCTCTATCCATCCATCCCCGCCGCATGCTCAGGGCGGGAGATTGCGCGGGGGCAGCCAGCAAGGGCCGCCCCGCAGCAAAGGCTGTCGTCCCCTTGGGGGGAAGCGGCGAAGCCGCTCAGGGGGGTCATACCTTCGGCACGAGGTAGCCCACCCCGCGAACGTTCAGCACCAGCTCGGGCCCCAGCTTCTTGCGCAGGCCGTGGATGTAGACCTCCACCGCGTTGCTGCTCACCTCGTCGCCCCAGCCGTAGAGTTTGTCCTCCAGCTGCTGGCGCGACAGCACCATGCCGGGGCGGGCAATGAGCGGCTCCAGCACCGCCCATTCGCGCCCCGACAGCACCACGGGCGTGCCGCGCACCGTCACCTCGCGCGTGGCGGGGTTGATGCTGACGCCCTGGTGCTCGTACACCGGCTCGGCACGGCCAGCTGCGCGGCGCAGCAGGGCACGGATGCGGGCCAACAGCTCGTCCAGGTCATAGGGCTTGAGCACGTAGTCGTCGGCCCCGGCATCCAGCCCCTCGATGCGCTGCGCCACGGCATCGCGCGCGGTGGCCACCAGCACGGGCGTGCGGTTCTTGCGGGCGCGCAGGTCGCGCAGCACGGCCAGGCCGTCGCGTTGGGGCAGGCCCAGGTCGAGCAGCACCAGGTCGTATGCCTGGGTGCGCAGTGCCGTATCGGCCGCGTCGCCATCTCGCGCCCAGTCCACCGCGTACTGCTCGGCGCGCAGCAGGTCCAGCACGGCTTCACCGATCATGGAATCGTCTTCAACAAGCAGCAGGCGCATGGCAAGGGGGCAGAAAGGTCGGTCGGTCAGGAGTGCAGGAAATGGGCTGGCTGCCAAGGATAGCGGCGGCATGGGCGCTGGCGCAGCACCGGGTTGCCAGAACGACTTAAATTTGACACATCACTGTCACAATGAAAGCGCCACGCGCACACCGCCCGCCCCAGGGGCCGGGCCACTACGACAAAAGACAAGGAGCAAGACCGATGGCAATTCCGATGGCATTCCCCCCTCTCCACCACGTTGCTGCGGCCGTTGCGCTGGCCGCACTGGCTTCCACTAGCGCCCAGGCCCAGGGCGTGGTCAACGCGCTGTGCAGCACCGACGCGCCCTGGTGCGAAGCGGCCGCCAAGGAGTTCACCCGCAAGACGGGCATCAAGGTGAACCAGGCCCACAAGGGCACGGGCGAGATTGCCGCGCAGCTGCGCGCCGAGGCCAACAACCCCAAGACCGACATCTGGTGGGGCGGCACGGGCGACCCCTTCTTGCAGGCGGCGGAGCAAGGCCTGCTGGCCGAATACCGCCCCGCCTATCTGCATGACCTGCATGGCTGGAGCGTGCGCCAGTACGCCATGTCGGGCCACCAGGTGGGGGGCTTTTACAGCTCGGCCATCGGCTTTGGCTACAACACCGAAACGCTCAAGAAGAAAAAGCTGCCGGAGCCGCAGTGCTGGTCCGACGTGATCAAGCCTGCCTACAAGGGCGAGGTCGAAATCTCGCACCCTGCCTCCAGCGGCACGGCCTACACCGTGATTGCGGGGCTGGTGCAGCTGATGGGCGAAGACAAGGCGTTCGACTACCTCAAGGCCCTGCACAAGAACACCACCACCTACACCCGCAGCGGCCAGGCGCAGGCGCCCAACGTGGCCAAGGGCGAGGTGGGGGTGGGCATCACCTTCATGTTCAACTTTGAGAAGTGGAAGGCGGACAAGTACCCGGTGAAAACCCAGGCGCCTTGTGAAGGCACCAGCTACGAGGTGGGCGGCATTGCGCTGGTCAAGGGCGCACGCAACATGGACAACGCCAAAAAATACTACGACTGGCTGATGAGCCCCGAAGGCCAGGCCGTGGGCGCCCAGGTGGGCAGCTACCAGGTGCCCGCCAACAAGACCTTCAAGATGGACCCGCGCATCCCAACGCTGGACAACGTGAAGCTCATCAAATACGACTTCGAGAAATACGGCAAGGCTGCCGAGCGCCGGCGCCTGATCGACCGCTGGACCAAGGAAGTGGAGGCGCTGCCGCGCTGATGCACAGCGCCTGCCGCAGGGTACCAACCGACGGCAGGCGCAGGCCATGGATCAGCCCAGGCGCACGGGCACAAAGATCTTGTCGCCGTCGCGTTCAATCAGCAGCGCCACCGACTTGCCCGCCTTGGCCATGGCGGCACGCACCTGCGTGATGTCCTTGATGGGCGCGCCGTTGATGGCCAGCAGCACGTCGCCCGGCTGCACACCGGCCGCAGCGGCGGGGCCGCGCGCCTGCTCGATGACCAATCCCTCATTGAGGCCTGCCGCGCGCCGCTCCTGCGGGTCCAGCGGACGCAATGACAGGCCCAGTTGGCCCTTGCCCACGGCATCGTCGTTGCGCGCCTGCTTGATCGCCTTGTCGCTGGCGTCGCCCAGGGTGGCGGTCAGCTCCAGCGGCTTGCCCTGGCGCCAAATCGACAGCTTGGCCTGTTGGCCCGGCTGCGCCTGGCCCACCCAGGCGGGCAGGTCACCCGAGGCGACGATGGGCTGGCCGTCCACCTGGCGGATCACGTCGCCGGCCTGCAGGCCAGCCTTCTCTGCGGGGCTGCCCTTGCTGACGCTGGCCACCAGCGCGCCTTCGGGCTTGTCGAGGTTGAACGACTCGGCAAACGCCTGGTTCACCTCTTGCACGGCCACGCCCAGCTGTGCGTGGCGTACCTTGCCGGTGGCAACAATCTGGTCTTTGATCTTGGCCGCCAGCTCGATCGGGATGGAGAACGACACCCCTTGGTAGCCACCCGAGCGGCTGTAGATCTGCGAGTTGATGCCGACCACTTCACCGCGTGCATTGAACAAAGGCCCGCCCGAATTGCCAGGGTTCACCGCCACATCGGTCTGGATGAAGGGCACCAGGCTGTCGTCGGGCAGCGAGCGGCCCTTGGCGCTGACCACACCCGCCGTCACGCTGTTTTCAAAGCCGAAGGGCGAGCCGATGGCCAGCACCCATTCACCCACCTGCAGGTCGCGTGTGCTGCCCAGGCGCACCGTGGGCAGGTTCTTGGCGTCGATCTTGAGCACGGCCACGTCGGTCTTGGGGTCAGAGCCCAGCACCTTGGCGCGGAACTCGCGGCGGTCGGTGAGCTTGACGATGACTTCGCTGGCACCCTTGACCACATGGGCGTTGGTCAGCACCAGGCCATCGGGGCTGACGATGAAGCCGGAGCCCTGGCCGTGCGTGGGTACGTTGGGCTGGGCCTGCGGCCCCATGCCGCCCGGAAAACCGAACTGGCGGAAGAACTGGTAGAACGGATCGTTCGGGTCCATCTGCGGCGCCCGGCCCTGGCGCGCGGCGGGCTGGCCTTCGTCTTCGCCGTCGTCATCGGCCATGGCGGCCTTGGTGCTGCCCGTCACGCTGATGTTGACCACTGCAGGGCCGTTTTGCGCGGTGATCTGCGCGAAACTCGGCAAAGCCCCGCCGGGGGCTGCGGGCGTCTGGGCCATGATGGCGGGGGGCGGGGTCAAGGCGCGGGCCTGGTGCCCGGTGATGAGGCCTGCGCCCGTGGCACCCACCGCACCGGCGGCCACCAGGGCCAGGATGAGGCGGCGGGGGGTGGAGGTCAGCGTCGTCGTGTTCATGGTGTGTGCCTTTCCAATCGGAGTTGCGATGGAAGGCAGTGTGGGCACCAACACTTAGACGAAACTTAGAGCGGCTAACAAAACTCCCCTGGCGTCGTTGTCTCGCCTTGTCGTACTGCTTGTACTGCCTGCGGCGAAACGCCTAGCCAGGGCCGCTTCGCTGAGTTTTGTGAGCCGCTCTCAGACCGGGATTCAACACCCTCACTGTTTTTCTGAGTACCGCGGGGGCTTCCTCACGAAGCGCCCGGTCGCCGCACCCCGCAGGTCACGCAGCGCCACGGCCTTTCTGGCTTTCGAAATACACCACCTTGCGGGCTCGCATCACGTCGCCCAGGGGCCGGTGCGCAGCGAGCGCCTGCCAGGGGTCGAACACGGCGGCCTCCACCTCGGCGGCCAGGGCTGCGTCGGCAGCCGGGTCCTGCCGTGGCAGGGTGAGCCGGGCCACGGTGGTGTAGGGCGTGGGCCAGTCCACGCTGGCGTCTTCAATGGGGGTGGTGGCCTCGTCGACAAAGGGCTGCAGCTGCAGGTCCCACTGCAGGTCCTGCTGGCGCAGGCGGCCGGAGAATTCGGCATCCCAGTCGTGCTGCACCTGCTTGACGGGCGCCCCATTGGACGCATGGGGCACGAGGCGCACACGCACGGCATAGGGCCCGCAGGCAATGGGCGCAGCGCTGAACATGGCATGCGATGCAAAGCCCCCAAAGGGCCGCCCAAAGGTCTTGACCGTCTTGGCGATCTGCCGGGCCGCACCCAGCAAGCCATGGCGCTGCACCAGGAACTTGATCAGCGCGCCGCCGCCGTGCGACGCAGCGACCACAAAATCCACAAACTCTGCGCTCTGGGGGAAGGCGAACTTTTCCTGGTTGATGAGCAGGAAGTCCTGGCTTTTTGCGGGCCCGTTGCCCAAGGCAGAGTCGCCCTGCACTCCCCGCACACTGATCGCAAAGCCCCGGATGTCGGGCTTATGGTCCGCCGCCTTGTCCATGCCGCCGTTGCTCAGCCGCACCCGCACGTCGTACTGCGCCGGCTGCGCGAACAAGCCCTGGGCCGCAAACGCGGGCAGATCGCCCAGCACCTCCAGGCGGCCATACGCGGCGGTCAGCTGCTTGCGGTGCAACCCCCGCCCGGCGCCGTATTTTTGCGATTTGCGCGCCTGCAGCTCGGCAAACTGGCGCGCATAGCCCGCAAAGCGCTGCGCTTCATCGGGTGCCACCACTTCTTTCCAGTCGGTGCTGGGGGCGTTGGACATGTGCATGAGCCACCTCGGTTAAAAGCCAGGCGGCATGGTAGCGCGGCACGGGCTTGCCAGGCCAGCCCATCGGCCATCAGCCCCCGATGAAGCGGTACACGATGGCGCCCCGCACCACTTCGCCCGGCAGCCACCAGCGCACCGGAAAGCCCGCGTGGTTGGGCGCATCCGGGTACTCCATGGGCTCCAGGCAGATACCGTCGCCCGGCTGCCACAGCCAGCCGCCCTGCCCCGCACCACGCCCCAAGTCCCGCGCGGGGTCGGCCTTGAGGCCGTGGCCTGCATACACCTGCACACCCGGGGCGGTGCTCCACACCTCCATCGCGCGGCCGCTCACCGGTTCACCCAGCAGCGCGGCCAGGCGCAGGCCCGGTGGTGTGATGGATGACGAGGGAGGGGCAAGGGGTGCCGCCTGTTCGTCCAGCACCAGGTAGTGGTCCAGCCCGCCCGCCACGGCCAGCTGCTCATGGGGTGTTGCGATGGCATCCGCCACAGCACGGGCTTGGCGGAAGTGGAACGGCGTGCCCTGTACGGCCGCCAGCGCGCCGGTGGGGCACACATCGGCCGCCAGGGGCACATAGCGGCTGGCGGGCACCTGCAGGGTGTGGCCGTGGGTGCTGCCCTGGCCTGCCAGGTTGAAGAACGCATGCCCCGTGAGGTTGAGCACCGTAGGGGCATGGAGCACCTCGGCCGTCCAGGCCATGTGCAACGCGTTGTCCACTGTGACCTGCAGGTGGAGCTGCACGCACACCGTGCCGGGCACCCCGTCGTCCTCCGTGCGGAAGGTGTGGCTGAGGGAGAGGGCATCGGCCTGTGCGTGTTCCACCGCAAACACCTGGAAGCGGCTGCCGAGCGGGCCGCCGTGGTGATGGTGTGGCCCGCTGTTGGTGGGCAGTTGCTGGCGCGATCCATCCGGCAGGGTCAGCGTGCCCGCACGCAGACGCCCCGCCCAGCGGCCGATGAGCGCGCCCATGGAGAGCTGCCCGTCCAGGTAGCCCTGCAGGCTGTCGTAGCCCAGCGCCACATCGGCCAGACCGCCTTGCCCGTCGGGGACCGCCACCTGCACCAAGCGAGCGCCATAGTTGCTCACGGCCACCTGCAGGCCGCCGGGGCTGCGCAGGGTGAAAAGATCGGTGCGCTGGCCGTGCAGCGCGTGTTGAAACGCTTCGCGGGAAAGTGTGAAAGCCATGGGCCGAGTCTATTTGGTGGCGCTGGCCGTATGGCGCGTGACCAGCCATATGCCCACACACACCAGCACCAGGGCCAGCAGGTTTTTCCACTCCCACAGCGCCTCGCCCAAAAACAGTGCCGACAGCGCCGCGCCAAAGATCGGCACGGTGAAGTTGAACACCGTGATCTGGCTCACGCGGTTGTGCTTGAGCAGAATGCTCCACAGCGAAAACGCGGCCGACGACAGCAGCGCCAGGTACACCAGCAGCACCGCAGAGCCCCAGGTGAAGCCCGTGAGCGAACCACCCAGCGACCAGCCAATGGCCAACAACGCCACACCGCCCAGGCCCAGCTGCCAGCCCGTCATCACGACGGAATCCATGCGCTGCGACACCTGCTTGCCGTAAATGCTGGCCGCGGCCAGCACCAGGGCGGCGATCACCACGAAGCCTTCGCCCAGCAGGGTGACGTCCAGGTCCAGCGTGCCGCGCCCCAGGTTGACGACCATCACGCCCGCAAAGCCCACCAGGCAGCCCCAGAGCTTGGCATGGCTCAGGCGGTCGTTGTGATAGACCCAGTGCGCCAGCAGCACGCTGAAAAACGTGCCGGTGGCGTTCATGATGGAGCCCTTGACGCCCGTGGTGTGTGCCAGGCCCACGTAGAAGAACACGTACTGCAGCGTGGTCTGCGCCAAGCCCAGCACCACCAACTGGCGCCCGGCCCCGGGCCCCAGGCCCCAGATGACCTTGCGCGTGGCTACAGCCCAGGCCAGCAGGATCAACCCGGCGCCCAGAAACCGCCAGCCTGCGAATACGAGCTGCGCGGGGATGTCATTGCGTGAGATGCCGAACCAGGCGTACCCGGTCTTGATGGCGGGGTACGAGCTGCCCCAGAGCAGGCAACACAGCAGCGCCAGCGCCACCACGACCTTGCGGTGAGAAAATCGGGAATGCCCCATGAGATGCGGTCTTTCAAGGACAACAGCCCTTGCAGGCAAGGGCTGTTGAAGGGGGAACACAAAGGGCCGGGGCCGGGCGGGGTTTAGGTGACGGGCGCCGGGTTGAACAGCACCAGCGCGTTGTGCAGTTGCCACTGCTCCGCCCAGGTCTTTTTGCGGCCGCTGGCCACGTCAAGCAGCAAGTGGAACATCTCCCAGCCCAGCTGTTCGATAGTGGCCTCGCCATCGGCGATCTTGCCGGCGTTGATGTCCATCAGGTCGTGCCAGCGGCGGGCCAGATCAGTGCGCGTCGCGACCTTGACCACAGGGCACTCGGCCAGACCGTAGGGTGTGCCCCGGCCGGTGGTGAACACGTGCAGGTTCATGCCGGCAGCCAGTTGCAGCGTGCCGCAGATGAAGTCGCTGGCGGGCGTGGCGGCATACACCAGGCCGCGCTGGTCGCGGCGCAGCTTCTCGCCCGGGGCCAGCACATGCGCAATGGGCGCAGTGCCGCTCTTGATGATGGAGCCCATGGCCTTCTCGGCGATGTTCGATAAGCCGCCCGCCTTGTTGCCCGGCGTGGTGTTGGCCGCGCGGTCCACGCGGCCCCGGTCCAGATAGCGGTCGTACCAGCCCAGCTCCCGCACGATAGCGTCAGCCACTTCGGGCGTGGCTGCGCGGCTGGTGAGCTGCTCCACGGCGTCGCGCACCTCGGTGTTCTCGCTGAACATCACCGTGGCGCCCGCGCGCACCAGCAGGTCGGCGCAGAAGCCCACGGCCGGGTTCGCGGTGACGCCCGAGAACGCATCGCTGCCACCGCACTGCACACCCAGCACCAGCTCGCTGGCGGGGATGGTCTCGCGGCGGCGGGCGTTCAGGCGGTCCAGGTGCGGGCGCGCGCTTTGCACGATGTGGTCGAGCATGGACATGAAGCCCACATGCTCGTCGGCCTGCAGGCACACCGTCTCGGGGCCCAGCGCCGCGTCGCGCTCGTCGGTGATGGGGAAGCTGCCCGGGGGCAGCAGCCGGTCGGGCTGCAGCTTCTCGCAGCCCAGACTGACCACCATGACCTCGCCCCCAAAGTTGGGGTTGAGGCTGATGTTGCGCAGCGTGCGGATGGGGATGATGGCGTCGGGCGCATCAATGGCCACGCCGCAGCCGTAGGTGTGCTCCAGGCCGATCACATCGTCCACATGGGGGTACAAAGGCAGCAGCTCGGCCTTGATGCGGCGCACGGCCTGCGCCACCACACCGGCCACACACTGCACGGTGGTGGTGATGGCCAGGATGTTGCGCGTGCCCACCGAGCCATCGGCGTTACGGTAGCCCTCGAAGGTGTAGCCCGTCAGGGGTTCAAGCACCGGCGGTTGCACCGTGGCCATGGGCAGCCCCTCCAGCGCACGGGCCGAGGGCATCTGCAGCAGGCGCTCATGCACCCAGCTGCCTGCGGGGATGTCTTTCAGCGCATAGCCGATGGGCACGTTGTAGCGGCGCACCACCCCGCCTTTGGGGATGTCCGCCAGCGCCACCTTGTGGCCCTGCGGCACCTTGTCGCGCAGCGTGATGCCCGCGCCCGGCACACCGTCTGGCAACAGGGTGCCCGCAGGCAGGCCACCGTCGTTGGCGACGATGGCGACGTTGTCCTGGGCATGCATGCGGATGGTGAGAGCTTGTCGCATAGGTCCGTTCAATTCACAAGGTACGCGGGTTTCAATCCGCCCGGTGGCCGAGCCATCACTCCTGCCAGGTCAGCCGCCGCCCTTGAGCACCAGGTCTGGCAGCCACATCGAGAACTGGGGCACATAGGTCACCAGCATCAGCGCCACGATGAGCGCACTGTAGAACGGCCAGATGGTCTTCATCACCTCGCCCACCGACACGCCCCCGATGGTGCAGCCGATGAACTGCGTGGTACCCACGGGAGGGGTGTTCAGGCCCAGCGCGCAGTTGATCAGCATGACGATACCGAACTGCTCCGTGCTCATGCCGAACTGCTGGCAGATCGGCAAAAAGATGGGCGTGCAGATAAGGATGGTGGCCGCCATGTCGAGAAAGGTGCCCAGCACGAACAGGATGATGTTCACCGACAGGAAAATCACCCAGGGCGAGGTGCTCATGGACTTGAGCGCATCACCCGTGAGCTCGGCCACACCGTAGAGGCCGATGAGGTAGCCGAACATCGACGAGATGCCGATGAGCAGCAGCACTGTGCCCGTGGTCTTGACGGCCTTGGACGCGGCCTTGAGGAACTGCTCGCGCGTGAGCTTCTTGTAGACGAAGACCGACAGAATCAGCGCCCACAGCACTGCGACCGACGCCGACTCCGTCGCCGTAAACGCCCCCGACAAAATGCCCGCGATGATGATGACCACCACGGCCAGGCCCGGTACCGAGGCGCGGAACGAGATCCACACAATCTCCCAGCCCGGGAAGGTGCCTGCGGGGTAGCCGCGCTTGACAGCCACGAAGTAGGCGGCAGCCAGGTTGCAGATGGTCAGCAACAGGGCCGGCACGATGCCTGCAAGGATCAGCGCGGCAATGCTTACCTTGCCCCCAGCCGCCAGCGTGAAGATGATGAGGTTGTGCGAGGTGGGCATGAGCGCGCCCACCAGCGAGGCGTGGGTGGTCACGTTCACCGCGTAGTCAGCGTGGTAGCCCTCCTTCTTCATCTGCGGGATGAGCACGGCGCCCATGGCCGACACGTCGGCCACCGGCGAACCCGAGACACCGCCAAACAGCGTGCAGGCCAGCACATTGCTCATGCCCAGGCCGCCACGCACATGGCCCGCCACGCTCTTGGCAAAGTTGACGATGCGGTCGGCGATGCCGCCGTACATCATGATCTCGCCGGCAAAGATGAAGAACGGGATGGCCAGGAACGAGAACGGGTTCATGCCCGAAATCATTTGCTGGAAACCCACGGCCAGGGGCAGGCCTTCGTACAGGATGGTGGCCAGCGAGGACAGGCCGATCGAGAAGGCCACGGGCACGCCCAGCAGCAGCAATAGCGTGAAGCTCACGCACAGGATGGTCAACGCCATGATGGTGGAATCTTTGTAGGGACGTTAGGGGGCGGAGGGACAGTGAGGCCGCTCAATGCCAGGCGGGCTCTACTTCCGTGCCACGCAAGATGGCGATGATGTGTTCCAGCGAGAACATGGCCACCAGCACGCCAGCCATGGCGGGCGGAACGTACTTGAAGGCTTCGGAGATGCCCAGCGTGGGGATCTTGTACGGTGCCACCGATTCGGCCAGCACGCCGCAGTTCCAGGCCATGACGATGCCGAACAGCAGCACCAGCGCGTGGATCAGCAGCTCGAGCTTGGTGCGCAACCAATCGGGCGCCAGCACCAGGAACGATTCGAGACCGATGTGGCCCGCATCACGCACGCCCACAGCCATGCCCAGCATGGTCACGTAAAGCACTAGCAGCACGGCGCCGCTCTCGGCCCAGGTGGGTGTGTCATTGAAGATATAGCGGCCTATGACCTGGTAGAGCACGGCGCAAACCAGCAGGACTAGCCCTCCCACCCCGAGCTTCAGGCAGGCGCGCGCAATGAAAGCGCAGAGTCGCGTGTACATAGTGGACATTCAAAAACAACAACAACTGGAAACGGGCAGGCGGCGGGCTGTTCCCGGTCCCGCCTGCCCTGGAGACTCTGGCTTCTGGCTTATTGCACCGCGTCGATGCGCTTGACCATGTCCTGCAGCTTGGGGTCCTTGAGGAACTTGTCGTACACCGGCTTCATGGCAGCCTTGAAGGCCACCTTGTCGATATCCACCACCTGCGCGCCGCCAGCCTTCACCGTGGCCAGGGATTTCTCTTCGCGCTCGTCCCAGATCTTGCGCATGTAGCCCACCGACTCCTTGGCGGCGGCGCGGATGGCCTTCTGGTCGTCAGCGCTCAAGGTGTCCCACACCCGCTTGCTGAACAAGAGGATCTCAGGCGCCATGGAATGCTCGGTCTTGTTGAAGTATTTGGCGACTTCGAAGTGGCGCGAGCTTTCGTAGCTGGGGTAGTTGTTTTCTGCAGCGTCCACCAGGCCGGTCTTGAGCGCGGTGTAGACCTCGCCGAACGGCATGGGGGTGGCGTTGGCGCCCATGGCTTCGAGCAGGGACACCCACAGGTCGCTCTGCTGCACGCGCACCTTCAGGCCCTTGACGTCGGCCAGGGTCTTGATGGGCTTCTTGACGGTGTAGATCGAGCGTGCGCCGCTGTCATAGAACGCCAGGCCCACGAAGCCCTGCGATTCGCAGTCCTTCAGGATCTCGTCGCCAATGGCGCCGTCCAGCACCTTGCGCATGTGCTCCTTGTCGCGGAACAGGAAGGGCATGGTGGGCACCATGGTGGCAGGGCAGATGTTGTTCATGGGCGCGACGTTCACGCGCGTCATGGCAATCGCCCCCAGCTTGGTCTGCTCGATGGTGTCCTTCTCGATGCCAAGCGACCCCTTGGCGTAGACCTTGATGCTGTGCTTGCCGCCGGTGGCCTTGGACAGCGTCTCGCCCATGTGGCGCACGGCCAGCACGGTGGGATAGTCCTCGGGGTGGATGTCCGACGAGCGGAACTCGGTGGCCTGCGCGGCCAGGCTGCCGAGCAAGATGCCAGCGGCAATGGCCACGCGGCCAAAGAGGTGTGGAACGTTCATGGTGCTTTGTCTCCGGGGTTGAATCGGTTGGGGTGCCGCGCTCAAGCGGGCGGGTACGAGGCCTCTGCGAGCCCTTGGGCGCCCGGGCGGGTCACGAAGACCGCGCCGCCATGGGCTACATCGTTGCCCTGCGGCTGGCCGGGGCGGATGGAGGTGATGAAAAGCAGGTCCATGTCGGGCCCGCCAAAACTGCACATCGAGGGCTTGCTGACCGGCACGGCCAGCGAGCGGTCCAGCACGCCCGATGGGGTGAAGCGATGCACCATGCCAGCGTCGTTGGCGCAGGTCCAGTAGCAGCCATCGGTGTCGATGGCCGCACCGTCCGGCCGGCCGGGCAGCTCGCGCATATCCACCAACAGACGGCGCGGCCCCAGGCTGCCGTCTTCGTGCAGGTCCAGTGACCAGATCTTCTGCACGCTGGGGTGGCTGTCGCTGAGGTACATGGTGGCGCCATCGGGGCTGAACGCCAGGCCGTTCTGGGTGACCAGGCCTTCGATCAGCGGCGCCGAGAGGCCGCGCGCGTCCTGCCGGTACAGGCCGCCAGCGGGTTGCGCCAGCGACATGTCGCGCACCATGGTGCCGGCCCAGAAGCGCCCCTGGCGGTCACAGCGCCCGTCGTTGAAGCGCATGCCAGCTTGCGGGTGCTGCACGGCAGAGATGAGGGTGCAGACCAAAGTGCCGTCATCGGCAGGCTGCAGGTGGAAGATGCCCGTGTCCATGCCAGCGATGAGCCCGCCGCTGGCATGCAGCGCAATGCAGGCCAGCCGCTCCGGCGTCGCCCAGCTCATCAGTTGCCGGTCGGCCCAGCGCAGGCGGCGCAGCGCGCGGCCTTCGATGTCCACCCAGTACAGCGCCTGCTCGGCAGTGCTCCACAGGGGGCTTTCGCCCACCTGGTCCTGGTGGTGAGGCAACAGGAGTTCCATGGACCCACTCACTCGAACGGACCGGTGCGCACAAACGGCCCGCCCTGGTAGATCACGGCCGGGTCCGTCAGATCGGGCTGCGGGTCTGCAGCCTCCACCTTGGCGCGGAAGGGCTCGGAGCTGTCCTGCGGGCGGTAGCCGATGTGGCGGGCGAGTGTGTTGTCCCACCAGGTGGTGGTGTTGTCGCCCATGCCATAGATGATGCTGTGGCCCACCACCGGCGCTGTGAGGCTGGCCACGACCAGGCGCTCCAGGTCGTCGTAGCTCATCCAGGTGGCCAGCATGCGGCGGTTGCGCGGCTCGGGGAAGGAGGAGCCGATGCGCAGGCACACGGTTTCGATGCCGTAGCGGTCAAAGTAGAAGCGCGAAAGGTCCTCGCCAAACGCCTTGGACAGGCCATACAGGCCATCGGGCCGCGCAGGGTCGCGCAGGCCCACCACTTCGTCCTGGCGGTAAAAGCCGGTCACATGGTTGGAGCTGGCAAACACCACGCGTTTGACGCCTTGCTTGCGAACGGCCTCATAGAGGTTGTACGCCCCCACGATGTTGGCCTGCAGGATGGGGTCCCAGGGCTGCTCGGTGGACACGCCGCCCAGGTGCACCACAGCGTCCACCCCCTCCAGCAGCGGCAACATGGCACTGGCGTCTTCCAGCCGCGCGGGGCGCAGTTCTTCGCCGGGCGCCTCGCTGCCCAGGTCGGCGATGTCGGACAGGCGCAAGGTGGTGCAGTACGCCTTCAGGCGCGTGCGCAATTCACGCCCCAGCCCCCCGGCGGCCCCGGTCAATAACAAGCGTTGAAAACGGATCGGCGTCGGGTGACAGGGCATGGCTTTTGCGGAGGTTCTTGGTACAGTGGCGTTACAAGCAGTTGAACGTCATCAGTTGTCATACAACGAGGAGGCAATGTACTCCTTTCAACCCGTCCAACACATAGGGATAACACCGAGACATGAGCACCGACATCGCCCCACGCCGCAAGCCCCGCACCCTGGCCCTGGAGCTGGTGGACTCCCTGGGTGACCGCATCCGCGACGGGCGCCTGGCACTGGGCGACAAGCTGCCCACCGAGGCCGCGATCATGGCCGAGTTCAACGTCAGCCGCACAGTGGTGCGCGAGGCCATTTCCAAGCTGCAGGCGTCGGGCCTGGTGGAGACACGGCATGGCATCGGCACGTTTGTGCTGGGCCTCGGGCAGGCCCCGGGCTTCAAGATCACGCCCGACCAGTTCAGCACCCTGCGGGACGTGATTGCGGTGCTGGAACTGCGCATCGGCGTAGAAACCGAGGCCGCCGCACTGGCCGCGCAGCGCCGCACGCCCGCCAACCTCAAGACCATGCGCGAAGCGCTGGACACTGTGGCGGCGGCCGTGGACGCCGGGCGCGACGCGGTGGCGGCGGACTTCCAGTTCCATCTGGAGATCGCCCGCGCCACGCAGAACAGCCACTTCGCCGAGCTGATGGGCACACTGGGCAGCATGATCATTCCGCGCGCGCGGCTGGATTCGGTCGAAGCCCCGAATGACGAACGCAGACAGTACCTGCGCCGGGTCAATGGCGAGCACGAGAGCATCTACGACGCCATCGTGGGCCAGGACCCCGACGCAGCCCGTGCAGCCATGCGCACCCACCTGGCCAACAGCCGTGAACGCCGCCGGCGTGCGCAGGCCGAGGCTGGCTGAAGGCCGGGGGTCGTGGCAATGCCGCCCGCCGTATGTGCCGACCTGTCGCCCTGCGGGCCCGAGACACCCGGCGGGCCCAGGCGGCAGGAAGTGATCCCATGAGTAGTTACCCGGGGTGCCCAAAAATGCACTTATGTTGTACGATGACATACAACAACAAATCCGCAGCGGCCATGCCATGGCGTACGGCCTTGCCTGAATGGGCAGCCCCTGTGGCGGCCAGCGCTCCTGGCCACGCGATCACGGCACCGGGGCTGTGATTCGAATTTCTTCAACCACCCACCCTTTCACACCACCACCGCCATGCACGCAAACCTGATCGCCGGCAACTGGACCGAAGGCGTCCGCACGTACCAGAACACCAACCCCTCCGACACGCGCGACGTGATCGGCGACTACGCCGTGGCCAGCCGCGAGCAGGCGCTGGAGGCTGTGGCCTCAGCGCACGCGGCCTTTCCGGCATGGAGCCTGTCCACGCCCCAGCAGCGCTTTGACATCCTGGACGCGGTGGGCAACGAGATCATCGCCCGCAAGGCCGAGCTGGGCGACCTGCTGGCCCGCGAAGAAGGCAAGACCCTGCCCGAAGCGATTGGCGAAGTGGGCCGCGCCGCCGCCATCTTCAAGTTCTTTGCCGGCGAGGCGCTGCGCCCCGGTGGCGAGATGATCCCGTCCGTGCGCCCTGGCGTGGGCATTGAGATCACACGCGAGCCGCTGGGCGCCATCGGCATCATCACACCGTGGAACTTCCCCATCGCCATCCCGGCCTGGAAGATTGCGCCCGCATTGGCCTACGGCAACACGGTGGTGTTCAAGCCCGCCGAGGTGGTGCCCGGCTCTGCCTGGGCGCTGGCCGACATCCTGCACCGTGCGGGCCTGCCCGCTGGTGTGTTCAACCTGGTGATGGGCCGGGGTTCGGACGTGGGCGCCGTGCTGCTCGAAGACGAGCGCATTGCGGGCGTGAGCTTTACCGGCTCGGTCGGCACCGGTCAGCGCGTGGCAGCGGCCTGCGTGCCACGTGGCGCCAAGGTGCAGCTGGAGATGGGCGGCAAGAACCCGTTTGTGGTGCTGGACGACGCGGACCTGAACGTGGCCGTGGGCGCGGCCATCAACAGCGGCTTCTTCTCCACCGGCCAGCGCTGCACCGCCAGCAGCCGCGTGATCGTGACCGAAGGCATCCACGACCGCTTCGTGGCCGCCATGGTCGAGAAGATGAAGACCCTGAAGGTGGATGACGCCCGCAAGACCGGCACCGACATCGGCCCCGTGGTGGACGACCGCCAGCTCGCACAAGACCTGGAATACATCGGCATCGGCCAGCAGGAAGGCGCCAAGCTGGCCTTTGGCGGCGAAGCACTGGAGAAGAACGCCGACGGAGCCCCGGGCTACTACCTGCGCCCCGCCCTGTTCACAGAGACCACGCCCGGCATGCGCATCAACCGCGAAGAAATCTTCGGCCCCGTGGTGAGCGTGTTGCGCGCCAAAAACTACGAAGAGGCGCTGGCCCTGGCCAATGACACGCCCTTCGGCCTGGCCAGCGGCATTGCCACCACCAGCCTCAAGCACGCCACGCACTTCAAGCGCCACGCCCAGGCCGGCATGGTGATGGTGAACCTGCCCACAGCGGGCGTGGACTACCACGTGCCGTTCGGCGGCCGCAAGAGCAGCAGCTACGGCCCGCGCGAGCAGGGGCGCTACGCGGCAGAGTTCTACACCACGGTAAAGACGGCCTACACACAAGCCTGACCCAGGCCTGATGCAGGCCTGACACAGTCGCCCGCACCAGCCGCGACGTCCCAAGGCGACTGGACAGGGCGCCGGCGCAACCCTGCGCCCGCCCCGCAATGCCGTTTGGCATGGATTTACAGCCAAAATGGCAGCAAGCGCAGGTGAATCATGCATATATTGCTACACTATTTATAGCATATGTGATTCACCAATGCCCCCTGCGAAACCTGGGGACTCCCTTGCGTGGCAGAGACTGGGCGCCTCTGCCAGGGGCGTCACCTGTGGTGGGACGTAGTGTCGGTTGGGCACTGCCTGCGCCGTGCGGCAGTGCGCCTGACCAGCGCGGTGGCGGGATGACATGGCCTGCCGCACCGTTGCGTGAACCTCCCGCGCCCATCGTCCGCCCGTGACCAGGGCGGGCCGCGCGCCTATGATGGCTGCAGTTGCGTTTTGAAACACCCGCCCATGACGGCTCCTGCATCCCCCTCCGCAAGCCCCGCTGGGCGTCCGCTCATCGACGACCCGTCATCGCCGCACAGGCGGGCGTCCAGCCTGCCCCTGCGCACCATGGTGGCTTGGGGCACGGCCCTGGTCCTGGTGATGGCCTGGGTCACGGTGGCCATCCTGATGAATGTGTCCTGGCGTGACGCGATGAACGCGCAGGTCCGGCAGAACAGCAACCTGGCACTGAGCCTGGGCGAACAGACCGTGCGGGTGATGGCAGCGGTGGACCAGGCCACGATCCGCATGCGGGACGCGGTCCAGGCCAACGACTTTGAAAAGGCGGATTTCACACGGTTTGCCAACGAAACCGGGCTGGCGCCCAAAATCCTGACCCAGCTCTCGCTGGTGGGGCCAGATGGCCGGTTTGTCGGCAGCAACATCGACCCCTCCGGCGAAAAAACCGGCCATGTCGATCTGTCGGATCGCGAACATGTGCAGGTGCACCTGAACCCGAAAGCGGCAGAGGCCACGCGCCTGCAGCAGACACCCCATGGACTGTTTGTCGGCAAGCCGGTGGTGGGCAAGGTGTCTGGCAAGGCCACCATCCAGCTATCGCGAAAGATCCCGGATGCCAACGGCGGCACCGCGGGTCTGGTGGTGGCCTCCGTGAACCCCGGCTATTTTGAGGATGTCTATCGGGGGGTGCAGCTGGGGCGCATTGGGGTGGTGACCCTCATCGGCAACGACAGCACCGTGCGCGCCCGCGTCATGGGTGGGCAAAGCGTCGGCATGGGCAGCGTGGTGGCACGTGCTGCCAACAACAACATGGACGAACTGGGGGCCAACGGCAACTACGTGCGCTCCAGCGGCCTCGACGGCGTCGAACGCATCTATGCCTACAGCCGCGTGGGCGAATACCCCTTGCTGGTTGTGGTGGCCACCAGCACCGACGAGGCCTTGCAGGAATGGCGCGCCAGCCGCAATGTGGCCCTGTTCACCATGGCGCTGTTCAGTGTGGCGCTGGTGGGTGCAGCGATCATCTTCGTGCGCAGCGTGCGCAAGCTTGAAAGCACCAATGCCGCCTTGCGCATCAGCGAGGCCGAGGCCCGCTCGGCCAGCCAGGCCAAGAGCGAGTTCCTGGCCGCCGTGTCGCACGAGCTGCGCACCCCCCTCACCAGCATCCGGGGGTTTGCCGAGCTGATGGAACTGCGACTGGACCAGCCCCGATACAAAGAGCAGGCCGGACTGATCCGCAAGGCAGCCGACCATCTCAATGCCCTGCTCACCGAGATCCTGGACCTGGCCAAGGTGGAAGCCGGTGCCATGCCCCACATGCCCACCGAGCAGAACGTGGCCGAGATTGTTCAGTCCACCGCCGACTTCTTTGCCGTCACGGCCGCCAACAAGAACCTGGCGCTCCATGTGCGCATTGCCCCCGACGCCCCCCACACTTTGATGTGCGACGGACTGCGGCTCAAGCAGGTGCTCAACAACCTGCTGTCCAACGCCATGAAATTCACGACCGCAGGCTCGGTCACCATCGAAGTGGACGCCAGCAACGACGCCGTCCGCTTTCATGTGGTGGACACCGGCCCGGGCATCCCGGCGCACCTGCACGAAACGATCTTCGAAAAATTCCGCCAGGGCGACGACCAGGTGAGCTACCAGCACGGTGGCACCGGATTGGGCCTGGCGCTGTCGCGGGCGTTGGCGGTGCTGATGGGGGGCGCGCTCACGCTGTCATCCGCAGAAGGCCAAGGCGCGCGCTTTACGCTGACCCTGCCGCGCAACCCGGGCACTGAGCCTCAGTAAGCAGGTTCGTACTGGTGGGACCTACGGCGTTGCAGAGTCAGTGCCGGCTGCGCAACGTACGGCTGAGCAAAATCACCGGCACCAGCCCCACGGCCACCAGCGCCAGTGACGGCAAGGCCGCCTCGCCCAGGCGCTCGTCGCGGGCCAGCTGATAGGCCACCACGGCCAGGGTGTCGCTGTTGAAGGGGCGCAGCACCATGGTGGCGGGCAGCTCCTTCATCACGTCCACAAACACCAGAAGCGCTGCGGCGGCGGTAGAGCGCTTGAGCAGCGGCCAGTGCACGCGCGCCAGCAGGCCTGCGCTGCCCATGCCCAGCATGCGGGCAGAGTCGTCCAGGCTGGGCGGAATCCGCGCGTAGCCGCTCTGCATGGATTGCAGGGCGACTGCACAAAACCGCACCAAGTAGGCCCACACAATGCCAAAGGCCGTGGCCGTGACCAGCGCGCCCACGCCCCACTGCGGCATGGCCGCCTGCAGCCAGCCTACGGGCAACAACAGCCCCACCACGATGACGGCGCCCGGCACGGCATAACCCACGCTGGCCAGCTGCACCACGCCACGCGTGATGGCGTCGGGCTGGCGGCGCACCGCAAAAGCCAGGGCGAGCGCGATGGCGACGGCCAGCGCCGCAGTGATGCATCCTAAGCGCACGCTGTTCCAGGCCCATTCCATGAACCGCTCCCACGGCAGCACCGACCAGTCGGCCGCCAGCGGCCGCAGCATGAAGGCCACCGGGGCGACAAAACCCATGACCACCGGCACCGTACAGACCGCCCAGGCGGCCCACCGGCGCGCACCATGGAGCCGCAGCGGCTGCGCCTCGGCCGAGCCTGCGCGCCCGCCGCCGGTGGCAAAACGCATGCGCTTTTGCGCGCGGTGCTCCAGGTGCAGCAGCGCCATCACCACCACCAGCAGCATGGTCGCCAACTGCGCGGCGGCCAGGCGGTTGTCCATGGACAGCCAGGCCTTGTAGATGCCCGTGGTGAAGGTCTGGATGCCGAAGTAGCTGGCCACGCCAAAGTCGGCCAGGGTTTCCATCAGCACCAGCGCCACGCCAGCCGCCACGGCCGGGCGTGCCAGCGGCAGGGCCACGGCGCGGATGCGGCGCGGCAGCGGTGCGCCCAGCAGGCGTGCGGCCTCCATGAGGTGGGCGGCACGCTCACCCAGCGCCGTACGCGCCAGCAGGTACACGTAGGGGTAGAGCGAGAAGATGAACACCCAGACCGCGCCGCCCAGGCTGCGCACCTCGGGCAGCAGGCGGCCTTCCAGGCCGAAGGTATTTCGCAGGCCCACCTGCAGCGGGCCGCTGAACTGCAGAAAGTCGGTGTAGGCGTAGGCCGTCACGTAGGCGGGCATCGCCAGCGGCAACAGCAGCAGCCATTCAAAGGTGCGGCGGCCCGGAAAGTCGAACAGCGTCACGGCCGCAGCCGCCAGCGTGCCCACCACGGCCGCGCCCAGCGCAACCAGCACGCTGAGCCACAGCGTGGTCCACACATAGCCGGGCAGCACCGTGGCCGCCATTTCGCGCAGGATGGCGCCCGTCTGCGCATCGCCCTGCCCGGTGGGCGAGAACGGCAGCCACGACGCCAGCACCGCCAGCACCGGCAAGGCCAGAAAGCCTGCAAACAGGATCAGCGGGATGCTGCGAAAGACAGAGGACGGCGTGCGGCGCAAGGCGATGGGCTCGGCAGAGGAAAGAAAGCGCACACCTGCCGAAAGGCATGGGCACCGCAGCACCCAGGAATGCAAATGCGAATTTTAAGCATTCACTCCACCCCGCCTAAAATGCACAGATATGTTTCTTGAGGTCTCCCAACTCGAAGTGCACTACGCAGGCCGCGCACAGGCCGCAGTGCAAGGCGTCACGCTCAGCCTGAAAGCGGGTGACATCGGCGTGCTGATCGGCCCCTCCGGCTGCGGCAAGACCACCCTGCTGCGCGCCGTGGCCGGGCTGGAGCCCGTGACGGGGGGCGAAATCCGCCTCACCAAAAGCGTGGTCAGCAGCGCTCGCCTGAGCGTGCCACCCGAGCTGCGCCGTATCGGCATGGTGTTCCAGGACTATGCGCTGTTCCCGCACCTGTCGGTGGGCCGCAATGTGGCGTTTGGCATCCACCAGTTGCCCAAGGCCGAGCAGGCCGCGCGGGTGGCTGAGGTGCTGCAGCTGGTGGGCCTGACGGGCAGCGAGCACCGCTACCCGCACGAACTCTCTGGCGGCCAGCAGCAGCGTGTAGCGCTGGCGCGTGCGCTGGCGCCGCGCCCACAGCTCATGCTGCTGGACGAGCCGTTTTCCAACCTCGACGTGGACCTGCGCGAGCGCCTGGCACACGAGGTGCGCGGCATTCTCAAGGCAGCAGGCGCCACGGCGCTGTTTGTGACGCACGACCAGTTCGAGGCGTTTGCCATCGGCGATGTGATCGGCGTGATGAACGAAGGCCACCTGCACCAGTGGGACGATGCGTACACCCTGTACCACCGCCCCGCCACGCGGTTTGTGGCCGACTTCATCGGCCACGGCGTGTTTGCCCCCGCCACGCTGGTGCAGCGCGGCAACAACGTGGTGGCCCAAACACCCTTGGGCGACCTGACTGACCTGGATGAGTGCCCCCTGCCCAGCAGCTACCCTGCGGGTGAATGTGATGTGCTGCTGCGCGCCGACGACATCGTGCACGACGACCACGCGCCCGTGCAGGCGCAAATCGTGCGCAAGTCGTTCCGGGGGTCGGAGTTTCTGTACACCCTGCGCCTGGCCAGTGGCCACACGGTGCTGGCCCATGTGCCCAGCCACCACGACCACGCGCTGGGCGAGTGGATCGGCATCCGCGCCCAGGTCGACCATGTGGTGACGTTTCCGCGTGGCTGAGGCGGTGATGGAATCAAAATCGGCCGGATGCGCTAGTCGAGCATGCCTGAATAGCTATTGAATCAATAGCAACCACCCTTCCGCTCAGGACTTGCCCTTGCGCTGCAGGCCCTCCAGGCCGTTCAGGTCCACTTGCGACATCAGGCCCCGCAGCTCTTTCACGCCAATCTTGTCGCCCTCGATGCTGACCACAAGGCCGTTCTTCAGGATGGTCTTGAACTCTGCGTGGCTGCCATCCTTGTCGTAGCGCTGGTGCAGGGTGCGCCCCCCCTCTTGCCAGGTCTTTTCGGCGCTGGTCTGGTCTTCCTTCTCGCCCTGCACCATGCCCATGGCCATCACCGCCATCTGCCCCAGGCCGCCCACGTCCACGATCTCCAGGCGCAGCTGCTTGTCGTCCTTGCCGTATTGCGCGCTGGCCTGGCTGGTGGGCAAGCCCAGGGCGGCACCGTCCTGCACATCAAAACCCGTGCGGGGCAGGCCCGCCAGCTTCTCGGGCAGGGCCGCCTTGAGCGACTGGGCCGCAATGGCCTGACCACCACCCAGCACACCCGCAGCGGCCTTGGCGGCATCGCCCGTGGCGGCTGCGATGGCGGCCGGATCCTGGCTCTTCTGGGCCTCTTCCATCTTGCGGGCGGCTTCTTCCATCTTCTTGCCGGCAGCTTCCAGGCCGGCGGTGTCGATGGACACCTTGCCACCGGGCGTGTTCATGGTGATGGCAGGGGCATCGGCACCGCCAAACAGCGCACCGCTGCGCGGCATGAACAGCGCACTGACGGCACCGATGACCACACCCATCACGATGGCAGCAATGATGACCACCACCGTGTAGCCCACCGACTTTTCGGGCGCACTGCGCATGAGCACAGGCAGGCCTGTGTAGAGCAGGTAGATGGAGTACACCGCCGCCAGCAGGCCCAGCATGGCCAGCGATGGCAGCAGGCTGAATACTCCGCCCAGCAGGGCGGCCGTGCTGGCGTACACCGCCACCTTCTGTGCCTGGATGGCGTTCTTTTGCCCGCCGAAGGTGGGCGCCAGCGCATCGATGATGAAACCGAGCACCAGCAAGCCCACCAGGCTCAACCCGTATGACACGACCATGTTCACCAGCCCGGAGACAAAAGGCACGCGGATGGTGACCCCAAAACCGCCAAAGCCGATCAGCGACATGCCGATGAAACCGCAGACCGCCGGAATGGCGGCCAGGATCATGGCGTAGCGGGTGAACAGGGTGGCGGTGTGGGTGGCCTCCGCATCGATGGTGGCCCAGGCCTCTTTGGGTTGCAGAAGAATGCTTTTGGCGCGTTCAATCAGGTTCATGGTGCCCTCCCGGCAGTGTGCAAAGGCCTGCGATGACCCGCAGGCAAATGGAAAGCGCGGACAATACGGGACATTGCACCGGGCAGACCACCTGGACGGCCACCTGCAGGGCCCAAAGCGTGGAATATGCACGCTTTTGCCGCACAAAGACAGCTCGTCGGGAACCCAGGGAACCTGTGTGCGTTCTCAGGCCTTGCGCAGTTGATCGACCGTGTCGTGCAGGTGCTGCGTCCAGGTGCGGCGGTCGCGATCACCCGCCAGCTCGGGCAGGCCGTAGTGCACGACGGCCTCGATCGGCGGGGCGCTGAGCGTGCGCCAGATCGAGCCCACCAGGGTTTCGTCGCCGATGTAGCTGGGCGCAAAACTGGTGGCGCCCGTGGCCTTGTCGGCAAAGCGCAGGCCTACGGGCTGCACGGGCGCCTTTGCAGCCACGGCGGCCTGCAGCAGGTTGGCGTGGAAGGGCAGCATCTCGCGCCCGTCGCCCGTGGTGCCTTCGGGGAACACGGCCAGCACCTCGCCGCGCTCCAGCGCTTCCTGCATCAAGCGCACCATGCGCAGCGCATCGCGGCGCGAGCTGCGTTCGATGTAGAGCGTGCCCGCCGCCGTGGCCAGGGTGCCGATCAGCGGCCAGGCCTGCACGTCGGACTTGGAGACAAAGCGGCAGTGCCGCGCCGCGTGCATCACCGGAATATCGAGCCACGAGATGTGGTTGGCCACCAGCATCACCGGGCCAGTCACCGGGGGCTGCCCCAGGATGCGCAGGCTGATGCCCGCATGGGCCAGCAGCTCCAGCGACCACACCTGCACGCGGGCGTGTTGCTGGTCCGGCGACAGCGACGGAAACCGCAGCGCCACAATCCACAGGCCCTTGGCAATGTGGCCCAGCAGCCGCAAGAGGCGCCAGCTGGCGCGCAGGAACTTCACGGCCGGGCCTTGCTATCGCAGCGTCGCGCCGTCTCAGCTGCGGTCAAAAGCGACCTGTCCGCCGACCAGGGTCATGCGCACGCGGCCGGGCAGTTCGTAGCCCGAGAACGGCGTGTGTTTGCCCTGGCTGGCGAGCGCATCGTCCTGCACCGTCCACGCTGCCTGCGGGTCGAAGATGCAGAGGTCGCCCACGCCGCCTTCCACGATCTGGCCGACGCTGGCCTGCAAGGTGCCCAGCGCATTGCCCAGCACGCGTGCGGGCTCTGCCGTGACCACTGCCAGCGCGCGCTGCAAAGGCACACCACTGTCTTGCGACCACTTGAGCGCCAGCGACAGCAGCAGCTCCAGCCCCGTGGCGCCGGGCTCGGCTTCGGCAAACGGCAGGGTCTTGGCGTCTTCATCCACCGGGGTGTGGTCGGACACCAGCGCATCGATGGTGCCGTCGAGCAGCGCCGCGCTCAGGGCGTCGCGGTCGCGCTGCTGGCGCAGCGGCGGCGTCAGGCGCGCGCGGCTGTCGAAGAAGCCGATGTCGTTTTCGGTGAGGTGCAGCGAGTTGATACTGACATCGGCCGTGACCTTCAGGCCATCGGCCTTGGCGCGGCGTACCAGCTCCACGCCCGCAGCGCTGCTCAGGCGGCACAGGTGCACGCGCGCGCCGGTGGTCTTGAGCAGTTCAAAAATGGTGTGCAGCGCAATGGTCTCGGCCGCCACGGGCACGCCCGACAGGCCCAGTCGCGTGGCCAGCGCACCGCTGGCGGCCACGCCCTTGCCCAGGTGCATCTCTTGCGGACGCAACCACACGGTGTAGCCAAAGGTGGCTGCGTACTGCAGCGCGCGCTGCAGCACCTGGGTGCTGGCCAGTGGCACCTCGGCCTGGCCAAAGCCCACGCAGCCGGACTCGGTCAGCTCGGCCATCTCGGTCAGCACCTCGCCAGCGAGGTTGCGCGTGAGCGCGCCCAGCGGGAACAGGCGCGACTGGTGCAGCTTCTCGGCGCGGAACTTGAGCATCTCCACCAGGCCGGGCTCGTCGAGCACGGGGTCGGTATCGGGTGGGCAGACCAGGCTGGTCACGCCACCGGCCACGGCCGCAGCCATTTCGGATTCGAGCATGCCCTCGTGCTCGTGGCCGGGCTCGCGCAGGCGCGCGGCCAGGTCCACCAGACCGGGCAACACGATGCAGCCGGCAGCGTTGATGGTGCGGTTGGGCGCAAAGTCGGGCGGCACGCGGTTGACCCCCACGATGCGGCCCGCCGCCAGCGCGATGTCGCAGGTCTGGTCAAGGCCCGAGGCGGGGTCGATCACACGGCCGTTCTGGATCAGTATCTTCATGATTTCAAGCCAAATTGGCTGCTAGCGCTTGATTGATAAGCACGAGCAGCTATGAAAACAGGAGTATTCATCCTCAAGGTCACGCCTCGTTCCCCGCGACGATGGACATGACCGCCATGCGCACCGCGATGCCGAAGGTCACCTGCGGCAGGATCACGCTCTGCTTGCCATCCACCACGGCGGAGTCGATCTCCACGCCACGGTTGATGGGGCCGGGGTGCATGACGATGGCGTCGGGCTTGGCCAGTTGCAGCTTTTCCTGCGTGAGGCCGAAGCTCTTGAAATACTCCTGGCTGGAAGGCAGCAGCGCACCGCTCATGCGCTCGTTCTGCAGGCGCAGCATGATGACCACGTCGGCATCCTTGATGCCTTCTTCAAGCGTGTGGCACACCCGCACGCCCATCTGCGCCATGTCCGACGGCACCAGGGTGCGCGGACCCACCACACGCACTTCGGCGCAGCCCAAGGTGGTCAGGCCGTGGATGTCGGAGCGCGCCACGCGCGAGTGCAGCACATCGCCCACGATGGCCACCGTGAGGTTGCTGAAGTCCTTCTTGTAGTGGCGGATGGTGTACATGTCCAGCAGCCCCTGCGTGGGGTGGGCATGGCGTCCGTCGCCGGCGTTGATCACGTGCACATGCGGCGCCACGTGCTGCGCGATCAGGTAAGGCGCGCCGGATTCGCTGTGCCGCACCACGAACAGGTCGGCGGCCATCGCGCTCAGGTTGGCGATGGTGTCGAGCAGCGACTCGCCCTTGCTGGCCGAGCTGCGCGCGATGTCCAGGTTGATCACGTCGGCCGACAGGCGCTTGGCCGCGATCTCGAACGTGGTGCGCGTACGCGTGCTGTTCTCGAAGAACAGGTTGAACACGCTCTTGCCGCGCAAGAGGGGCACCTTCTTGACTTCGCGGTCGTTGACGCTGACGAAGTTGGCGGCCGTGTCGAGGATGTGCGTGACGATGTCGCGCGGCAGGCCCTCGATGGACAGCAGGTGGATGAGTTCGCCGTTGCCGTTGAGTTGGGGATTGCGCTTGTGCAGCACGGTCAGGCCTCTTTAGTCTTTGTCTTGGACTTGGAATTGGAAGGTGCCGCTGTCGCCACGCGCCAGGGCCAGCGAATGGGCGACCGGCAGGGCCACGCGGGCAGCAGCAAAGTCGGCCTGCACGGGCAGCTCGCGTCCGCCACGGTCCACCAGCACCGCCAGGCGCACGCTGGCGGGGCGGCCATAGTCGAACAGCTCGTTGAGCACGGCGCGGATGGTGCGGCCGGTGTAGAGCACGTCGTCGAGCACCAGCACGTCGGCACCGTTCACGTCAAACGGCAGCGCGGTCTGCGCACTGGCCGACAGGCCACGCTGGGCGAAGTCGTCGCGGTGCATCACCGATGACAACACACCGGCCGGGCCTTCCAGGCCCAGGTCTTTTTGCAGGCGCTCGGCCAGCCAGGCGCCGCCGGAGGCGATGCCCGCCAGGCGCGTGGTGGGAGTCAACATGCTGCGCACGCCGCGCAGCAGTTCGCGGTACAGCGCCTCGGCATCAAGCACCAGGCTGCCGGACATTCCGGGGGATGGGGTGGTCATGGGAGATTCCTCAAAAACTGTTCCAGGATGATGCAGGCCGAGGCGGCGTCGGCATCCTTGGCACCACCTGCAATGGCTTCGGTGGTGCTGTAGCGCTCGTCCACCTCGAACACCTGCAAGCCAAAGCGCCCGCGCAACTGGCGTCCGAACTTGAGAGCACGCGCGGTGTTTTCGTGGGCCGCGCCGTCGGGGTGGTAGGGCACACCGATCACCAGCGCATCGGGCTGCCATTCCTTGATGCGCTCGGCCACATGGGCAAAACGGGCGTCGCCCTCGGCCTGGATGGTGCGCTGGGGTGTGGCGCTCTTGAGCATGCGGTTGCCCGAGGCCACGCCCGTGCGCTTGAGCCCAAAGTCAAAAGCAAGAAAGGTCTGGAAATGCGCAGGAACGGCTGGCGGCTGGATGGACTGAGCGGGCGCGCCAGTCATGCGTGCCCCGCCTCGGGCGACAGCATCCAGGCCTGCAAGCCCAGAAGCGACAGGGCCCGGTCGTACCGCTCGGGCACGGGCGTGTCGAAGATCACCGACAGATCGGCGGCCACCGTGAGCCAGGCGTTCTCGGCAAGCTCAGACTCCAACTGACCCTCGCCCCAGGACGAATACCCCAGCGTGATGAGCACGCGGCGGGGACCTGCGCCCGTGGAAAGGGCTTCGAGCACGTCCTTGGAGGTGGTCATCTCCAGGCCACCGGGGATGGTCATGGTGGAGGCGTAGGCCGACTCGTCGGTTTCCCCCTTGTCCATGAGCATGGGTTCGTGCAGCACAAATCCGCGCTCGGTCTGCACCGGGCCGCCCTGAAAAACGGGCTCTTTGGTGAGGTCCTCGCGGCGCAGCGACAGGTCCACCTTGTCAAACAGGCCCTTGAGGGTGATATCGGTGGGCTTGTTGATGATGAGGCCAAGCGCACCGCGTTCGCTGTGCTCACACAGATAGACGACGCTGCGCGCAAAAGACTCATCTTCCAGGCCGGGCATCGCGATCAGGAAGTGATGCGTCAGGTTGATGGGCGCAGAATCGAAAGACATCCCGCAATTTTAACGGTGAACATGCCCCCCTCCCCCGAGCCCACTTACTCCCGTGGCCTGGTCTGGTTCCGCCGCGATCTGCGTGCCCACGACCAGGCGGCCCTGTACCACGCGCTGACGCGCTGCGAGCAGGTGTTCTGCACTTTTGTTTTTGATGAGGACATCCTCGATGCCCTGCCCCGCGCCGACCGGCGGGTGGAGTTCATCCGGGAGTCGCTGGTGGAGCTAGATGAAACCCTGCGCGCACTTTCGGGGCATGAAAGGGGAGGCCTCATCGTGTGGCACGCGGTGGCCAGCGATGCCATTCCGGCACTGGCCAACGCCCTGGACGTGCAGGCGGTCTTTGCCAACCACGATGACGAACCCCAGGCGCTGGACCGCGACCGCCTGGTGCGCACGCGCGTGGCGGCTGCAGGCAAGGCCTTCCATACGTTCAAGGACCATACCCTGCTCGAGCGCAGCGAGGTGCTAACGCAGACCGGCAACCCGTACAGCGTGTTCACACCGTACAAGAATGCATGGCTCAAGAAGATCGATGTGTTCCAGCTCAAGAGCTATCCGGTGGAGCGCCACGCCCACCATCTGGCCGCACGACCGGAAGCCTATTGCCAGCCGGTGCCCACTTTGCAGGACCTCGGGTTTGAGCCCACAGCGCTGTCCCAGCTGCGCCTGCCCACCGGCGCCCAGGGCGCACAGCAGTTATTCGACGATTTTCTCGGCCGCATCGAGCGGTATGAGGACACGCGCAACTTTCCGGCGGTGAAAGGGCCCAGCTACCTGAGCGTGCACCTGCGTTTTGGCACCATCTCGCCGCGCTTGCTGGCACGCACGGCGCACCGCCTGATGCTGGAGGGCAACCCGGGCGCCACGACCTGGCTCAGCGAACTGATCTGGCGGGACTTCTACTTCCAGATCCTGCACCACCACCCGCATGTGGTGGGCCAGAGCTTCAAACCGGCCTACGATGCCATCGCCTGGGAGACTGGCACCGGGGCCGACGCCCTGTTTGCCGCCTGGTGCGAGGGCCGCACCGGCTACCCGCTGGTGGATGCCGCCATGGCGCAGATCAACCAGACGGGCTACATGCACAACCGCCTGCGCATGGTGGTGGCAAGCTTTCTGGTGAAAGACCTGGGCATCGACTGGCGCCGCGGCGAGGCCTACTTTGCCACGCACCTCAATGACTTCGACCTGGCCGCCAACAACGGTGGCTGGCAGTGGGCCAGCTCCAGCGGGTGTGATGCCCAGCCCTATTTCCGCATCTTCAACCCGGTCAGCCAGAGCGAGAAGTTCGACCCGGAAGGCAAGTTCATCCGCCGTTACCTACCCCAGCTCGCAGCGCTCCCCACCAAGGCACTCCACGCCCCCTGGCTGGCGCGCCCGCTGGAGTTGCAGGAAGCGGGCGTGCGCCTGGGAGACACCTATCCCTTACCCGTGGTGGAGCACGATGCCGCACGGCAACGCACGTTGGAGCGGTATGCCGTGGTGAAGACGGCTGCAGGGTGACAACACACGGACCCACAGACTCAAGCAGGTCGCCGAGGGCTAGCGATGCGCGGTGGGCGGCGGGTCGTCCGGCGGGGGTTCCTCCGGCGCCATCTGCATGCTCTCACCGCCCAGCGAGGCACCGGCGGCCAGTCGCAGTCGCAAACGCACATCGGTGCGGTTGTCGGCGTTGGCGATGGCTTCTTCGGGCGATATCGCACCCGCCTCCACCATACCCAGCAGTGACTGATCAAAACTCCACATGCCCTGCTCACCACTGCGGGTGATGGCGGTCTTGAGTTCGTCGATCTGCCCCTTCTGGATCAGCTCGGCGACATAGGGCGTGAGCAGCATGATCTCGGTGGCGGGCACCAAGTGGCCCGCAAGGCCCGCCACCAGGCGTTGCGCCACCACCGCCCGCAGGTTGAGGGACAGGTCCATGAGCAGCTGGCGGTGCGCATCCTCGGGGAAAAAATTCACGATGCGCTGCACCGCCTGGTTGGCATTGTTGGCGTGCAGGGTGGACACACACAGATGGCCGGACTCTGCGTAGTGCAGCGCGTGCTGCATGGTGGCCCGGTCGCGGATCTCGCCAATCATGATCACGTTGGGCGCCTCGCGCATGGCACGGCGCAGCGCCTCGTCATACGACAGGGTGTCGAGACCCACCTCGCGCTGCGTCACCAGGGATTTTTTGTGGCTGTGCAGGTATTCGATGGGGTCTTCTACCGTGAGGATGTGCCCGCCAGTGTGCGTGTTGCGATGGTCCAGCAATGCGGCCAGCGTGGTGGTCTTGCCCGAGCCTGCCGAGCCCACCGTCAGGACCAACCCCCCTTTGAGAAACGCCAGCCGCTGGAGCACGGGCGGCAACCCCAGTTCTTCCAGCGTCGGGATCCGCGCTATCACATGGCGGATCACCATGCCGACCTGCCCGCGCTGCATGTGCACGTTCACGCGAAAGCGCTCCCCGTCGACGGTCTGCAGCGAGAGGTCGCACTCCATCGTCGTCTCGAACTCCTTGCGCTGGGCCTCCCGCAAGATGGAATAGGCCATATGCCGCACATCATCGGCCACCAGGACTTGCTGTGTGATGGGGACAAAGGCACCCTGCCGCTTGATCGTGGGCGCAGCGCCTGCCAGCAAAAACAGGTCCGAAGCCCGCTCGCGCGCTACCAGGGCCAGGCAGGCCAGCAGCCGGGGATCGGGGGAAGGGGATGGTGCCAGCGGGTCCATCACGGTGACACGGTCCGCCCTGTCGATGCACAGGACACCACAAGGCAAGGCAACAAGAGAGCACTCCCGACCCAGGCTGACTCGCAGGGTCGCGAGTGGGCCAGCATGGTGTCAGGCCTCGGCCGCCGCAGCGATGCGCGCGTAGTGCTGGATCAGGCTCAGCAGCTCTTCGTCCGAATAGGGCTTGCCCAGGTAATGGTTCACACCCAGCTCCATCGCGTGCTCGCGGTGCTTCTCAGCAATCCGCGAGGTGATCATGATGATGGGCAGATCACGCAAGGCACCGTCTGCCCGGATGTTGCGCGCCAGATCGAAGCCGTCCATGCGCGGCATTTCGATGTCGGACAGGACCACCGTCGGGCGCTCTTCCTGCAGACGCTCCAGCGCCTGCAGGCCATCGGCCGCCAAGGCCACACGGTAGCCTTCGCGCTGCAGCAGACGCTGCGTCACGCGGCGCACGGTGATGGAATCGTCCACCACCAGCACCAGCGGCACCTGGCTCAGTCCCGACAACTGCTGAGACACGACGGCCTTACCCGTGCCGCCTGCGGCGGGGGTGTCGGGCGCTGGTGCCATGTCGGCACTGGCCGCACGCACCTGGTCGCCATACACCGTGGCCAAGGCCACCGGGTTGTAGATGAGCACCACGGCACCCGATGCCAGCACGGACATGCCCGCCAGACCTGGCAGACGGGACAGCTGCGGCCCCAGGTTCTTCACCACCACTTCCTGGTTGCCCAGCACTTCGTCCACGTGCATCGCAACACGCTGGGCAGCGCTTCGGAAGATCACCACCGGGCGGGTCTTGCCCGCTGGCTCGGTGCTGCGGGTGGACGACTGCAGCAGGGCTCCTGACCAGAAGAACGGAATTTTCTCCATGCCGTCGTCAAACACGCCGGTACGGTAAGCCTCTGCCAAGTCAGGTGCCGAGGTGCGGCGGACGATCTCGACCACGTTGGCTGGAACGCCGATTGCCAGATCACCCGAGCGCAGCATCACCACCTGCGTCACTGCGGTGGTCAACGGCAGCACCATGCGGAATGCCGCGCCTTTGCCCGCCTCGGTGGAGGTTTCGATGCGGCCGCCCAGCGCATTGATCTCAGCACGCACCACGTCCATGCCGATGCCACGCCCTGCCAGACCAGTCACTTCTGAGGCCGTCGAGAAGCCTGGCATGAAGATCAGGTTGGCCGCATCCGCATCGCTCAGCTCCACGCCGGGCTCCACGATGCCCTGAGACACGGCCTTTTCGCGAATGCGCGGCAGGTTCAGACCCGCTCCGTCATCGCGGAACTCGACCGATACGTCATTGCCTTCGTGGTGCAGATCCACCGTGATGGTGCCCGACGCTGGCTTGCCGGCCGCCGTGCGCACTTCAGGCTCTTCAATGCCGTGGGCCACGCAATTGCGCAACAAATGTTCGAAGGCGGGCGTCATGCGGTCCAGCACGCCACGGTCCATTTCGATGGAGCCGCCGGTGATGTCCAGCTTGATCTGCTTGCCGGTTTCCTTCGAGGCCTGGCGCACCACCGCGTACAAGCGCTCGGCAATCCCCTCGAACTCCACCATACGTGTGCGCAGCAGATCCCGCTGCAGCTCACGCGCCTGGCGGCCTTGGGCAATCAAGTCATCTTCAGCGCCTTCCATGGCGCGTTGCAGATTGCGCTGCACCGTGGCCACGTCATTGACCGACTCGGCCATCATGCGGGTCAACTCTTGCACCCGTGTGAAGCGGTCGAACTCCAGCGGATCGAAGCCCGCAGCAGAGTCCTTGGACAGCGCCAGACGCGACTGCATCTGAGATTCGGCCTGCACCTCGATGTCGCGCAACTGCTGGCGCAAGCGGTCCAGATTGCCCGACAGATCGGTGAGTGAGCTGCGGAACTGGCCCAGGCGCGCGTCCAGGCGCGAACGGCTGATCATCACCTCGCCCGCCTGGTTGACCAGGCGGTCCAGCAGCTGTGCACGCACGCGCACCGACTGGTTGGCTGCCACCCGCAGGGGCGCCAGCTGGGACGGTCCGGGCAGGCGCACGGCCGGAGCCGTTATCGCCAGAGGCTTGGCAGAAGATGCTGCCGCCGAGGGGACGGAGGCTTCGGCCGCATCCGCCACATTGGCGCGCAAGGCCGGTGTGGCTTCGACCGGCAGAGTAACCACTGTGTCGGAAGGTCCCTGACCAATGGCACGCAGCGCCTCGAAGTTGGCTTGCAGTCCATCGAAACTGCCTTGCAACGGCTCGATCTGGTCGGCCGTGACGGTTTCTGCGTCCAGCTGCTCGATCGCTGATTCCAGCCGGTGGGCCATTTCGCCCAGGCGCATCGCCCCGGCCAGTCGCGAACTGCCCTTGAGCGTGTGCAGGGCTCGCAATACTTCGCTGCGGGCGCTGAGGTTGTCGGGGCGCGACGCCCATTGGCGCAACGCACCACCGAGCTGGGGCAGCAACTCGGCCGCCTCTTCCTCGAAGATGGGGAACAGGTCAGGGTCGATGACGTCGATCGCATCGATGTCGTCGTCCGCGTCCGGGATCGAGGCAATGGCGTGCGCGATGGCATCGTCAATGTGCTGATCGTGGTCGTGGATGACTGCAGACAGCGCGGGCGCCACATGGCCCACCACAGGGGCAGGCACAGCCGGTGCAACAGCCTCAGGCTCTGCATCCACCCCCGGCACCTCCTCCACCGGCTCAGGTGCCAACTCGGCCGCAGCAACTTCGGACGCTTCCTGCTCTGCGGCGTCGAGGTAGGCCTGCGCATCTTCCTCGGGTGGAGACTGGGTGCTGACCACCTCGGTTTCCAGAATCTGGCGCAGTTGGGCCAGCACTTCCGGGCTGGGCTCTTTGAGGAACCCTGCAGCAAACTGGTGCAACAGGCGACGGATGTCTTCCGCTGCTGCCATGAACGCAGCCGCTTGCTCCTCGGTGCCACCCGACTGCAGCTGCACATGCTGCAGCGTGTGCTCCAGCACTCGGGCCATTTCGGACAGCGCGGTGAAGCCCACCGTGGCCGAACTGCCGGCGAGCGAGTGCGACAGGGCCACCGCCGTGTCAGGCAGCGGCTCATGCAGTTCCAGCGCCCATTCCTGCAAACAGGTCACCAAGCGGCGAGACCATTCATCGGCCTCATTCAGGTACACGTTGTACAGCGGGATACCGATGCGCAGCGTGTCGATGACCTTCACCGCATCGTCGCTGCCGCCTTCTTCCTGCGGCAGGGCATCGAGCAGATGCGCCACTTCTTGCGCGGGCTCTACTTCAGCGATCAGGTCGTCTGGCAACGCTTCGGAACCGGCCACAGCCACGTCCTCGGGGGCAGGTGCAAGCAGTTCGGCAGCCTCGGCCGACTCGGCCGACTCGGCCTCCAGCAGCTTCTCCAGCTCAGCCACGTCCAGGGCTTCCAGCCCATCCGAAGGAATGCGGGCCTCTGTATCCACCGCGTTTTGCGGTTCGGCGGCATCGAGCACCAGGTCTTCTGGCAGCAATAGTTCGTCGCCCAGGGCGCCTGCGGGCGCTTGCAGCGGCGCATCGACAGCTTCTGCGTGATCCACTGCGGGCACAGGCGCTTCCGCAGACACAGGTTCCACGTCAGGCAGCTCCAGGTCGAGGACAAAGTCCACGCTGGACGGATCGACCACAGCTGCGGGTTCCTGGGCAGACTCGTTCAAAGCTGCAGTGAACACCGAGAAGTCGATCTCCTCGGCCACTTCCGGGGCAGCGTTGGCGCTCTCGACGGGCTGTTCGGGAACATGCTCGGAGATCTCGGTGGCCTGGAAATCCGGCACTGTCAGTTCTTCGCTGAGCACATCGGCGGAGAGGGCATCCACCGGCTCTGGCGCGGCTTCGGCAAGCTCCGGCGCGGCCTGTGGTGCTGTAGGTTCAGGCGAAATACCGCCACCCGATGACATCGCCAGCGGTACCAGCGTGCCATCCAGGCGCATGGCGTCTGCCGACCGGCGGAAGGACTCAGGGTCCCAGCCCGTCGCGCGGCCTGCGGCGATGTCGTCTGCCCAGCTGCTGAAAGCATGCAGTGCGTCGGTGGACAACTGCAACAAGCTCGGCTGCATGGGCTTTTGTTCGGCCAGCCAGACGTTGAGCACCTGCTCCATCGACCAGGCTGCTTCGCCAAAGTCGTTCAGCCCCACCATGCGCGAGCTGCCCTTGAGCGTATGGAACGCACGGCGCAGTGTGGTCTGCTCGCTCAGGTCACCAGGTTCACCCCGCAGCTGCTCAATGGCAGCCAGGCCGTTGACCACCACTTCGCGTGCCTCTTCGAGGAACACGTCGAGCAGTTCATCTTCGACATCAGGCACTGGAGCGGGCGCAGCCGCAGCCGCCGGAGCGGCTGCTTCCAGCGGTACGGGCGCGGCAACGGCGGGAACGTCAAAGGAGATGTCCGGGGCCAGGCCTGCGGGCTCTGCCGCCACGCTGGCATCGGCTGCGGGGGCCGACTCAAAATCAGGGAACGGCGCAAAGTCCGTGGGCTCGCTGACAGGCTCCTGCACCGGAAAGCGGGGAATCACGTCTGGCACCAAGGTGGCAGAACGCTCTTCCAGCTTGGCAGGCGCTTCTTCCACAGCATCAGAGGCGCGCGCACGGGTTTTACCCATGAGGATGCGCAGTTCGCCCAGTTCTTCGTCGTACACAAAGAGCTTGCGCGCCATGGTGCGCTGATAGCTCAGCATGTCGATCAGGAAACCCAATGCGCCCAGGCTGTTACCCAGCTTTTCAAACGCGCTTTGGCGTTCTTCTTCGGGCACCTCGTTGATCAGCAGACGCTCCACCGTGTCGCGCATGCGGACCACAGCCAGTGATGCCTGATCCAGCCCCAGCACCGACAGCACGCCACGCATCTGCGCAAGATGCCCTGGCACGGTCGCCAGCACACCAGTGTCCTTCGGGTTGCGGAAAAACTGGTCCATGGCCTTTTCGGCCTCGCCCAGGGTCACCCGGAGCTCATCGACCACGCTGCCCATGGTCTGGTTGTCGCTGACCCGGCGGTACAGCTCTTCCATCCATTGTTCAAGGGGTTCGGGTTCGGCACCCGCCGTGACCGCATCCAGACGCTCTGCAAGACGGCTGGCGCGGGCTTCCATCTGTTCGTCTGCCGTGTCCAACTCTTCAAAAGCTGCCTGCAGGTACAGCACGGAGGTGGCCACTTCCATCGCCAATGCGGGCGACGGGGGTTCGCCCGACCGGGTGGTTGAATCCAGGGCACGCGTCAGCGCCTGCGCCAGGTTCTCACTGCCCGGATGGAGCTTGCGCAGCGAATCGCACACCAGGCTGAACTGGTCTGCCGCTGGCTTGAGTTTGTTGCGGTCGCCACCCGCCAGGGCAGACCAGGTTTCCGTGGCCGAGGCAATGCGCTTGCGCGCCTGCGTCAGCACCGCCGGGTCAAAACGTCCGAAGCGGGCAGTCTCGTAGTCCACCGGCTTGAAGCGGTCCAGCGCAAAGGCCTGACGGACAGCACGCAATGAGGGCGCTGCGTCCTCTGCCAGATCGGCCACCTTGGCCTGCGAGCAGAAGAACAGCAGGTCCTGCACCAGCCGGTCGGCGATCGTCGGATCGCCCTTGGCCAACGTGGCGTACTGCATGAGCACACGGGATGCCACGCGCTTGACGTACACATCTGGCGGCAAAAGGCCCGAGCCAAACGCATCGAAGAAACCCGCGCAAATTTTCCAGAACGCACGCGCCTGCCGATCTGTTTGTGCGGCCACAAAGCCCAGGCAGGTGTCGCGCAGGCTCAGGGCGGCCTTCAGGTCCCCCGACTTGACGATGCGCAGCACAGCTGCATCCAGCCGCGCCCGCGCCTCGGGACCGTAGGGCAGAGGTGGGCGCGACACCGCACCTTCGGGTTCACGGAAACGGCGCTCTACCGGCCACAAGTCAGCGGGATGAACACGGTCAGCGCCTGCCAATGCCTGAGCATCGCGGTACTGCGGAAACAGGGCCACGGGCGATACGGCTTTGCCCGCCAGCACGGTTTCCAGATATTCGATCAGCGCAAAGCTGGCGCGCTCGATCACGGCGGCAGCGTCATCGCTGCAGGTTTCGGGGCGCTGAACAAACTTCTGCACCGCCGATTCCATGGACCGCAACACCAGCGCCGGAGGACCCATGCCCACCATTTCCAGCGCACCACAGGCTTGGTGCAGTTGCTGGCGCGCAATGCGCAGGGGGCCAGCGTCCAGCGCCGCCAGATCGGACTCGCGTGCTACCTCGGCATCACGCACAAAGCGCCGCATTGCCTTGACAGCACCGTCCAGCGATTTGCGCAGCTCGTCAAGCACCCAAGCCAAAGGACCCAGGTCCTGATCTCCCTGGGTCCCGTCGGCGGCCGGTGCATTGTTGACATCAATAGATGACATGGATTCGTCCCCGGCTGCAATGAGCCAGCTGGTTGATGACTAACTGCTGCGTCAGGCGATCTTGAAACGTGCCACCGATTGGCGCAGTTCCTCGGCCATGTGTGAGAGCTCGCGCACCTGTTGCGCTGTGGTGCGGGTACCTTCACCCGTCTGCTCGGTCACCGCAAAAATGTGCTGGATGTTGTCGGCCACTTCGTTGGCCAGAACAGCTTCCCGGGAAGTCGAAGACGAAATCTGCTCAATCAGTTCGGCCAAACGGCGCGACACGCGGTCAATCTCGGTCAGCGCAGTACCAGCGCTGTCGGACAGGCGTGCCCCTTCCACCACACCCTGCGTGGAGCGCTCCATAGCGGCCACGGCATCCTGGGTATCGGTCTGAATGGCTTTCACCAGGGCAGAAATCTGGCGCGTCGCATCGGCCGAACGTTCAGCCAGACGCTGCACTTCTTCCGCCACCACCGAGAAGCCGCGACCGGCTTCACCAGCGGATGCAGCCTGGATGGCAGCGTTCAGGGCCAGCACGTTCGTCTGTTCGGTAATGTCAGAAATCAGCTCGGTAATTTCACCGATCTCCTGCGACGATTCACCCAGGCGCTTGATCCGCTTGGAGGTGTCCTGGATCTGGTCACGGATGGAGTTCATACCGCCGATGGCGTTCTGCACGGCCTGCAGACCCGAGTCCGCGGCTTGCAGCGACTGACGGGCCACCGTGGCGGACTCTTGCGCTTGTGTAGACACCTCGTTAATGCGAGTCGCCATGTCCAGAACGGAGCGGCCGGTTTCGCGAATTTCACGCAGCTGCTCGGTCGATGCCGCCAGCAGTTCGGTCGAGGTGTTGTCCACCTGGGCAGTCGTCTGCGCCACGCGGGTCGCCGTGTTCTGCACGCTGCCCACCAGCTGGCGCAGCTCTTCCACCGTGTAGTTCACCGAGTCGGCAATGGCACCGGTGATGTCTTCCGTCACGGTGGCTTCTTGCGTCAGGTCACCTTCAGCGACCGACTGCAGTTCGTTCATCAAACGCAAAATGGCGGCCTGGTTGGCGTCGTTGACGCGCTTGGCTTCCTGCTCCTGGCGCTTGGCGTCGCGTTGCTGGTTTTCAGCCGCTGCCTGACGGCCACGGCTGTCCAGCAGCTGGACGCGCGAAATGCCGATACCGCACAGCAGCACAAACAAGCCTGCCAGCGCCAGAGCGGCGAACTGGCCAGCGCCCAGACCGGTCTGGGCGGACAGCTTGCTCTGCAGACCTTCCAGCTGGCGGCGCAGTGGCTCGCTGTCGGCAATGATGGCGGACTGTGCTTCGCGGGCAGACACCAGACCTTGCAGGTTGCCCAGAATCGCGCTGGCCTGGGTCCGGGTCTGTTCGTACAGCTTGATCAGCGCTTCCAGTTGTTCGCGGGTCTGCGCATCCTTGGTGGCCGACAGGCGCAACTCGGGGCTGCCTTCCAGCAGGCCCTGCGCGATTTCCTTGAAGGAGTTCAAGTCCTTGCCCAACAGGAACACGGCCTCAGGGCTCACGCCTTCCATGGTCTGGAACTCGTTGGCCGACTTGCCGATACGCTGGGTCAACATCACCAGCTGGCCTGCGGCGGAGATTTCGGCAGCGGGCGCATTTTGTTGCAGCTTGAGCGAGGAGACCGTTTCAGCGATTTCCAGCAGGTCGGACGACTGGCGGTTGATGGTGCGCAGAGCGTCACCCACTTGAGTCAGGATCTTTTGCTGACCCATCACCACGCTGGCGTTGCGCTCGGCGCGCTCCATCAGGGGGTTGACGGCGTCCAGATCGGGCTTGAAGGGCTCACCCAGCGACTGCACACCCAGCTCGTTGTCACCGGCATTCAGGGCGCGCACGTTGCGGGCCAGCACGCCAGAGCTTTCCACCACGTCCGGGAAGGCCTGTGGGCTACCCACCAGCGCCTGCGACACCGACTTGGCAAGACGTTGCGACTGCATCAGCGACTGGCCGGTAGCAGCCAATTGCTGTGCGGAACGGTCGGCCTGCTGCAGCACCCAACCGGCAATCAGCGCCAGCACCACCACACCCACGGCCAGCAAGGCCAGCAGTCGGCGCTGATGGCCGGCAGCGGTCGAGCGGCCCAGCAGGGGCAGGCTGATGAGGTCTTCTTCGGCCTCGGGCGCGGTCAACTCGGGCGTGTAGCCGTCGGGATCGCCCTGGACGCTGTTCATGGCTTCGGCCTGGTAGGAGTCGCGCAGTTGCGAACCATCCAGAGCCCCCGTGGCCAGGAGATCCTGCCCATCGTCGGTCGCGCCGGTGGCTGCGCCGGTGTCAGGCGTGGCGGGTTTCCGGTTGAACAGTTTTCCAAATTGATTGACGACGGACATGGTGCAGCCTTACAGAAAAACTCAAGCACTGATGCTCAGGAAAGCGGGATGTTGGGACAGGATCTGCAAGTTCAGCTCCTGCCAGCGTGTGCCACTGGAATCGATATAGGTGGTGCCGAAGAAGCTGGGTGAATCCTCGGCGGGCGGCTCGGACGACACAAACGCATCCGTGCCGCGCAGACCGGCGAGGCGGTCCACCAGCAAGGCAGCATTAACGTCGAGCGCCGCATTGAATGCCAGCAGGCTGGCCTCGGACAGGGCTTGCTCGGTGCGTGCTGCGGTGGACCCCAGCAACCCAGCCAGATCCACCACCCCCACCAAGCCACCTCGCAGGTTGGCCACTCCCAGAAACCAGCTCTGGGTGTAAGGCACGGCCTGCACCGATACCCAGGGGAAGATCTCCCCGGACTGCCCCAGGGGCAGCAAATAGAAATTCCCGGCGGACTCTACAGCCAGCCAGGAGGACACAGACGTACCTTCGGACCTTGCAGCCTGCAAACGGCTGGCAAGTCGGGTCTGGAGCTCCCGTAGGGCTTCGCGGTTTGCCATGAGCGCGCCGCTGCCTCAGTTCAGAGCGTCAATTTTGGCCTGCAGCTCTGCGGGATCCACCGGCTTGGTGATGTAGCCGCGCGCACCCTGGCGCATGCCCCAGACACGATCGGTTTCCTGATTCTTGCTGGTGCACATGATGATGGGCACATCAGCGTAAAGGGGGTCGCGGGTAATGGCACGCGTGAGCTGAAACCCGTTTTGGCCCGGCATCACCACATCCATCAGGATGAGGTCAGGCTTTTCTTCGGCCAGACGGCGAAACGCCTCTTCGGCATTTTCTGCGGTACGGACTTGCATGCCTTTTTTCTGAAGCAGGTCCGTCAAAAACATCAACTCGGTCTTCGAGTCGTCGACGACCAATACTTTCTGAATGGGCATTACATGGCTCCTTGTTGGGAATTGCCAAACTGCTGCACTGCCTGCAACAGCTGGTCTTTGGTAAACGGCTTGGTGAGATATTCCTGGCAGCCGACCATGCGCCCACGCGCCTTGTCGAACACGCCGTCCTTGGAGGACAGCATCACCACCGGGGTATCTGCGAAACGGGCGTTGCGCTTGATGATGGCGCAGGTCTGGTACCCGTCGAGCTTGGGCATGAGGATGTCGCAGAAAATCAGCTGAGGCTGGTAATCGTTGACTTTGGCCAAAGCATCAAAGCCGTCGTCGGCCAACAAGACTTCGTGCCCCCCCTGCTTGAGAAAAATCTCGGCGCTTCGACGGATGGTGTTGCTGTCATCCACCACGAGCACTTTGAAAGATGCGCCTGTTGTAGTCAATTGTCACTGCTCCCGATGGAGAAAATAAACAACGCAGCAGCGATTGGTGCTGGAGCGCCTCAGATCTGGACCATCTCGAAATCTTCCTTGCGGGCGCCACATTCTGGGCAGGTCCAGTTCATCGGGACCTGATCCCATGGGGTGTTGGGTGGAATGCCGTGTTCGGGAGACCCCTCAGCCTCGTCATAAATCCAGCCGCAAATCAAACACATCCAAGTTTTAAAGTCGGTCACAGCTTAAAGGGCCTTCACATAGAATGCAACGATTGTATCTAGTGATCTCCGCGGCCTGCAGCTTCCGTGCCACCCCTCCAGCAGGATCTGGTCCATGACCATCAAAGCCTCCCTTCCCCCCCCAGAAATCCCAGATATTGACGACGATGACGCGGAGGAAGCGAGCCCGGCCTGTGTGCTGGTGTTCAATGCCAGCGACCCCAGCGGAGCCGGCGGACTGACCGCCGACATCACCACCATCGCCTCGGTCGGCGGACATCCGATCGCCGTGGTCACCGGGGCCTATGCCCGCGACACCGCTCAGATTTTTGACCACTTCAGCTTCGACGACGAGGCTGTGTCCGAGCAGGCGCGGGCCGTGCTGGAAGACCTGCCCGTGCAGGCGATCAAGGTCGGCTTTGTGGGCAGCCCCGAGAACATCAGCACCATTGCCGAGATCACGACCGACTATGACGAAGTCCCCGTGATCGCCTACATGCCCAACCTGTCCTGGTGGCGGGACGAGCTGATCGACGAGTACCTCGACGCCTTCCGCGAGCTGCTGCTGCCCCAGACCTCGGTGTTGGTTGGAAACCACAGCACCTTGTGGCGCTGGCTGCTGCCGGACTGGACGGGCGAGCGCAGCCCCACCGCCCGGGACATTGCCCGCGCAGCGTCCGAGATGGGCGTGCCCTACACATTGGTCACTGGCATCCCCTTGCCCGAGCAGTTCGTCGAGAACGTGCTGGCCTCGCCGCAGACCGTGCTGGGCAGTGGCAAGTTCGAGCTGTTTGACGCCACCTTCTCGGGCGCGGGCGATACGCTCTCGGCCGCACTCACTGCCCTGGTGGCCAGTGGCAACGACTTGGGCGAAGCCACCAGCGAAGCGCTGGGTTACCTCGACCGCTGCCTGGACGCAGGCTTTCGCCCCGGCATGGGGCATATCGTGCCCGACCGCATGTTCTGGGCACAGCCTGAGGACGACGAGACCGACGGCGACGAAGAAGAAACCACGATTGATGAAACACAGGCCCTGGAGGGTTTTGTGATGCCACCCCATGACACCAAGCACTGATCTCAATATTCCCCTGTTCGAACGCGCCAAGGCGCTGATCCCCGGAGGCGTGAATTCGCCCGTGCGGGCCTTCAAGGCGGTCGGAGGCACACCCCGCTTCGTCAAGCGCGCGCAAGGCGCCTACTTCTGGGATGCGAACGACCAGCGCTTCATTGATTACATCGGCTCCTGGGGCCCGATGATCCTCGGCCACGGCCACCCCGCCGTGCTCGACGCGGTGCAGAAGGCTGCGCTCGAAGGCTTCAGCTTTGGCGCCCCCACCGAGCGCGAAGTCGAGCTGGCCGAGGAGATCCTGAGCCTGGTGCCGTCCATGGAGATGATTCGTCTGGTCAGCTCGGGCACCGAAGCGGGCATGAGCGCCATCCGCCTGGCCCGTGGCGCCACGGGCCGCAGCAAGTTCATCAAGTTCGAAGGCTGCTACCACGGCCATGCCGACTCGCTGCTGGTCAAGGCCGGCTCGGGCCTGGCCACGTTTGGCAATGCCACCAGCGCAGGCGTGCCGCCCGAAGTGGTGCAGCACACCCTGGTGCTTGAATACAACAACGTCGCCCAGCTGGAAGAAGCCTTTGCCCTGCACGGCAAGGAACTGGCCTGCGTGATGATCGAGCCTATCGCGGGCAACATGAACCTGGTGCGCGCGAGCGTGCCGTTCATGCAGCGCTGCCGTGAGCTGTGTACCGAATACGGTGCGCTGCTGGTGCTGGATGAAGTGATGACCGGTTTCCGCGTGGCCCTGGGCAGCGCGCAAAGCGTGTACGCCAAGAGCATCCCCGGCTTCCAACCCGACATCACCGTGCTGGGCAAAGTGATTGGCGGTGGCATGCCGCTGGCGGCCTTTGGTGGCCCGCGCGCCATCATGGAACACCTCGCACCTCTGGGCGGCGTGTACCAGGCGGGCACGCTGTCGGGCAACCCGGTGGCCACGGCCTGTGGCCTGGCCACGCTGCGCGAGATCCAAAAGCCCGGCTTCTTCGATGCGCTGTCGGCCCGCACCCGCTCGCTGGTCGATGGCCTGCAAGCCGCTGCCACGGCGGAAGGCGTGCCGTTCTGCGGTGACTGCGAGGGCGGCATGTTTGGCTTCTTCCTGCTGCCCGAACTGCCGCAGAACTATGCCCAGGTGCTCCAAACCGACAGCGCGCGCTTCAACCAGCTGTTCCACGGTCTGCTGGACCGGGGCATCTACATTGCACCGGCCTTGTATGAAGCGGGCTTCGTGAGCGCCGCCCACACCGCCGACGACGTGGCAGCCACCGTGGCTGCTGCGCGTGAAGTATTCAAGACGCTCTCAAAATAATAGCTAGCAGCGCATATTGCACTAGCGCTTCCTGTCAATTTGGCACCGAATGGCCCTCCCGAGGGCCATTTTTCATGGCGACGAGGCTTGTGGCGGACAGTCACAGCAGTCCGCGCAGTTCGCGGGCGGCCTCCTGCAGCAGCGGCAGCATGTCGCGCTGCAGGCTGCCCTCGTCCATCTGCTTGGGCGACGCCACCACGTTGAGCGCCGCCACCGTATGGCCCTGCAGGTTGCGCAGCGGCACAGCCAGCGCGTGCACGCCCAGCTCGTGCTCCTCCACGGCCAGGCAATAGTCGTCCCGCCGCACCTTGGTGATCACCTGCCGCAGCGGGCCTACCTGCGTAATGGTTTGGGGCGTGAGGCGGTGCAAGGGCCGGTTCTTGAGCCAGGCGGTCAACTCCGCCGGGGGCAGCGCCGCCAGCAACACGCGGCCGGTGGACGTAGGGTGGGCCGGCAGTCGCGCGCCCAGGTGCAAGCCATAGGCCAGCACCCGCGACGGCGCGCCATACACGCCGCTGCGCGCCACGATCACCACCTCATCCCCATCCAGCACCACCGCCGAGAATGACTGCTGGGTCTGGGCTGCCAGCCGGTTCAGCGTGGGTTGCAGCACGCGCGGCAGCCGGGCAGACGCAAGGTAGCTCCCCGAAAACCGAAGCACCTTGGGCGCCAGCCAGAAGTAGCTGCCATCCGTCTCCAGATACCCCAGGTGCGCCAGGGTCAACAGGTGCCGCCGCGCCGCCGCCCGCGTGAGGCCGGTGCGCTGCGCCGCCAGCGTGGCGTTCAGACGCTGGCGCTCGGTGTCGAAACTCTCCAGCACGGCCATGCCTTTGGCCATGCCTTCGATGAAGTCTGCCTTGGCAATGGGGGTGGAAGCCATGGGGGTGACGGGTTAGGGACCGGGGAATTGAGCGGGGTTCGAGCGCCGGGGCTACCGGGGCCCTGCAGCGACCCGGTGCACTCACCACCGGGCCTGACCACCCGCATCACCCCGGAGACTGCGCGATCATCGCACAAAGCATCGACTGATCGCACGCAATCGGCAGCGCCGGATATCGCTTTGATCTGGATCAACCTACGCTCAAGGCCACTGGTTTTCGGTATCTCCCCAGCTCCCCACCCCATTCCCAGAGGTTTCCCATGCGCACCCAGGTTGCCATCATTGGTGCCGGCCCCGCCGGCCTGCTGCTCGGTCAGTTGCTTCACAAGTCCGGCGTTGACGCCGTCATCATCGAGCAGCGCAGCCCCGACTACGTGCTCGGCCGCATCCGCGCTGGCGTGCTGGAGAAGGTCTGCATGGACCTGCTGGACCAGGCGGGCGTGAGTGCCCGCGCCCATGCCGAGGGCCTGCCCCACGACGGCATCGAGCTGCTGTTCAAGGGCCAGCGCCACCGCATCGATTTGCACGAGCTGACCGGCGGCAGTCGCGTGACGGTGTACGGCCAGACCGAAGTCACGCGCGACCTGATGGATGCGCGCGCAGCGGCCGGCCTCACCACCGTGTACGACGCACAGAACGTGCAAGTGCACGACTTTGACGGCCAGCACCCACGCGTGACGTACGAAAAAGACGGCCAGCCCCACGAGCTGGCGTGCGACTTCATCGCGGGCTGCGACGGCTACCACGGCGTGTGCCGCGCCAGCGCGCCGGCCGACCTGCTCAAGACCTATGAGCGCGTGTACCCCTTTGGCTGGCTGGGTGTGCTGGCCGATGTGCCACCGGTGTCGCACGAACTCATCTATGCCAACACCGAACGCGGGTTTGCGCTGTGCAGCATGCGCAGCGCCACGCGCAGCCGCTACTACGTGCAGGTGCCTACGACTGACAAGGTCGAGAACTGGACCATCGACCAGTTCTGGACCGAGCTGGGCAACCGCCTGGACCCCGAGGCCCGCGCCAACCTGGTGACCGGCCCCGCTCTGGAGATGAGCATCGCCCCGCTGCGCAGCTTTGTGGCCGAGCCCATGCGCTTTGGCCGCATGTTCCTGGCCGGTGATGCTGCCCACATCGTGCCACCCACGGGCGCCAAGGGCCTGAACCTGGCCGCCAGCGACGTGGGTTATCTGTGGACCGCGCTGACCGAGTTCTACAAAGAAAAGTCAGCCGTTGGCATCGACACCTACTCCGACCGCTGTCTGCGCCGCGTGTGGCGTGCCGAGCGCTTCTCCTGGTGGTTCACTTCGCTGATGCACCGCTTTCCGGAAACTGGCGAGTTCGGCCAGAAGATCCAGGAGGCTGAGCTGGACTACCTGGTGCACTCCCGTGCGGCCTCGGTGTCGCTGGCGGAAAACTATGTGGGTCTGCCGATGAACTTTGGGGCCTGAGCCCTAACGGGCCTCCAGACCCGGCCGCCATCGCCATCACCGTTCAGCGGGCGGCAGATGCGGGCTCTGCGGCCGACGCGCCCTGTGCCGCGGCGGACGGCACTGGCAGCGACGCCAGCCACTGCGCCATCCCGCGCGCCTGGGCTTCCGTGACTTGCGGGTGGCGAGGCATCACGGTGCGCCCCCACTCGCCCACACTGCCGTTGCGGATCTTGCCGGCCAGGTAATCGACGGCGTCGGCGCGGTCGCGGTACCGCGCTGCTATCTGCTGGAACGACGGGCCTACGTAGTAGCGCTCCATGCCATGGCAGCGCAGGCAATCGGATGCCTCCACCAGGCGAGGTCCGGCCGGTGCGGAGGGCGGTGAGGCAGCGCTGCCTTCTGACCCGCCTGCACCCGACGCGCCCTGAGCGGCACTCGCAGCGCCTGGCCCCGGCTGCAGCATGCGCCAGCCCAGGTTGAGCATGCCCAGCACCACCAGTGCCATGAACACCATCAGGGCCCACCCCAGCCAGCGGGGCCGGGGTGGCGGGGTCTCATCGTCGCGGTGCATGCGCGCGCACCGCCGCGAGCCCCGTCGCGATACCCATCATCTCAGTGGCGGAAGTGGCGCACACCGCTGAAGACCATGGCCACGCCACGCTCGTTGGCGGCGTCGATCACTTCGTTGTCGCGCATCGAACCACCGGGCTGGATCACGCAGGTAGCGCCCGCATCAACCACCACGTCCAGGCCGTCGCGGAAGGGGAAGAAGGCGTCGCTCGCTACAACCGTCCCTTGCAAGGTCAGGCCTGCGTGGCCTGCCTTGATGCTGGCGATGCGGGCCGAGTCCAGGCGGCTCATCTGGCCCGCACCCACGCCCATGGTCATGCCGCCCTTGCAGAAGACGATGGCGTTGCTCTTGACGTACTTGGCGACCTTCCAGGCGAACAGCAGGTCTTCCATTTCTTCCAGCGTGGGCTGCTTCTTCGTCACGACCTTGAGGTCGATGAGCGACAGCTCGTGGTTGTCAGCGGTCTGCAGCAGCAGGCCCGAGCCAATGCGCTTGGCGTCCATGGCGTTGCGGCCACGTTCCCAGTCGGTCTTGCCACCGTGTGCGGGCAGCGCGATCTTGAGCAGACGCACATTGGCTTTGGCCTTGAAGATCTCCAGCGCCTCGGCGGTGAAGTCGGGGGCCATCAGCACCTCGACAAACTGTTTGCTCACCTGGGCCGCCGCCTGGCCGTCCACCACGCGGTTGAAGGCGATGATGCCGCCGAAAGCGCTGGTGGGGTCGGTCTGGAAGGCCTTGCTGTAGGCACTCAGCGCGTCCAGGCCCACGGCTACGCCGCAGGGGTTGGCGTGCTTGACGATCACGCAGGCGGCCGCTTCAAAGCTCTTTACGCATTCCCAGGCGGCATCGGCGTCGGCGATGTTGTTGTACGAGAGCTCCTTGCCCTGCAGCTGCACGCCGGTGACCAGGGAGCCGGGCGCGGGGTGCAGGTCGCGGTACAGCGCGGCCTGCTGGTGGCTGTTTTCGCCGTAGCGCAGGTCCTGCACCTTGGTGAAGATGCCGTTGCTCTGGCCGGGGAACTGGGTGCGCGTGGGCACATAGGTTTCCGACAGTTTTTCTTCTTCAAACGTGACGGACGAGAGGTAGTCGCTGATGGCGCCGTCGTACTGCGCGATGCGGTTGAACGCAGCCACCGACAGCGCAAAGCGCAGCTTGTCGCTGAGCTTGCCACCGGCCTTCAGCTCGGCCAGCACGGCCTCGTACTGGTCGGCCGAGGTGATCACGCCCACGTCCTTCCAGTTCTTGGCGGCGCTGCGCACCATGGCGGGGCCGCCGATGTCGATGTTCTCGATGGCGTCGGCCAGCGTGCAACCGGCCTTGGCCACGGTGGCTTCAAAGGGGTAGAGATTGACCACCAGCAGGTCGATGGTGTCGATGCCGTGCTCCTTCAATGCCGCCATGTGTTCGGGCAGCTCGCGGCGGGCCAGCAGGCCACCGTGCACCTTGGGGTGCAGCGTCTTCACGCGGCCGTCCAGCATTTCGGGGAACTGAGTGACTTCGGCCACCTCGGTCACGGGCAGGCCCTTGTCGGCCAGCAGCTTGGCGGTGCCGCCGGTGGACAGCAGCTTGATGCCCAGCGCGTGCAGCGCTTGCGCGAATTCGACGATGCTGGTCTTGTCAGAGACGGAGAGAAGTGCGTTCATGGTGGTGGTGCGGAGGTTTTGAATAAAAACGGGCTGTAGCGCTAGTGCATCATGCGCAAGCAGCTACAAAATAAATAGCAATCAGACAAACCCGGTCAGAGCAGCTTGTGCTCGACCAGCTTCTTGCGCAGGGTGTTGCGGTTCAGGCCCAGCCATTCGGCGGCGCGCGACTGGTTGTTGTCGGCCTGCTGCATCACGACTTCCAGCAGCGGCCTTTCGACCACACGCACCAGCATGTCGTACATGCCATCGGGCGTCTCTCCGCCCAGGTCGCGAAAGTAGCCCTGCAGGCTTTCGCGCACGCATTCTTCGATGTGTTTCTTGCTCATGCAACCAATCCCTCTTGTTCTTCTGTGTCGGCATCCACGTCGGTGGCGGCAGGCAGCCGGTCCATCTGTTGGCCCAGGGCGTCCAGGTAGTCGGCCACGGCCTGCCACTGTGTGGTGCAGTCTTCGATCGTATTGATATGTGCCCGCAAGGCCTCGCCGCCCGGCAGCGCGCGCAGGTACCAGGCAATGTGCTTGCGCGCACTGCGCACGCCGGTCAGCTCGCCATACAGGCTGTAGTGGTCTTGCAGGTGGTCCAGCAGCAGGCGCCGCACCTCGGCCACCAGCGGTGGTGCCAGGTATTCGCCCGTGGCCAGAAAGTGGCCGATCTCGCGGAAGATCCATGGCCGGCCCTGTGCGGCGCGGCCGATCATGATCGCGTCGGCACCGGTGGCGGCGAGCACGTCGCGCGCCTTCTCGGGCGAGGTGATGTCGCCGTTGGCCACCACAGGCACCTTCACCGCCGCCTTGACGGCCGCGATGGTGTCGTACTCCGCATGGCCCTTGTAGCCCTGCTCGCGCGTGCGGCCGTGCACGGTGAGCATCTGGATGCCCACGCTTTCAAACTGCCGCGCCAATGCCACGGCGTTCTTGTGCTCCTGGCACCAGCCGGTGCGCATCTTCAGCGTGACAGGCACGTTGAAGGGAGCGCAGGCCTCGACCACCGCAGCGGCGATCTCCACCGCCAGCGCCTCGTTCTGCATCAGGGCGGAGCCCGCCCATTTGTTGCAGACCTTCTTGGCCGGGCAGCCCATGTTGATGTCGATGATCTGCGCGCCGCGTTCCACGTTGTAGACCGCAGCCTCGGCCATCATCGGTGCATCGGTGCCGGCGATCTGCACGGCAATGGGCCCCGGCTCCCCTTCATGGTTGGCCCGGCGCGAGGTTTTGAGGCTGTTCCACAAATCCTTGCGCGAGGTCACCATCTCGCTCACCGCATAGCCTGCACCCAGCGCCTTGCACAGCTGGCGGAACGGCCGGTCGGTGACGCCCGCCATCGGGGCGACGAACAACCGGTTCGCCAAAGGAATGTGGCCAATTTGCATGGGCGGGGATAGGGAGGGGGAGGCAGCAACAGATGCTGAAAAAGGAGGCGGGATTGTACCTGCTCAAAATTTCAGCAACTGAAATGGAGCACACACCTTATCTATCTGACGGTCGGGCTCCATTGAGTCAGCCCACTAGACGCCTCCCTCGCCCCCTCACTCGGGCCCGGTGGCGCAAGCACCGCAGCGTCTCAACACGCTGAGTGCAGGTTCACCGTGCGGCGAGATCGGTGTCTGCAGCCTGTGCGGGCGGTACACCCCGCTGCGCGAAATGCCACCAGGCATCCGGCAGGTTGTCGAACTGATGGCGCGCCATGAGCGCCCGCAGCCACTGGCGGTTGTGCAGCACGTCCGGGGAGAAACCGCTGGCGCCCGCCGCCGCCTCCGAGCGCGCAGCGCCCGCCGGAGTGCCCATGTCCACGGCCTGCCCGTCGGCCAGCGGCCCGCGCACCGCCTTGTGGGCCTTGGTGCCATCCACCACCTGTACCTGCACCACCCAGCCACCGCTGGCGGTGTCGCAGGTGGCCTGCAGCGCCATGCCCTGGGATTGCAGCTCGCGGCCAATGCGCTCCAGCGCCGGCCGTGCGGTGGGCGCCCTGTCGCAAGGCGCTATCGGCGTGTGCTCCCAAAGCGTTGGACCGCCTTGCAGTCCAGGGCTGGGTACGGCGGCCCGCGGGCTGTGCACGCAGGCCGCCAGCAACAGGGCCATGGCGACCGAAGACCAGCGGGTCGCGGGCGGCAAGGCAACCGAGGGGTTCAAGCGGCGTGGTTGGGACGTTGTGGGCAATACCGGCATGGGCGACCTCCTGGGGTTGTCATTCAGGGCCAATGTGTTTTCACGATACAAAAGACGCTGCAACCCGGCCATGCGCCGATGGCGCGCTCCCCTGTAGGACAGATCCCCCTGGGGCACATGGAGCCCCACCCGCCCCCTACACTCGACAGCTATGGAAATCTGGATGCACCAGCTGCTCGAATGGTTGGCCCTGCCGCAATTCGGACTGAGCACAGTCTTTGTGGTGTCTTTTGTCTCGGCCACGCTGCTGCCGCTGGGCTCTGAGCCAGCTGTGTTCGGTCTCATCAAGCTCAACCCCGACCTGTTCTGGCCCTCCATCATCGTGGCCACCCTCGGCAACACCCTGGGCGGCGGCGTGAGCTGGTGGATGGGCCTGGGTGCGCACAAGGCGGTGGACAAGGCGCGCGGCAATGCCACCGAGGTGCGGGCGCTGAGCTGGCTCAAGCGCTTTGGCGCGCGGGCCTGCCTCTTGAGCTGGCTGCCGGTGGTGGGCGACCCGCTGTGCGCGGTGGCCGGCTGGCTCAAGCTGCCGTTCTGGCAGTGTCTGGCCTATATGGCCGTGGGCAAGTTCCTGCGCTACCTGGTGATGACGAGCGTGCTGCTGTACTTCATGCCCGGCCACCTGGCCCCGTAGCGGCCCGCCGGTGCCACCGGGTGTCAGTGTGGCAGCAGACGGTCCCAGTCCACGGGCACTGTGGTGTCCACGTGCAGCGTGATGGCCTCTTCGTGAGGCTGCAAGGGGTGGGCGCGGGCCCACTGGGCGTCCAGCACTGCCACGTCCGCCTCTGACGCACCGCCTCCCGCCAGCGCGCGCTGGCGGACGCGCTCGCGCAGCACCGGAAGGGGGGCCTCGAACGACAGAATGTGGCAGGGCACTTGCGCGGCAGCGGCCAGCTCCAGGAAAAGTGCGCGGGCATCACGGTCCAGCAAGGTGGCATCCACAATCACGCAGTAGCCTGCCGCCAGCACCTCGCGCGCCACTTGCGCCAGCCGCTGGTGCGTGCGCAGTGTGGCCTCTGCGGTGTAGATGCCGCCCGGTATTCCGTCGCTGGCAGCATCGGGCGCCAGGCCAAACAGGCGCTTGCGCTCCACATCGGCCCGCACGCGCACCATGCCACGCTGGCACGCCAAGGCCAGCGCATGGGTGCTCTTGCCCGCGCCCGAAAAGCCATGGGCCAGCCACAAGCTGGCAGGGCACGCCGAGGACCAGCGTGCAGGCCGTTGTCCTGCAAAGCCCGCCGCCAGCTCCAGATACCCCTCCACGGTTTGCGCAGCGTGCCCGCTGCCACTACCGCCACCGGTGGCGTATATCTGCAGGGCTGCAACCCGCGCCCGCACCAGGGCACGGTAACAGCCGTAGTAACGCAACACCACCAGGGCTGCGTAGTCCCCGGTGTGTTCGAGCCACCGGTTCAAGAACCGCCAGGCCAGATCCGCCCGACCATGGGCCGCGAGGTCCATCACCACAAAGGCGATGTCAGCCAGGCAGTCGATCCAGCGCAAGGCGGGGCTGAACTCCAGGGCGTCGAACAGCTGGGCCTCACCATCGATGAGCGCAATGTTGGCCAAGTGCAAATCGCCATGGCACTCGCGCACCCGACCGGCTGCCCGGCGCGCCTCGAACGTGGGGGCCAGGGCCTGCCCCTCATGCTGGCACCAGCTGGTCACCTGCGCCAGCAATGGCCCCTGACCAGGCAGTGCGCCTGCCACGGAGGGGAGCAGAGCCGCCAGGCAGTCACCCACCGGCGCTTGCACCGCCGCTGCTGTGCCCCAGGTGGTGGCGCCTGCGGCGACGGCGGCCGTGGCATGAAACTGCGCCACATGGCGCGCCAGCTGGTCGATCTGCGCAGGTGACACACGATGTGCGTCCAATGCGGTAGCGAGCAGTGCCTCCTGGGCAAAACGCCGCATCCACACAGCGGGCTCGGCGCCTGGTGGAGCGCCTTGCCAGGGCACCACCCGCAGCGTGGCCGAAGCATCTTTTGCCGCATCGCTCACCAAGCCGACAACGCGCAGGTAAAGGCCCGGCGCCGTCCGGCGGTTGATGCGCAGCTCTTCCTCGCAGGCCGCATGCCGCAGCGCCCGCGTGCTGAAGTCCAGAAAATCCAGCTGCAGTGGCTTTTTGAACTTGTAGGCAAAGTCACCGGCCAGCAGCACCCACGAGATATGGGTTTCTATACATTCCACGGGCTCCATCGGGTCTACCGGATGCGGGAAAGCCTGTGGTTGCTGCTGCAGCATGCGCACGCGCTGCTGGGCAGTGGCGAATTCGGCCGACAGGTCAACGGATGGGGACATGGAACGGACGCGGGGCCTGGGCTTCGGCACCCACGCGCAGGCGCAGCACGGTGCGATGCCACCCAACGCGCAGGTGGGAACAGACCCTCAGTGTGGGCACCGCAAGCCGCTTGTCAACCCGACCAGCACAAACGATAGCCTGCACACCGCCAGCCGCTGGCCAGAAACTACAAGAAAGCGTGGCCGCTGGGGATCGACAGGTCCGACAGCTGAGAGTCGCCTTTGGCGATGGGCTCCTCGACCACCACCTGGTTGCGCCCACCCTCCTTGGCCATGTACATGGCAGTGTCCGCCCGCGAAAAGAACTCCAGCACCGACTCGCCCAGCACATACTGGGTCACACCGATGGACACCGTCACGCGGCCTTTGAGCAGGCCCGTCCAGGCGTGCGACTCGACCTGGGCCCGAATGCGTTCGCAGGTGTTGAGCGAGGGCAGCAACGAGGTCGCCGGGAAGATCAGCAAGAACTCCTCGCCACCGTAGCGCCCAAACACGTCGCCCCCGCGCACGCCCTGCTGCGCAATGCGCGCAAAGGTCCGCAACACCTCGTCGCCCCCCAGGTGACCCAGCTCGTCGTTGATGCGTTTGAAATGGTCGATGTCAAGCACGGCCAGGCACAGCGGAATCCCGCTTTCGTCGGCCAGCTGTTTTTGTTCTTCGAGCGCCGCGAGAATGTAGCGGCGGTTGAAACAGCCCAGCAAAGTATCGCGCTGCGCATCTTCCTGGATGTTCTTGATCTTGCGGCTGGCCTGGTAGAGGCTGCGGTACAGCCGCTGCACGCGGCCCATGAGCACGATGAACGCTGGCACGGAGACAGCCAGCGCCAGCAGGTGCATCAGCTCCAGCCGCAGCAGGGCGTCGTTGCCCTGCTCTGCGTAGTGCGCGGCTGCCACTGCCGCATAAGCGCACAACACCCCGGCCGTCAACACCAGCAACGTGCGCCGGGGTACGGTAAAGATGCCATAAGCCACTGCCACAAACATGAAGGGGGCCAACAGAATCTGCGTGACAGGCTCCAGGTAGAACAACCCCAGCATGCCGCTGATGGAAGCCACCACGATGCCCAGCTTGAGATGGCGCAGCCGCAGTTTGTGGTGCAGACCCAAACGGAACAAGGCACCAAACACCGCGAAGCCCGCCGCCGTCAGACCGGCCAGCACCCACAGCACCTGGACCCCCACCACGCCCAACGCATAGAACCCCAGCAGGGCCAGGGCGTACAGGCCAATGAGCCCCGCCACAGCCCACCACTTTGACTGCGCACTGCGCTCTCCCCGGGGGCCAAAGCCATCCAGCGCGCGCCGTCCAGGTCGCACGGCGACTGAAGACGAATCGTCGAACTCCAGCACGGCATCGGTCAACGGGAAGGCATCCGTCGCCGAAAACAGGTTTTTGCGTCCAAAAAGCATGTGGTGGCGGGCTCTGGCCTGGATATGTGGGTGGGCGGTGCAGCAACACACGCGCAGCGCCCGTCAGACAAATCGCAGGATCTTACGCGTGGCTGACAGAATCGAACTGCGCGTTTTCCAGTAGCCCAGGCGACAGGGACCGCCCCCGGCGATTCAGGCCACCGCCATCCGCTGACGCGTCCACCAGCCCTCCACGCTGTACACCAACAGCGCGGCCCAGATCAAAACAAAACCCACCAGCCGCGCGGGCTGAAAGGCCTCGTGGTACACCCACACTCCCAGCGCAAACTGGAGGCTGGGCGAGATGTATTGCAGGATGCCCAGCGTGGACATGGGAATGCGCCGCGCGCCCGCGGCAAACAGCAGCAAAGGTACGGCCGTCATGGGCCCGGCCAACAGCAACCAACCCACAGTAGACGCATCGCCCTGCACCAGAGCGCCCTGTCCTTGCCAGCTCCACCAGGCCAGCACCACTGCCGCCACCGGCGCCAGCATCAGGGTCTCCAAGGTAAGCCCCTCCAGCGCGCCCAGCACTGCTACCTTGCGCAGCAGGCCATAGAAGCCAAAGGTCAGTGCCAGCACCAGCGCGATCCAGGGCAGGCGCCCTGCCTGCACGGCCAGCCACAGCACACCGGCCGCAGCCACCGCCACGGCCAGCCACTGCCCGGGCCGGGGGCGCTCGCGCAGGAACACGAAGCCCAGCGCCACATTCACCAGTGGCAAGATGAAATACCCCAGGCTGGCATCGACCACATGGTGGTTCTGCACCGCCCACACGTAGGTCAGCCAGTTGCCCGACAACAGCACGGCCGACAACGCAAATGCGCCGAGCACCCGCGGCTGGCGCACCACAGACGCCATCCACGCCCATTGCCTGCGCACGGCCAGCAGCCCCAGCACCACGGCCAGCGACCACAGCGTGCGGTGCATCACCACCTCCAGCGAGGGCACATCGGCCACCTGCTTGAAGTACAGCGGGAACAGCCCCCAGGCGACATAGGCGAGGGCAGCGTAGAGGATTCCTGTATTCATGCGTGAGAAACCATCAAAGAGTGAACGAAGGCATGGCCTTGCCCGGGTTGCTCTGGAGCGGGAAGCCGCCAGAAAAAATCCCTGCCCGCCCGGGGGCAGACAGGGATGACGGGCAACACAGCGCACGCAGGCCCCGAGGAGCCTGCAGCAGGGTCAGACGTTGAACAGGAAGTTCAGCACGTCACCATCCTTGACCACGTACTCCTTGCCTTCGGCACGCATCTTGCCGGCATCCTTGGCGCCCTGCTCGCCCTTGTAGGCAATGAAGTCCTCGAAGGCAATCGTCTGCGCACGGATGAAGCCGCGCTCGAAGTCGCCGTGGATCACACCAGCAGCCTGGGGCGCGGTGTCGCCAATGTGGATGGTCCAGGCGCGCACCTCCTTCACGCCAGCGGTGAAGTAGGTCTGCAGGCCCAGCAGCTTGAAGGCGCCACGGATCAGGCGCGCCAGGCCTGGTTCTGTCTGCCCCATTTCGGCCAGGAACATGTCGCGGTCTTCGTCGCTCATCTCGGCCATCTCGGCCTCCATCTTGGCGCAGATGGCCACCACGGGCGCATTCTGGCTGGCGGCATAGTCCTTGAGGCGGTCCAGGAACGGGTTGTTCTCGAAGCCGTCTTCACTCACGTTGCCCACGAACATCGCGGGCTTGGCCGTGATCAGGCACAGGGACTTGAGCAGCGGCTGCTCTTCCTTGGTGATTTCGACCGAGCGGGCGGGCTTGCCTTCGTTGAGTGCGGCCTGGATGCGGGTGAGCAGCGCCACCAGCTTGGCGGCATCCTTGTCGTTGCCCGACTTGGCAGCCTTGGTGTATCGGTTCAGGGCTTTCTCGACCGTGCCCAGGTCAGCCAGGCACAGCTCGGTCTGGATCACTTCGATGTCGGAGATCGGGTCCACGCGGCCCGCCACGTGGATTACGTTGTCGTCTTCAAAGCAGCGCACGACGTTCACGATGGCGTCGGTTTCTCGGATGTGGGCCAGAAACTGGTTGCCCAGGCCTTCACCCTGGCTGGCACCAGCCACCAGGCCGGCAATGTCCACAAACTCGACGATGGCAGGGACGATGCGCTCGGGCGAGATGATCTCGGCCAGTTGCTGGAGGCGGGGGTCCGGCACTTCCACCACGCCGACATTGGGCTCGATGGTGCAGAAGGGATAGTTCTCGGCGGCAATACCAGCCTTGGTCAGCGCGTTGAAAAGGGTGGACTTGCCGACGTTGGGCAGGCCCACGATGCCGCATTGGAGGCTCATGGCAGGGCTTTCTGGTGTTCTGGAGACAAACCGCCGATTTTACGGGCGCGCCCAGTGCCCAGTGCTGATGGCCCAAATCAGACGGTCATTCAAACCGCAAATCGGCAGCAATGCGTTGCCCCACACGCAGCCACTGCCCTGCGCCGCTGCGCACGATGGCGTTTATGCCGAACGTGATGGCGCCGTCCAACCGTTTGTCCTGGCGGTAGGTGCGCAAGGTGTCGCCCACCGACGGATGGCTCTCGGCCGTGGCCGGGTCGATGTCGGGGATGGGGCATCGCGCGCAGGGCTTCACCGGTTGCAGGTGGACGTCGGCGGTGCCATCGCCCTCCACATGGATCAGATCCACGCGGTCCTCGTCGTGGGCATCCACCCCCGCCAACACCACGTTGGGCCGGAACCGCTCCATGCCCACCGCGCCGTGGCCGCCGGCCGTGAGCCGTGCGTTGAGATCGTTCAGGGATGCCTCACTGGTCACCAGCAGCGGAAACCCGTCAGCAAACTGGTTGGGAGCTTCCATGCCATCCGTCCACTCCAGGCTGGACAGCCGCCGATGTTCCGGGTCAAACCGCACCAGGCGGCAGGGCTGCCCCAGAAAGTCGCTGAACCACTGGGCCGCCACAGGGCCCATGTCCCACGCAGGCACCGTGTCGCGCCAGACAGTCACCGTGGCTGGTGCCTCCACTGCGTCGATCGCCACATGCAGCGCCAGCATGCCCGGAGCCCGCAGCACCATTTCGTCACTCTTGAGCTGGGGCCGGATCAGCGCCATGCGGGGCAGGCTGCGCTGGGTGAGGAACATGCCCTGTGCGTCCACCACCATCCAGGCGCGGTCCAGATCCAGCCCGGTCTCGGTAAGCAGCGCCTGCTGCACCTCGATGCCCGCACAGGATTTGACGGGATACACAAACAGCCGCGCAATGGTGCCGGACAGATCAGACTCGGAAGGGAAACTCACGCCGGGTGCTCCTGAAGAAGGGTGCCAGAAAGGCCAGACCGCAATTCTGCCCTGTCATTACAGGGGGTAAGACCCCTCCTACAATGCCTGTCATGGCCCCAACCTTTGATATCTGCATTCGTGGCACCGGCATCGTGGGCCGAACCCTGGCCTTGTTGCTGGCACGGGAACGACTGAGGGTGGCCCTGGTACCAGACCCGGCTCCACGCAGCGCGGTGGCCACCGATGTACGGGCCTATGCCCTGAATGCAGCGTCCCGTAGCCTGCTCGAATCGCTGCGCAGCTGGCCCGACGCCGAACACGCCACCGCCGTCAAGCACATGCAGGTGCAGGGCGATCAGGATGGCTGCGTGCATTTCGATGCCGCCCCCCAGGGGGTAGAAGCCCTCGCCTGGATCGTGGATGTGCCGGCCCTGGAAGAGCGACTGGCACAGGCTGTGCGGTTTCAGCCATTGGTAGAGGTGGTGGATATCCCGGTGGCTGCGCCCCTGACCGTCGTGTGCGAAGGACGCGCCAGCACCACCCGGTCCGAGTTTGGCGTGCACTTTGACGTGACGCCCTATGCCCAGTACGCCATTGCCACGCGGGTGCGCTGCGAACATCCGCATGCACAGGTCGCACGCCAGTGGTTTTTGCCACAAGGCATTCTGGCTTTTTTGCCGCTGGAGGGAGCCCAGGGGAACTCTGTGGCCGTGGTGTGGTCCGTCCCTGAGGAGCGGGTTTCCGCGCTGATGGCATTGCCTGCCGACACCTTTGCGCACGAGTTGCAGACTGCGAGCCAGCTGGCGCTCGGCAACATTGAGCTCATTGCCGAGCGTGCCACTTGGCCGCTGCAGCTGGCCAAGGCGGACCGCTGGTGCGGTGCTGCATCGACCAATGCGACCAATGGCCCAGCTGCGCGCAGCTGGGTACTGGCAGGCGACGCGGCCCACAACGTGCATCCGCTGGCAGGGCAAGGGCTGAACCTGGGCTTGGCCGATGTGGCAGCCTTGGCCGATGTGCTGCGCACCCGCGACTACTGGCGCCGCGTCGCCGACCTGCGGCTGCTGCGGCGCTACGAACGCCAGCGAAAAGCGGCTCTGATAGCGATGGGCCTGGCCACCGATGGGTTGCAGCAACTGTTTGCACGTCCGGAGGCGCCCTGGCAGGCGCTGCGCAACTGGGGCATGAAGGGCTTTGAACACAGCGGCCTGCTGAAGGATTTTGTGGCCCGCCAGGCCATGGGGATGCGCTGAACGCGCGAGTTTGATTGAACGGGAACATGATGAAATTGACCACTGCTTTGCTGACCGTCGCGGCAGCCACTCTGAGCCTGAGCGCCACGGCGCAAGAGGACGCCATCCGCAAGGCATTGGCCCAGCGTATTCCTCAGATGGACAAGATCGACGAAGTGCGCCCCACTCCCATGAAGGGTCTGTACGAAGTGCGCATCGGTACCGACCTGTTCTACACAGACGCCAAGGGCGACTATGTGATCCAGGGCGAGCTCATCGACTCCAAGGCGCGCCGCAATCTGACCGAAGACCGCATCAGCAAACTCACAGCTGTCAACTTCTCGGCCCTGCCCCTGAAAGATGCCGTAACCATTGTGCGCGGCGACGGCAAGCGCAAGGTGGCCGTGTTCGAGGACCCCAACTGCGGCTACTGCAAGCGCTTTGAGCGCGACTTGCAGCAGATCAACAACGTGACGGTGTACCTGTTCCTGTACCCCATCCTGAGCCCGGATTCGGCCGAAAAGTCGCGCAACATCTGGTGTTCCAAGGACCAGGCCACGGCGTGGCAAGACCAGATGGTGCGTGACAAGCCCGCACCGGCGGCTAGCTGTGACACCAGCGCGCTGCAGCGCAACCTGGCCTTTGGCAAGAAGTACAAGATCACCGGCACCCCCACATTGATTTTTGCCAACGGCACGCGTGTGCCAGGTGCGATCGGCGCCCAGGAGGTCGAAAAGCGTCTGGCCGAAGCCGCCAGCGAAACGCCCTCCGCCAATTGATAGCCGCTGAAAGCCCCTGACCGACGACCCCGCGCGGCCCATGCGTCGCACACGCCATGCCCCTCTCACGCCAAGCCTCTGCCGCAGACATTCACTACCGCGTCGAACCCACAGACCTGCACGCACATCTGTTCACCGTGACGCTGACGGTGCAGCGGCCAGCGGCATCGCAAGAGCTGTCTCTGCCGGTCTGGATTCCAGGCAGCTACCTGGTGCGGGAGTTCTCCAAGAATCTGCAGGTTCTGGCGGCTCGGCAAGGCCAACGCGCTTTGCAACCGGCCCAGCTGGACAAGCACCGCTGGCAAGTGCAATGCACGGAGCGCAAGCCTCTGGTGCTGACCTATCAGGTGTGCGCCTACGACAGCTCCGTGCGCACCGCCTGGCTGGACACCTCGCGCGGCTTTTTCAACGGCACCAGTCTGTGCCTGCGCGTGCATGACCAGGAGAAACAGCCCCACACACTGGAACTGGCACGCACGGCGGCCACGGCGACCTGGGCTGCTGCCACCGGTCTACGGCCCCTGGATGCCGACAAGCAAGGGTTTGGTCTGTACGCAGCGGCCGACTACGATGAACTGGTCGATTGCCCGGTGGAATTGGGTAACTTCTGGGTGGGGCGCTTCAAGGCCTGCGGCATTGCCCACCAGTTTGTGGTGGCAGGTGCAGCTCCGTCGTTCGATGGCAAGCGCCTGCTGGCCGACACGCAGAAAATTTGTGAAACCGCCATCCGTTTCTGGCACGGCGAAGGCAAGGCGCCGTTCAAAAACTACGTCTTCATGCTCAACGCCGTGGGAGATGGTTATGGGGGACTGGAACACCGCAACTCCACGGCGCTGATCTGCGGGCGGCGTGATCTGCCCCGCCAGGGCGATGTGCGAGCCAGTGAGGGCTACACCACGCTGCTGGGCCTCATCAGCCACGAATACTTTCACACCTGGAACGTCAAGCGCCTGCGGCCTGCCGAGTTCACCCGCTACGACTATGCGCAAGAGAACTACACCGAGTTGCTGTGGTTCTTCGAGGGCTTCACGAGCTACTACGACGACCTGCTGCTGCGCCGCGCCGGGCTGCTGGACGACGCAACCTACCTCAAGCTCATCACCAAAACCATCAACCAGGTGCTGCAAACACCCGGCCGGTCGGTACAAACCGTGGCCCAGGCCAGTTTTGACGCGTGGGTGAAGTACTACCGACAGGACGAGAACACACCCAACACCACCGTCAGCTACTACACCAAGGGCTCTCTGGTGGCCCTGTGCCTGGACCTGGCCCTGCGGCGCGAGGGCAAAGCCACGCTGGACGATGTGATGCGCGCACTGTGGGTGCGCTGCGCGGGCGGCCCGATGACCGAAGCGGATCTGCGCGCCGTGCTCCACGACCTGGCCGGCCGCCCATTCGACAAGGAACTGGCGCACTGGGTGCACAGCACAGCCGATCTACCCCTGGAGGAGCTGCTGGCCGCCCACGGCGTGGCGCTCAAGGCCGACCGGCCACAGCTGGCCCAGCGCCTGGGCCTGCGTGTGGCCGAGAACCACAGTGTGCAGATCAAGACCGTGCTGCGTGGCGGAGCCGCAGAGAAGGCAGGAATGTCTGCAGGCGACGAGTGGCTGGGCGTGGAAGTGCAGGGCCAGGGCTGGCGCATCAGCAAGCTCGACGACGTCACTTTCTACGCGGGCATCCACACCACCCTGCAGGCACTGGTGGCCCGCGACGGGCGACTCCTGCGCCTGCCCTTGGAGATACCACTGCTCCAGGCAGCTGGAGCCCCTGCCAAGGGCCGGCGCAACGCGACCGCCACAGCCATGGCGCCAGACACCATCAGCCTGACGGTGACAGACGCCGCTGCAGTGGGACGCTGGCTGGCCTGACGGCAGCAAAGCCCTACTGCCTTGGGTATATTGCTGCAGCTTTCATAACCAACCATAACCCCCAGGAGATTTCATGGCTTACGAAACCATCGAGGTGCGCATTGAAGCGGACAAGGTCGGCATCATCACCCTCAATCGGCCCAAACAGCTTAACGCGCTGAACGACCAACTCATGAATGAACTGGGCGCTGCCCTCAAGGCGTTCGACGCTGACGAGAAAATCGGCTGCATGATCGTCACCGGCAGCGAAAAGGCTTTTGCGGCGGGCGCGGACATTGGCGCCATGGCCAAATACAGCTTCGCTGACACCTACAAGGGCGACTACATCACCCGCAACTGGGAAACCATCCGCTCCATTCGCAAGCCCGTCATCGCCGCCGTCAGCGGCTTTGCATTGGGCGGCGGCTGCGAACTGGCCATGATGTGCGACTTCATCATCGCCGCCGACAATGCCAAGTTCGGTCAGCCCGAGATCAAGCTGGGCGTGATCCCTGGTGCGGGTGGCACGCAGCGCCTGCCCCGCGCCGTGGGCAAGTCCAAGGCCATGGACATGGCGTTGACAGGCCGCATGATGGACGCGACCGAAGCCGAGCGCGCCGGACTGGTCAGTCGAGTGGTGGCTTACGACAAGCTCATGGACGAAGCACTGGGCGCCGCCATCATGATTGCCGGCTTCTCGCAGATCGCTGTCATGGCAGCCAAGGAATCGGTCAACCGCGCCTTCGAGGGCACGCTCGCCGATGGCGTGATGTTTGAGCGCCGCCTGTTCCACGCGCTGTTTGCGACGCAGGACCAAAAGGAAGGCATGGACGCGTTCATGAACAAACGCGCTGCCAACTTCACACACCAATAATTTTTGTTCTATAATTCTGGTTTCCGGTCGTATAGCTCAGTTGGTTAGAGCGCAGCATTCATAATGCTGATGTCGGTGGTTCAAGTCCACCTACGACCACCAAATACAAAAACCCACAGTGCGGCAACCCACTGTGGGTTTTTTCTTTCAGGCGAGCCTCAGAACCTGTTTCTGTGCCCATCGAAGCACAGAGCCGCTTGACTTGTCAGAGGGATATGCCACGCTGGCAACCCCTTCTAAAATTGTGCCTTCAGCCCCTGGATGTAAACCATGAACCGCTGCACCACACCCTCTTCCAGCCGCTACCCCGTCCAGCGGGTGCCCCGCTTTTTCCATGCCGCATGGATGGCCGTGGTGACCTGTGCGGCCCTCTGCGCCGTGGCACCGGCCTCGGCTCAAGTCCAGCCAGGCCTGGGCCTCTCACGCCCCTTCCCCGAAGCCGCACTGCGGGGCACGCTGAGCATCAACACCGCATCCGAAGCCACACTCAATGGCAAGACCATCCGCATGGCCCCCGGCATGCGGCTGTTCAGCCCCCAGAACACCTTGGTCATGGCACACACGGTGCTGGGCCAGACCTTCAAGGTCAACTACGTGCTGGAGAACAGCACCGGCATGCTGCATTCCGCATGGATCCTGACCGAAAGCGAGGCCGCACAGCCCCGCAAGGGCAGCGACGCCATCGTCACCAACATCACGACCGGCTCGGGCGCCGCTCTGAAGTAACTCCTTTCCGGTGCGGCCGCACAGCCACCGCGCCGTTGTGACATTCACAGTCTCCGCACCACGCCAGGTGCGGTGTTTGCTTGCTCTTTTGCGAAATTGCCATGGCCAAAAAAGTCTTTATCAAAACCTTCGGCTGCCAGATGAACGAGTACGACTCGGACAAGATGGCCGACGTGCTGAACGCCGCCCAAGGCTACGAGCCCACGCAGAACGTGGACGAAGCCGACCTCATCCTCTTCAACACCTGCTCGGTGCGTGAGAAGGCGCAAGAAAAGGTTTTCAGCGACCTGGGCCGCATCAAGCACCTGAAGGCACGCGGCGTGAAGATTGGTGTGGGCGGGTGCGTGGCCAGCCAGGAGGGCGCCGAGATCATCAAGCGCGCGCCCTACGTGGACGTGGTGTTCGGCCCCCAGACCCTGCACCGCCTGCCCGAGATGCTCAACCAGCGTGAACGGCTGGACAAGCCCCAGGTGGACATCAGCTTTCCCGAAATCGAGAAGTTCGACCACCTGCCGCCCGCGCGGGTGGAAGGCGCGTCGGCCTTTGTGTCGATCATGGAAGGCTGCAGCAAATATTGCAGCTACTGCGTGGTGCCCTACACCCGTGGCGAAGAGGTGAGCCGCCCATTCGACGACGTGCTGGTCGAAGTGGCGGGCCTGGCCGACCAGGGCGTGAAGGAAATCACCCTGCTGGGCCAGAACGTGAATGCCTACCTGGGCAAGATGGGTGGCACGGCAGAGATTGCCGACTTTGCGCTGCTGCTCGAATACGTGTCGGACATCCCTGGCATTGAGCGCATCCGCTACACCACCAGCCACCCCAACGAATTCACGCCCCGACTGATCGAGGCCTATGCCAAGCTGCCCAAGCTGGCCAGCCACCTGCACCTGCCCGTGCAGCACGGCAGCGACCGCATCCTGATGGCCATGAAGCGCGGCTACACCGCCATGGAATACAAGAGCACGGTGCGCAAGCTGCGCGCCATCCGCCCCGACCTGGCCATGAGCAGCGACTTCATCGTAGGCTTCCCCGGCGAGACGGAAGACGACTTCAACAAGATGATGAAGCTCATCGACGATATCCACTTTGACAACAGCTTCAGCTTCATCTTCAGCCCCCGCCCCGGCACGCCCGCAGCAGGCCTGCACGACGACACGCCGCACGACGTGAAGCTGCGCCGCCTGCAGCACCTGCAGGGCGTCATCAACGCCAACATCAAGTCCATCAGCGAAAGCCGTGTGGGTACGGTACAACGCATACTGGTGGAAGGTGCCTCCAAGCGCGACGCCACCGAGCTGATGGGCCGCACCGAGTGCAACCGCGTGGTCAACTTTGTAGGCCAGCCCCGCCTGGTGGGTCAGATGGTGGATGTGACCGTCACCGAGGCCAAGGCCTATACCTTGCGCGGCGAGGTGCTGACGCACGAAATCGCCGCACTGGCCGGCTGACGCGCAGGCACAGACGCCGCGCACGCCGACCCACCTGGCTGCAATGCCCACCCAGAGCCCCCCACCCACGGCACCGCCACCCGCCGAAGGCCTGCTGCATGGCCTCTCCTTCCAGCAGCTGTTGCTGCTGGCATTCGTGCTGATTGCAGGCTTGCTGGGAGTCAGCTCACTGAGGGCCTTGCACACGCTGGAGCAGCTCATGGTGCTCAGCCGCCATGGCACGGCCGAGGCCACTGCACTGGCCACGGCCGCACAAGGCCTGAACCAGCGCGGGCAAGCCCTGGAACGTGCGGCGCGGCAGTCCCTGGTGCTGCGCGATGCGCCGCTGCGCCGCAGCTTCGACGACATGGCGGTCGATGCGCTCACCGTAGTGGACCACCTGCAGGTCGCAGGGTTGCCGTCCGCGCAGACGCAAGCGTGGCGCACCCACCTGGAGGCCGTCAAAACCTTGCTGGACGCACCGCCAGACCGTGCGCTCGACAATGAACGCCTGGTCGCCGAGGAATTCATGGCCCTGGAAACCCTGCACGGCACCATGGTGCAGTCGGTGCAGGACATCAACACCCAGCGCAACCAGGCGCTGCAGGACCAGGTGGAGAACAGCCGCCGCAACGTGACGCACCAGGTAGTGGGCGCCATTGTGCTGGCGTTGGTGCTGGCACTGTCTCTGGGCATCTGGCTGGCGCGACCGTTCAAGCGTCTCGAAGGCGCCATCCGGCAGCTGGGTGAAAACCAGCTGGACGAGCCGGTGCTGATCTCCGGCCCGGACGACGTGCGCCGGCTGGGCCAGCGGCTGGAATGGCTGCGGCTGCGACTGCTGGAGCTGGATGCAGACAAGGCGCGGTTCCTGCGCCATATCTCCCACGAACTCAAGACCCCTCTGGCCGCGCTGCGCGAGGGCGTGGCGCTGCTGCAGGACGGCGTGACGGGCGAACTCACCGCTGGCCAGCGCGAGGTCGCGCAGATCCTGCACCACAACACGCTGCAGCTGCAGGGCGAGATCGAGGCCCTGCTGCGCTTCAACGCCGCAGCCTTCGAGGCACGGCAACTGCAGCGGCGCGACACCGATCTGCTGGCCCTGCTGGAGGCCCAGGTCGAGACACAGCGGCTGCAGTGGCAAGCCAAGGGCCTGACCGTGCGGGTAGAGGGGCAGCCCGTGCGCATGCTGGTCGATGCCGACAAGATCACCTCCGCCGTCAGCAATCTGCTGTCTAACGCCATCCGCTTTTCACCTCCCCAGGGCACGGTGCGGCTGGTGCTCTCGCAACCTCCCGGCCAGGTGCGCCTGGACGTCTTCGACCAGGGGCCCGGCGTGGACCGGGTGGACCGCGACCGCGTGTTTGAACCCTTTTACCGGGGTGTTCGCCAACCGGACGATGCCGTGCGCGGCACCGGCATCGGGTTGTCCATCGTGCAGGAATATGTGCAGGCCCATGGCGGCAGCGTGCGCCTGGTGGACGAAGGCGCACACTCCTTCTTTCGCATCGAACTTCCCCATGCCGCCTAGCACTCCCCCTCTGTCCTCCCACGCGCTGCGATGGCCGCTGCTTGCCCTGGGCGCCGTGCTGGCAGGCTGCGCCACCACCGCGCCCCCACCTGCCCCCTCCAAGCCACCTCCGGTAGCCATGATCATTGCCGTGCCTGTAGCCCCGGCGATCGAAGTCGGCGCCACCGAAGCACGCGATACGGAGACCGATAGCAAAGCCCCCATTGCCCTGCTCCTGACCCAGACAGACCGTGTACTCAAGCTGCCCCCGGCCGAACTCGCCAGGGAAATTGCCCGACTGAGCGAAGCGGAGGACGCCACGGCCGACACGCCGTTGCTATTGGCCACGGCCCTGGCACAAACGCGCCAGGCCGTGGACACCGCCCGTGCGCTGGGCCTGGTGCAGCGCGTGCTGGGCAACACCGGCGCTGCAGCACAACCCTTGCACCCGCTGGCCCGGCTGCTGGAGGCTCGGCTGCTGCAACAACGCCGGCTGGAGGACCAGCTCGACCGCCAGGCCCAGCAGCTGCGCGACAGCCAACGCCGCAATGACCAGCTCAGCGAACGCCTGGAGGCCGTGCGCGCCATCGAGCGCAGCCTGAGCACGCGCCCAGCACCGTCACCCTCCGCCCCCGCCGCGCCTGCAGCGAGCAATGGCGCGGCGCCACGGCCCGCCCCCTGACCGACCTACCCGCCATGCCCTCTTCCTCCCCCACCCGCGCCGCCCCACCCGCCCGCATCCTGGTGGTGGACGACGACGCCGACATGCTGCGGCTGCTGTCGCTGCGCCTGAAAGCCGCCGGGCACGACGTGGTGGCCGTGGGCTCGGCCGAAGCGGCACTGGCGCAGCTGGACATTGCCCGCCCGCAGCTCGTGCTGAGCGATGTGCGCCTGCCGGGGCGCGACGGCCTGGCCCTGTTTGACGAAGTGCGCGCCCGCCACCCCTCACTGCCCGTGATCCTGCTGACCGCACACGGCACCATTCCCGATGCGGTGGAGGCCACGTCGCGCGGGGTGTTCACCTACCTCACCAAGCCCTACGACGGCAAGGAGCTGCTGGAGAAGATTGCGCAGGCGCTGGCGCTCAGCGCCCCTGCCGTTGCGCAGCCGCATGCCGACGAGGACTGGCGGGCAGAGATCGTGAGCCGGTCGCACCGCATGACGGACCTGCTGTCCGAGGCATACATGGTCGCCCAGTCCGACGCCAGCGTGCTGCTGCGCGGCGACAGCGGCTCGGGCAAGGAGCTGCTGGCGCGCGCCATCCACCGTGCCAGCCCGCGTGCGGCGCGTCCGTTTGTGGCCGTCAACTGTGGCGCCATCCCCGAGGCGCTGCTGGAGTCCGAGCTGTTCGGCCACGTCAAGGGCGCCTTCACCGATGCGGTGAGCAACCACAAGGGGCTGTTCCAGGCGGCGGATGGCGGCACCCTGCTGCTGGACGAGATTGGCGACATGCCCCCGGCCCTGCAGGTCAAGCTGCTGCGGGTGTTGCAGGAGCGCGCCGTGCGCCCCGTGGGTGCCAGCCAGGCCACGCCCATCGACGTGCGCATCATCTCGGCCACGCACCGGGACCTGGAGGCCGCCATGGCCAGCGCGCAGTTCCGCGAGGACCTGTACTACCGACTGAACGTGGTGTCGCTGGTGCTGCCCACCCTGGCCGAGCGGCGCGAGGACATTGCGCTACTGGCCAACCACTTTCTGGACCGCCTGTCCCGCAAATACGACAAGCGCCTGTCCGGCTTTGCGCCTGAGGCGCTCAAGGCACTGACCACCGCCGCCTGGCCAGGCAACGTGCGCCAGCTCTACAACGTGGTCGAGCAGGTGTGCGCCCTGTCCACCACCCCCCTGGTGCCGCTGACACTGGTGCAGCGCGCGCTGCGCACCCCGTCCACCCAGGTGCTGAGCTTTGCAGAGGCCCGCCAGCGTTTCGAGCGCGAGTACCTGGTGGGACTGCTCAAGATGACCGACGGCAATGTGGCCGATGCAGCGCGGCTGGCGCAACGCAACCGCACCGAGTTCTACCGCCTGCTGCAAAAGCACGCGCTGACGCCTGGACAGTTCAAGCAGGATGCAGGCGATGCGGACGATGTCGTGGATGAGCGACACGAGTAAGTCATTGATTTACATGGTGTTTTAATCAAAGCACCCACCCCTTGTCGCCATCCGGCGACAAAAAGCGGGGGCTGATAGGTGCCCACAGGCCATTGCACAACTGCTTACACGCAGAGGCCGCTCCAACCCATTGATTTCAAAGCGTTTTTTGCAGCTGGCACAGGGTTTGCCCTATGCCTGGCATGCACGCAGTTTTTCCCTCCTTTTTTCGCCAGATCGGCAGGCGCGCAGGGCCCGCAATAGCCCTGGCCACCGCCCTGCTGGCCGGCGGCGCGCACGCACAGGGCTTTGACTTCGAGAGCGTGACCCGACTCGCCCGCGACCGCGCCAGCCAACCCTACCGGCCGGTGAGCGACAAGCTCCCGGCCGACCTCGCACAGCTCAGCTACGACCAGGTGCGCGACATCCGCTGGCGCCCCGATCGCGCCCTGTGGCGGGCCGACAAGCTGCCCTACGAGGCCATGTTCTTCCATCTGGGGCTGTACCAGAAAGAGCCGGTGCTGATCAACGAAGTGACGCCCCAGGGCGTGCGCCACATCCCCTACAGCCGCGCGGACTTTGACTACGGCAAGAACCAGCTGCGGCCCGAGGCCTGGGGCGACCTGGGCTTTGCAGGCTTTCGTCTGCACAACCACCTGAACTCCAGTGCCTACAAGGACGAGCTGGTGGTCTTTCAGGGCGCCAGCTACTTCCGCGCTCTGGGCAAAGGCCAGCAGTACGGCCTGTCGGCGCGCGGGCTGGCCATCGACACCGTGGGCGGCCGGGGCGAGGAGTTCCCCCGCTTCACCGAGTTCTGGCTGGTGCGGCCCGACCCGCTGTCCACCCAGGTCACGGTGTACGCACTGCTCGACTCGCCACGCGCCACGGGCGCCTACCGCTTTGACATCCAGCCGGGCCCGCAGACCACCACCACGGTGCGCAGCCGCATTTTTGTGCGTGCCGCCTCCGGCAACCCATCCATCGCCACGCTGGGCGTTGCGCCGCTGACCAGCATGTTCTTCTTCGGCGAGAACCAGCCACGCAAGGAAGACTTCCGCCCCGAAGTGCATGACTCCGACGGACTCATGGTGGCCACCGGCGAAGGCGAATGGCTGTGGCGCCCGCTGCAGAACCCCCGGCAGACGCTGGTCACCTCGTTCGCCACCAAAAACCCCAAGGGCTTTGGCCTGATGCAGCGCGATCGCCAGTGGAGCAGCTACGAGGATGTGGAAGCCCGCTACGAACGCCGCCCGAGCGCCTGGGTGCGCCCGCTGCATGACTGGGGCGCCGGCCGCGTGGAGCTGGTGCAGCTGAACACCCCGGACGAGACCCACGACAACGTCGTGGCGTATTGGGTGCCCGCCCAGATGCCCGCCCCCGGCCAGCCGCTGGAATTTGCCTATGAACTGAGCTGGCAGGGCGATGAGCAGCAGCGCCCACCCAGCGCCTGGGCCACCCAATCGCGCCGCGGCATGGGCTACACCAAGTTGTCGGCCCAGGAACTGCGCCAGCAGGTGCAGTACGTGGTCGATTTCGAGGGCCCTGCCCTCAAGGCCCTGCCTGCCGAAGCCACTGTGAAGGCTGTAGTGACCAGCGATGCCAACGGCAAGGTGCTGGAAAACATTGCCTACGTCAACCCCGCCACCGGCGGGTGGCGCATGACCGTTCGCATCCAGCGCCTGCAGGCCGACCGGCCGGTAGAGCTGCGCGCTTTTCTCCAACACGATAACCACGCTGTGAGTGAAACATGGACGCACATCAGTCTTCCCGAGTAAGCCCTCATGACCCCCACGGCACCCACGCATCCACAGGCCCGGCCGTGGTCGCGCGGCGCGGTGTGGCCTACCCCCGGCCAACCCCCAGCCGACGCAGCACGTTGCGCGAAGAGCGTCACCCCAATGCGGTGACGGCACCGCCTCTGCACCGCGGCTCCATGGTGCCCCTGCCCTGGCGCGGCTTCTGGAACAGCGTAGGCACCGCCGTGCTGCTGCGCCTGACGGGCCGTACATCCCAACAACCCGCACCGGCCACGGCGGTACAAGCCCCCGCTGAATCCACCGCCGCCTGGCAGGGCGCAGCGCAGCGCCGCCGCTGGACGTTTGCGCTGCTCACCGTGCTGGCCACCGCACTGGCCAGCACCCTGTTTGCCAGCGTGCAGCCCGACTATGAAAACGCGTGGCTGGGCTACGGCCAGATTGCGTTGTTTGCGCTGCTGTCCGCCTGGGTGGTAACCGGCTTTTTGACCGGGCTCATGGGCTTTTGGGTGATGTTGCGCGGCGACCGGCATGCGTTGTCGGCACGCAGCGTGGCAGATCACGCGCTGGCTTCCGACGCCCGCACTGCCATCATCATGCCGATCTGCAACGAAGACGTGGCCACCGTGTTTGCCGGGCTGCGCGCCACCTGCGAGTCGGTGGCCGCCACCGGCCACGGCACCACGTTCGATGTGTTTGTGCTCTCCGACAGCAACGACCCCGCCATTGCCCGCGCCGAGCGCGCCGCCTGGGAAGAGCTGCGCAGCGCCCTGGCGCAGCACAGCCAGCAACCCCAGGTGCAGGTGTACTACCGCCTGCGCACACGCCGCACCCACCGCAAGGCAGGCAACGTGGCCGACTTCTGCCGCCGCTGGGGCAAGGACTACCGCTACATGGTGGTGTTGGACGCCGACAGCGTGATGAGCGGCGACTGCATCGTCTCCATGGCCAAGCTGATGGAAGCCAACCCCACGGCCGGCATCATCCAGACCGCTACGCAGGCCATCGGCCATGTGACGCTGCACGCCCGCGCGCAGCAGTTTGCCTCGCGCGTCACGGGTCGCCTGTTCACTTTGGGCATGCAGTACTGGCAGCTGGGCGAATCGCACTACTGGGGCCACAACGCCATCATCCGCGTGGCACCGTTCATGCAGCACTGCGCGCTGGCGCCCATCCCCGGCAAGGGGGGCCTGGCTGGCGGCATCATGTCGCACGACTTTGTGGAAGCCGCCCTCATGCGCCGCGCGGGCTACCACGTGTGGCTGGTGGGCGACCTGATCGGTAGCTATGAGCAACAGCCGCCCGACCTGCTGGCCGAGCTGCAGCGCGACCGCCGCTGGTGCCAGGGCAACCTGCAAAACGCGCGCCTGATGGCCGAGCCCGGCATCCACGCGGTGCACCGGTCCATGTTCGTCACTGGTGCCATGGCCTATCTGTCGGCGCCGCTGTGGCTGGCCTTCATGACTCTCGGTACGGCGCTGTGGCTGTCGGGCGCCAAGCTGGTAGCGGACTGGCACATCCTGCCCGCCGAACTGCTCGCCCTGTGGGTCTGGACCTTGTGCCTGCTGTTCTTGCCGCGCATCCTGGGCGTGGCCGCAGTGTTCATGCGCCGCGAGCAAAAGCAGTACGGCGGCGCTTTCAGCCTGCTCAAGAGCGCCGTGCTGGAGAGCGTGATGGCCATCCTGCAGGCGCCGGTGCGCATGCTGGCGCATTCGCTGTTTGTGCTGATCGCGTTGACCGGCCTGAAGCTGGAGTGGAAGTCGCCCCCGCGCGAAGCCCATGCCGTGCCCTGGCGCCACGCCGTGCGCCAGCTCGCTCCAATGAGCGCGGTGATCGCCCTGCTGGCAGCGGGCGTGGCGCTGATCGACAGCAGCGCGCTGTTGTGGCTGATGCCCGTGGGCCTGCCGCTGGCGCTGGCGATTCCGCTGGCGGTGTGGACAAGCCAGATCGCACTGGGCCGGGCGCTGCGTGCGCAGCGACTGCTGCTGATTCCCGAGGAGTCGTGGTCCCCTCCAGTACTGCGCCGTGCCTGGTTGCACGCCAGCCGGCTGGCACGGCCCGTGGCGTTGCAAGCAGCCTGAGGCACCGCGCAGAGCCACCATCCACCGACCCACAAAAAAAGCCGACGCATGTCGGCTTTTTTATTCACTCATATTTTCATAGCATTCCAGGCATATGGTTGTAGCGCCTGGTGCCAAAAAGGCTTGAAAACCCTTCAGAAAGGTATCTTGGGCATGCCTCCACCGCCCATGCCCTTCATGCCGCCCATCTTCTTCATCATCTTCATCAGGCCGCCGCCCTTCATCTTTTTCATCATGCCCTGCATCTGCTCGAACTCCTTGAGCAGGCGGTTGACTTCCTGCACATGCACACCCGCCCCGTTGGCGATGCGCTTCTTGCGCGTGGCCTTGATGAGTTCGGGCTTGCGGCGCTCCAGGGGCGTCATGCTCTGAATGATGCCTTCCTTGCGCTTGATGTCTTTTTCGGCCTTGTCCATGTCCAGCGAACCCGCCTTGGCGGTGAGCTGGGAGGGCAGCTTGTCCATCAGGCTCGACAGCCCGCCCATCTGCTTCATCTGCTGGATCTGCGAGAGAAAGTCGTTCAGGTCGAAGCCGTCACCGCTCTTGACCTTGGCCGCCAGCTTTTGTGCGGCCTCCATGTCCACCCCGGCGGTGACCTGCTCCACCAGCGCCACGATGTCGCCCATGCCCAGGATACGGCCTGCGTGGCGCTCGGCGTCGAACACTTCCAGGCCGTCGATCTTCTCCGAGACACCCGCAAACTTGATGGGCGCCCCCGTGATCTGGCGCACGGACAGTGCCGCACCACCGCGCGAGTCGCCGTCCAGCTTGGTGAGCACGATGCCGGTGAGGGGCAACGCCTCCTTGAAGGCCTTGGCCGTGTTGATGGCGTCCTGGCCCTGCATGGCATCGACCACGAACAAGGTTTCGACCGGGTTCAGTGCGGCGTGCAGGTCCTTGATTTCCTTCATCAAGGCTTCGTCGATGGCCAGGCGACCGGCCGTGTCGACCAGCAGCACGTCAAAGTAGTGCTTCTTGGCGTAGTCCAGCGCGGCGTGGGCAATGTCGAGCGGCTTCTGGTCGGGCGTGCTGGGAAACCATTCGGCGCCGGCCTGCTTGGTCACGGTTTTGAGCTGCTCGATGGCGGCCGGGCGGTACACGTCGCCCGACACGGTCAGCACCTTCTTCTTGCGCTTTTCAATCAGGTGCTTGGCCAGCTTGGCCGTGGTGGTGGTCTTGCCCGCACCTTGCAGGCCTGCCATCAGGATGACGGCGGGCGGCTGGGCGGCCAGGTTGATGTCGGCCACGCCCTCGCCCATGGTGGCGGCCAGTTCGCGGTTGACGATGCTCACCAGCGTCTGCCCGGGCTTGAGCGAACCCAGCACCTCCTGGCCCAGGGCCTTTTCCTTGACGCGGGCGATGAAGTCACGCACCACGGGCAGGGCCACGTCGGCTTCGAGCAGCGCCATGCGCACTTCGCGCAGCATGTCCGTGACATTGGACTCGGTGATGCGGGCCTGGCCACGCATCTCCTTGACGAGGCGCGTGAGTTTGTCGGTGAGGGCGGAGGCCATAGGGGTGTTTCCGGTATTGGCTGCGCGCCGTCAACAACGGCGTTGTGCGCGCGGCCCCGCCAGGGCGCTGGCGGTGGGCGAAAGGCTAAACTGTGCCCATGATTTTAACGAGTAGCTCTCCGGTCAGTTGGCTGCTGGCCCTGGCCGCTGCCGTGGCTTATGCCGTGCCTGCCGCCGCAGCCTCCCGCCTGGGGGCGGCAGCGGCGCGCAATGCACTGCTGGTGGCGTGGTTGCTGCATGGCGCCGTGCTGGTGTGGGGCCTGTGGGGCGAAGCGCCCCGATTCGGTTTTGCGCCCGCGCTGTCGATGACTGCATGGCTGGTGCTCACGGTGTATGCCGTGGAGCGGCAGTTGTTTCCGCAAATGCAGTCGCGCTGGGTGCTGGCAGGCCTGGGCGCGGCAGCCATTGTGCTGGCCATGTTGTTCCCGGGGCAGCCCCTGCACGTGGCTGCATCGGCCTGGCTGCCCTTGCACCTGGCGTTGGGCATTGCGTGTTATGGGCTGTTTGCAGCCGCCGTCGTGCACGCCTGGCTCATGACACGCGCCGAACGCCACATCCGGCAGGCCGAAGACCCGCACAGCGGTATCCCGCTGCTCACCCTGGAGCGGCTGACCTTCCGGTTCGTGACGGCAGGGTTTGTCCTGCTCACCGCCACCTTGATGGCCGGGTGGCTGTTTGGCGAGACGCTGTATGGCCGGGCCTGGCGGTGGGACCACAAGGCCGTGTTCTCGATGCTCTCGTGGCTGACCTTCGCCACCCTGCTGCTGGGCCGCGCGCGGTTTGGCTGGCGGGGCCGCAATGCGGTGCGTGTGTTGTATGCGGGCTCGGCCCTGCTGCTGCTGGCCTATGTGGGCTCGCGTTTTGTATTGGAAGTTGTTCTGGGCCGCAGTACATGAAATACCTGGTCTTGTTGGTCGTCATCGCGGTCGCAGTGGGTATCTGGCGCAGTCGCCGCGCTCCTGATGCCGCTGCGCCCAAGGTGCGCCCCGCCCCGCCGGCCCTGCCACAGGACATGCTGGCCTGCGCGCACTGCGGCGTGCACGTCCCGCAGGCCGAAGCCCTGATGCTGGGCAGCCAGGCCTATTGCAGCGCCGAGCACCGGCGCCTGGGCCCGGCCTGAGCGGCGCTGCACCGTTGTGACCATGCAAGCCGTGTCCGCAGGTTCCCTGCCGCCTTCGGCAGACGCGCCCTTCGCGCGGCTGTGGCTGGGTTTCCTCACCGGCCGCGTCATGGTGGCCCTGGCGCTCTTGGTGCTGCAAGGCGCAGGGCAGCTCATCAATCAAGCGGTGGGGCCCACCCTGCTGGCGGTCTGCGTGGCCTACCTGGTGGCTACGGTGGTCGTGCGTGTGCTCTCGCGCCGGGGCCCACCCTCGCCGAGCGCAGGGGCGCAGTGGCTACCCTCCATCGGGGTGGACCTGGCCGCGATCACCGCGCTGCAGCTCTTGCATGCGGGCACCATGAACTACACGCCGCTGTTCGGCCTGCCCATCTTGATCGCTGCGGTGATGGGCACGCTGACGCTGGCCCTGGGCACCACTGCCGCGGTCACCCTGCTGCTGCTGGGCTGGGCCTGGTGGGTGGGACAGTACAGCACGGGAGACGAAGGGCAGCGCTACCTGCAAAGCGCACTGACCGGCACGGGCTACTTCATCGTGAGCTACCTGGTGCACCAGCTGGCGACCCGTCTGGCGCGCGAACAGGAAGTGGCACAACAAAGCCAGGTGGCAGCGCGCGTTCAGACCCAGGTCAGTGCATTGGTCATCCAGAATCTGACCGATGGTGTGCTGGTGGTGGACGAGAGCGATGTGGTGCGCATTGCCAACCCGGCAGGGCTGCAGCTGCTGGGCGGCATGGCGCTGACCGAGTTGCCGTTTGCCCTCACATCCACGGCTCCGTGGCACCCCTTGGTGATCCTGGCGCGACGCACCTTCCGGCACGAACAACCGCAGACGGCCGACGTCGATCTCCTGCACGAAGGCCAGAGCCCTACCGGTCTGCATGTGCGCACCTGGCTCACATCCACTCGCAACGCGGCCTTGCAGACGCGCTCCGAGCGGCTGTGCGTGATGTTCCTGCACGACCTGCGGGAAATGGAAGCGCGGCTGCGCACCGAAAAACTCGCGGCCATGGGCCGCATGTCCGCCGCAGTGGCCCACGAGATCCGCAACCCGCTGGCGGCCATCGTGCAAGCCAATGCCCTGCTGGAAGAAGACCTGCACGACCCCGCACAAAAACGGCTGGCGCACATGGTGCAGCAAAACGCCGACCGCCTGGCCCGCATCGCCGAAGAGGTGCTGGACATTGCCCGCGTACAGCACCAGATCAGCCATGCCCCTGCCTCGACCGTAGCGCTGGACGAGACGGTCGCCCAGATCTGGAACGACTGGCAGGCCCAGGACCCCGCCCGGCGGCGCGCCCTGGTGTCGCTGGACACGGGCGCCACTCAGGTGGAGTTTGACGCCGAGCACCTGCGTCGGGTGCTCGTCAACCTGCTGGACAACGCCCTGCGCTACATGGGCCCGGAGCCCGACTCGTTGTCAGTGACCACGCGCAACACGCCCGCTGGCCAGGTCAGCCTGCAGGTGTGGAGCGACGGTGCCCCGATGGACAAATCCGTGGAGCGGCATTTGTTCGAGCCCTTCTTCTCGTCGGAGAGCCGCTCCAGCGGCTTGGGTCTCTATATTTGCCGGGAGCTGTGCCAGCGCCATGGCGCCTCCATCAGCTACCAGCGCCTGAACCGCCACACCGCACGCGGTGACATCGGAGGCAACGCCTTTACTGTGGGCTTCCGCCGCACGACCCGCCCCGCCGACAATGCCACCTTGTTTGACACCATCGTGGTCTGACTGCCGCCTCCATGAACGCCCCTGCCGCCTCCATCCTTGTCGTTGACGACGAACCCGATCTGCGCACCCTGTACGAGCTCACCCTGCTGCGCGAGGGGTACCGGGTCGAGACCGCGTCGAGCGTCCAGGAGGCGCGTGATCAACTCAAGGCCCACCGCTTTGACGCCGTGATTACCGATATGCGGCTGCCCGACGGGTTTGGCATGGAGCTGCTGCAGGATCTGCGCGACCAGCAACGGCGCGAACGCTGCGTGGTCATGACCGCCTACGGCTCGGCAGAGAACGCGGTCGAGGCGCTGCGCGCAGGGGCCTTCGACTACCTCACCAAGCCCGTGGACCTCAAGCAGTTCCGCTCGGTGGTGGCCTCAGCCATCCAGGGCACGGGTGGGGTTCCACCTCCGCGTGCGTCACGCAGCAACGGCTCCAGCCGGTCTACCAATGCAGCGGCGGCGACCGGCGAATTCGGCAATGCCAACGCCGCCCTGGACCGCCTCGTGGGCGAGTCCGACGCCATCCGCAACGTCAAGCAGCGCGTGGCCAAGGTATCGCGTGGCATGGCGCCGGTACTGATCCATGGCGAGTCGGGCACGGGCAAGGAGCTGGTGGCCCAAGCCCTGCATGCCAGCAGCCAGCGTGCTGACGGGCCCCTGGTCGCCGTGAACTGCGGGGCCATCCCCGAGAACCTGCTGGAAGCTGAATTTTTTGGTGCCCGCAAGGGCTCCTACACCGGCGCGTCGCAAGACCGCGACGGCTACTTCCAGGCTGCACGCGGGGGCACATTGTTCCTCGACGAAATCGGCGACCTGCCGCTGGCCATGCAGTCCAAGCTGCTGCGCGCCATCCAGGAGCGCAGCGTGCGGCCACTGGGCTCCACCCAGGAAGAGACGGTGGATGTGCGCATTGTGAGCGCCACCCACCGCGATCTGGCGGCCGATGTGCAGGCCGGCCGGTTCCGCCAGGACCTGTACTACCGGCTCAATGTGATCGAGATCGTCATCCCGCCGCTGCGCGAGCGCCGCGAGGACCTGCCCGCACTGTGCGCAGCGCTGCTCACCCGCATTGCCAACGAGTCGGGCATGCCGGTGCCCCAACTCACCGACCGGGCACTGAACGCCATTGCCGCCCACCCGCTGACCGGAAATGTCCGCGAGCTGGAAAACCTGCTGCACCGTGCAGTGGCGTTGAGCGATGGGGACGAGCTGCAGGTGGACGCGCCAAGCGGCGCGTCAGATGTGCAGATGGCACGCCCGGCACCGCCCACGCTTGTGCCAGCGCCCGAGGGATCGGCGGTGTCCGCCGCCTTCTCTGCCGGACCCCACGCTTCGACGTCTGCAGACACAGGCCTGGGCCCTCAGCCCCTGGCCAACGGCTGCACGGTGCCACTGCCCAGCGACCTGCAGGCCTGGTTGGACCAGCAGGAGCGGGAGATCCTGATCCGCGCGCTGAAAGAAGCCGGGTTCAACCGTACCGCCACAGCCGCACGCCTGGGCATCAGCCTGCGCCAGATTCGCTACCGCATCGCCCGTCTGAACATCGCCGTGCCCAATGACCAGGACCCGCATGACGAACTGGGCTGACGGTGCACCAGCGGCAGACATGGCGCCCTGGGAGGGCGGCTGGTACAGGACCGCTCAGCGGCTCGCATCTCCGAACCACGGGCCGCGCCCGGTACAGACCTCACAAGTCGATCTGATCGTGGTGCATTCCATCAGCCTGCCGCCGGGCGAATACGGCGGCGGTGCCGTGCAACAGCTGTTCACCAACACGCTGGACTGGGATGCGCACCCCTACTACCAGGGCATCCGCGGATTGCAGGTGTCCGCGCATTTTTTCATCGAGCGCACCGGGGTGCTGTGGCAGTTTGTGGATTGTGACCTGCGCGCCTGGCATGCCGGGCAATCGTTCTACCGGGGGAGGAGCCAGTGCAACGACGATTCCATCGGCATTGAACTGGAAGGCCTGGAGGGCCTGCACTTCGAGTCGGCACAGTACGAAACCCTGGCCAGGGTCTGCCAGGACATTGCGCTGCGCTATCCCATCGAGTACATCGCAGGGCATGAACACATTGCCCCGGGACGTAAGTTGGACCCAGGCCCGGGCTTTGACTGGCCACGACTGCAAGGGGCGTTGGACTGGCCTGCGCAGCGATTCCCGCTGAACACGCGGGCGGACCCCTTGCAGCTTCGCTGACGCCGCACTTTCACTGTCGCACGGGCGCATCAAGACATTTTTTTCTTTGTGCGCTCGCACATATTTTTGCAGCCAAGCGCTGCGCGGCCTGGCGCAGGAAATCCGCCTCCAAGGTACGCCACTGCACGGTTTTGCGCCGTTCACATCGCATTCACAAGGGCTCGCCGCAGGCACCGGTTGCGTACGCAACGGGGTTGGGAACATGCTGTTTCGGTTTTGGGGACTCATTCCGGCGGTACACTACCGGTAGTGTCTTGAACCGCCTCGACACACCATATATAGTGTGCACCAGACTGAAGTCCGGTGCAGCACCCACACACTGCGGCGGCACTCCAGGCCGCACGCCCACTCCAGACAGCCCACAGAAGAGGACCCCCATGCAAGCTGCTTTGAACACGCCTTCCCCATCGCCCACCGCCTCTGCGGATGCCGCCACGCACGCTGCGGCGGTCGCAGCTTCCGGGCACCCGCTCACGCATTACCAGATCATTCGCCGCAACGGCGCGGTGGTGCCGTTCGAGCCCCAAAAAATTGCGGTGGCGATGATGAAGGCGTTTCTGGCAGTGCACGGCACGCAGGGCGCTGCCTCTGCCAGCGTGCGTGAGGTAGTGGACACGCTCACCCAGAACGTGGTCCGCGCCCTCATGCGCTCGCGTCCTGGCGGCGGCACCTTCCACATTGAAGATGTGCAGGACCAGGTCGAGCTGGGCCTGATGCGCGGCGAGCACCATGAAGTCGCCCGTGCCTACGTGCTGTACCGAGAGCGCCGCACGCAGGAGCGCGCTCACCACCTGGAACAGCTAGCACCCGCCACCCCGGTGCTGCACGTGATCGACAACGGCCAACGCGTGCAGTTGGACATCCTGCGCCTGCACGCCTTGATCGAGTCGGCCTGCGCCAACCTGGGCGCTGACATCCAGGCAGCCCCCATCGTCGCAGAGACCATGCGCAACCTGTATGACGGCGTTCCCATGGACGAGGTCTACAAGGCGTCCATTCTGGCGGCCCGCACCCTGATCGAAAAAGATCCTGACTACACCTACGCCACGGCCCGCCTGCTACTGCACACCATCGTGCGCGAGGTGCTGGGGCGTGACGTAGCCCAGAGCAACATGGGCCAGGCCTACAAGGACTATTTCCCCACCTTCATTCAGAAGGGGGTGGACAACGAGCTGCTGGACGAGCGCCTGCTCAAGCAATACGACCTGAACCGCCTGGGCGCCGCGCTCAAGGCCGAGCGCGACCTGCAGTTCGACTACCTGGGCCTGCAGACGCTGTACGACCGCTACTTCCTGCACGTCAAGAAGACCCGCATCGAGCTGCCCCAAGCCTTCTTCATGCGCGTGGCCATGGGCCTGGCGCTCAACGAAACCGACCGCGAAGCCCGGGCCATCGAGTTCTATGAAGTGCTCTCGTCGTTCGATTTCATGTCGTCCACACCCACGCTGTTCAACAGCGGCACGCTGCGCTCGCAGCTGTCGAGCTGCTACCTGACCACGGTGCCCGACGACCTCGATGGCATTTACGAGTCGATCAAGGAAAACGCCTTGTTGTCCAAGTTTGCTGGTGGCCTGGGCAACGACTGGACCCGCGTGCGTGCCCTGGGCTCGCACATCAAGGGCACCAACGGCGAATCGCAGGGCGTGGTGCCCTTCCTCAAGGTGGTCAACGACACGGCCGTGGCCGTGAACCAGGGCGGCAAGCGCAAGGGCGCCGTCTGCACCTACCTGGAAACCTGGCACCTGGACATCGAAGAGTTCCTGGAACTGCGCAAGAACACCGGCGACGATCGCCGCCGCACGCACGACATGAACACGGCCAACTGGATTCCTGACCTGTTCATGCGCCGCGTGATGGAAAAGGGCACCTGGACGCTGTTCTCCCCTTCTAACGTGCCCGACCTGCACGATCTGTTTGGCGCCGACTTTGAAAAGGCCTATGTGGCCTACGAAGAAAAGGCTGCACGCGGCGAGATCAAGCCCGCCAAGACCATCCAGGCCACGGACCTCTGGCGCAAGATTCTCACCATGCTGTTCGAGACCGGCCATCCCTGGATCACGTTCAAGGATGCCTGCAATGTGCGCTCGCCCCAACAGCACGCCGGTGTGGTGCATTCCTCTAATCTGTGCACCGAGATCACGCTCAACACCAGCGACACCGAAACTGCCGTGTGCAACCTCGGCTCGGTGAACCTGCTGCAGCACATCAAGAACGGCCAGATCGACCACGACAAGCTCAAGAAGACCATCACCGTGGCCATGCGCATGCTGGACAACGTGATCGACATCAACTACTACGCAGTCAACAAGGCCCGCGACTCCAACCTGCGCCACCGCCCCGTGGGTCTGGGCGTGATGGCTTTCCAGGACAGCCTGTATGCGCTGCGCATTCCTTACGCCTCGCAAGAGGCGGTGGAATTTGCCGACAAGTCGATGGAAGCCATCTGCTACTACGCCTATTGGGCGTCCACCGAGCTGGCCAAAGAGCGCGGCAAGTACTCGAGCTATAAGGGCTCGCTGTGGGATCGCGGCATCCTGCCTTTCGACACGCTGGACATGCTCTCGCAGGCCCGTGGCGGGTATGTGGAAGTGGACCGCTCGTCCACGCTGGACTGGGATGCCCTGCGCAAGAAGATTGCACTGGACGGCATGCGCAACTCCAACTGCGTCGCCATTGCCCCCACGGCCACCATCTCGAACATCATTGGCGTCGATGCCTCGATCGAGCCTTCGTTCGGCAACCTATCGGTCAAGTCCAACCTGTCGGGCGAGTTCACGGTCATCAACGGCGGCCTGGTGCGTGACCTCAAGCGCCTGGGCCTGTGGGATGACGTGATGATCATGGACCTCAAGCACTTCAAGGGTTCGCTGCACCCCATCGACCGCGTGCCCCAGGACATCAAGGCGCTCTACTCCACAGCCTTCGAAGTCGAACCCCAGTGGCTGGTGGAAGCCGCATCACGCCGCCAGAAGTGGATCGATCAGGCGCAAAGCCTCAACATCTACATGGCCGGCGCGTCGGGCAAGAAGCTCGACGACACCTACAAACTGGCGTGGGTGCGCGGCCTCAAGACCACCTACTACCTGCGCACCCAAAGCGCTACGCACGTCGAAATGAGCACCGTGAACACACGCCAGCTCAATGCAGTGTCATCGGGCAATGACAGCGGCGCATCGGCAGCTTCAGCCACCGCAGCGGCCAAGCAAAACCCGCTAGAAGCCGCTGCCGCGACGGCCTCTCAGCAGGCTGCAGCTGTGCCAGCCACGGACGTCAAGTTCTGCGCCATCGACGATCCTGGCTGCGAGGCCTGCCAGTAAGCACATTGCCAGCAACGCATCGGGCTCGCCCGAGGCGTTGCTCCGGTGCTGTGAAGCAACAAAACCTTGCTGCACAACGCTTCAGTGCTTTCCTTTTCGCAGCACTGCTTTCATAATCCGAACACTGGAAAATCTATGTTGACCTGGGACGAAGAAGTCAAGCCCTCATCGCAAAATCAACTGGACGGCGGTCTGCCCAACAACCGCCAGGTGGGACAACCGCCTCTCGCTTTCCAGACGCCTTCGCTGCAGCCTTTGAGCACCTCGGCCCCAGCAGCAAGCGCCACCACCACACCCGTCGCCGCAGCAGCACACCGCCGTGTGAACGCTGCCGACAAGCGCATCATCAACGGCCAGACCGACGTCAACCAGCTGGTGCCTTTCAAGTACAAGTGGGCGTGGGAAAAATACCTCGCCACCTGCGCCAATCACTGGATGCCCCAAGAGGTGAACATGACGCGCGACATCGCGTTGTGGAAGGACCCCAACGGCCTGACCGAAGACGAGCGCCGCATCATCAAGCGCAACCTGGGCTTCTTCGTCACCGCCGATTCGCTGGCCGCCAACAACATCGTGCTGGGCACGTACCGCCACATCACGGCCCCTGAGTGCCGCCAGTTCCTGCTGCGCCAGGCGTTCGAAGAAGCGATCCACACCCACGCGTATCAGTACATCGTCGAATCGCTGGGTCTGGATGAAAGCGAAATCTTCAACGCCTACAACGAAGTCCAGTCGATCCGCGACAAGGACGAATTCCTGATCCCCTTCATCGAAGCGATCATGGATCCGTCTTTCAAAACCGGCACGCCCGAGACCGACCAGACCCTGCTCAAGTCGCTGATCGTTTTCGCGTGCCTGATGGAAGGCCTGTTCTTTTACGTGGGTTTCACGCAGATCCTGGCATTGGGTCGCCAGAACAAGATGACCGGCGCTGCTGAGCAGTACCAATACATCCTGCGCGATGAGTCGATGCACTGCAATTTCGGCATCGACTTGATCAATCAGCTCAAGCTCGAAAACCCCCACCTGTGGACCGCAGAGTTCAAGGCCGAGATCAAGGCACTGTTCCTCAAGGCCGTCGAGTTGGAGTACCGCTACGCCGAAGACACCATGCCCCGTGGCGTGCTGGGCATGAATGCTTCCATGTTCAAGGGCTACCTGCGCTACATCGCCAACCGCCGTGCCACGCAGATCGGGTTGGAGACGCTGTTCCCCAATGAAGAGAACCCGTTCCCGTGGATGAGCGAGATGATCGATCTCAAGAAGGAGCGCAACTTCTTCGAGACCCGGGTTATTGAATACCAGTCCGGTGGTGCGCTGTCCTGGGACTAGCGCCTTTTTTGCAGGCCACACCACCATGGATTTTTACACCACGCCCAGCAACGACAGCGCCGCAGAGCGCTGCCCTGCGGGGCGTTCCCGTGTTCATGGAGATGGAGTTTTCATCCATCTCCATGGATCGCTCTCTGTCCACTGCAGACAGGAAGTGCTCTTTGCAAATTGACCCAAGGAGAACATGATGGCAACTGCGAAAAAACCGGCCGCTAAGAAGGCTGCTCCCGCGAAAAAGGCTGCAACGGCCAAACCCGTAGCCGCCAAGAAGGCTGCACCTGCCAAGAAGGCAGCAGCACCGGCAAAGAAAGCCGCTCCTGCCAAGAAGGCCGTAGCTGCGAAGAAGGCTGCACCCGCCAAGAAGGCAGCAGCACCGGCAAAGAAAGCCGCTCCTGCCAAGAAGGCCGTAGCTGCGAAGAAGGCTGCACCCGCCAAGAAGGCAGCAGCACCGGCAAAGAAAGCCGCTCCCGCCAAGAAGGCCGCAGTAGCCAAGAAGGCCGCAGCACCTGCCAAGGCAGCCCCCGCAAAGAAAGCTGCCCCGGCCAAGAAGGCCCCCAAGGCGCCTGCCCCTGCGGCCGCTGCCCCTGCAGCACAAACCACGCTGAACCCTCAGGCAGCCTGGCCTTTCCCTACGGGCAACAAGCCCTGATCCTGGCGCGCCACGCGCTCAACCCGGTGCAAACGCACCGGGTTTTTTTCGTCTGTATGCAAGTCTGGGCACTCCCAAGAGCTACCTGGCAAGCAAGCTGCGTTGTACAGCACTGGGCAGCACAACGCAGACGACACTGGCTCGGAGGATTAACCCAACGGATCGAAATCCAGCGTGTAGTTCTGTGGGCCACGTTGCGCGATCTTGAGAGCGCCAACCCGGTTGCCCAGCTCCGCACAACGCACGAGGGACCAGCCCTTTTCCAGACCAAACAGCAGCGCGCCGCGCCAGGCATCGCCGCAACCCGTGGGGTCCACCACCGCTGCAGGCGCCACAGAGGGCACATGGGTTTTTTCACCATCCACCCAGACCTCGCAGCCCTCTGCGCCCAGCGTCACCACCAGCCCCTGCACCTTGCGGGAGATATCGGCCAAAGACCAGCCGGTGCGGTCGCAGAGCATTTTCCCTTCATAGTCATTGACGGTGACCCAGGTGGCCTGGTCGATGAACTGCGCCAGCTCCTGCCCATTGAACATGGGCAAGCCCTGACCTGGATCGAACACAAACGGGATACCCGCCGCCACGAACTGGGCCGCATGCTCCAGCATCGCGTCACGCCCGTCCGGCGCGATGATCCCCACGCTGACACTTTTGTCTGCACCAATTCGATTGGCATGGGCCTGCATCATGGCGCCAGGATGGAAAGCCGTGATCTGGTTGTTGTCACGGTCCGTCATGATCATCGCCTGCGCGGTGTAGGTGTCCTGCACCTGCCCGACGTGTCGGGCGCTGATACCCAGCGACTGCAGTCGCTGCAGATAGTCAGCACCGTCACTGCCCAACATGGCCATGGGCAGCGGCTCGCCACCGAGCAGCTTGAGGCTGTAAGCAATGTTGCCAGCACACCCCCCGAAGTCGCGGCGCAACGACGGGACAAGGAAGGACACATTCAGGATATGGAGCTGATCCGGCAGGATCTGCTCCGCAAAACGCCCCTCGAAAGTCATGATGGTGTCGAACGCCAGGGAACCACAAATGAGGGCAGCCATAGATAGTGAAACTCAGTAAGTTGTTGGGAGAAAAATCAGGGATAGAACGCAAGCAGCCGGTAGCCCGCCACGCGCGCACCGCCGGTGGTCACGAGCACCGACACCGAGGTGCCCCACTCACCTTTCGCGGGCAGCTCCGCTGGAGCCGCCATGTCGGTAGGCAGCAGAACCCGCCGCAATACGGCCTGATCCTGCGCATCTGTAAGGGTCAGCTCCACCGCAGGCATGGCCAGTGGAATGGTGGCGGTGCTCTTCATCGTCAGCGCTAGCTGGTAACTGTCACCCCGGGCTTTGTTGAAAGAAGAACTGTCGATGACCACATCGGCAATCTGGCGCACAGGGGCAAGTTCGCAGCGCAAAGGCTCGCACAGTTTCACCAACCAGGGCCGGGTACGCACATCCAGGGCTGCAATGCGGTCACGCTCCTGCACCGCAATCTGCAAAGCCAGCCCCAGCAAGGAGACGATGAACCCCAGCCACAAAACCATCCGCACGACCGGCTTGCGCCAAAACGCCTTGCGGCGCGCAGCCACCACAAAACTGACCTCGGGGTCTGACGCCTGGTTGTTGGCCTCATCGTCGTCGTCAACAGCGGGTCTGGGGCGCGCCTGCAGGATGGCGGCATGCGAATCGTCCTTCACCAACTCCATCGCCGGAGCCTCTGGCGCAACCTCCTTCGACACAAAGTCCACAGAAGGCAACGCGGGCGCAGGCGGGGTGGGCACAGCAACGGGCGACGCAAGCACAGATTTCTGAGCATCGCCTGAAAGTCCAGCACCGATATCGGATGACGGAGCGAGAGCAATAGGCGCTACCGGAGACTGTGCAAACTCTGCTGAGTGACTCGCGCGCTGCTCTGTGGCATCCACATCCATGGTTGCGTTCAGCGCTACCTCGGAATCGCGAAGTTCGGCAAACGGCAGTTCATAGCCTGCCAGGCTGGGGGACGCAGGAACCGGTGGCACAGCTCCACCAAACAAACTGCCGCGTCCATCAGCGACATCCTGCGCCACGTCGGATGGCATCGTGACGGCGGAATGCTCTTGCCTGGCCACATGAACGGCAGGGGAGTGATCATCCAAGCGGAGCGCCGTGTCCGGTATCACCACCGGCTCTGGAGCATCAGCAGGCGCTGTGACGGATGGCGATGCCCCAGCCTCCGCCGCTGTCGCAGTCCGCGATGCACTGTGGGCTTTCCATGCAAACGGCGCGGCGACCGCCTCGCCTAAGACATCCGACGAGACTTCCGTGCGAGCCGCGGCAGTAAGAAAAGCAGGTACCGCAGGACTGGGAATATCGAGCACCGGAGCAGCAGGTAAATCACTGTCCATGCCATACGGAAATGCGTCCATGGCGGCGGTTGCGGCAACCTCGGTGGCGGAGGTTGAAGCACTGCGGATGGCGGGAGTGCCTGACTTGTCCACATCCTGCGGGGCAGGCGGGGTACCGGTGGGCGACTTGCCTCCACCCCAGGCTCCCAGTGCATCCGGCTTGCGCGCTATGGGCGCAGTGGGCGCGCGCAGGTCCGTGAGCGATACATCGGGCAGTAGCGCAGCCGGTGCCACAGGCAGCAAATGGGCCGAGGCATCGAATACCTCCTTGCATTGGCCGCAGCGCACCCATCCTTCAGAGATGCGCAATTGGTCCGCCACAACCTTGAAGGTGGTGGCGCAGGACGGGCAGCGGGTGATCTGGCTCATCAGCGATGGATTGTAGAGGCCGTGCCACGGCTGCCAGAACGGCGCTCGCGCACCTTCAGCGGCGCGCAGTCATCAAGATCCAACCGTCCTCGGCATCCGCCACTTCCAGCGGCAGCCAGGGCGCGTAGGCCTCCTTGAGCTCATCCGCCTGGCGCTCCAGAATGCCTGCCAAAACCAGATTCCCACCCACAGCCACATAACTGCACAGCAGTGGGGCCAATACACGCAACGGAGTGGCCAGGATATTGGCTAGCACGGTCTGGTATTCGCCTTGCGCCTTGTCGGGCAGGCCCGCTTTCAGCGTGACCTGATTGGCCTGGGCGTTTTGCACCGTGGACTCCACGGCAGCCGGGTCGATATCCACCGCATCGATGTCCGTGGCACCGAACTTGGCAGCACCGATGGCGAGGATGCCGGAGCCACACCCGTAGTCCAGCACGCGCCCCAGCAGGTTGCCCTGCTCAGGTTGCGTTGCGCCATGGCGCGCAATCCAGCGCAGGCACATGCGCGTGGTGGGATGGGTGCCCGTGCCAAACGCCAAGCCAGGGTCCAGCCGGATGCTCCGCACTGCCTGGGCGGGCAACTCATGCCAGGTAGGCACGATCCAGAAATCCGGGGTGATGTCCACCGGCGCAAATTGCGACTGCGTCAGCCGCACCCAGTCCTGCTCGGGCACCTGGGTGACACCCAGCACCTGGCAGCCCACAAAAAAGTCCTGCACCACCAGCAACTGCTGCGCTTCACGGGCTGCCACCTCGGAGGGGAACAAGGCCACCACGCGGCTGCGTTGCCAGCCATCCTTGGGCGGAGGCATGCCAGGCTCGCCAAACAGCGCCTGTTCAGCGTCGGTCTGGGCATCGGCGTCTTCTACCGACACGGACAGCGCATCCAGCGCGTCCAGCGCATCGCTGACCGCTTCAATCCGGTCCTCGGGGCACATCAGACTCAGCTCAAACATAGGCATCTCTCAGAAAAAGTGAAATGCTGGCACCCGTTGCCAGGAGCCAGCATGTGAATGACCTGCTGCGTGCCAGCTCAGCGTTTGTGCTGCGACAGCCACTCTTCCAGGTAATGGATGTTGGTGCCGCCCGCCATGAACTTGGCGTCCACCATCAGCTCGCGGTGCAGCGGCACATTGGTGTTGATGCCTTCGATCACCGTCTCGGACAGGGCCGTGCGCATGCGGGCCAGCGCCTGCTCGCGCGTGTCGCCGTGCACGATGATCTTGCCGATCATCGAGTCGTAGTTGGGTGGCACGAAGTAGTTGGTGTAAGCATGCGAGTCCACGCGCACGCCGGGGCCACCTGGTGGATGCCAGGTGGTAATGCGCCCGGGCGAAGGGATGAACTTGTACGGGTCTTCCGCGTTCACCCGGCACTCGATGGCGTGGCCACGGATTTCGATCTGGCGCTGGGTGAAAGGCAGCTTTTCGCCCGCCGCCACCATGATCTGCGTTTTCACGATATCCACGCCCGTGATCCACTCGGTCACGGGGTGTTCCACCTGCACACGGGTGTTCATCTCGATGAAGTAGAACTCGCCGTTCTCGTACAGGAACTCAAACGTGCCCGCGCCCCGGTAGCCGATCTTCTTGCAGGCAGCGACGCAACGCTCACCGATTTTCTCTATCAGCTTGCGAGGAATGCCTGGAGCTGGCGCCTCTTCGATCACCTTCTGGTGGCGGCGCTGCATGGAGCAGTCGCGCTCGCCCAAATACACCGCATTGCGGTGCTTGTCGGCCAGGATCTGGATTTCGATGTGGCGTGGGTTCTGGAGGAACTTCTCCATGTACACCGCAGGATTGCCAAACGCGGCACCCGCCTCGGCCTTGGTCATCTGCACGGCATTGACCAGTGCGGCCTCGGTGTGGACCACGCGCATGCCACGGCCACCGCCGCCGCCTGCGGCCTTGATGATCACCGGGTAGCCCACTGCCTTGGCGATGCGGCGGATCTGCACCGGATCGTCGGGCAACTCGCCCTCAGAACCCGGCACGCAGGGCACGCCTGCGCGGATCATGGCCTGCTTGGCGGACACCTTGTCGCCCATGATGCGGATCGACTCTGGCGTGGGGCCGATGAACTGAAAGCCACTCTTTTCCACGCGCTCGGCAAAGTCGGCGTTCTCGGACAGGAAGCCATAGCCGGGGTGAATGGCCTCGGCGTCGGTCACCTCGGCCGCCGAGATGATGGCGGGCATGTTGAGGTAGGACAGCGGCGAAGGCGCTGGGCCGATGCAAACGGCCTCTTCGGCCAGCTTGACATACTTGGCGTCGCGGTCGGCCTCGGAATAGACCATGACGGCCTTCACGCCCAGTTCATGGCAAGCGCGCTGGATACGGAGAGCAATCTCTCCGCGATTCGCAACAAGAATCTTCTTGAACATGAGCGCCTTATTCGATGACGAACAGCGGCTGTCCGTATTCCACGGCTTGGCCGTTCTCGCCCAGGATGCGGGTGACCGTGCCCGACTTGTCGGCTTCGATCTCGTTGAGGATCTTCATGGCCTCGATGATGCAGATGGTCTCGCCTTCCTTGACCTGGCTGCCCACCTCGACAAAAGCCTTGGCGCCAGGGCTGGACGAGCGATAGAAGGTGCCCACCATGGGCGACTTGACGATGTGGCCGGTGGGTGCGGCGGCCGCAGGGGGCGCGGGCAATTCCGCCACAGGCGCGGCAGCAGGCGCAGCGGCAGGAGCTGCAACCGGGGCGGGCACATACTGCTGAACCACGGCACCACCGCTCTTGACGATGCGGACTTTGCCCTCGGCCTCGGTAATTTCGAGTTCGGACACGTTCGACTCGGACACGAGATCGATGAGGGTTTTGAGTTTTCGCAGATCCATGGAAGCTCCAACGGCTATAAAACTGAATAGGGCGCGAATTTACTCCAATTTCACCCTATCGCAGTCTTCCACACCCATTTTTCATGAACTTCGGCATGGGAATTGCCATCTCTCAGAGAGAAAGACGCACCCGGAAAGCCTGAAGGGCGGCTGCTTTTCGACGCGAACCCTCAGCCCATGCCTGCCCAAAGCTGCAAGTCCCGGGTGGTCACTTGCCCCATTTTACGATGCAGCACCTTTCCCTCCCCACCAAGGACCACGGTGAAAGGCAGGCCTCCCGTCAGGTTGCCCAGCGACCGGCCCAGATCCGTGCCACCCAGTCCCGCCAGTCCCACAGGGAAATCCAGCGGGATACGCGTCAGAAACTTGCGTACTGCTGACGGCTGGTCAATGGCCAAACCCAGCACTTGCCAGCCTTTGGCAGATTGTTCGCGATAGAAGGCGTTGAGCATGGGCAGCTCTTCCACACAAGGCGGGCACCACGTGGCCCAGAAATTGAGCAGCAACGGCTTGCCTGCCAATGACTTCATGGCCAAGGTACTCCCGGCAGGTGTTTCAAACTCCAGCCCCCAGAGCGCCTGCTCGGCCCCTTGCTCCACGGCGTGGGGCTGAAACTTCCACCATGCCAGGCCCGCGCCCCCCAAAGCGGCGGCGCCTGCCACCCCGGCATACAAAAAGCGCCTGCGAGCGGCGTTGGGCGCAACGTCGCCAGGAGTCACAGGTTCGGGGGATTCAGCAAGCTGGGTCATGGGGTCGTGTTTTCTTGAAGCAAGCGGCGCACTGCCGTGATGTCACCACGCGGGGTTCGGCCCTTGGTGTCGGGCCGGAGCGCACCTCGCAGGTCGTCAAGGTCGTAAATCAGCAGGTGCACGCCGATCATTTCGTTGAGTTCGGGCGATTTGCTGCCAAGACTCAACGCCTCCACCGATTCACCGTGGAAGCCAGTGACCGTGCGGGGTTCGTAGTCCACATGATGATCGATCAGAGCGATCTCTGCCGATTTGGGGTCATCGCAGAACAACTGCAGGTAAATATCCGACAGACGTGTGGCCGTTCCGTGCCACACCGCACCCGCCAGATGCGGCCGGAAAGCCGCCATGCGCTCCATCCACACCAGGGCCAGCTGGCGCAGTGCCCGCAGCTCGCGCGGCTGGGTGTCGGCACAGAAGAGCTGGATGTACTCCCGCACAGCCTCTTCCACCAGGTCGTTGTCCGGCAGCGGGGTACGGGCCGGCAAACCCATCTGCCGCAGCGCACGGCGCTTGGCGGGGCCCCATTCCAGCCCTTCTTCCACCACCAGGCGGGCCGTGGTGTGGGCGATTTCTTCGCTCAAAGGTGTGTGCATGGCAGACAGAGGCAACAAAGGACCCTGCATTGTGGCGCGAAGCCATGACAGCACGGGCGATGCCCCTCAGACACCCCTGGCAACCCCAACAACCGCCACCCCGAAAGACTATTGTTTTGAGAGCAGTTCAGGCAGATGGAACAGGCGCCAGCTGCCACTTTTGCTTTGAACAGTGCGCGGAACCCCGGCTTTAGAATCAGCGCCCATGCATATACACATTCTGGGCATCTGCGGCACGTTCATGGGAGGCTTGGCGGCCCTTGCGCGCGAGGCGGGCCACAAAGTGACGGGCTGCGACGCCGGGGTCTATCCCCCCATGAGCGACCAGCTCCGCGCGTTGGGCATCGACCTGATCGAAGGCTTCGGCGCCGACCAGCTCGCGCTCCAGCCCGACATGTTTGTGGTGGGCAATGTCGTCAGCCGGGCACGGCTGGCCGATGGCTCCCCCAAGTTTCCGCTGATGGAAGCCATTCTGGACGCAGGACTGCCCTACACCAGCGGGCCCCAATGGCTGGCCGAGCACGTGTTGCAGGGCCGCCATGTGCTGACCGTGGCTGGGACGCATGGCAAGACCACCACCACATCGATGTTGGCGTGGATTCTGGAGTCTTCCGGGCAGCAACCCGGCTTTCTGATCGGCGGTGTGCCGCTGAACTTTGGCGTGTCCGCACGCCTGGGCGCTGCACAGCGCCCTGCCCCCGCCGCCGCGCCGCTCGGGGCTGCGCCGCTGTTCGTGATCGAGGCCGACGAATACGACACCGCCTTTTTCGACAAACGCAGCAAGTTCGTGCACTACCGGCCCCGTACCGCTGTGTTGAACAATCTGGAGTTCGACCACGCGGACATCTTTGACGACCTGGCGGCCATCGAACGCCAGTTCCACCATTTGGTGCGCACCGTGCCGCCGTCGGGGCGCGTGGTGGTCAATGGGCTGGAAGAAAGCTTGGCACGTGTGCTGCACACCGGCTGCTGGAGCGAAGTGACGAGCTTTGGCGCTGCAGTCAGCGACTTTCACGCGGTTGGCGACCCGCAGGCATTTGATGTGGTGCACCAGGGGCATACCGTGGCGCGCGTGGAGTGGACGCTGACCGGCGTGCACAACCAGCTCAATGCGTTGGCAGCCATGGCAGCGGCCCACCATGTAGGCGTGGCGCCCGAGCAGGCGGCAGCCGCGTTGGGCAGTTTTCAGAACGTCAAGCGGCGCATGGAGCTGCGCGGCACAGTGGGCGGCGTGGCCGTGTACGACGACTTTGCCCACCACCCCACCGCCTTGCGTACCACCCTGGACGGCTTGCGCCGCACCCTGGGCCCGGGTGCCCGCATCCTCGCTGTGTTCGAGCCCCGCAGCAACACCATGAAACTGGGCGCGATGAAAAGCCAATTGCCCTGGGCCCTGGAGCCGGCCGACCTGGCCTTTTGCCACACGGCTGGGCTGGACTGGGATGCCGCGCAGGCTCTGGCACCACTGGGCGTCGGCCCCGGACAGCGCGCCCAGACGGCCCCGGACATCGATACGCTGGTGGCCCTGGTCACCCAGGCCGCGCGCCCGGGCGACCATGTGGTGTGCATGAGCAATGGCGGTTTTGGCGGCATCCACGCCAAACTGCTGCAAGCACTACAAAAATAATAGCTGCCAGCACATATTCCACTAGCGCTAGCAGCCGATTTCTAGCCAATGGCGGTCAAAATGTGACTGCCATGCCCGGCACGTCCACCCGCACGATAGGCTTGGCCAGCGCGGCACTGGAAGCGCGCGCAAAGTCGCGGGACCACACTGGGTCCTGCATCAGCGCCGCACCGGCTGCGCGTGCCACGGTCAGCACCTTGTCGGCCAGCAGCACCTTGCCGCTGGCGCGCAAGGGCTCGCAGTCCAGCGCGATGAACTGGTCGTCGAGCCAGCGCCGCCCCGCCTCGTGGGCCATGGGCTCGGCGCCCTCCAGATCAAAACGGTATTCCTGATTCGCGGCCAGTTTGACCGACACTTCGCTGTGCATGATGGATCGCCTTTCTGCGTTTTTGCGGTGACTCGGGCCAGCAGCTGCACCTAGTGTGCAGCGATAGGCCCAAGTTTAGATCTTGCGACAGGTCTGACGATCAGCGGGCGCGACGCGCCTTGACGGAGTCCGACAGCTCGGCCAGCGCCTGCAGCGAAGCGTCCCAGCCCAGGCAGGCGTCGGTGATGCTCTTGCCGTATTCGAGTGCCGAAGGATCGTCCTTGCCGGGTGTGAACTTCTGGGCGCCTGCCGTCAGGTGGCTTTCGATCATCAGGCCGAACACGCTGCGCGAACCGCCCGCCACCTGAGCCGCCACATCGCGGGCCACGTCCAGCTGCTTTTCGTGCTGCTTGCTGCTGTTGGCATGGCTGCAGTCCACCATCAATGTGGCGGGCAGCTTGGCGGCTTCGAGGTCTTTGCAAGCCGCGGCCACACTGGCAGCGTCGTAGTTGGGCGCCTTGCCGCCGCGCAAAATCACATGGCAGTCCTTGTTGCCCTTGGTGTTCACGATGGCGACCTGACCGTTCTTGTGCACCGACAGGAAGTGGTGGCCCCGGCTGGCCGACTGGATGGCGTCGGTAGCGATGCGGATGTTGCCGTCCGTGCCGTTCTTGAAGCCGATGGGGGCCGAGATGCCGGAGGCCAGCTCGCGGTGCACCTGGCTTTCGGTGGTGCGTGCGCCAATCGCGCCCCAGCTGATCAGGTCGCCGATGTACTGGGGCGAAATCACGTCCAGGAACTCGCTGCCGGCAGGCATGCCCAGGCGGTTGATCTCGATGAGCAGCTGGCGCGCAATGCGCAGCCCTTCGTCGATGCGGTAGCTTTCGTCCAGGTAAGGGTCATTGATGAGCCCCTTCCAGCCCACGGTGGTGCGTGGCTTTTCGAAGTACACGCGCATCACGATTTCGAGCGTGTCAGCGTACTGGGTGCGCACAGCCATCAGGCGGCGAGCGTACTCGACAGCGGCGGCGGGATCGTGGATAGAGCAAGGGCCAATCACCACCAGCAGGCGGTCGTCCTTGCCCGCCATGATGTTGTGAATGTTCTTGCGGGTTTGGGTGATCAGCGTCTCGACCGGCGTGCCGCCGATCGGGAAGAAGCGGATCAGATGCTCGGGAGGAGGCAACACGGTGATGTCCTTGATACGTTCGTCGTCGGTCTGGCTGGTTTTCTCGACGCTGCGGTACCAGGCATCGCTGGTGGGATTGGTAGTGGCCGTCATGGTTGCTTCCTCGTGGAGTCGGTTGGAGTGGATGGAAAAACGGGAGGGCTGAAAAACAAAAACCGCCGGGCTTTGCAGCGTCGGCGGTTGGTATGGGGAGGTTGTGTGTGCTTACGCGTTTTCCTCTCATCCGCCGGGGACCGAGATAAAAAACCAAAAATAAAACGCGCTGCGAACTTGCATGGGAAGCAATGTAGCACAGGAGTGCGGCAGTTCAGCACCCTCGGCATGTTGCAAATGCACGACATCCACTCGCCCCAAAAGCGCCAGACCAGAGCGATTCACCGGCGTCCCCCCCAAAACCATGCACGCAAGCGCTGCAACGCCGAGGGCTTGCGCGGCGGCTGCACGTCTTGCAAGTCGCTTGCAGGATTGCTCTGGTGCTCGTACATGTCGATGAGCAGCAGCGCTTCGCCCAGGGTTCGCCAGGCCAGCAGCTCGAACTGGTCAAAGCTTTCGCTTTCCTTGGTGCTGCGCCGCTCCAGCATCAGTTGCCAGTCTGCAATGGCGTTGCGCAGCTCCCGCAGTGCACGCTGGTAGGCGCCAAACTCGTACAGCGCGTGCCACGCTGAGCCCAGGCCAGTCAAAAACAGCTGGTGTTCACGCGCGCTGTGCGACAAGGTCACCACACGGCGCGTGATCTCGGTGGTGTCCGTGCTGGTGCGGCGGATGCGAACTGCCTCGTCGATCTGCGAGGACAACGCACCAAGGCTGTCACGCAGCTGGCGCGAGTCCTCGTCGGCAACGCCCTCGCGCAAAAAGCGGCTGATGTCTCCAAACGACTGGAGCGTCAGCAATTGACTGGGGCGCGTGGCAGGCATGGTGTCACCCATTGTGCGCTGGCCGACGCGCAGTACAAGCCCCGAAAAGCGGGTGAAAACGCGAAGTCACGCACCACCCCAGGTCTGCCGGCAGGCTGCCAACGCAACCCTCAGGCCGTACCGCCCACCGTCAAGCCTTCGATGCGCAGCGTGGGTTGCCCCACGCCCACCGGCACGCTCTGGCCTTCCTTGCCGCAGGTACCCACGCCGCTGTCGAGGCGCATGTCGTTACCGATCATGGTCACCTTCTTGAGCGACTCAGGGCCGCTGCCGATGATGGTGGCGCCCTTGACGGGATACTGGATCTTGCCGTTTTCCACCCAGTACGCCTCGCTGGCCGAGAACACGAACTTGCCCGAGGTGATGTCCACCTGCCCGCCGCCGAAGTTGCTGGCGTACAGGCCCTTCTTGATGCTGGCGATGATCTCTTGCGGGTCCTTGTCGCCGCCCAGCATGTAGGTGTTGGTCATGCGCGGCATGGGGATGTGGGCATAGCTCTCGCGGCGGCCGTTGCCGGTGGGTGCCACACCCATCAGGCGTGCGTTCAGCGAATCCTGGATGTAGCCCTTCAAGATGCCATCCTCGATCAGCACATTGCGCTGGCTGGCATGGCCTTCGTCATCCACGTTCAGCGAACCTCGGCGGTCGGCAATGGTGCCGTCGTCCAGCACAGTGACACCCTTGGCAGCCACGCGCTGGCCAATGCGGCCACTGAACGCGCTGGAGCCCTTGCGGTTGAAGTCGCCCTCCAGTCCGTGGCCGATGGCCTCGTGCAGCAAGATGCCCGGCCAGCCTGAGCCCAGCACCACGGTCATCTCCCCCGCCGGAGCGGGACGCGATTCCAGGTTGACCAGGGCCGCGTTCACAGCCTCGTCAACGTACTTACCCATTTGCTCGTCGTCGAAGTAGGCGAGACCAAAACGGCCACCGCCGCCAGCAGAGCCCATCTCACGTCGGCCGTTCTGCTCGGCAATCACCGTGACCGACAGCCGCACGAGCGGTCGTACATCGGCCGCCAGGGTGCCATCGGCGCGCGCCACCAGCACCACGTCGTATTCACTGGCCAGCCCCGCCATCACCTGCGCCACGCGCGGGTCCTTGGCCCGGGCGCGCTGCTCCAGCCGCTCCAGCAGCGCCACCTTGGCCGTGCTGTCCAGCGAGGCAATCGGGTCCACGCCCGGGTACAGGCTGCGGCTGGATGCTACCTTTTTAGGAGCTACCCGCACTTTGCCTGCGTTCGCTATAGACGAAATAGACCGTACGGTGCGCGCTGCGTCCAGCAGCGATGCCTCGGAGATGTCGTCCGAATAGGCAAAGGCCGTCTTCTCGCCACTGACAGCACGCACCCCCACGCCCTGGTCGATGCTGAAGGAGCCTGTCTTGACGATGCCCTCTTCCAGGCTCCAGCCTTCACTGCGGGTGTACTGGAAGTACAGGTCCGCATCGTCCACCTGGTGGGTGCGGATCTCGGCCAGTGCGCGGGCGAGGTGGCCTTCGTCCAGGCCAAAAGGGGTCAGCAGCAGTTCACGGGCAACATCAATGCGCTGGCTGGTGGCCGCACGCTGGGGCGCGGCAGTGGTGGAGCGGAAAGTCATCGAAGCATTTTAGGCGCCTGACCAGCCCCTGCCCGTGTGGAGCCCACATGTCCCTATTTGACCCTGGCGCCCCGTCAGCGCCGCCCGCCGCCTTACGCGGCGGTTTGGTCATCCAGGCCGGCCTCGGCCGCATGGACCTGCACCGACTCGATGCCCGCGTCCCGGGCCTTGGCACCGGAGTACATCTGGCTTTGGCCAATCACCTGGCCATTGGCGGCCTTCAAGGTGAAATATGGCGCTCCGTTCTTGGCACTGAGCCTGCCAAAACGGCCATCGTTCGGAGCGTTCTTGCGCACCGCCTCGATACCACCCAGCGCGCTGGCGCGAGACTCGTACATCTCGCTGGTCAGGATGACCTGACCGTTGGCGGCCAGCAGGTTGAAGACAAACTTGTCGTTTTTCGACTTCTTGAGCTCGAACTTCGCCGCCATGGGGAAACCCTCCGGATGCTGAGCGGCCAAAACACGGTTGGCCAGCCGGTTTGTACCCCGAGGGCGTGTTCCAGGCAACCAGGCCCACAAGGCCCTACAGTGCTGCCGGGAGAGGATCCTTGGTTTCCTGTTTCTGGGATCGCGCCACCGACATCAGGATGCCCAGTGCCAGCCCCAGCGTCACCATGGCGGTGCCGCCATAGCTGATGAAGGGCAAAGGGACGCCCACCACCGGCAAGATGCCACTCACCATGCCCATGTTCACAAAGGCATAGGTGAAAAAGATCATAGACACCGCGCCCCCCATGAGGCGGCCAAACAAGGTGGTGGCGCCTGCGGCAATGGCCAGGCCCCTCCAGACCAGCAGCAGAAAACACACCAGCAGGAACAAGTTGCCCGCCAGGCCAAACTCTTCCGAATAGGCGGCAAAAATGAAGTCGGTGGTGCGCTCGGGGATGAACTCCAGGTGGGTTTGCGTGCCCGCCATGAAGCCCTTGCCCCATAGCCCGCCCGAGCCGATGGCGATCATGCCCTGGATGATGTGAAAGCCCTTGCCCAGCGGGTCGCGGGTGGGGTCCAGCAAGGTGCAGATGCGCTGCTGCTGGTAGTCGTGCAGCACCACCCATCGCACGCCATCCGCGCACAGCTGGTCGCCCAGCAGCACCAGGGTGGCAATGCCCACACCGCCAATCAGCACCGGGGGCAGGATCAGCTTCCAGGACAGGCCCGCAAAAAAGATCACCGAGAGCCCCGCAGCCAGCACCAGCAGCGAGGTACCGAGGTCGGGCTGCTTCATGACCAGGCCCACCGGAACCGCCAGCAGCAGGCCCGCCGCCGCAAAGTCCAAGGGACGCAGCGTGCCCTCGCGCTTCTGGAACCACCAAGCCAGCATCAGTGGCATGGCGATCTTGAGGATTTCGCTGGGCTGGATCACGATACCCACGTTGATCCAGCGCGTGGCCCCTTTTTTGGTGATGCCAAACAGCGCCACCGCCACCAGCAGGGCCACCCCGGTCAGGTACAGCGGCACGGCGCAAGCCATGATTTTCTGGGGGGGCACCTGGGCCACCATGAACAGGATGGCTCCTGCAATCAGCATGTTGCGCCCGTGGTCCACAAACCGCGTGCCGTGGTCATAACCCGACGAATACATGGCCAGCAACCCCGCGCTGGCCAGCATCAGCACCAGCAACAGGAGGGGAAGGTCAAAGCCCCGGAACAGGGGCGCCAGACGCTGGACGAGCGTGGGCTTTTCAAAAACGACGGCCATTCCCCGATTATCGGGGGGATGCCGGGCGTCAGAGCAGCCAACTCCCCGGCAGAGAGATCGTCGACAGCGGCACTACCCTGCCTGCCGGAAGGCCATCACGGCCTGGTTGCGCAGGGTGCGCAGCAGGCCCAGGGCCTTGTCATCCACCACAATGCCCCCCGGTGTGGCCTGATCGGCATAGATGAGGGCAAAGGGCTGCCCCTTGATTTGCAGCGGCAGCAGCAGGAACGACGGTGCATTGACGCCCTTGCGGTACCACTCGGGCAGCCGCGCCTGCATGCGGGGCTCGGTGGCGTCGTTGATCAGGGTGTCTGCACCGCGCAGGCACACGGCGGCAAACAGGTCGCCCTGGGCCTTGAGGGGTACCTTGAGGGCCCGCACGGCCACCTCGCTGCCCTCCCCCAGGCCAAAGCGGCCGGTCAACATGTCGGTGCGGGCCTCGCGCAGGCAAAACACCATGCGCCGGAAACCCAGCGCGCGGAACATGGTCTCCAGGATCATGCGCAGTACATCGTTGAGCTGAAAACTCTCGACCATGGCGTTGGTGATGTCCTGAATGCCTGCCGCCAGCACCTCATTGACCTGCGCCACCGACACCGCCCCTCCGGCCTGGGACTCCAGCACAGCAGGCAGGGGCTGGGTTTCGTTCACGCGCAACTCGTGGGCGCCCAGCGCGTCATCGGGGGCCACAGACGCACCCGCAGCCGACGGCAGCTTGAGCAGGCGGGCGGCTGGTGTGTCCGGCGCCACGCGCAGGTCCAGCGCCTCGGCCAGTGCCACCAGCTTGTGGCGCGCACGCAGGGTGGCTTCGGCAATGGCCTCAGCCGACAGCGCCAGCGTGCGTGCGTACCGCGTGCCCACTTGGCCCAGCTGCCCCTCCAGCTGAGCAGGTTCGCAGAACAGCAAGGCGCTGGCGACCTCGTTGGCCGCCATGGCCGCCCAGCGCAGGCGCTCCACCCCTTGCTCGGGCGCGCGCTGCATGGGTGAGCCCAGCGGCTTGCGCATGCAGCGCTGCAGGCTTTCGGGCAGACCCCAGACGCGCGCCACGCCCACTCCCAGATCCTCAAACCCCAGGCCCAGCACCTGTACCGATGCAGCCTCTTCCCCGCCCTCCATGCGCCCCGAGGCCACCAGGCTGCGCACCTGCCGAGCCTCTTCAGGAAAGTAGAACTCGCACAGCATGCGCCCCAGGTTCTGGAACATCGCCCCGATGAAGGCCTCCTCGGCCGCCTGGCTGGTGCTGCACAGCTCGGCCGCGACCGAGCCCGCCATCATGGCGCGCAAAAATTCCTCGCGCATCTGGCTGGCATGGGCCTTGTCCTGCATGTGGTCCAGCAACACCAGGCTCAGCGCCATGTTCCGCACTGCATTGAAGCCCACCAGGCTCACCGCGCGCGACACGGTGCTGATGGTGCCCCGGCTGGCGTGGGCGTAGTGCACGCTGTTGACCAGACGCAGCAGCTTGTTGGTGAGCGCCACGTCTTTCAGGATCTCGTGGGTCAGGTCGCTGATGCTGTCGTCTTCCGAATTGGCCACACGCTGGATGCGGGCCACAGAATCCGACAAGGCCGGGAAGTCGCTCTTGTGGCGCATGCGCCGCAGCAAAAAGTCCAGCGTGGCGTTGCTCGCGGCCGATGGCGCACTGGCCGGAGCCGCCCAGGCGCGCAGTGCATCCCGAAAGTCCGCCGCCGTGGCGTAGCGCTGCGCGGGGTCGCGTGCCATGGCCCGCTGCAGGATGGCGCGCAGGCCGTCGTCCACGCCCGGCCCCAGGTCGGCGGGCAGCGCCAGGTTTTCGTTGGCAATGCGGTACAGCGCCTGCCAGGTGTCTTTTTGGTGGATGAGGGGGCGCCCCGTCAGCATCTCGACAAGCACCAACGCGGCGGAATACACGTCCATCCCCGGGGTGGGCGCAGCGCCCGCCGCCGCCTCCGGTGCCATGTAGGCGGGCGTGCCGCTGGCCAGCTGTGCATCGGGCGCGGCCTGCACGGGGGCCGCCATGCCAAAGTCCATCACCCGGGCGTGCCGGTGCGCATCGATCATGATGTTGGACGGCTTGAGATCGCGGTGCACGATGCCCGCCTGGTGGGCGGCATGCAAGCCATCAAGCACATCCACCAAAAGTGCCACGGCGTCATGCGGCGTACAGCGCCCCTGCTGGGCCAGGTGTTCGGCCAGCGTGTGGCCTGGCACGTACTCAAACACGATGTAGGGCTGCGAGCCCTGCACGTCGGCCTCGAACACCGGCACGATGTAGGGGTGGGCCAGGCGTCCCACATGGCGCGCCTCGCGCAGCCACTGCTCCAGCACGGAAGGGTCCTGGTCCTGCATGGGGCGCATGAGTTTGATGGCCACCTCGCGCTGCAGACGGGGGTCCAGCGCCAGCCACACGGTGGCCTGGGCGCCTCGGCCCAGCTGCTTCTTGAGCTCAAACCGACCCAGCGAGGCAGGCGGCTTATCGCCTGATCCGAGCGCCCATCGTCTGGCAGTGGAAAGCGGGGCAAAATCGGTCATGGTGCGGGTAGCAAAACCAGGCGCCGCACGGTGTGGCGCCCCGGTACGCACATCTTATGCCTGCGCCAGCCCGGTTAAAGCAGTGATTCCCCTGCCCCGATCACTTTCTGTCTCATGACCACCACCCACCTGCTGTATCTGCACGGTTTTCGCTCGTCCCCCTCGTCGTCCAAGGCCCGCCAGACTGCGGCCTACATGGCAGCCCACCACCCCTCCGTGACCTTCTGGTGCCCCCAGTTGCCGCCATCGCCGCGGGCCGCCATGGCGCTCGTGGCGCAGGGCATTGCCGATTGGCCCCGGCCGTCCATGGCCGTGATCGGCTCTTCGCTGGGCGGCTTCTACGCCAGCTGGGTGGCGCAGCACGCGGGTTGCCCCAGCGTGATGCTCAACCCCGCCGTGGACCCGGCACGTGATCTGGCCCGCTACATCGGCGAGCAGACCAGCTGGCATGACCCGAACGAGCGGTTTTATTTTCTGCCGGAGTACATCGACGAGTTGCAGGCCCTGGACATGCGGGGTCGCTCGCCCGCAGCCCCTGAGCTGGCCATCGTTGCCAAGGGCGACGAAGTGCTGGACTGGCGTGAGATGGTGGGGCGCTACCCGCAGGCCAAGCAGGTGGTACTGGAGGGAGGCGACCACGCGCTGGGCAACTATGGGGACTACCTGCCCTTGGTGAGCCAGTTTCTGCGGCTGGCCTGAATGCGCGGAGGCCGTCCGCCGCGCCTCCGTTCAGGGCTTGAGGTGTGACGAAATCCGCCGACCCTGCTCCCGCCACCGCTCATAGTCCGCCGGGTACGCAGCACGGTATCGCTTGAGGTGAAACGCCGCCTCGTCGTCCAGCCCCAGCATCGTGGCGCTTTCGATCAGCGGCTCGATCACCCGGGGTTCGGGCGAGAAGTGCAGCAGCTTGTTGGCCACCCCAAAGACTTGGCCCGCATTGCTGGGCGAAAGCTCGATGGTGGTCAGCAGCGCAAAATCGACCTGATCGGTGAAAAAGGGGGTGTTACCCACCTTGCGAACGGTGTCCTGGCGCAGGGACGGCGGCCGGTCGGCGAGCGGTTTGTACAGCTGGCCGACGCGATAAAAATCCCAGCCCACATAGGCCCCTGTTGCCAGCGCGGCCACGATGACGCTGACCGCCCCCCGGCGTGCGCCCAGCGAGCTTGCCCAGCCGGGCAGCTGCCAGCGCCACAGCAACGCGACGGCCAGCACCGTGACCAGCTGGAACGGCCCGTACCACAGCGGAAACTCCAGCAGGCTGTGCAGACCCAGCGGCGCCAAGATGCCCCAGGCCAGTTGCCGCGCTGGATCGGTCTCGCGCCAGGGCTTTTCGCGCAGCACCCACACCACCACCGCGGCACAAAAGATCAGCGCCACCGGCACGCCCAGCTCCACCGCAAGGTGCAGGGGCAGGTTGTGGGCATTGTCCAGCAACACACAAAACCGCTCGCCCGGGAACACGGTGACATAGTGCGCGTAGTCCAGCTCCCCCCAGCCCCAGCCCACCCAGGGCTTTTGGGCGATCAGGTGCAGCACATTGGCCCACAGCACGCGGCGGCTGGTGCAACCAGGCTCTTCGTCGAGGATGCGCACAAACAGCCCATCCGATGCGAACCCGGTCCAGTCCAGCAGTAAACGGGGCAGCAGCCAGGCCGCTGCGCCATACAAAACCAGTCCCACCAGCCCCACCCCAGGAACCAGACGCCCCCATGACACGCGCCAGCACACCACGAGCCCCAGCAGTAACAACCACTGCGCAGCCCCGGTGCGCGACGCCGTGGCCGCGCTCGACATCGCCAGCAATGCCAGCCCACAAGCCACCAGCCAACCCGTCAACCAACCGGGCCAAGCTTGCCCTGTCTGAAAGGGGGTGACAGAGCCTGGCTGTTCCAAACGCCCTTGCCTCTGAACCAGGGTCCACAGCAAGGCCCACACTCCCAGGCTCAACAGCGTGGCCTGCTGATTGCGCTGGCGCAGGTTGCCGATGGCCTGCCCCAGTGTGGAGGGCTGCACCCCTGGCAGGCCAGGGTCCCCCAGAAAGTACTGCAGCAGCCCGATGACTGCACTGATCAGTGCCGCTACGAGAAGGCCCGCCGCCAGCATCCGGCTCGACACCAGGGCTGGCGCAACCCCGGTCTCCCCTTCCTGATCCCGCCCCGGCAAACTGCCGCAGCGAGCCAGGGCCAGCAACACCAGCACCGCGCCGCAGCACCAGGACGCCAGCAGGGGCCAGAAGTTGTTGATGGGGGCCTGCGTGAAGCAGAACAGGAACGGCAGCGCCAGTGCCAGCAGTGTCAGCGGCGTGGCCATGGTGGCAAAGGGCATGGGATGGCAGGTAGGGGCAAAAAGGCGCGCCGTGGATCATATGCGCCGCCGCCCGGGCGCCCGCTGGCGCCCATGGGACAATCGCCGCCATGCACGCATTGTTTGAAGAAGCCGGCAAATTTCTCGCCGGCCGTATCCTGTCCGAAGCCGATACCTCCGCCCAAGTGGAGCTGGACTCGGGCAAACGGGTCAAGGTCAAGGCCGCCCACATCCTCCTGAAGTTCGAAAAACCCGCCCCGGCAGAACTCGTCGCCCAGGCCCAGGCCGTGGCGGAGACCATTGAACTGGACCTGGCCTGGGAGTTCGCGCCCGAAGACGAATTTGGCTTTGCCGACCTGGCGCGGGACTATTTCTCCGAGAACGCCACGCTGGCCCAGCAGGCCGGTGCGCTGTTCCGCCTGTACGACGCGCCCCACTACTTCCGCCGCGCGGGCAAGGGCCGCTTCAAGAAGGCCTCGGCCGAGATCCTGCAGCAGGCGCTGGCCGCCATCGAGAAGAAAAAGGCCATCCTGGCGCAGATCGACGAGTGGGCCGCAGCGCTCGGACGCGGCGAATGCCCGCAGCCCATCCGCGACCAGCTCTACAAGATCTTGTTCAAGCCGGACAAGAACGCGCCCGAATACAAGGCCGTGGTCGAGGCCAGCCGCGCCACGCACACCGCACCGCTGGACCTGCTGCAAAAAGCGGGCGCCATCGATTCGGCCTACCAGTTCCACTGGAAGCGCTTTCTGTTCGAGAACTTCCCCAAGGGCACGGGCTTTCCCGCGCTCACGGCGCCCGTCATTGCCGACGAGCTGCCGCTGTCGTCCGCCCAGGCGTACTCCATCGACGATTCGCAGACCACCGAAATCGACGATGCGCTGTCGGTACAAGGCCTGGGCACCGGCACCGTGGTGCTGGGCATCCACATCGCCGCACCCGGCCTGGCCATCCAGCCGCGCAGCGCCATCGACCAGCTCGGACGCGCCCGCTTGTCCACCGTGTACATGCCGGGCTACAAGATCACCATGCTGCCGGATGACGTGGTGCAGACCTACACGCTGGACGAAGGCCGCGCCAACCCGGCCGTGTCTCTATATGTGACCATCGACGAGGCCACACTGGAGTTCAAGGGCTCCGAGACCCGGCTGGAGCGCGTGCATGTGGCCGCCAACCTGCGCCACGACCAGCTCGATGCGGTGGTGACCGAAGAATGGCTGTCCAACCCGGCGTTTGAGCACCAAAACGACCCCAAGCGCTTGTCCGAATTGCGCCCGCAGCTATCGTTTTTGCACCGCCTCGCCAAGGACCTCAAGGCGCGCCGCGAGGTGGTGCGCGGCAAGCCCGAGAACTTCAACCGGCCGGACTACAACTTCCGCCTGGCCGGCAACAACGGTGCCGAGCCCACGGGCGATGAACAAGTGCAGATCAGCGTTCGCCAGCGCGGCGCGCCACTCGACCTGATCGTGGCCGAGGCCATGATCGTCGCCAACAGCACCTGGGGCAGCTGGATGGCCGAGCTGGGCGTGCCCGGCATCTACCGCAGCCAGGCCAGCATGGCGCCGGGCGTGAAGGTGCGGATGGGCACCAAGGCGCTGCCGCACGCAGGCATCGGTGTCAAAGCCTATTCGTGGGCCACATCGCCCCTGCGCCGCTACACCGATCTGGTCAACCAGTGGCAGATCATTGCCTGCGCCCGCCATGGCAAGACGGCCGCACTGGCCGCGCCCTTCAAGCCCAAGGACGCCGACCTGTTCTCCATCATCAGCAGCTTCGATGCGGCCTACAGCGCCTACAACGGCTACCAGGCCGGCATGGAACGCTTCTGGACGCTCAAATACGTGGAGCAGAACGGCATCACCGAACTGAACGCCACGGTCTTCAAGGAAGGCCCGGGCGGCAGTTTCCTTGTCCGCGCCGACGACATTCCGCTCGTGTTCCCCGTGCTGGGCGCACAAAACCTGCCGCGCGGCGCGCGCCTCAAGGTCAAGCTGGGCGAGGTGGACGAAATCACCCTGGACATCCACGGCACCGTGATCGAGCGCCTGGACGACCCCGCCGACACCAGCGACGATGGCCCGGTGGACGATGCCGAGGACGACGACACCGTGGCGGGGCCCATCGCCATTGCCGTGGACGTGAACGAGGCCCCCGCCGACGCCACTGCAGCAGCACCGGCCGCCTAAGCCCCGGACAGCCCCTGATAATTGCCGGCGATGAAACTCCCTGCCTTCCTCCGCACCTTCAGCACGCTGCAGCTGGCGCTGGGCGTGTCCATCGCCGTACACGCTGCACTCATCTCGGTGCGCTTCATTGACCCCGAGGGCTTCAACCGGGTGTTCCAGGACACGCCGCTCGAAGTCATCCTGGTAAACGCCAAGACGAACGAGCGGCCCGACAAGGCCCAGGCGATTGCCCAGGCCAACCTGGCAGGCGGTGGCGATGCAGAGAAGGGCCGGGCCACCAGCCCCCTGCCCTATTCGGCCCTGACCACCATCGGTGACGACTACGAAGAGGCCCAGCGCAAGATGGACGCGATGCAGGAGCAGCAGGCCCAGCTGCTGGCCCAGTTGCGCAAGCAGCTGGCCACCATGCCAGCGCCCGATCCGCGCCAGGCCAGCCAGAGCGGAGAACAGGCCAGCGAGCAGGAAAAGCGCCGCCAGCTGGTCAAGCTGCTGGCCGAGATAGAAAAACGCATCAACGAAGAAAACTCGCGCCCCAAGAAGCGCTACATCAGCCCCGCCACCCGCGAGGAAGCCTATGCCGTGTACTACGACGCGCTGCGCCGCAAGGTCGAGGACAAGGGCACCGAAAACTTCCCGGAGCAGGGTGGGCGCAAGCTGTACGGCGAGCTGACGATGATCGTCACCGTCAACCACGACGGCCGCGTGCTGGGCACGGAGATCGTGCAGGGCTCAGGCAACGGCACGCTGGACCGCCGCGCCGAAGCCATTGCCCGCGCCGCAGGGCCGTTTGGCGCCTTTGATGCCGAGATGCGCAAGAAGGCCGACCAGATCGCCATGGTGGCGCGCTTCAAGTTCACCCGCGACCAGACCCTGGAAACCGTTGTGAAGTAACTGCCCGGCGGGTGCGCAGCGAGGCCCTTCTCGCAGGCCGCCAAGGCCTCCACGCCCACCTGCCCGCCCCACAGAACACACCGCACGGCCGCCCGTACCGCCAGCCCCACGCCGCCCTAGCCACCCATGACATCCCCCGCCTCCCCTGCCGACCTGTACTGCGTGATGGGCAACCCGGTCGCCCACAGCCGCTCGCCTGCCATCCACGCCCGTTTTGCCGAGCTGACCGGTGAACACATTGCCTACGAACGCCGCCTGGTGCCCATGGACGGGTTTGCCCAAGGCGTGCGCGCGTTCGCGGCAGAGGGCGGGCGCGGCTGCAACGTCACCGTGCCCTTCAAGACCGACGCACCGGGCCTGGCGACCGAGTGCAGCGAACGCGTGCGGCTGGCGGGCGCTGCCAACACGCTCACCTTTCGCGCGGACGGCAGCATCTACGCCGACAACACCGACGGCCTGGGCCTGGTGGCAGACATCACGCACAACGCAGGGGTGTCGCTGGCCGGGCGCGACGTACTGCTGGTGGGTGCCGGTGGCGCAGCCGCTGGTGTGCTGGGCCCGCTGCTGCTGGCAGGCGCCCGCCACATCACCGTGGCCAACCGCACCCTGGCCAAGGCGCAAGCGCTGGTGCAGTCGCACAGCGCACTGGCAGCGCTACAAAAAGCAGAGCTGTCAGCACAAGATCCACTAGCGCTATCGGCCAATTTCGATGTGATCATCAACGCCACGGCCAGCAGCCTCTCTGGCGGCGGTGTGCCGGTCCCCGCCAGCGTGCTGCGCCCGGGCGCTCTGGCCTACGACATGATGTACGGCCCCGCTGCGCAAGGCTTCCTCGACTGGGCGCGCCAGCACGGTGCGGAGCCCCGTGACGGCTTGGGCATGCTGGTGGAACAGGCCGCTGAAGCCTTCTTGCTGTGGCGCGGTGTGCGTCCGCCTTCGGCCCAGGTGCTGCGCGAAATGCAGCAATCCATGGCGGCCTGAGCCCCGAGGACGCCCCGATGAAAGCCGTGCTGCGCTGGCTGGGACTGCTGGTGATCGCCTTCGTGGCGCTGCAGCTTTTCTTCGTGCTGCGCATTGCCGCCATGGTGGCGATCAACCCCCAATCCACCACCTTCCAGCGCTCTGAAGCCTGGACGCTGCTGGCCAGCAAAGGCCACGTGCCCTGGCGCCAGCAATGGGTGCCGTACGCGGACATTTCCGACCACCTCAAACGCGCGGTGATCGCCTCGGAAGACGATGGTTTTGTGAACCACGACGGCGTGGACTGGAACGCCATCGAAAAAGCCTGGGAGCGCAACGCCAAGGCCGAAGCCCTGGCCAGCAAGGCGCAGGCCCGTGCCCCCGAGCGCCCGGTGCGTGCGCCCAAGATTCGGGGTGGCTCCACCATCACCCAGCAGCTGGCCAAGAACCTGCTGCTGTCGGGCGAACGCACGCTGCTGCGCAAGGGGCAGGAGTTCGTGCTCACGCTGGCGCTGGAGCAGTTGCTCTCCAAGCAGCGCATCCTGGAGATCTACCTCAACAACGTGGAATGGGGCGAAGGCGTGTTCGGCGCCGAGGCGGCCGCGCAGCACTACTTCCGCAAGAGCGCCAGCCGCCTGAGCACTGCCGAAGCCGCGCGCCTGGCCGTGATGCTGCCCGCGCCCAAGCGCTTTGAGAAAACGCCCGGCTCGGCGTATCTGGCAGGGCGGACACGCACGATCCTGGGGCGCATGGGCGGCGCAGAGCTGCCCTGAAGCCGGCTGTCGGCAGCGTCACCCACACGCCTACAGCGCCTCATCGCCCCTGCGGTGCCTCACGCCGCTGCAGCCACAGCGCAGACGCCCCCTCGGGCCGTAGTGTCACTTGAAACCTGGGGGCCCCCACGGCGCCCCCCGCCGGCAGGCGCACGGTGTAGCGCTGCAGCAGCATCGCCGCCAGCAGCGTCATCTCCAGCATCGCAAAGTGCTGGCCAATGCACACGCGCGGCCCCAGGCCGAACGGAATCCACGCGCCCCGAGGAATGGACGGAGCGCCGTCCAGAAACCGCTCAGGCACAAAACGGTCCGGCTCGGCAAACCAGCGCGCATCGCGGTGCAGCACCCAGGGGGTGATGCGCAGCATGGCGCCCTGGGGGACCGGCACGCCGCCCAGCGTGATGGGCGCGATGGTGCGGCGGCTCATCAGCGCGGCGATGGGGGGGTACAGGCGCAGCGCCTCTTTCAGCGTGGCGCCCAGCCAGGGCAGTTGGGCCAGATGCTCGGGGCCGGGGGTGCCGCCCTGCAGCACGGCATCAACCTCCGCCTGGGCACGCTGCGCGGCCTCGGGATGCTGGGCCATGAGCAGGGTCCACCACAGCAGCGTGGTGGCGCTGGTTTCGTGTCCGGCCTGGAAGCTGACGATGCACTGGTCAAACACCTCTTGCGCAGACAAGGCCTCGCCGGTTTCCTCGTCGCGCAGGGCCAGCAGCATCTGCAGCAGGTCCGTGCGCGCAGGGGCATCGGGCGGGGGCACCTCGGCCTGGCGGGCATGGATGTGGCGCCACACCAGCCCCTTCAACGACCGGATAGCCCGCCGCTTGGCCGCCTTGCCCGGCAGGGGCAACCAGTCGGGCAGCGTGAAGGGCATGAACATTTCGCGAAAGGCGGTTTCCGACAGCGTCTGCGTGGCCCAGGCGGCTTCGCGCGCATCGGCCTGCGCCGAGGTGCTGAACAGCGTGCGCAGGATCACGTCCATGGCCACGTCCGTCCACAGCGCATCCACCGCCACCTGGGCACCGGACTGGCCCGGGGGCACGGCAGCGTCGAGTGCGCTGCGGGCGGCATCGGTCATCAGTTGTGCGTAGCCTGCCACCCGCTTGGGAGTGAAGGCGGGCATCAGCATGCGGCGCTGGCGCTGCCAGGTGTCGCCTTCGGTCACCAGCACGCTCTGGCCAAACACTTCTTCGAACACCGCAATGCCACGCTCCCAGCGAATGAGCTGGTCGGCATGGGTGACGAGTGCCTCGCGCACGAGGTCGGGGTGCATCAGGTCCCACGCATCTTCATACCCTAAGCGCATGCGGGTGAGGTCGCCATGCTCACGCTGCAGTTGGGTGACAAAGCCCAGGTAGTCGGCCCGCATGGCGCGCAGCAACGGCAGGCCCCACCAACGGGTTCGCGGGCCGCGTGGCGTTGCAGGCGTGGGGGGATGAGTGGGAGAAGTAACAGACGACGTGGTGACTGTGGGCGAGTTCATGCCCCACATGCTGCAGCGCAGCGACGATTCGGTATTGAACGATTGCGACAGCACCCTTCGCCTACACTCGCGGCCCATGGCAAGCTTGGCCCCCCTTTCCCACCGGCACCCTGCCGGGTTGATCCCGTCGGGCGAACTGTGGCTGCCGCGCGCCAGCCTCACGGCCTGCCTGCGCGCGGCGATGGCGCGTAGCACGGTGGGCCATGCGCTCAGCGATGCGCAGCGCATCAACCGGTTCCCCGCATCCCCCTTGTGCAGCCTGAGCTGGTGGTTTGAAGGCCGCAGCGAGGCACTGGTGGCCGAGCGCCCCGACACCATGCCCACGCAGCACAGCCCGCGCGAGGCCTACCCCGGCCGCTGGGTGCTGGCCGGCCCGCAGACCCGCCCCACTTCCAGCTACTGCGCAGGGCCCACGCACGCCATGATGGTGATGTTCATGCCCGACGCGCTGCACCAGCTCACCGGCGTGGACCCCGGCGCCCTGACCGACCGCATGGTGGACGCGCAATCCCTGTTGCCGCCCGACTGGCTGGCGCTGTGCGAAACGGTGCAACACCTGCCCGACAACGCGGCCCGCCTGCAGCACCTGGAGGACTTCCTGGAGCCCCGCTGGCAAGCCTGCCGCCCGGCACAACCCTTGCCCACACAGCGCTACGGCGACTGGGCCGCGCACCTGGCGCAGCGCGCCGCCCTGTCTGCCCCCGGCCGCAGCCTGCGCCAGCTGGAGCGGCGCATCAAGCGCTGGGCCGGGCTGCCCCTGCGCGAGCTGCGCGGCTTTGGCAAGGCCGAGCAGGCGTTCTTCGACACCATCGCGGCCGATGCATCCCAAGGCAGCGTCAAATGGGCAGACGTCGCAGCGGGCGCCGGGTTCTCGGACCAGTCGCACCTGTGCCGCGTCACGCGCCGCATCACGGGCTATGCACCGCAGGCGCTGTATGACGGCATCTATGGGGACGAAGCTTTCTGGGCCTATCGCATCTGGGTGTAGCGCTGCCCAGGTCCTTGCCTGGCATGCTGGCCCGGCGCCCGTATCATCCCCGCCATGCTTGCCAAGTTGATGAGTTTCCTTCTGCTGGGGATCGTGCGGTTTCTCACCGGCTCCCAGGCCCGCTGGTATGGCTGCCCGCCCAAGGCCGAGCAGCGTATCTACTTTGCCAACCACCAGAGCCATGCCGACATGGTGCTGATCTGGGCGGCGCTGCCCGAAGAGCTGCGCAGCATCACGCGGCCCATCGCTGCCAAGGATTACTGGACGAAGACGCCGTTCCGGCAGTGGATCACCACCGCCGTGTTCAACGCCGTGTATGTGGACCGCCAGGCCACGCCCGCGCGGCCGGTTGCGCCGGTGGCGGCCGAGCCCACTGGGGCACCAGCCACACCGAGCGATGCAGACACGGCCGCCGCAGGTGGCCCAGACCCATCGCCCGAAGCCCCGCCGCGCGCTCCAACCCCCGAGGAGTTGCGTTCCGCCCTGCCAGAGTCCGACCCACTGGCCCCGCTGGTGCGCGCGCTCGAGAGCGGCGACTCCATCGTGATCTTCCCGGAAGGCACGCGCGGCCATGGCGACGAGCCCCAGTCGTTCAAATCCGGCCTGTTCAAGCTGGCACAGATGTTTCCGCAGGTGGTGCTGGTGCCCGCATGGATCAACAACGTGCAGCGCGTGATGCCCAAGGGCGAGGTGGTGCCGGTGCCCATCCTGTGTTCGGTGACCTTTGGCGCGCCCATCCAGCTCGAAGCGGGTGAAGAGCGCCGCCCGTTCCTTGACCGCGCGCGCCGCGCCGTCATCGCTCTGCGGGAAGTCTGAGCATGACCTGTCCGAAGCCCCTGACCTTGCCGAATGCTGCGCCCCGGAGCGCGCGCTGACATGAACCAATTCCTGCGCAACCTCACCGCCACCCAGCAGATCGGGGCCTTGTTCCTGGTCGTGTTCGGCATCCTGTCCATCGTCACCGTGTGGGCCTTCGTGCGCAATCTGCGCGAGCACGCCAGCGACGACCCCGAAGCCGAAGCCCGGGCCCTGGAAGCCAAGCGCTTCTGGGGACTGCTCAAGACCTCCTGGGTCATGGCCACGGTGTTCTGGATCGGCTGGGTGCTGGGCGAAACGGTGGCCACGGTGCTGTTTGCCATCGTGGGCTTTTTTGCGCTGCGCGAGTTCATCACCCTGTCGCCCACGCGCCGGGGCGACCACCGCAGCCTGGTGCTGGCGTTCTTCGTGGTGCTGCCCTTGCAGTTCTGGCTGGTGGGCAGCAAGCACTTCGACCTGTTCACCGTGTTCATCCCGGTGTATGTGTTTCTGGCGCTGCCCGTGGTGAGCGCACTGGCCAACGACCCCCAGCGGTTTCTGGAGCGCAATGCCAAGCTGCAGTGGGGCATCATGGTCTGCGTGTACGGCATGAGCCACGTGCCTGCGCTGCTGCTGCTCGACTTCCCGGGCTACCGCGACAAGGGCGCGTTTCTGGTGTTCTTTCTGGTGTTTGTGGTGCAGACCTGCATGCTGGTGCAGCACCTGCTCGGGCGGCGCTTTCCGCACAAACCGGTGGCGCCGCAAGTGAGCCAGAGCTTTCAGTGGACCAGCTGGCTGGCTGGCGTGGCCGCCGGGGGCCTTGCGGGCGGGCTGCTCACCTTCATCACCCCCTTCAAGCCCGGCCAGGCGCTCGGCATGGCGTTGCTGGCCTGTGTGGCGGGCAGCCTGGGGCACCTGGTGATGAAGGCGTTGAAGCGCGACCGGGGCATCACCAGCTGGGGCATGCAGGGCATGTCCGTCACCGGCGCAGGGGGCCTGCTCGACCGGGTGGACGCGCTGTGTTTTGCAGCGCCCGTGTTCTTCCATTCGGCACGCTGGTACTTCGGTTTGTAGAAGAATCGGCCGATAGCGCTAGTTCCCATTGCCCCAATAGCTATAAAAACGAGAGCAAATGCGCATCCTTGGTATTGACCCCGGCCTGCAGACCACCGGCTTTGGCGTGGTGGACATGGACGGCCACAAGCTCAGCTACGTGGCCAGCGGCACCATCCGCACCACCACCCTCGCGCTGGGCGACTTGCCCGGGCGCCTGAAGATCCTGTTCGACGGCATCACCGAGGTCGCAGCCCGCTACCAGCCCGATGTGGCCTCGGTCGAGATCGTGTTCGTCAACGTCAATCCCCAGTCCACGCTGCTGCTGGGACAGGCGCGGGGCGCCGCCATCACCGCCCTGGTGGCCAGCAATCTGCCCGTGGCCGAATACACCGCGCTGCAGATGAAAAAAGCCGTGGTCGGCCACGGCCGCGCCGCCAAAAGCCAGGTGCAGGAAATGGTGCGGCGGCTGTTGCAGCTGCCAGGCCTGCCGGGCACGGACGCAGCCGACGGCCTGGGCATGGCCATCACCCATGCACACGCCGGTTCCGCCATGGGCCGCCTGGGTGAAGCCGCCACGCTGAATCGGCGGCAGCATGCGATGTACAAGGATGGGCGGAGTTATTGAACCCGCCTGGGCGCCACACCAGACAAAAAAATACCGCGCCCAAAGGCGCGGTACAGCCCCACCAGGGTCTTAACCAGAACGAGACGTCAGGCCAACTGCGTCTTCATCCGCTCCGCCCGCTCCTTCGGTGAGGGGTGGGTGGACAGAAAGTTGCTCGAATCACCGCCCGACATCGCGGCCAGCTTTTCCAGTGCGCTCACGCAGGCGGCAGGCTGGTAGCGCTTGGCTTTCATGAAGCCCATCGCGTAATCGTCAGCCTCGCGTTCGTTGCTTTGGGAGTGCTGGGCGCGCACCACTTTTTCAAACAGATCGCCCAGTTGCGATTCGGCGATGGCGCCGGCGCGGCTGTTGCTGGACGAAACGGCATTGCGCAGGGCGCTGGTGCGCAGGGCCGCCTGGATGCGGGCCTTGCTGTGGCCCTTTTTGACGTGGCCAATTTCGTGGCCGATGACGTAGCGCACTTCGTCATCGGTGAACTTGTCCATCAGGCCCGAGTACACACGGATGGTGCCGTTGGCCATGGCAAAGGCATTGATGTCGGGGGTGAGGTAGACCTTGAAGTTCATCTTCAGGCCGTCATACGTGCCCAAGCCCGCCGTGAGTTTGTTCAGGCGCGTGGCGTAGGGGTTGCCAGCGAGGGCAATGCGGTTTTGGCGGTCGCTTTCAGCGGCCATCTGGTCAAAGGCAGCCTTGACCTCGTCGTCGGTCAGCGACTCGGATTTGGCCAGGTCCTTGCCCGCGTCGAGCATCTTGCCCAGGTCAAACTGTGCCCAGACGGGCGATACGGCACTCACGCCGGATGCCAGGGTCACAAGCGTCAGTAGTTGGCGGCGGTCCATCGAACTCCCTCTCTCTTCTTTATCGTTGCTTTAGGTATGGATGTTTTATTGAGCAACCTTGTGCAAGCAAAGGTTCTCAAGTGCGCCGAAATATAGCGACGCAACCCCCCGATTTCGGGGGCGGGTCCTGTCTGCAGATGTAAGAGCTGTGTGTCGATGCTCGGCGCGGTCAGTACGCCAAGGCGTCGTTCACGTGCGCTCTAAAAAAGGTATCGCTAGCGACACCTCCACCTTCGCGCGGCGCGACGCGCGCAGCGGCAGAGGATTGCGGCTTCAGAAGGCCGAACGGCTTGGCAAAAAGAATGCCACCACCCGGGGTGGTGCGTCTCAGCGCCCCAGCCCGCGCTTGAGCTCCTTGAGCAGCAGCAGCACCTGGTTGGATGCGTGGCGGCAGCTGCCGTTGAGCAGCTGCGCTGCCTTGGGCTGGTCGCCCGACTGGAAAGCTGTCACCACGTCGGCCGCCTGCTGGTGAAAGTATTTGTGCCGCGCCACCAGCATGTCGAACGCGGGGTAATGCCCCAGGCGCACCCGGCCCGTGCCGTAGAGCCATCGGCCCAGGTCACAGCGGTCGTCCTGGCAGATGCGTTCGGGCCGCATGACTTCATCGGAGCGCCCGTTGACCATGTCTTGCAACTGCAGGCGCCAGCGCTCGTGGCTGGCGATGGCGGCGTCGATGTCGATCTCGGTCATCAGCGTGGCCGCGTACTCGGCATCCAGCACCAGTTCACTGCCGTTGTCTTCCATGGCCCAGGTGGTCTCGGGGCTGGTGGGGTCCTGCTCCCGGATCTTGAACAAGCGGCTGAAAAAACCCATGCGTCATCCCTTTTGCGCGACTGGCCCGCGCAGCGCGAAATGGCAGCCAGCGCGGAAATGTCTTGAAACATTCTGTGGCGCCTCCGCCGTTTTGGCTACCAAAAAATGGCTCCTTCGTAAAAATGTGCGTGGGCAACCCTGCTGCCACTGCCAGCTCTGCGCCCACCGCCTGCACAAAAGCAACGGCAGCCGGACAATGCATGCATGACTTCCACTCCCCGCCGCCCTGCCCTTTCCATGCTTGATCTGGTGGCCGTCCGCGAAGGCGGCACCGTGGCCGATGCGCTGCAGATTGCGCTGCGCACCGCCCAGCATGCCGAAAAACTGGGCTTTGCCCGCTACTGGCTGGCCGAGCACCACAACATGGCGGGCATTGCCAGCTCCGCCACCGCCGTGCTGGTAGGCCACATTGCCGGTGGCACCTCGCGCATCCGCGTCGGGTCGGGCGGCGTGATGCTGCCCAACCATGCCCCGCTGGTGGTGGCCGAGGCCTTTGGCACGCTGGCCGAGCTGTACCCCGGCCGCATCGACCTGGGCCTGGGCCGCGCGCCGGGCACCGACCCCACCACCATGCGAGCACTGCGCCGCAACCGGGTGGAAACCGAAGAAGACTTTCCGCGCGACGTGGCCGAGTTGCAGCGCCTGCTGGCCCCTGCCGAGCCCGGCCAGCGCCTGATTGCCATGCCAGGTGCGGGCACCAACGTGCCGATCTGGCTGCTGGGCTCCAGCCTGTTTTCGGCCCAGCTGGCAGCCGAGCGCGGTTTGCCATATGCGTTCGCCTCGCACTTTGCGCCGCGCCTGCTGCACCAGGCCATTGACCTGTACCGCAATCTGTACCGGCCGTCTGCCGCCTGGCCCAAGCCCTATGTGGCCATTGGCGTGCCGCTGATCGCTGCCCCGACGGACGAAGAGGCCGACTTCCTGGCCAGCAGCACCTACCAGCGCGTGCTCGGCATCTTGACGGGTGACCGACGCCGTCTGCTGCCGCCCATCGAGAACTACGCAGCGCGCCTGCAACCCCAAGAGCGTGCAGCGATTGGCGACTTTTTGGCTGCGGCCGTGATTGGCGGGCCGGACACGGTGCGTGCAGGGCTGGCGAGCCTGAGCGAAGCCACTGGCGCCGACGAGCTGATGCTGGTGAGCGATGTGTACGACCCTGCGCTGCGTCTGCGCTCGCTGGACATTGCCGCCAAGGCCCACGCCACACCGGGCCAGGCCGCCGTCGCGGCCTGAGCACCTGGGCAGCCGGGGGGCGCCTGGGCGCCGCTCTTGTTCTTCAGCGCGCCAGGTAGCCGCCATCCACGGGGTAGTACGCCCCGGTCACAAACGACGCCTTGCTGGACGCGAGCCAGGTCACCAGCTCGGCCACCTCCTCGGGCTGCCCCAGACGGCCGATGGGGTGGGCGCCAACCAGCATGGCGTTGATGCCGGCGTCCTGCTCCAGCCCGCTGATCATGGGCGTGTGGATGAAAGCAGGGCCCACGGCATTGACGCGCACACCGTGCGCGCTGTATTCGATGGCCGCAGCCTTGGTCAGCCCCACCACGCCGTGCTTGGCCGCCGTGTAGGCCGGCGCCGTGGCAAAGCCCACCGAACCCAGGATGGACGCCATGTTGATGATGGCGCCGCCACCGTTCTTCAGCATCGCGGCGATCTGGTACTTCATGCCGTAGAACACGCCTGACAGGTTGATGTTGATGACCTGCGCCCAGCCGTCCAGCGGGTAGTCGGCCGTAGGCGCCTGCGGGCCGCCGATGCCCGCGTTATTGCAGGCCACGTCCAGGCGGCCGTAGTGGGCGACGGTGCGCTGCACCAGCGCCTCGCAGTCCCCAGGCTTGCCCACGTCGGCCGCCACAAAGATCGCATCGCCCCCGGCTGCGCGCACCAGCGCGGCGGTTTCCTCGCCCGCCTGCACATTCACATCCGACACCACCACCTTGGCACCTTCACGCGCCCACACCAGCGCAATCGCGCGGCCGATGCCCGACGATGCGCCCGTTACCAATGCCACCTTGTTCTTCAGCATGAAAGACCCCTTGTTCATTCCAAACGCCTGCAACCTGATGCCACAGATCAACTTTCATTCTGCGCGTGCCATGCGTCAGCGCCTTGACCTGTGTCATGCCCCGGGCAAGGGAGTCGGGTGGAAGCCCCCGGCCTTGGGTAGCGGCTACCATCAGGGTCTGCCAAGCCTGCGGCGGACATCCGTCCATTGCGGGACTGCCTGATTTCCACGCCAACGCCCCACCACCCACGCCCGCATTTGCATGCCTGCTTTTTCCTTTGAAGCCCTGGACGCCCAGGGCCAGACCCGCAAAGGCCTCCTGGAGGCTGACACCGCCAAGGCCGCACGCAGCCTGCTGCGGGCCCAGGCGCTGGTGCCGCTGGCGGTGGAGCTGGTGCAGACGGGCCAGTCGCTGGACGGCCGGTCCGCCAGCCTGGGCCAGCGCCTGTTCACCCGGCCGGTGTTCAGCGCGACGGGGCTGGCCATCTGGACACGGCAGATCGCCGGGCTGGTGTCGTCGGGCCTGCCGCTGGAACGTGCACTCACCGCGCTGTCCGAAGAAGCCGACGATGAACGCCAGCGCCACCTGGTCGCCGCCCTGCGCGCCGAGGTCAATGCAGGCGCCACCTTTGCCCGCGCACTTTCGCAGCACCCGCGCGAGTTCTCTGACATCTACTGCGCCGTGATCGGTGCGGGCGAGCACAGCGGCAACCTGGGCCTGGTGCTGGAGCGCCTGGCCGACGACCTGGAAGAGCGCCAGGCGCTCAAGGCCAAGCTGGTGGGCGCTGCGCTGTACCCGGCCATCGTGACCCTGGTGGCCATCGTGATCGTGTTGTTCCTGGTGGGCTATGTGGTGCCGCAGGTGGCCAGCGTGTTTGCAGGCACCAAGCGGGCGTTGCCGTTCCTGACAGTGGCCATGCTGGGCCTCAGCGCCTTTGTGCGCAGCTATGGCTGGGTGATGTTGATTGCTTTTATTTTGATAGCGCTTGGGACAAGATGGGCGCTCACCATCGGCCATATTCGCGAGAAATTTGATGCCGCCTGGCTCAATCTGCCCCTGGTGGGCAAACTGGCGCGCGGCTACAACGCAGCACGGTTTGCCGGCACGCTGGCCATGCTGGCAGGCGCCGGGGTGCCGATCCTGAAGGCCTTGCAGGCGGCTGCTGAAACGCTGAACAACCGCGCGCTGCGGGCCGACGCGCTCGACGCCCTGGTTCTGGTGCGCGAGGGTGCCCCGCTGGCCTCGGCCCTGGCCCAAAAGAAACGCTTTCCGGGCCTGCTGTCGATGTTTGCACGCCTGGGCGAACAGACCGGACAACTGCCCGTGATGCTGCAGCGCGCGGCCCGCCAGCTCTCGGCAGAGGTCCAGCGCCGCGCCATGGCCCTGGCTACCATCCTGGAGCCGCTGCTCATCGTGGGCATGGGCCTGATCGTGATGCTGATCGTGCTGGCCGTGCTGCTGCCGATCATCCAGCTTAACCAGTTTGTAAAGTGACCTTATGGCCGTGACGCTCGACGACAAGCTGGTAGTCGCCATCTCCTCGCGCGCGCTGTTCAATTTTGAGGAAGAGAACCGCGTCTTCGAAAAGGACAACGACCGCGCCTACGTGGACATGCAGCGCCAGCGGCTCGACGTACCTGCTGCGCCGGGCGTGGCGTTTTCACTGGTGCGCAAGCTGCTCGCGTTCAATACCTCCGAGCACCAGCGCGTGGAGGTGGTGCTGCTGTCGCGCAATGACCCGGTGAGCGGCATGCGCGTGTTCCGCTCGTGCCATGCCCATGGGCTGCCCACCATCCAGCGCGGTGTGTTCACGCAAGGGCGCGACCCGTTTCGCTACCTGCGGCCGCTGGGTGCACACCTTTTCCTGTCCGCCAACGAGGCCGACGTGCGCGAGGCCTTGCACCTGGGCTACCCGGCAGCGCGGGTGGTGACGGAGTCGGTGCAGGCGGGCGACTCCAACCCCCACGAAGTGCGGATTGCCTTTGACGGCGACGCCGTGTTGTTCTCCGATGAGGCCGAGCGCGTGTACCAGGCGGAGGGGCTGGCCGCCTTCCAGCAGCACGAGACCGACAAGGCCGCACAGCCCCTGCCCGACGGCCCGTTCAAACCCCTGCTGGCCGCCTTGCACCGCCTGCAGTCTGCGGGCGAGGCCGGTGGCACCGGCATGCGCATCCGCACCGCGCTCGTCACCGCCCGCAGCGCCCCCGCGCACGAGCGCGCCATCCGCACCCTGATGGACTGGAACATTGCAGTAGACGAAGCCATGTTCCTGGGCGGCCTGCCCAAGGGCGAATTTTTGCGCGAGTTCGAACCCGATTTCTTCTTTGACGACCAGACCGGCCACGTCACCTCGGCAGCGCGCCACGTGCCTGCGGGCCATGTGAACAGCGGCATCTCGAATCCGGTGCGGGTCGCAGGGAACTGACCCGCAGGAGCCTCGGCTGCAGGCTGGCGCGCTGTGCCCCTCTGCACCCAGCCCTTGGGAAAAGTTCTGCAAAGACTTGCAACGCCCGGTGAAAGCCTGCAAAGCCCCGGTTGCAAACCACCGCCATCACCCCCCCATGTGCCACCATGGCCGTTGAGACTTCGAAGGAGAACACTTTGCGCATTCGCACATCCCTGGCGTCCATGGGGCTGCAAAGGCCGGTCCTGGCGACGGTGGCCCTGTTGGCAGCCTGTGCAGCACTGGCACAAACGCCCCCACCAGCACCGGCCCCTCCAGCGGAGACACACGCCGCCACAGAGCCCGCAGCGGCAGTGAGCCCGGGCGAGCTGAAGGCACAACGTGAATTCAAGATGCTGGACTTCAACAGAGACGGCAAGCTCAGCCGCTCTGAGGTAAAGCTGTTCCCGCGCCTGGCGGCGGCCTTTGAGGAGGCCGACACGGATGGCGATGGCTTTGTGTCGTATGCCGAAGTCCGTGCCTTCGCCGCCAAATACCGCGCCGAGCGTGATCGTCAGCGGGCAGCCGCACAAGCGGCAGCCACGCCAACAGCCCCTATTGCGTCGCCCCCAGCACCGGAGGCCCGTCCCTGAGAAACGCGGACTGCACTTTGCCGAGCGGCAAAACCCAAAAAAATGAATCCAATTGACTTGGAGCTCTAGTGCAATATGCACCAAAAGCTATCTATTTGATAGCGAAAAAATACCGACTGTACCGAGGAAGTCCCCACAGCTTCTGTGTGCTCGGTAAGAGGCGCCCATAGGATGCGGCACCTGTACGCCACAGATTGCCGCTGCACAGGGGCTTCGCCGCACTGCACCGAGCGCCACGGCACGCAATAGGGCGCCTTCGCGGCGGCAGCCCGGCAGCGCCGGTGGCTCAAACGCCGCCCGTACGCTTGACCTTGGGGTCGGTGTAGGTCAGCGGCTCGTTCTTGGCCTGCTGGGCCAGGCGCTCCTGCAAGGTCATCTTGTTGACGTCCTGCGCCACCTCTACCGCGCTGCCGCTGGCGCGCCACATCGACTGGATGAACTCCAGCAGCTGCTTGTAGATCGGCTCTTTGGGAGGCTCCGGCGGCTCTTCGACGGTGTCTTTCTTTTTTACCGCCGTCCAGTCCCGGTTGGGCGCCTCGGGCGCCGAGGGTTTGTCCGGCTCGCGCACGATCGCCCCCTCACCCATCCGGTCCATGGACTCGACAGGGTTGGGAGCGTTGATGGGACGCACCGGAGGCGCACCCGAGGCGCCAGTGGAATACAAATCAGCGCCCTGAGGACGCCAGGACGGCGATCGATCGACAGGTGGCATTTGCATGACATTGGCCCGTAGTTGAACAAAAGGTACAGAGGGTCTTTCGGCCTCTTCGTACATTCATTACGGCAAAAAGAAGGGTGAATTTAGGTCTTTTTCACCGATTGAACGAAATTTAGGGTTTTCCCCAGTAAAAAGCCAGCTTTTTGGGATGGTTCAGCGTCAGGCAGGGACCATGAAGGTGCCAACCAGTGCCCCGAATGGGCCGAATCGGCCGAACAGGGCGCTGGGCATGCGCCGAATGTCGCAACAGCACCACGCCGTCAGAAGGCGGGGCGCCCGCAGGTCATCACCCGCTGCAGGGGAACAGGCAGAGAAGTAAGCGGCTCGGGCCGTGCGCAAGGAATGCGCAAGAGGGGGGGGTCTCCGCCGGCCCCCATTCCCGACAGAGCATGTTGACGGTCTTGCAAGGAGCGCAGACAGGCCACTACGGCTGGCAGGACAAGGTCCGAGCCCAGGACGGAGTCGGCTTGACTCCGCCTTACAGGGTCAAAGAAAGCGTTCGAGCAAGCGGCGCGAATGCTTGTCCAGCGCCGTGGTGTCCTTCACACGGAACTGCAAGCCGTCGCCCCCGGCAATCAGCAGCCGGGTGCGCCCGCCCAGGCGGCGGATGTCTTCTTCGGCCTTGAGCACCAGGCGGGCAGGCCCCCGGTCGGTCTCCACGTCCCAGGTGCTGGGGGTCGAGAAACTAGAAACGGCCAGGATTTTCTGGATAGTGGGCACAAACTCGCGCACCTCCAGCTCTTCATCAATGAGCTGCCGGGCGGCGCCCGTCACGGCCTCCAGCCGGGGAACCCACAGCAGCTCATGGCCGTCGGCGCCCACCAGGGACAGCCCCTCGCCCGGCGCGGCGATGGGAAAAGCACGCACGGGAGTCACACCCTCATGGACCATGCCATCGGCCAGGGTCAGGACGAGTCGGCCGTGCGGGTTGCGCGTGAGCTGGAAGGCGGGGGTGGACGACGATGGGGTCAGGGAAGCATTCATGGCAGGGTCGCTCACAGCGTCTCAGGGGTTGCCAGCGGGGTGGGCCGGGTGCAGCAGGCTGCTGTCGATGATCACGCCCGCCGCCTGCGCATCTTCTTCGGCGCGGCGGGCCTGGGCTTCGTACAGCCGCCAGTAGGCGCCCTGCTTTTCCATCAATTCATCGTGCGGGCCCACTTCCACCACCTCGCCGCGGTCCATGACCACCAGACGGTCGGCCTTGCGCAGGGTGGACAGGCGGTGGGCAATGGCGATCGTCGTACGGCCTTGCACCAGGTTATCGAGCGCCTTCTGGATTTCCTTTTCGGTCTCGGTGTCCACCGCCGAGGTGGCCTCGTCCAGGATCAGGATGCGCGGGTCGATCAAGAGCGCCCGGGCGATGGAGATGCGCTGGCGCTCCCCGCCCGACAGCCCCTGGCCACGCTCACCCACCAGCGAGTCGTAGCCGTGCGGCAGGCGCAGGATGAATTCGTGCGCATGGGCGGCACGGGCGGCGGCCACAATTTCCTCGCGCGTCGCTTCGGGCTTGCCATAGGCGATGTTCTCGGCAATGGTGCCAAAGAACAGGAAGGGCTCCTGCAGCACCAGGCCGATGTGGCGGCGGTAGTCGGCCACCGCAAAGCGGCGGATGTCGATGCCGTCCACCTGGATGGACCCGTCGCTCACGTCATAGAAGCGGCTGATCAGGTTGACCAGCGTGCTCTTGCCCGAGCCACTGTGGCCCACCAGGCCAATCATCTCGCCGGGACGGATGTCGAGATCCAGCCCCTTGATGACCGCGCGGCTGCCGTAACGGAAGCCCACGCCCTGCATGCTGATGGCGCCCTGAACCTTGTCCACCTTCACCGGCTGGGCGGGGTCGGGCACGTTGCTCACGTGGTCCAGGATGTCGAAGATGCGCTTGGCGCCTGCGGCGGCCTTCTGGGTGACCGAAACGATGCGGCTCATCGAATCCAGCCGCCCGTAAAACCGCCCGATGTAGGCGATGAACGCCGTGAGCACACCCACCGTGATCTGGTTGCGCGACACCAGCCATATGCCGAACGCCCAGACCACCAGCAGCCCGATTTCGGTCAGCAGCGACACCGTGGGGGTGAACAGGCTCCAGGTCTTGTTGAGCTTGTCGTTCACCTCCAGGTTGTGCTGGTTGGCATCGCGAAAGCGCTGGGCCTCGCGCTTTTCCTGGGCAAAGGCCTTGACCACGCGGATGCCGGGGATGGTGTCGGCCAGCACATTGGTCACCTCGGACCACACACGGTCGATCTTTTCAAACCCGGTGCGCAGGCGGTCGCGCACGGTATGGATCATCCAGCCAATGAAGGGCAGCGGCACCAGCGTGACCAACGCGAGCCACGGGTTGATGGAGAACAGGATCGCCGCCGTCATCACGATCATCAGCACATCGGTGATGAAGTCGAGCGCGTGCAGCGACAGGAACACGTTGATGCGGTCGGTCTCCGACCCGATGCGCGCCATCAGGTCGCCGGTGCGCTTGCCCCCAAAGTAGTCGAGCGACAGGCGCAGCAGGTGCTCGTACGTGGTGGTGCGCAGGTCGGCGCCGATGCGCTCGGACACCAGCGCCAGGATGTAGGTGCGCGCCCAGCTCAGGCCCCAGGCGGCCAGCGCCGACAGCAGCAGGCCGCTCAGGTACAGCAGCACCAGGCCAGGTTCGATCTGTTTGCCGTTCTGGAACGGAATCAGGATGTCATCCATCAGCGGGATGGTGAGGTAGGGCGGCACCAGGGTCGCTGCCGTGGACGCCAGCGTCAGCGCAAAACCGGCCGCCAGCTGTTTGCGATAGGGCCGCGCAAAACGCCACAGGCGCAGCAGCACCCAGGTGGAGGTCTGGGGTGGCTGGGCACGGGCGCAAGCCGGGCACTCTTCGGTGTCGGGCGGCAGCGGCGTATGGCAGGTGGGGCAAGCGGGCTCGTCGGCTTCGTCCTCGGCACCGCTGTCGCCCCGGGCGCTTTGCTGCTCAAAACGCTGCACCAGGCGCAGCGCCTGCGCATGGTGCGCCAGGGTAAAGCGCCACTGGGCCAGGCGCTCCTGGGGGTTGTGCAGCTCGAGCGAGCCCACTCCGCCATGGTCATGCAGCTTGAGCGTCAGCCCTTCACCCAGGGGCCAGCTGCGCCAGGTCGTGGTGCCCGGGTCGCAGGCCAGCAGCCGTTCGGAGGTCACCACCACCCACCCCGCCGCAAAGCGCAGTGTGGCGCTCAGGTCAACCGGCAAAGCCGCCAACACGTTCTCTTTGGAAGCGAGCATGGCCCGCAAGTCGGCCCCCACAGGGCCAGAAAAGACACCCGAGGCGTCCACAGAATGGTGATGTTGCATTTTTGGTTGGGTTTTCCGCCACCGGCTGCCTGCGGTGGCCGCTCTCGCGAAAGCAAGAATTCTCACCGATACTGCACGCCACGGTGCGACGGCATCCTCCTGTAACGTCTGTGGCGGCCTTTTGGCTGACACTGCGCACAGGCCCTGGACTGGCGCACAATCATCGTCCACAAAATTCCCTTTCGTCCCCCTACCGCACAGCCCTTACCAAGGCCGGAACCACAACCGCTGCAATCCATGGCGAAACTCAACGACATCCAACTGCTTCGCATCAACTACCTGCGGGGCCCCAATATCTGGACCTACCGGCCGGTCCTGGAAGTCTGGCTGGACCTGGGCGAGCTGGAGGACTATCCCTCCAACACCATCCCCGGCTTCAATGACCGCCTCACGGCCTGGCTGCCAGCGCTGATCGAGCACCACTGCGGCGTGGGCGAGCGTGGCGGCTTCCTGCAGCGCCTGCAGGAAGGCACCTGGTGCGGCCATGTGCTGGAGCACATCGTGATCGAGCTGCTCAATCTGGCAGGCATGCCCACCGGCTTCGGCCAGACGCGCAGCACCAGCCAGCGCGGCGTGTACCGCATGGTGTTCCGCGCCCGCGACGAAAGCGTGGCCCGCGTGGCACTGGCCCAGGGCCATGCGCTCATCATGGCGGCCATCAACGACGAACCCTTTGACGTGGCGGCCGCCGTGGCCCGCGTGCGCACCGAGGTCGACGACCAGTACCTGGGCCCCAGCACCGCCTGCATCGTCACGGCCGCCACCGACCGGGGCATTCCCCACATCCGACTGAACGATGGCAACCTGGTGCAACTGGGCTACGGTGCCAGCCAGCGCCGCATCTGGACGGCCGAGACCGAATTCACCAGCGCCATCGCCGAAGGCATCGCCAGCGACAAGGACCTGACCAAGGGCCTGCTCAAGTCGTGTGGCGTGCCCATCCCCGAAGGCCAGGTCGTCAACAGCCCCGCAGAGGCCTGGGAAGCCGCCCAAGACATCGGCCTGCCCGTGGTGGTCAAACCTTCTGACGGCAACCATGGCCGGGGCGTGACGCTGGACCTGCGCAAGCAGGAAGACATCGAAGCCGCCTACCACGTGGCCTACCCCGAAGGCAGCGACGTGATGGTCGAGCGCTTCATCCCCGGCGACGAGCACCGCATTCTGGTGGTCGGCGGCAAGGTGGTGGCCGCCGCGCGCGGCGAGGTGGTCAGCATCACCGGCAATGGCCGCTCCACCGTCAAGGAACTGGTCGACACCCAGCTCAACTCCGACCCGCGCCGGGGCTACGAAGAAGAGTACCCGCTGGAGATCATCGACCTGGCCACCGACACCAAGGTGCAGCTCGAACTCAAGCGCCAGGACCTCGACGCCAGCTCCGTGCCCGCCGCCGGCCGCCAGGTGGTGGTGCAGCGCAACGGCAATGTGGCCGTGGACTGCACGGACGACGTACACCCCGAGGTGGCCTACATCGCCCAGCTGGCCGCCAAGGTCGTGGGCCTGGACATCGCCGGCATCGACATGGTGGCGCGCGATATTTCCAAGCCCTTGCACACCCAGGGCGGCGCGATTGTGGAAGTGAACGCCGGCCCCGGCCTGCTCATGCACCTCAAACCCGCCGTGGGCGCGCCCCGCCCCGTGGGCCAGGCGATTGCCGAGCACCTGTTCCCCTCCGAAGGCGACGATGAAGGCCCCGTGGGTCGCATCCCCCTGGTGGGCGTGGCTGGCACGCGCAACACCGCCACCATCTCGCGTGTGGTGGCCTGGCTGCTGCACCTGAGCGGGCACCACACGGGCCTGGCCTGCCGCGACGGCCTGTTCCTGGACCGCCGCCGCGTGGAAGCCACCGACTGCGCCCACTGGGAAGCCGCCCACCGCCTGCTGATGAACAAGATGGTGCAGGCCGCCGTGATCGAAAGCGACGCCCGCACCATCCTGCGCGACGGCCTGGCCTACGACCGCTGCCAGGTGGGCGTGGTGACCGACATGGACGGCGTGGGCACGCTGGCCGAGTTCGACGTGCATGAGCAAGACCAGATGACCAAGGTGATGCGCACCCAGGTGGACGTGGTGCTGGCCGAAGGCGCCGCCGTGCTCAATGCCGCCATCGCCCAGGTGGCCGACCTGGCCCCCCTGTCCGACGGCGACGTGGTGCTGTATGCGCAGGACGGCACGCTGCCCGTCATCGCCGAACACCGCGCCAAGGACAACGGCCGCGCCGTCTTCGTGAAGAACGGCCGCGTGGTGCTGGCCACGGGCAGCGCCGAGCATGTGCTGGGCTCCCTGTCTGACCTGACCTTTGGTCGCAATGCCGTGGTGCCAGACACCGACGCCCTGCTGGCCGCCATCGGCACGGCCTGGGCGCTGGACATTGCCCCCGACCTGATCGGCGCAGGCATCAAGACCTTCGAGCCCGAACTGGTCCCCACCGCCGCCCTGCGGTCGTGATGGCCTCTCGTGCATTTGCCTTTGTTTGTTGTTTGACCCCACATCCCACGACCTGAACAGGGCCCCAGCGCTCTGATGGACCACTGAAAGAGACTTCCATGGATGTAACCCGCACCCGGGCCCTGCGCGGCCCCAACCTCTGGAGCCGCCACATGGCCATCGAGGCCGTGGTGACCTGCGCCGAGAACGAGCGCGCCGTGGGCCAGATGGCCGGATTCGAAGCCCGCCTGCGGGCCCTGTTCCCCGCCATCGGCGCACTGCACCCGGAAACCGGTGGCGGCGATGTGTCGCTGGCCCACGTGCTGCAGACCGCAGCACTGGCGCTGCAAGCGCAGGCCGGCTGCCCCGTGACCTTTGCGCGCACCACGGCCACCAGTGATGTCGGTGTGTACCAAGTGGTTGTTGAATACAGCGAAGAAGCCGTGGGCCGCAAGGCGTTTGAAGACGCACAGCAACTCATCCAGGCAGCGCTGGGCAACGGCAGCTTTGACGCCGAAAAGGCCGTCGCCGACCTGCGCGAGCTGGACGAAGACGAGCGCCTGGGGCCCAGCACGGGCTCCATCGTCGAGGCCGCCGTAGCCCGGGGCATCCCCTACCGCCGCCTCACACGCGGTAGCCTGGTGCAGTTTGGCTGGGGTTCCAAGCAGCGCCGCATTCAGGCAGCCGAGGTCGATTCGACCAGCGCCGTGGCCGAATCCATCGGCCAGGACAAGGACCTGACCAAGCGCCTGCTGCACGCCGCTGGCGTGCCCGTGCCGCTGGGCAAGCCGGTGGAGACTGTGGACGAAGCCTGGGAGGTCGCCCTCAAAGTCGGCCTGCCCGTGGTAGTCAAGCCGCAGGACGGCAACCAGGGCAAGGGCGTCACCGTCAACATCACCGACCGCGCACAGCTTGAAGAAGCCTACAAGAACGCCGCCGACTACGGCACCGTGATGGTCGAGCGCTTTTTGCCCGGCCACGACTTCCGCCTGCTGGTGGTGGGCGACCAGCTGGTGGCCGCCGCACGCCGCGAGCCGCCCCAGGTGCTGGGCGATGGCGAGCACACCGTGCGCCAGCTGGTGGACGTGGTCAACCAGGACCCCCGCCGTGGCGAAGGCCACGCCACCTCGCTGACCAAGATCCGCCTCGATGACATCGCCGTAGCCCGCCTGGCCATGCAGGGCCTGACGCCTGAATCGGTGCCCGAGAAAGGCCAGCGCGTCATCCTGCGCAACAACGCCAACCTGTCCACCGGCGGCACCGCCACCGATGTGACTGACGACGTGCACCCCGAGGTTGCTGCCCGCGCCGTGGCGGCCGCCCAGATGGTGGGCCTGCACATCTGCGGTGTGGACATGGTGGCCGAGACCGTGCTGCGCCCCCTTGAAGAACAAGGTGGCGGCTTTGTGGAAGTGAACGCCGCCCCCGGCCTGCGCATGCACCTGGCCCCCAGCTACGGCAAGCCCCGCAACGTGGGCCAGGCCATGGTGGACAAACTATTTGCCCCTGGCGACGACGGCCGCATCCCTACCGTGGCCGTCACCGGCACCAACGGCAAGACCACCACCGCCCGCCTGATTGCGCACCTGTTCACGGCCCAGGGCCTGCGCGTGGGCATGACCAACACCGACGGCGTGTACGTGAACGGCCGCCAGATCGACAGCGGCGACTGCAGCGGCCCCAAGAGCGCCCGCAACGTGCTGCTGCACCCCGAGGTGGACGCCGCCGTGTTCGAGACCGCCCGTGGCGGCATCTTGCGCGAAGGCCTGGGCTTTGACCGCTGCCAGGTGGCAGTGGTCACCAACATCGGCGCGGGCGACCACCTGGGCCTGAACTACATCACCACGGTGGAAGACCTGGCCGTGCTCAAGCGCGTGATCGTGCAGAACGTAGCCCCCACGGGCTACGCGGTGCTCAACGCCGCTGACCCCATCGTGGCGGCCATGGCTTCGGCCTGCCCCGGCAAGGTGATCTACTTTGCCAGCGACCGCCACCACCCCGTGATGGTCACGCACCGCGCCCAGGGCCACCGCACCGTCTACGTGGACGGTGACTCCATCGTCGCCTCCGAAGGCTCGTGGCGCGAAACCATCCACCTGCGCGATGTGCCCATCACGCGCAACGGCAAGATCGGTTTTCAGGTCGAGAACGTCATGGCCTCCGTGGCTGCCGCCTGGGGCGTGGGCATGCCCTGGCAGACCATCCGCCGCGGCCTGTCGGGCTTTGTGAACGACAGCGACAACGCCCCCGGCCGCTTCAACATCATGGACTACCGGGGTGCGACGGTGATCGCCGACTACGGCCACAACCCCGACGCCATGCGCGCCCTGGTGCAGGCCGTGGACGCCCTGCCCGGCAAGCGCCGCAGCGTGGTCATCAGCGGCGCGGGCGACCGGCGCGACGAAGACATCCGCGAGCAGACCGTGATCCTGGGCGCCGCGTTTGACGACGTGATCCTGTACCAGGACGCTGCCCAGCGCGGCCGCGCCGACGGCGAAGTGATGGCACTGCTGCGCGAAGGCCTGGCCGGTGCGCCGCGCACCACGCACGTGGAAGAGATCCGTGGCGAGTTCATCGCCATTGACACCGCCCTGGAGCGCCTGCAACCCGGCGACCTGTGCCTGGTGCTGGTGGACCAGGTCGAAGAAGCGCTGGCCCACCTGGCCCAACGCTGCACCGAAGGCGAGACCGCGGCATGACCGCTGCGCACACGTTGGCAACCGCCGCCGTTGTGGCGCTTGCGGCCCTCGCGGGCGGCACAGTGCAGGCCGCATCGGGCGAAAAGATCGGCACCGTGGACACCGCGTTCCAGTGGATCGGCCGCGACCACGACATCATCGTCGAGGCCTATGACGACCCGGGCGTACGGGGCGTCACCTGCTACGTCTCGCGGGCACGCATCGGTGGTGTCAAGGGCACGCTGGGCCTGGCCGAGGACCGCGCCGAGGCCTCCATTGCCTGTCGCCAGGTCGGCCCCATCAGCATTCCCGAGCCACTGAAGAAACAGGAGGAAGTGTTCAGCGAACGCATGTCCATCCTGTTCAAGCGCCTGCGCATCGTGCGCATGGTGGACCCGGCCCGCAACACGCTGGTGTACCTGACCTACTCTGAAAAGCTCATCGACGGCTCCCCCCAGAACAGCGTGACCGCCGTTCCCGTGGACCGCGCCACCGCCATTCCGCTGCGCAAGTGACGGTAGCCCGGTGTGGCCGGGGCATCGCTCAGACATCAAAAAAAGGGGCTCCAGGCCCCTTTTTTGATCGTAGATGCCAGTAGCGCTAGTGCAATATACCTGAGCAGCTATCAAATAAATAGCACCTAGCCCTGCGCGGCAATCTGCCGCAGCGCCTGCTCAAACACCTCCACCGGCTGCCCACCCTGGATCAGGTGGCGCTCGTTGACGATGATCGCGGGCACCGAATGGATGCCGTTTTGCAGATAGAACTGCTCGCGCTCGCGCACTTCGTCGGCGTAGCGGTCTGAGGCGAGCAGCGCACGCGCCTCGGCCACATCCAGACCCACCTCTCCCGCCACACGCACCAGCACCTCGTGGTTGCTCGGGTCCTGCCCGTCGGTGAAATACGCCGTGAACAGCGCCTTCTTCAGCGCGGGCTGCACGCCCTTCTCTTCGGCCCAGTGCAGCAGGCGGTGCGCATCAAAGGTGTTGTAGATGCGGCTGCGCTTGTCCATGCTGAAGGTGAACCCCAGCGCCGCACCGCGCGCCGCGATGGCCTCGCGGTTCTTCTGGCTCTGCTCGGGCGTGGCGCCGTATTTTTCTTGCAGGTGCTCGCCAATGTCCTGACCCGCAGGACCCATCTGCGGGTTCAGCTCGAACGGCTGAAAGTGCAGGTCCAACGCGACCTCGCCCTGCAGCCGGTCCGCCGCCTGCTCCAGCGCCTTGAGGCCGATGATGCACCAGGGGCAGGAGACATCGGAGACGAAATCGATCTTGAGGGTGGTGGTCATGGGAGGGGTGTACTGATGAGAGATGGCGAATAGTAGGACGGGTTTGAAAACCGCGATTGTGATGGGTGTACCGGAAACTCATGCTCGCCTGGACGAGCGCGCTCTTGAGTCCTTCAAGGCCCTGTCGGCATACCTATCGGCAAGCTGTCGCATGGGCTGCTTGACCCAATCTACGCCGAACATCCGGGCTAGATGCCGACAGGAATGCGGTATTGAGGCACGTAGCCCCGCCCGCCACTTTCGCCACGGGTGCAAACGCGTCCATGCCTTTACCTACCTATGAAAGTGAGGAGCGCAGGACCTAGCAGAAAGGCTCCAAGCAGCAAGATGACTGGCACGCCAACAGCAAACCAGATCATCAGCCTCGACTCCCTCTTGAAATGATGGTTGACGCTCTTGCTCTTGTCAGAGGAGCTTCCTTCTTCGTTGGAATGATTCGGGTGATTCATGAAGTGCTTTCGCAGTGAATCTTATGACTGCTATCGGCCAAAGCCAATCGGCCCAGCAAGCCGCCACTTGCTCACATACGCCGCAGCTCCGTCTTCAACACCTTCCCATAGCTGTTCTTCGGCAACGCCTCTACCCACCGGTATTCCTTCGGCCGCTTGAACCGCGCAATATGCTCCAGGCACAGCGCATCCAGCACGGCATCGGCCACCGCACCGCCCTCCCCTGCGACCAGGAAGGCGACAACCACCTCGCCCCATTCCGTATCGCGCTGGCCCACCACGGCCACCTCGCGCACCTGGGGGTGGAGCAGCAGCACCTCTTCGACCTCGCGCGGGTAGATGTTGCTGCCGCCGGAGATGATCACGTCCTTGGACCGGTCCTTGAGCGTGAGAAAGCCATCGGCATCCAGCGCGCCCATATCGCCGGTGTAGAGCCAGCCGTCGCGCAGAGTCTGCGCCGTGGCGGTGGGGTTGTTCCAATAGCCGGGCATCACGGTGTCGCCGCGCACCACCACCTCGCCGGTCTCACCGGTGGGCAGGGGCTGGCCCGTGGCATCGACCACACGCACCTCCACCAGCGACTGCGCCACGCCCACCGACACCATGCGCTCGGCCCAGCGCGGGTGGTCGCGGTCGGCCAGCTGGGCGCGCGACAGGGCGGTGATGGTCATGGGGCTTTCGCCCTGGCCGTAGATCTGTGCAAAGCGGTTGCCCATCACGGCCAGGGCGTTGCGCAGGTCGTCGGCGTACATGGGGCCGCCGCCGTAGACGATGGTCTTGAAGCCCGACACGTCGGCACCCGTGGCACGCACATGGTCCACTAGGCGGTGCACCATGGTGGGGGCTGCAAACAGCGTGAGCTGGCCCACGCTGGCCGCGAGCTGCACCAGCTCGGCCGGCTCGAACCCGCCCGACAGTGGCACCACATGCCGCTCGCCGCGCAGCACCTGGGCGTAGTTGTAGAGCCCCGCACCGTGCGACATGGGTGCGGCGTAGACCATGGCATCGCCGGGCAGGATGTCGTCCACATCGGTGAAGTAGCAGGCCGTCATGGCCAGCAGGTTGCGGTGGGTCTGCATCACACCCTTGGGGCGGCCGGTGGTGCCCGAGGTGTAGAACAGCGAGGCCACGTCGTGCGGCGCGCGGTCGCACACGTCCATGGGCGTGTGGGCGACTGCGGCGCGGTATGCGTCGGAGCCAAAGACCAGCACCGCGTCCTGCGGCGCCCCGGCCTCGCGCACGGCGGGTGCCAGCGCTTCAGAGGTCAGCACCACGCGCGCGCCCGAGTCGGCCAGCACGTAGGCGAGCTCTTTGGCATGCAGCTTGTAGTTGACCGGCACCGACACAGCCCCTGCCCACAGGATGGCGTGCAGGGCTTCCAGGTATTCGGGCGCATTGGCGGCGTAGATGGCCACGCGGTCGCCCGGGGCCACGCCACAGCGTGTGCGCAGATGGGCGGCCAGCGCGGCGGTGCGGGCAGCCAGCGTGCCGTAGCTCCACAGCACCTCGTCGCCATGCAGCAGCGCGGGCTGGTGGGCGTGCAGCAAGGCGCTGCGGCGCAGCAGGTGGGCGATGTTCATCGGGCGCGCTCCAGAATGCTCACGTAGTTGGCCACGGCCGAGCCGCCCATGTTGAACACGCCCGCCAGGGTGGCACCCGGCACCTGCAGGTCGCCCGCCTCGCCCATGAGCTGCATGGCCGACACCACATGCATCGACACGCCCGTGGCGCCGATCGGGTGGCCCTTGGCCTTGAGCCCGCCCGACGCGTTGACAGGCAGGCGGCCGCCGCGCAGCACGGCGCCGTCTTCCAGCAGGCGGTGGCCCTGGCCTGCGGGCGCCAGGCCCATGGCCTCGTACGTGAGCAGCTCGGCGATGGTGAAGCAGTCGTGCACCTCGGCCAGCGACAGGTCGTGCACCGCGCACCCTGCCTGCTGCAGCGCCTGCTGCCAGGCGCGCCGGGGCCCTTCAAAGTCCACCACACGGCGGCGCGCCATGGGCAGGTAGTCGTTGACCTGCACCCGCGCCCGCAGGCGCACGGCGCGGGGAAAGTCGCCCACCGCATCATCGGCCGCCAGGACGAGCGCCGCTGCGCCGTCGGACACCAGCGAGCAGTCCGTCTTGCGCAGGGGCGCGGCAATCATCGGGTTGCGGTCGGACACGGTGTTGCAGAACTCAAAGCCCAGGTCCTTGCGCATGTGGGCCCAGGGGTTGAGCGCGCCGTTGGCGTGGTTCTTGGCGGCGATGCGTGCCAGGGTGGCCGAATGGTCGCCATGCGCCGCGAAGTAGTCCTGCGCGATGGAGGCAAAAATGCCCGGAAAGCCACCGGGCGGACTGCCCGCCTCGCCGGAGTAGCCGCAGTCGCCCAGGATGCGCGTGGTCTCTGCGCCGAAGACAGCGGTCATCTTTTCGGCGCCGATGACAAGGGCAACCCGGGCGCGGCCAGCTTCGATCGCGTCACACGCGGCATAGAGGGCCGCCGAGCCCGACGCGCAGGCGTTCTCCAGCCGCGTGGCGGGCTTCCACCGCAGGGCGTCGTCGCACTGCAGGGCCAGCGACGAGGCAAACACATCGGGCGTGAAGCCGCCGTTGAGGTTGCCCAGCCACACGCCATCCACCGCTGTGCCGTCGATGCCCGCGTGCTGCAGGGCCTCACGGCCCGCGCGCGTAATGAGGTCTTCAAGCCCCAGGCCGTCCAGCCGGCCAAACGGCAAATGTGCCCAACCCACGATCGCTACGCCCATGTCCATCCTCCGTTGATGCGCGCCACGACGGCGCGATGGAAAGCACTGTAGGCAAGCCACGGCTGTCCGCACAGTCGCCGAACTACCCAAGGGAAAACCCGAAGCCCGGGCGCCACGCACAGCCCGCGCCACCAATCCCCCACACGCTGTGGCGTTGAAACCGCATTGCCTAGACTGCACCTAAGAACCTGCCCACAAGCCACCGCACGACGCACTGCAAGCGGTGCGCAGCCCCTCCCACCTCTTTTTCCCGTACGACGACCATGACCCTGGACCAGCAAAAATCCATCCTCACCATCGCCCTTCTGGCAGCGTTTGCCGATGGCAACAAGGACGATGCCGAACGCGAAGAGATCCGCCGCATTGCCCAGTCGCTCGCGGGCGACGGGGGCGTGGCCGACCTGCCGCGCATCTACCAGGACGTGCTGCTGCAGCGCACCAGCGTGCAGGCCGCCGTGCAGGGTCTGAGCGAGCCCATGCACCGCCAGCTGGCCTACGAGATGGCTGTCTGCGTGTGCGATGTGGACGGCCGCCAGACCGCGGCGGAGCGCGAGTTTCTGACCCGCCTCAAGGCGGCCCTGCAGCTGGGCGACCCGCAGACGGCAGCGTTTGACCAGCAAGCCGATGCACTGGTGGACGTGGCCGAAAAGGCCGTGCCGATGGCGGTGCCGGTGGCCACTGCTGCGGCAGCGCCTCTGGCCGCAGCAGTCGGTGCAGGTGCCTCGGACGCAGAGCTGGACCAATCCATCCTAAACTATGCGCTGCTCAATGGCGCGCTGGAGCTGCTGCCGCAGTCATGGGCGTCGATGGCCATCATCCCGCTGCAGGTGAAGATGGTCTACGGCATTGGCAAGGCCCACGGGGTGGAGCTGGACCAGGGCCACATCAAGGAGTTCATTGCTGCTGCCGGCGTGGGCATGACGTCGCAGTACCTGGAGCAGTTTGGTCGCAAGCTGCTGGGCGGCCTGCTGGGCAAGGTGGCGGGCCGCACCATCGGCGGGCTGGGCGGCGCTGCCACAGGCATGGCGTTTTCGTTTGCCACCACCTACGCGCTGGGGCAGGTGGCCAAGCGCTACTACGCAGGGGGCCGGGTCATGAGCACGGCCATGCTGCGCGAGACCTTTCAGGGCCTGCTCACGCCCGCCAAGCAGCTGCAAACGCAGTACTTGCCACAAATTCAGCAGAAGGCAGCGACGCTGGACGCGGGCCAGATCATGGCCCTGGTACGGGGCAAATAGCGAACGCTATTTAATTGATAGCTGCTTGCGCATATTCGACTAGCGCTTGCAGCCGATTTGACTCAAAACCCGTCCCACAGGCACGTAGTGGCCTGCTCGGACGCACCGCTGCGCGCCACCACGCTGCGCGCACCCGTTGCCGCGGCGCAGCACCTTGCGATTCGGCAGGTAATACACCGCCCGGTGCATGACAGAATCCGACCATGCTCGACCACACGGATCCTGTCGCCTCCATCATCCCGGCCATGTCGCTCGATTCGCCGTCCGACAATGCCATGGCGGCCATGTCGCGGCTGGCCCTGGGGCCCGTGAACACGGACTACTACCTGAAGGTGTTCGAGCGCTTTGACGACACGGGCCGCACGACCACTACCTGGAACTGGGCCGCCTGCCTGTGCACCCTGAACTGGATGCTGTTTCGCCAGCTGTGGGGCGCCGCGCTGGTCTATGTGGCGGCAGCCGAGGGGCTGGCACTGATCGTGTTTGGCGTGGGCCGTTCGTTTTTGCACTGGCCCGTGGGCATCGAACTCGGGGTGCTGGGCGCCTTTGCGGTGCTGGCCTTTGCCGTGCCGGGGCTGTACGGCAACGCCATCCTGTACGCCGACATCCGCAAGCGCATTGCGCGCGCGCTGGCCGCGTCGCGCACCGTGCCGGAGGCCTGTGCGCTGCTCGAAAAGCAGGCCAGCTCGCGCAAGCGGCTGCAGGTGCTGGTGCTGGCAAACGTGGTGCTGGGCCTGGCCGCACTGATCGCCTACCTGGCGCTGTCGCCGTCGGACGTGAAGCCCCTGGCGCTGGAACCCGCCGTCACGGTGGCGCAGGCCACGGCAGCGGCCCAGGCGGCATCTGCCACCAAGCCCGTGGGTGCCTTGCCGGTGCCGGAGGCCGAAGGGGCACCCACGCCGCCAACGCCAGCCCCTGAAGTGGCAACAGAACCACCGCCAGTGCCCACACCCGCGCCCCAGGCTCCTGCTGCAGCAGCAGCCCCCAAGCCTGCGCTTGCGCCTGCACCTGTGGCGTCGGCACCTTTGGCTGTCGCGCCCGCTCCTGCCGCCACTGCCGTTCAAAAGTCGGCCGAGCCCCCAGCTCCAGCACTGTCCGCATCGGCCAAGGCCGCCCCCCCAGCCGCCAAAGCGTCCACAACCAAGCCAGCCACGTCGACCCGCGCACCGACGCCTGCGGCCAGCGCCACCGCTACCGCCCCTGCACGCCGTGATGCCGCCAGCCGCGCAGCAGCCCCCACCAAGCCCAAGACACCGGCGGCAGCAGCGTCCTCCACCGCCGACACCGCGCTGCCCACGGTGGGCACTGCCCCGGGCTACTACATCAACGTGGGCCTGTTCGCCGAAGAAGCCAACGCCCGCAAGACGCAGGCGCGCTTGCTCAACGAAGGCCTGCCCGCGTTTCGCCAGGAGCTGAACAATTCCAAGGGTCGCCGCATCCGCGTGCGGGTGGGGCCTTACGCCACCCGCGCCCAGGCCGATGCCGCAGCCGAGGCGATCCGGGCGATGGCGCTGGACGCCGTCGTCTTCAAGCAGTAGCACCCCCTGGACGCGGGGCGTAGCACTGTCCTACGCACGTGAATGCCCGACGCCGACGCAGGGTCGCCGAGTCTGCAGGTACGCTGAGCCCAGAGCAACTTTGGGCGCATGCACCATGACGCGAAAGACCTCCCCGCACCACAACGCCACCCGCCGGTGGGCCACCCTGGCCGCGGTGGCTGCGGGCGCACTGCTGCTGACGGGCTGTGCCCCTTGGCGCATGTGGACGGCCGCCGACCTGGCCCGCGATGCACGCCCCTACACCGCTCAGCCCCCGCAGCCGACGCGGCGTGTGCTGGTGGTGGGAGACAGCACCGCCGTGGGCACTGGTGCCAGCGCCGCAGCAGACAGCCTGCCGGGGCGCATCGGCCAGGACCATCCCCAATGGCGCATCGACAACCTGGCGGCCAACGGCGCCAAATTTGGCGATGTGGTGCAGCAACTGGAGCGCGCTGGCGGCGGCTACGACCTGGTGCTGGTGCTGGCAGGAGGCAACGATGTGATCCGCTTCACGTCTGAAGACACGCTGCGCGACCAGGTACAGCAGGCCGTGGCGCTCGCGCGCCGCAAGGGGCAGCAGGTGGTGCTGATGCCTTGTGGCAACGTGGGCCACGCGCCCTTTTTTGTGCCGCCCCTGTCATGGGCCATGTCGCGCCGGTCCGAGGCACTGCATGCGCTGGCGCGGGAGGCAGCCAGCGCGCAGCAGGTGCACTACGTGCGCTTGCTCAAGCCGCGCGACCAGGACCCGTTCGTGACCCGCAGCCAGGAACTGAACGCCGCCGACGGCCTGCACCCCAGCAGCGCGGGCTATGCGGAGTGGTACCGCGAGCTGGTGGCACACGGTGCGTTAAACAGCCTCACGCCGTAGCCCCCGTTACCCGTCCGTTGACTCGCTACGGGACAGCCACTGCAGCACGGCATCGATGACCCACTGCGGGTCATCCAGCGGCAGGTCGTGCCCCGCCCACGGATGCGACTGCAGCGGCAGCCCCCAGGCGTGCGCAATGGCCTGCGAGCATTGGCGGGACACCAGGTGATCCTTCTCGCTGCCCAGCAGCAGCACACGGTCCACGGGTGCGGCTGCCGGCGCGCGGTACCGCGCGGCCGCCACCAGCTGGCGCAGGGCATTGTGGGCCGACACCGGCCTTTGCCTGCGCACAGCCGTCCACTGCGCCAACACGCCGGTAGCAGCGGATGGCGCGCTGCGGCTGGTGATCTGCCACACCACCTGCTCCGCAGCTTCCGCAGATCGCCACCGCCACGCCAGCCGCAGCAGCGGTGCGATGTTGTGCAGCTGCAGACGGTGCCAGAACGGGCTGAACGGGCGCAGGCTGGTGTTGATGAGCACGCAGCCCGCCACCTCGTGAGGCGCCGCGCGCGCCCATTCGGTGGCCACCATCGCCCCCAGCGACATGGCCAGCAAGTGGTAGGGCGGAGCCACCGCACGCTGCGCCAGCTCTGCACGGCAGGCTTGCACCATGCCCCGCACCGACAGGGGCGACACCAGGCCATGGAACTCGCCATTGCCCGGCAGGTCGAGCGCCAGCACCTGGTCGCCCGGCACCGCTTGCGCAAAGTGCTCGCCAAAGGCGCCCCAGTGCGCGGCCTCGCGCGTCAGCCCACGCAGCAAGATCCATTGGCGTGGTGGGCGCGCGGGCATCTCAGTACCACGCAGCCAGGGCATCGGCACGGCGCTGCGCACGCTGATCGGGCGCTGGCACCCAGCGTGCGTGGCTGCAGGCCGCACGCGACAGAAAGTCCAGCAGCGACAGGTGCCGCCGCAGCACCCGCTGCTGGCGGTGGTTGATGAGCGGATTGAAGATGCCGTTGCGCGAGAACAGCTGGCGCGGGTTCTTCTTGATCCACAGCCAAGAGCCCATCTCCAGCGTGAGCGGCAAGAAGGTGTGTGCGGGCACATCGCGGCAGGCCTGCAGGTAAAGGTGGTCCCACAGATCGCCGTGGGCAAGGTACTGCGCGCTCTGCGGCTCGATGATGTACTGGTGGTTGCTGTGCGCCTGCAGAAAGATGTCTTGCAGCGCATGCAGCTCGGCCAGGTGCGGAATGGGCCGGCGCGTGTGGGCAAACGGGAACCACAGCCGATCCTTCACCCCAAAGCCCGAGTGGCAGTCCAGCGCAATGCTGAACGGCCGCGCCAGCAGCTGCTGCGCCACCACGTCGCACAGCGCCTGGCTCTCGGCCTCCATGGGCTCGCCCAGCCTGCCCCGGTACCAGGGCAGGCCCGCGCTCACGCGCTGCCCGCCAATGCCCCAGGGCACCGGGTCCACCGCGTCGACGAGCGCATTGCGCATCAGGTCCACCCCGCGCGGGTTGGCGCGCGTGGCAGACCACATGCCGCCAGGGTTGACGATGGGCATGAAGACCAGGCGCACACGCTCCAGCTGCTGGTGCAAGGTGGTGTCCCACTGCAGCCGCATGACCACGTTTTGCAGGTAGGCAATGACCACCTCGGCACCAATGCGTTCCAGCCCATGCACGCCGCCAAAGAATCCGACGGCGGGCACGTCCAGCGCCGGGTTGCCCAACCCAATGGCGTAGATGGGAAATTGCGTGCCCGATGCCACAGACACCCGCTGGACGACCTGCACCTGCAGATGGGGCGCCCCCAGGTCCAGGATTTTTTCCAGCGCCGCAAGCTCGGGCAGCATGTTCAATGGGTGAGGGTAAGTCGGTGTGTGGAGCACGCCAGAGCGCGTGCCAGGCAGTGAGGATAGCGCCCGGGGCCCAGCACGAACAGCGCCGCGGCCAACCTGTGGGGTTTGCGCGAACCGACGCGAAACCGTCACACAAGGGCGCTACCTTGCCTGCAGTCACCACCCTTCGGAAGAGGCGCAACATGCTCTGGAAATTGTTCGGACTGCAGCGGCTGCTCGATGAGCTGTTCGATGAACGCGGGTGGCTGAGCCTGGACCTGCCCCGCACCACCGGCTGGGACCACGATGATGTACCCGCCATCGCGCAAGACTGAGGCCTACCGCTGGGCCATGGGCTGGGCGATGCTGGCCTGTGCACTGGCCTGGGGCGTGGTGGAGTTTCTGGCCCTGCAGCGCGCGCGCTGGCAGCTGTGGCGCGAGCGGCTGCACACGCCTGCCCACCACTAGCAAGATCGCCATGAGCGACCGGCCGCAGGACCTGCACGAAGAGGTGGCCAACAGTGCGCTGCACGGTGCTGCGCTGGTGGGCGCCTGCCTTGCCGTGCCACAACTGCTGCAATCAGCCCCCACCGCGCATCCCGCAGCCATAGGGGGTGTGCTGGTGTTTATAGCCACCATGGCGCTGCTGTATGGCGCGTCCACCCTGTACCACGCGCTGCCGCCGGGGCGGGCCAAGCAATGGGCGCTGCGGCTGGACCATGCGGCGATTCACCTGTTCATTGCGGGCAGCTTCACCCCGTTTGCGTTGAGTGCGCCGGGCCACACGCACCACGTCACCGCCCTGGCCCTCATCTGGCTCGCGGCCCTGGCGGGCTGCTGGCTGCAGCTGCGCACAAGGCGCACTGCGCCCTGGCTGTCCACGGCCTTGTATGTGGCGATGGGCTGGGTGGCGCTGCTGGCGGCCTTGCCCCTGATGGCCCATGTGCCCACCGTGAGTGCGGCCTGGCTGGTCATCGGCGGGGCCGCGTACACGGCCGGTGTGGTGTTTTTTGTGATGGACGCCGTAGTGCGCTACGCCCACGCCGTGTGGCATGGCTGTGTCATCGCAGGCACGGGCTGTCACGTGATCGCGGTGCTGGGCCTGCAGGCGGCAGCTTAGCCACGCAGACAACAAGGGGGCGCAAAGCGCGCTCCTGCAACGACCTCGCGGGCCCTGCGCAAACAGTTGGCACCGCACCCATGCGACGGCTGCAAACACCTGCGGCACGCAGGCCCTATCGCGTCCGGCGTTATCGCACCTAAAATCACGCAGGTCCTCGCCCGCAGAGGCAGGGCCCATCGTCATTCCAATCAACGAAAAAACATCATGGCAACTGCAAAGAAAACTCCCGCTCCCGCAAAGAAGATGGCCGTCAAGGCCGCAGCACCCGCCGCCAAGAAGGCAGCACCTGCAGCCAAAAAGGCGGCTCCAGCCGCCAAGAAAGCAGCCGCTCCCGCCGTCAAGCCCGTGGCCGCTGCTGCCGCCCTGAAGCCCATCAAGGCTGCTTTCAACAAGACCACGCTGGTCGCCCATCTGGCCGAACAGTCGGGCGTGGAGCCCAAGGCCGCCAAGGCCGTGCTGGCTGCGCTGGAAGCCGCCATCCTGGGCTCGGTGCACAAGAAGGGCTCTGGCGAGTTCACGCTGCCTGGCGTGCTCAAGATCGGCCTGCAGCAAGTGCCTGCCAAGAAAAAGCGTTTTGGCAAGGACCCGTTCACGGGTGAAGAGCGCTGGTTCCCCGCCAAGCCCGCCTCGGTCAAGATCAAGACCCGCGCCCTGAAGAAGCTCAAGGACGCAACCGCCTGATGCACCCAGCGCCGCAAGGCGCCTGCTTCAGCACCAGGGGCCGCGAGGCCCCTTTTTCTTTGGTGGAGCTTGCAACGGCTGCGCGACGATGCACCCACGCACGCCCTTGCCCCTGCGCAATCAGGCCCTGATGACCCCTGGCGCCGCAGGATGGGCATACAACGCCTGCACCGCCGCCGCGCGGCGTGAGAGCACCGCCCCCTGGTTTATGTAGCCCTTGTCGGTAATCTCCCCGGCGTCTGCATCGGGCGCGGTGCCCATCACCATGGCCCGCGTGGGGCACTGCGAAGACCCCGCACCGGCATCGCGGCGCGCGCGCATCACAGCCTGCAGCGCTTGCTCCAGCCGCGCAGCACCGGCCGCACCGGCCGCAGACGGAAACACCAGCATGCCCACCTCATCGCGGTCATGCCCGGTGAGCACGATGTCCTGGACCAGCGGCGCCAGTTGCGACACCAGCTCCACCCGCAACGTGCCCACCGACACCCAGCTGCCGCTGGACAGCTTGAAATCCTCCGCCACGCGCCCGTTGAAGACCACGCCTTTGTCTGGCTGCTCCGCGTCCACTAGGTAGCCCGCGTCGCCGATGCGGTAGAACCCCTCGTGATCGAACGCGGCCGCCGTTTCGCGCGGCGCATTGCGGTAGCCTGCAAACACCGACACGCCACGAACCCGCATCTCCAGCTTGCTGCCGTTGGGCACCAGCTTCAGCTCCAGCCCTGGCAAGGGTGCACCAATGCAACCCGCGCCCTCCAGGTGCCAGTGCGCGGTGGTGACAGCGGGCGCTGTCTCTGTGGAGCCCCAAGAGGTGGTGAGCCACAGCGGCTGCGCGGGGCGCACGCGCCGGGCAACGGCCTGCAGGCGCTGCCAGGTCGATGGAGCCAGCGCCGCTGCCGCATAGAAGGCCAGCCGCATGCGCGCCAGCACGTCGGCGGCTAGGCCGTCGTCGGCCTCCAGGAACGGCAGCAGCATGTCAAAGCCCCGAGGCACATTGAACAGCATGGTGGGCTGCACCTCGCGCAGGTTGCGCACCGTCTTGTCGATGAGCCCCGGCATCGGCCGCCCCTCGTCGATGTAGAGCGTGCCCCCGTGGCACAGCACCATGTTGAGGTTGTGGTTGCCGCCAAAGGTATGGCTCCAGGGCAACCAGTCCACCAGCACTGGCTTTTCGTGCTCCAGAAAGCGCCACGCCTGGGCCATCATCTGCTGGTTGGCGCAGAGCATGCGGTGGGTGTTGATGACCACCTTGGGCCGACCGGTGGAGCCGGAGGTGAGCAGGTATTTGGCATGGTCATCGGGCAGCAGCGCCTGCATGGCCTGCTGCACCTGGGGCGTTTCCTGCCCAGCGAGCAGATGCTCCCAGGGCAGCGCACCCGGACACGTGGAGGCGTTGCGGCTGAACACACGCACGGCATCGCTATCCCAGCCGTGCAGGGCTGCCGCATAGACGCTGGCATCGGACGCATAGACCAGGCTGGGCTCCAGCACCGACAGCATGCTGTGCAGGCGGCTGGGGTCCTGGGAGCGCGCATACGCGCTCGACAGCGAACAGGGGGTGATGCCCACATGCATGGCCGCCAGCATGAGCACCGCATGGTCCACCGCGTTGTCGGACAGGATGGCAATGGGCCGCCCGGCTGGTAACCGCAGGTCCAGCAGCGACTGGGCCACGGCGCCCACCTGGCGGCGCAGCTGGGCATAGGTCAGGCTGCGCCAGCCTTCTGCACCGTCGCTGCGCTCGGCCAGCGCCAGCGCATCTGGCGTCTCTCGCGCCCAGCGTTCCAGCCATTCCCCCACACAGCGGGCATAGGGTTGCAGCGCCATGGGAGAGCGCAGCGTGAAAGAACCATCGTCAAACTGGGTGCGCACAGCGCGCGCAGGGGCAATCTGGCGCTCGTCATCAAGAAAGGCTGGGTACATGGTGGGTTCTCGGGAACGATGGAGGTTCAAAACAGGGAACGCTGTGCCTCAGGTGTGCAGATCGGGATCGGGCTTGTTCAACAAGCCGGACGCCTGCTTGGCGCGAAGCAACTCAATGAGCAAGGCATCCCGCGCACGGGCCAGATCGCTGGCTTGGCGCGTGCCCAGTGCTTGTGCGACCCCATCGGTCACCTGGCGCTGCAAGGTTTCGGTCATGGACGGCGTGCCCAGGTCCTGCCACCAGCTTTCGATGGGACCGCCCAGGTGGGCCAGCAGGTGGACAATGCCACCGTCGCCACCCGACAGGTGCAGGTTCATGAACGGCCCCATCAGCGCCCACCGCAAGCCAGGGCCCTGGGAGATGGCTGTGTCGATGTCTTCCACAGTGGCTACGCCCTGGTCCACCAGATGAAAGGCCTCGCGCCAGAGCGCCGCCTGCAGGCGGTTGGCAATGTGCCCCTTGATCTCACGCCGCACCTGGATGGGGCGCTTGCCAATGCGGGTGTAGAACGCCATGGCATCGGCCATCGCCTGGGGCGTGGTGCGCTCGCCGCCGCCCACTTCGACCAGCGGGATCATGTGCGGCGGATTGAACGGGTGGCCCAGCACCACGCGCCCGGGGTGTGCGCAATCCTTCTGCATATCCGTCACCGCCAGCCCCGAAGAACTGGAGGCCAGCACCACATGCGCCGGGGTCGCTGCATCCATGCGGCGGAACAGGTCCACCTTGAAGTCGAGTCGCTCGGGCCCGTTCTCCTGGACAAAGTCGGCCTGCGCCAGAGCATCTTCCAGCCGCACATGAAAGTGCAGGCGCTCCTGGCTTGCCCCCGAGGTCAGCCCCTGCTGCGCCAGCGCCACCCAATGCGCGGCGACGGCGTCCCGCAGTCGCTGCTCGGCCCCTGGCGAAGGGTCGGTGGCATGCACGTCCAAACCCCGTGCCAGAAAGTACGCGGCCCAGCTCGCGCCAATGGTGCCGGTGGCCACCACAGCCACGCGCTTCACGGTGTGTGCCATGGGGAACCTTTCAGGACTCTGCCGTGAAGCCGACCTTCTTCACCAGCGGGCCCCAGCGCTCATATTCGGCCTGTTGCGAGGCCAGCATTTCCGCAGGCGTAGAGCCCTTCGCGATGAGCCCCACCACGGCCAGGCTGTCCATGACGGCCTTGTCCTTGATCGCTACGTTGATGGCGGCGTTGGCGGCAGACACCACGGCTGCTGGCGTGCGGGCCGGGGCGTAAAAGCCAAACCATTCCTCGGTCGTGAGTTCTGGAAAGCCCTGCTCTGCAAACGTGGCGACCTCGGGCGAAAACGGCGACCGCGCCTGACCCGAGGTGGCGATCAGCCGCAGCTTGCCCGCCTTGTGGTTGGGAATGAAGTCTCCGCTGGGCGTGACCATCGACGCGATCTGCCCGCCCACCACATCGGTGACGCCCGGGATGGACCCGCGGTACGGAACATGCTTGAGGTCCACGCCGTTGTTCAAGCCCAGCAGCGCTCCGATGAAGTGTGGTGTGGAGCCTGCAGCGGGTGAGCCGTAGTTCGCCTGCCCGGGGTTGGCCTTGGCCCAGGCCAGAAAGTCCTTCACCGTCTTGACGGAGGCAGGCACCAGCGGCCCCACAGCCAGACCATGGTGCATGGCGGCACCGATGGACACCGGCACAAAGTCCTTGGCCGGGTCGTAGCTCAGGCGGCTGTAAATGTGCGGGTAAATGGACGTGCAAGAAAACGGCGACAGCGTGAGCACGCTGCCATCGGCGGGCGCCCCCTTGAGCGACTCCAGCGCGATGCGGCCGCCCGCGCCGGGCTTGTTTTCCACCACCGCGGGGTTGCGGGTGTAGGGCGATCCCGCCAGCTTCTCGCCCACCCTGCGCGCCACGCTGTCGCCCGCGCTGCCTGCGGGAAAGCCGTAAAAGATCTTGACCTGGTCGATGGTCTGCGCCCAGGCGGCCAGCGGCGACAAGGCCCCCAGCGCAGAGGCGCAACCAACGTGGTGCATGAACTGGCGGCGGGTGTGCATCATCATGTGTCTCCTGTGGATGGAGCAGTCATTATTTTTTGACGCCCTTGCACATTCAGTCATCGCGATGACATTTGGACTCAGGGAATACGCGCACGCGCCTGTACAGCACACAGTGGCGCAGGAGACACTCTCACCATGTTGGTCAAACTGGCGCCCCCTACCCTCACCGATCTGCTGCTGCACTCTGCCTGGTTCCCGGCCCTGGACGGCGCCGCCCAGCAGCGGGTGATGGACGATGTGCGCGAGGTCGAAGTGCCCCAGGGCGGCGAGCTGTGCCGGCGCGGCCATACCCCGGTGCACTGGTACGGCGCCATCGAGGGGCTGCTGAAGTGGACTGTGACCTCGGGGGATGGCCGCTCGGTCACGCTCGGCGGACTGTCGGCGGGAAGCTGGTTTGGCGAGGGCACCTTGCTGCGCGGCACGCCCCGCACGGCCGACGTGATCGCACTGCGCCCCAGCCGCGTTGCGCTGGTGCCGATGGAGACTTTTGAATGGCTGCACGCCACGCAGCGCAGCTTTGACCACTTTCTGCTGCGCCAGATCAACGAACGCATGCACTGGTTTCTGGGTAACTTTACGGCCCACCATTTGCTCGATACCGACAGCCAGGTGGCCCGCGCGCTGGCAGGCCTGTTCCACCCCTGGCTGCACCCGGGCAGCGACACGCACTTGCAGGTGTCGCAAGAAGAAATTGCCAATCTCTCGGGCGTATCACGCCAGCGCTGCAACGCGGCGTTGAAGCGACTGCAGGCCGCTGGCCTGCTGGAGATCGAATACGGCGGCATCACCGTGACCGACCTGGAAGGCCTGCGGCGTCAGGTGGAATAGCCCCTTTTTTTTGGCGTCACTGGGTGCATGGGCTACCGCCCGCTACTGCACCATCTGCCGCTATGTGGGCGAGTGGTGCGCTTGGATGAAGGCAACCGCAGCGGCCATCACCGCACCAGGCTGGTCGCGGTGCGGAGAGTGCGCGCAGTCCGGCAATTCCAGCACCCGGGTGCCTGGCACCCGCTGAGCAATGCCCCGGATCTGGGCCAGGGTGCCGTATTCGTCATCACAGCCCTGGATGGCCAGCACGGGGGCGCGGATCTGGGCGACCTCTGGCTCGATGTTCCACGCACGGAAGGCCGGGTCCAGCCAGACGCGGTTCCAGCCCCAGAAGGCCGAATCCCCATCGTCGTGGTAACGCGCCAGCTTGTGGCGCAGATCAGTCTGTTCGTAAGCGTCCCGCGCGCGTTCGATGTTTTGCACCGTCACGTCTTCCACAAAGATGTGCGGCGCCATCACCACCAGACCTTGCACGCGCTGCGGCCAGCGTGCAGCCAGCAACAGGGCAATCGATGCGCCATCGCTGTGACCGAAGAGCCAGGCGGCTTCCTGCACTCCCAGTGCATCGAGGAATGCGGGCACCACCTCGTGTGCCTGCTGGTGCATGAAGTCCACGCCCCACACCTCGTCCGCGCGCCGGGGTGTGGACCGGCCATAAGCAGGACGAGAGAACACCAGCCCCCGAAACCCACCCGCATCGCACAGCTGGCGCGGGAAGTCCTTCCACATCGCCACGGAGCCCAGGCCCTCATGCAGGAACACCACCAAGGGGGCAGTGCTGCGCTCGGGGGCTATCCACTGGTACTCGATATGGACCGTGCGGTTGCGCCAGCGCACTGGCACATGCTCAGTGCGCCCCCCGGGGCTGGGAGCAACGCCGTTGGCACTCACGCCGGCTGCTCCCGTTCACGCAGCCGAAAGCGCTGGATCTTGCCGGTGGCCGTCTTGGGCAGCTCGGGCAAGAATTCGATCAGACGCGGGTACTTATAGGGCGCCATGCGTTCCTTCACAAAGGCCTTGAGTTCATCCGGTGTGACCGCCTGCCCATCTTTGAGCACGACAAACGCCTTGGTCTTGGTCAGGCCATCAGCATCCTGCGTGCCGACCACGGCTGCCTCCAGCACGGAAGTGTGCTGCATCAACGTGGCCTCCACCTCGAAGGGGGACACGTAAATGCCGCTGACCTTGAGCATGTCGTCGCTGCGCCCGGCGTAGGTGTAGTAACCCTCGGCATCGCGCACATATTTGTCGCCGCTTTTGGTCCACGCGCCCTGGAATGTCTCGCGGGTCTTGGCGCGGTTGTTCCAGTACATCAGCGCTGCACTGGGGCCCTGGATGTAGAGATCACCAATTTCGCCCTGCGCCACCTCGCTGCCGTCTTCGCCGCGCAGGGATATCTCGTACCCGGGCACCGGTTTGCCCGTGGTGCCGTAGCGCACATCGCCAGGGCGGTTGGAAAGAAAGATGTGCAGCATCTCTGTCGAGCCAATGCCATCGATGATGTCGCAACCAAAATGGTCCTTGAAGCGCTGCGCGATCTCGGCCGGCAGCGCCTCACCGGCAGACGAGCACATGCGCAGCGCCACCGCACTTCGGGAAGGCAGGCGAGGCGAGGCCAGCATGCCGGCAAAACCGGTGGGCGCCCCAAAGAACACCGTGGGCTGGTGGCGCGTCCAGCGCTCGAACGTCGCGTCTGGCGTGGGTCGCTCGGCCATCAGCACCACTGTGGCGCCCACTGACAAAGGGAAGGTCAGGCTGTTGCCCAGCCCATACGCAAAGTAGAGCTTGGCAGCCGAAAAGCACACATCCTTGTCGGTCAGGCCCAGCACCGCCTTGCCATACAGCTCGGCCGTCCACCACAGGCTGCCCTGCGTGTGCACCGTGCCCTTGGGCTTGCCCGTAGAGCCCGAGGAATAAAGCCAGAACCCAGGCTCGTCCGGGCCGGTGCGGGCGGGCGCAGTCAGCGCGGAGGTGCTGGCGATGGCGGCCTGCATGTCCACCGCCCCTGCAGCCAAAGTGCCCTGCGGCTGCGACACCACGCAAGCACGCACCTCATGGTGGGGTGCCAGGGCCAGCGCCTCGTTCAGCACCGGCAGCAATGCGCCGGAGACCAGTGCCGCCTGCGCCCGGCAGTGCGTCAGCATGTAGGCGTAGTCGTCGGGCTTGAGCAGGGTGTTGACCGCCACCGGCACCACACCCGCGTACAGGCACCCCAGAAACGCCACCGGCCAGTCGCTGGTGTCCAGCATCAGCAGCAGCACGCGCTCCTCGCGCCGCACGCCAGTGTTGGCCAGCACCGCCGCCAGCCGCCGTGCGCGGTCTTCCAGCGCGCTGTAGCTCAGGGTCCCCCGGTCGTCGATGTAGGCGGTGCGGTCACCCCGCGCGCGGTTGAGAGCAAACAGATGCTCTGCAAAATTGAACTGTTCCGGAAGGCTGTTCATGGCGTGTCTCCGTCGCGATGGCGTTGTTTTAGTGGGTGGGTACGGGGGGTCAGCAGCCCAGCGCAGCAAGCACTTCGGGGCTCGCCTGCACCGCACTGCGCTGGTGGTAGAAGTCCAGCGCCCGCAAGCCGCCTAGCTCAGCACCACCGCCAGCCCGGCCAGGCCCGCCATGCAGCGACATGGGCATGACATTGCCGTGGCCCGTGTGCGCAGTGGCCACTGCCGGCGTCACCACATGCACACGGCCATTGCTCGCAGCCAGCGCTAGGGCGGCCTGGGCCAGGGCCTTGTCGTCGGCACCATAGAGCGAGGTCACCAGCGAGCCCTGGCCACGCTGCGCAAGGGCCAGCGCATGGGGCAGGTCGTTATAGGGCAGCAAGGTGGCCACCGGTCCAAACACCTCCACGTCATGAACGATGGAGGCCTTGTCGGCGTCGCGCGCGCCCAGCAGCACCGGGCCGACGCAGGCGGCCACTGCAGGGTCGGCATCGACCAGCGGCCGCGTTCGGCCGTCATACACAAGGTCGGTATGGGCCCCCAGGGCGGCAATGCCTGCCTGCACCCCATCGAACTGGGCGCGGCTGACCAGCGAACCCATGCGCACTTCCGGGTTACGGGGGTTGCCCACCACCACGCTGGCCAGCTGGTCGCTGACAGCCTCTGCCACCGCAGCGTACGACGCAGTGGGGACGAGGATGCGGCGGATCGCGGTGCACTTCTGGCCGGACTTGACGGTCATCTCACGAACGACTTCGCGCACCAGCAGGTCAAAGGCCGAACTGCCCGGCGCCGCGTCGGGCATCAGCAGCGCAGCGTTGAGGCTATCCGCCTCGATGTTGGCGCGCACCGAACGCTGCGCCACCGCCGGATGCGCGCGGACAACGCCCGCCGTCTCGGCAGAGCCGGTGAACGACACCACATCAAAGGGTTGCAGCGCATCCATCAGGCCCGCCGAGCTTCCCGCGATGATCGACAGTGCACCGGCGGGCAACACCCCCGCGTTCACCACGTCCTGCACCATGCGCTGGGTCAGCCACGCCGTGGATGTACCGGGCTTGACGATGACCGGCATGCCCGACAGCAAGGCGGGCGCGGCTTTTTCCCACAGGCCCCAAGCAGGAAAGTTGAATGCGTTGATGCACAGCGCCACCCCTGGCCTCGGCACCTGCAGGTGCTGCGACTGAAAGACCGGTTCCTTGCCCAGCCTGACCGCGTCCCCGTCACGCAGCACGCGCACATCGCCCAGCGCCTCACCCCATTTGGCGTATTGGCCGAGCGTGAAGATGCCGCCGTCGATGTCCACCGCAGAGTCCGTCTTGACGGTGCCGGAATTGGCGGTGGCGATGTCGTAGTAGCTGTCGCGGTGCGCCTGCAGCACCTTGGCGACCGCGCCGAGCATGGCGGCCCGCTCACGATAGGTGGCAGCGCGTAGCGCAGCTCCTCCCTGTTCGCGGGCAAACGCAAAGGCCTCGGGCAGATTCAACCCTGTGGCGTCCACCCGCACCAGGGCGGTGCCCAGCACAGGATCGCGCAGCTCAGTGCCGGGCCCCGTTCCGTGTTGCCAGCGGCCGGCAACGTGGTTGGCGAGCAATTCAGTCATGCAGTCAATCTTTCAGAGCAGGAAAGTCAATAGGGAGCAGCGCTGGCGCCAGTCCTAGCGGGTGAACTGGATCTGCCCCTCGGGCAACAGGTACAAAACCAGCGCCCTGCCGCGCGTCACCGTAGGGTGGTGGGCACTGCCGGGCGGGTAGACGCACCAGCCGGCAGGGTGGCCGTCAAACAACGCATCCCCCTCCAGTGGCATGATCAAATCGATTTCGCCCTGCGGATGGGTGTGGTGGGGGCCAGCAATGTTTTGCATGTCCACCACGTCCACAGAAAACCGGTGCAAGGCATCTTCGGGCTTGAACACACGGCCATAGCGGATGCCGCCGCCTTCGCGTTCACACAGCCAGCCTTCACGTGTGCCCTGAATACACGCCTCCCGCAAGCGCTCGTAGGTCGCACTGGTGGGGCCGTGCGCGGTGTTCAGCCATTGCGCCAGAGCGGCATCCAGGGGTTTGCCAGCGAGCTGGGCGGTCAGATCAACCAAGGCTTGGTGAAATGCAGTTTTGTCGGACATGGGCAGTGGGTGCAGCTAGAGTCGGGGCCCAATCTGCACCGTTTTTGATCCACCGCCTTGCGCGCATTCAAAACATGCAGTATTTTGCCAATTGATGAACCATAGTTACCTCAAAGATCCATGTCAAGCACTATAGTGCATGAATGGCGTTTTCCCTGAGAAGACCAGGGCACTCCATGAAAAGGATGGGTATGAATGAAACAGAAACGGCGGGGCTGCTCGCACCCGCCTCCGCGCAGGAGGGTGCGCAGTCATCGGCCGAGGAGCCCAAGAACCCTCTTCTGGTGTCGCTGGGCGAGCGCGTTCGCAATCTGCGTGCACAGCGGGGCCTGACCCGCAAGGCGGTAGCGGTGGCCGCCGACGTGTCGGAGCGCCACCTGGCCAACCTGGAGTACGGCACGGGCAACGCCTCCATCCTGGTGCTGCAGCAGGTGGCCCATGCGCTGCACTGCTCACTGGCGGAGCTCGTGGGCGATTTCACGACGCAATCGCCCGAATGGCTGCTAATCCGCGAACTGCTGGAACACCGCAGCGAGCCCGAACTGCGCCGCGCCCGCCTGGCGTTGCACGAGCTGCTAAGTGGGGGGCACAACGACGCAGCAAGGCACCGCCGCATTGCGCTGGTGGGTCTGCGGGGGGCGGGCAAATCCACCCTGGGGCCGCTGCTTGCGCGCGAGCTGGATGTTCCCTTCATTGAACTGAGCCGCGCCATCGAGGCCCTCGCCGGGTGCAGCGTGCGCGAAATCCACGACCTGTACGGCACCACCGCCTACCGCCGCTACGAGCGCAGGGCGCTGGAGGAAACGATACAGATCCACAGCGAGGTGGTCATTGCCACGCCGGGTGGCATTGTGTCGGACCCCGCCACTTTCAACGAGCTGCTGGCCCACTGCACCACCGTGTGGTTACGGGCCGCGCCCGAGGAACACATGGGGCGGGTGGTGGCACAGGGCGACATGCGGCCGATGGCCGCCAGCAAGGAGGCCATGGACGACCTCAAGCGCATCCTGGACGGGCGCGCTGCTTTCTATTCCAAGGCCGAAATCACGGTGGATACCTCCGGCCAAACCCCCGAGCAGAGCCTGCAGACCTTGAGTGCCAGCGTGCGCAAGGCCATGGCCCGCGTGGCGTAAAAACCTGCACCCGGTCTGAACGGCTGCCGCCCGGACATGGGCGCCGCAGCACCCACGCCCATCCCGGCACAGCACAGCGCCCGCCACCACGGCGGCCTGTGCAGCTCGCCCCCTCCCAATCGCCCCCTGCACAGCTCTCAGCAGCGCTGCCCGTCTACCCGAATGCCATTGGCAAAAAAATGCATTGACACACCGAGAAACATGCATGATGATGCACATCAACATCGATACATAAGCACTATATTGCATTAATTCTCCACGGAGACCTCATGGCAGACCTCACCCACGTTCCCGAACGCGTTGACTACCGCACTGATCCCACGCAGTACCGCCACTGGACCTTGTCGGTCGAGGGTGCCATTGCGCGGCTGTCCCTTGACATTGCGGAGGACGGCGGGATCCGTCCTGGCTACAAGCTCAAGCTCAACAGCTACGACCTGGGGGTGGACATTGAGCTGCATGACGCGCTCAACCGCATCCGCTTCGAGCACCCCAGCGTGCGCAGCGTCATCGTCACCAGTGGCAAGGACCGTATCTTTTGCTCGGGCGCCAACATCTTCATGCTGGGTGTGTCCAGCCATGCCTGGAAGGTCAACTTCTGCAAGTTCACCAACGAGACGCGCAACGGCATTGAAGACTCCTCCAAACACTCGGGCCTCAAGTTCATTGCGGCAGTGAATGGCGCCTGCGCGGGCGGTGGCTATGAGTTGGCACTGGCGTGCGATGAAATCATCCTGGTCGATGACCGGTCGTCTGCCGTGTCGCTGCCCGAAGTGCCTTTGCTGGGCGTGTTGCCCGGCACCGGTGGGCTGACACGTGTCACGGACAAGCGCCACGTGCGGCACGATCTGGCCGACATCTTCTGCACCAGCGTGGAGGGTGTGCGTGGCCAGCGCGCGGTGGACTGGCGCCTGGTGGACCGTATCGCCAAGCCCGCACAATTTGCCGCCACGGTGCAAGAGCGCGCCGCCGCCCATGCACAGACCAGCACCCGCCCCGGCAGCGCACAAGGCATTGCCCTGCCACGCGTGGAGCGGCAGGACCATGCCGACGGCATGCGCTACCAGCACGTGACGGTGGACATCGACCGCGCAAGGCGCACGGCCACGCTGTGTATCCGCGCCCCCGAGGGAGTGCAGCCCGCAGACACGTCAGCCATTGAAGCAGCGGGCGCCGCCTGGTGGCCACTGGCACTGGCCCGCGAGCTGGACGACGCCATCCTGAACCTGCGCACCAACGAACTGGACATTGGCACCTGGCTGCTGAAGACCGAAGGGGATGCGCAGGCGGTGCTGGCCAGCGATGCCATCTTGCTCGCGCATCAGGACCACTGGCTGGTGCGCGAGACTATCGGTGCGCTGCGACGCACGTTTGCCCGTCTGGATGTGTCCTCACGCAGCCTCTTCGCGCTGATCGAGACGGGATCGGCTTTTGCCGGCACCCTCGCAGAACTGGCCTTAGCGGCAGACCGCACCTACATGCTGGCGCTGCCCGACGCGCCAGAGCAGGCCCCAACGCTCACCCTGAACGCATTCAACTTTGGCCTGCTGCCCATGGTGAATGACCAAAGCCGCTTGCAGCGCCGCTTCTATGAAGAGGCGGCCCCGCTGGAAGCGGTCCGCGCTGCCGCGGGCCGGCCGCTGGACGCAGACAGCGCACTGGCGTTGGGCTTGGTCACGGCAGCCCCCGACGACATCGACTGGGCCGACGAAATCCGTATCGCCATTGAAGAACGCGCAGCCATGTCGCCCGATGCGCTGACCGGCCTGGAGGCCAACCTGCGCTTTGCCAGCAGGGAGAACATGAACACCCGCATCTTCGGGCGCCTGACCGCGTGGCAGAACTGGATCTTCAACCGCCCCAACGCCGTGGGCGAGAAGGGCGCGCTCAAGGTTTACGGCACCGGCCAGAAGGCCGGGTTTGACCAGACGCGCGTTTGACCCCCTGCCCTGCATTCGATTTCCATCCAGAGGAGCACCCCATGAGCAGCATTAACTACAGCGAGAAGATTCCCAACAACGTGAACCTGGGCGAAGACCGCACGTTGCAGCGCGCGCTAGAAGGCTGGCAGCCCAACTTCATCAACTGGTGGGACGACGTGGGTCCCGAGGGCTCCACCAACCATGAGGTCTATCTGCGCACCGCCGTGAGCGTGGACCCGAACGGCTGGGCCCAGTTCGGCCACGTAAAGATGCGCGACTACCGCTGGGGCATCTTTTTGAATCCTGGCGACAACAACCGAGAGATCCACTTTGGCGACCACAAGGGCGAAAAAGCCTGGCAGGACGTGCCCGGCGAGCACCGCGCCAACCTGCGCCGCATCATCGTGACCCAGGGAGACACCGAGCCCGCATCGGTCGAGCAGCAGCGCCACCTGGGCCTGACGGCGCCCAGCATGTACGACCTGCGCAACCTGTTCCAGATCAATGTGGAAGAGGGCCGCCACCTGTGGGCCATGGTGTACCTGCTGCACAAGCACTTCGGCCGCGACGGCCGCGAGGAAGCTGAAGCGCTGCTGCAGCGCCAGTCCGGCGACGAAAACAACCCGCGCATCCTGGGCGCGTTCAATGAAAAGACGCCGGATTGGCTAGCGTTTTTCATGTTCACCTACTTCACTGACCGTGACGGCAAGTTCCAGCTCTCGGCCCTGGCAGAGAGCGCTTTTGACCCGCTGGCGCGCACCACCAAGTTCATGCTGACCGAAGAGGCCCACCACATGTTTGTGGGCGAAAGCGGCATCTCGCGCGTGCTGTCGCGCACCGCACAGGTGATGAACGACCTCAAGACCGACGACCCTGCCAAGGTGCGTGCGGCTGGCGCCATCGACCTGCCCACCGTCCAGCGCTACCTCAACTTCCACTACAGCGTGACCATCGACCTGTTCGGCGCTGACCAGTCGAGCAACGCCGCCACGTTCTACAGCTCGGGCCTCAAGGGTCGCTACGAAGAAGGAAAACGCACGGACGATCATGTGCTCAAGGGCCAGACCTACAAGGTGCTGGAGGTCAAGGACGGACAGCTGCTGGAAAAAGAAGTGCCCATGCTCAACGCGCTGAACGAGGTGCTGCGCGACGACTTCATCAAGGACTCCATGGCGGGCGTGGGCCGTTGGAACAAGGTGCTGGAGAAGGCGGGCGTCCCCACCCGCCTGGTGGTCCCCCACAAGGCCTTCAATCGCCAGATCGGCGCGCTGGCGGGCATCAAGATGTCGCCCGACGGCCGCGTGGTGAGCGAGGCAGAATGGACCGCACGCAAGGCCGAATGGCTGCCCACGCCCGAAGACTTCGCGTTTGTGGCGTCGTTGATGGGCCGTGTGGTCGAGCCGGGCAAGTTCGCCGGCTGGATCGCGCCCCCCGTCATGGGCATCAACCGCCAGCCGGTGGATTTTGAGTACGTGCGTTTTAATTGATCGCCGCTGAATTGCCCGTGCCGCATTCGCCCCTGACAAGACGGCACGAGCGGCCCAGCGAAGCGGGCTCTGCGTTGTGGCACACCGAATGCCTCCACTGTATGCAAGGTCCCAGCACTGGTAGCCGGAGATTGCTCGAAGAATGAATATGGACACCCACACGCTGATCGACAATGGCATCCTGAAGCAGCATCTGATCGACCCGGAGATGTGCATTCGCTGCAACACCTGCGAGGCCACCTGTCCGGTCAACGCGATCACGCACGACGACAACAACTACGTGGTGCGAGCCGATGTGTGCAACGGCTGCATGGCCTGCATCTCGCCCTGCCCCACGGGTTCCATCGACAACTGGCGTGCGGTCCCATTGGCCCGTGCCTACACCGTTGAGGAACAGTTCAGCTGGGAAGAACTGCCGGGCGAGCTTGCTCCCCATGAACTGGTCGCAGCAGGCGGAGAGCCCGCCACAGAGGTGACGGCGCTGCAGCAAGCCCCCGAAGCGCCTGCTGTGCCGGGCACGCAGGTGTTTCGCTCCGCCCAGTATGGAGCCACGGTACCGCCCTGGTCCGCAGCCCATCCCTACACCAATCTTTTTCTGCCCAAAAACCCGACCACGGCCACCGTGGTCGGCAACTTCAATTGCACCGAGGCGGGTTATGAGAGCGAGACCCACCATGTGGTGCTCGACTTCGGCAGCATGCCGTTCCCCGTGCTGGAAGGGCAATCGATTGGCATCATCCCGCCGGGCGCCGATGCGCTGGGCAAACCCCACCACGCGCGCCAATACTCGGTGGCCAGTCCGCGCAACGGCGAACGCCCCGGCTACAACAACCTGGCGCTGACCGTGAAGCGCGTGACCGTGGACCACGATGGCAACCCTGTGCGAGGCGTTGCCTCCAACTATGTTTGTGATCTGAAGGTGGGCGACAAGGTGCAGGTGGTGGGGCCGTTCGGCAGCAGCTTCCTGATGCCCAACCACCCGCGATCGCACATCGTGATGATCTGCACCGGCACCGGCAGCGCTCCCATGCGCGCCATGACCGAGTGGCGGCGCAGGCTACGCAACAGCGGCAAGTTTGAGGGCGGCAAGCTCTTGCTGTTCTTCGGCGCACGCACGCAGCAGGAACTGCCCTACTTCGGCCCCCTGCAAAGCCTGCCCAAGGATTTCATCGACATCAACCTGGCTTTCTCCCGCACGCCCGGGCAGCCCAAGCGCTATGTGCAAGACCTGATGCGCGAGCGCGCCGCCGACCTGCTGGCCCTGCTGCGCGATGACAACAGCCACTTCTACGTCTGCGGCCTCAAGGGCATGGAAGAAGGCGTGGTGATGGCGCTGCGTGACATCGCCCAGGAGGCGGGGCTGAGCTGGGACGCCCTGGGTGGGACGCTTCAGCGCGAAGGGCGACTGCATCTGGAGACGTACTGAGGCGGGAATGGCATCGGCCTGAACCAAACTCAAGCCATGGCGCCCCCCCCCAAAAAAGGCCCATTGGCCGGGCCTCGGGGCGCTGCATGGAGCCCTTTCCTTTGTGTAACAGCTGCAACGCCGGACGCTGACTGGCAAGCTGGTCTGTCGTTCCTGCGAAAATAGCGGGCTTTGCCTTCGGGAGGACTCCTTCCTCCGATGCACGCGCCGCCGGCCCGTCCCGCTCGGCCGTGCCCACCCAGTGCACAGCCTTCACGGGATGAACCAACACCACCGACTCAACAGCTCACGCCTCGTGGTCCTGCTCCAGCAATGGACGCGGGAAGCCAGCGAGCGGGCCGCGCCTCCGCGACCAGCAGCCAAGCCCCCCGATGTGGCAGAGCAGCTGAGCCTATGGCTGGGAACCGTGGACGCCGTCCAGCTCAGCCGGGCGCTGCACGCGATCGAGAACCTGCCATCGCAGGCGGCGACTGCACAGCACCCGGCAATGGCGCTGAACATGACGGTACTCGCCGGCCTGGTAGCGAAGGTTCGGGTCGACCTCGAAGTGCAGCTGGCCACGAGGCCCACTGCACCCAAGCCACTGCGGGCCCGGGCGGACAACACCCCCGTGGAACTGCCCGACCCGAGGGTGGACACGGATTTCGCCACCCACGCGCCACGCTATCTGGACCTGCAAAAGCAGATGGAGCTGCGGCTGCAGCCCCTGCGGGCACAGTTGCGCCAGGCGATCGCACAAGGCGCCCCCAGATTGCGCCAGGTGGCGGCGCTGGACGCTGTGATGGAGCGCATGTTGGCACCGCGTGAACAACGGCTGTGGGCCTTGCTACCCGCGCACCTGGAGCGCCGTATGGCGCACCGCCACCGGCAACACCAGCACAGGCTGACCACCCAAGGGTTGACCGATGAGCCTGCGCGCTGGCGGCAGGCCGGAGGCTGGCTGTGGGCCTTCGAGCGCGACATGCAGGCCCTACTTGCCGCAGAGCTGCAAACGCGCATGGAACCGATCACGGGACTGCTGGAAGCAGCCCAGAACGACACAACAGGACAACAGGAATGAACAAGAGTGTGATGACAGCCATCTTCGCTGCGGGCCTTGCAGCCGCTGGCTGGGTGGGCTGGGGTTTTGTGGGCCACAGCCCGCTGGCACTGGCAATGACGGTGATGATCGCCGCCACCTACCTGCTGGGAGCCTGGGAGCTGATGCGCTATCGCGCGGCCACCGCCTCGCTGACGCGTGCGCTAGAGGCCCATCAAGAGCACCCTGCCCTGGATGCCTGGCTGGAAAGCCTGGACCCCGCACTGCGCCACCCGGTTCGCCAACGTATCGAAGGGGAGCGTGTAGCCCTGCCTGGACCTGCACTCACACCTTACCTGGTGGGGCTGCTGGTCATGCTGGGCATGCTGGGCACCTTCGTGGGCATGGTGGTGACGTTCCACGGCGCCGTGTTTGCCCTGGAGGCCTCAGGCAACCTGGAATCCATCCGCAATGCACTGGCTGCGCCCATCAAGGGGCTGGGTCTGTCGTTCGGCACATCCGTCGCGGGGGTGGCCACATCGGCCGCACTGGGCCTGTTGTCCGCCCTGAGCCGCCGGGAGAGGCTGCAGGCGGTGCGCCAGCTGGATGCGCGCATCCCCACGCTATTCCGTGCCTTCTCGTCCGCCCAACGGCGTGAGGACACCTTGCTGGCCCTGCAAGCGCAGGCCCAGGCCCTGCCACTGATTGCCGATCGCCTGCAAGCCATGATGGAAGGACTGGAGCGCCGCCACAGCCAGCTCAACGACCAGCTGCTGGCGCTACAGCAGGGGTTTCATCAAGAGGCCTCTGCCGCGTACACCCAATTGGCGCAGTCCGTGGGTACATCGCTGCAAGACAGCCTGAGCACCAGTGCCCAGCAGGCCACCGCCGCCATGCGCCCGGTGGTGGAACAGGCCATGGCGACGCTGGCACAAGAGTCCCAGCGCACCCACGAGCGGCTGCGAGAGCACACAGGCCAGCAGCTGCAAAGCCTCAGTGCGCAATGGGAGGGTACAGCACGCAAGGTGGCCGACACCTGGGCCCAGGCGCTCGACCAGCAGTCGAACACACAGGGCGCGCTGACTACCCAATTTGAGGTTGCAGTGCAAAAGCTCACGCAGACTTTCGACGAACGATCGAAAACACTGCTGGACTCCCTGCACGTATCGGCTGCACAGCAACAAGCTGCCCTGGCGGAGTCCGACCAGCGGCGACTGCAAGGCTGGGAGCACTCCATGCAGGACATGGCTCGCAACCTGGCCAGCGAATGGCATCAAGCGGGCAACCACATGCTGGCCCAGCAGCAGGAGTTGGGCCAGGCCTTGGAGCGCACCGCACAGCAGATGGACCGGCAATTGCAAGCCACCACCCAGACCTTTGCACAACAGGCCGAAGCCCTGGTCACCACACTGCAGGCGACGGTAGCCGAAGCCCACGGTGCGCAGCGCGCTGCGGATACGCAGCGGCTCGCCGACTGGACGCAGTCCATGCACCAGATGGCCCAGAAACTCAGCGGCGAATGGCAAAGCGCAGGGGCGCAAACTGCCGAACAGCACCAGACAACCGGCGCGGCACTCGCCCAAGCAGCCCTGCAGCTGGAGCATCGCCTGCAGTCAGCCAACAACGCATTTGAAGAACGCTCCGAGGCCTTGCTGGCTGCATTGCAAAGCACCGTCACCGATGCTCAGCAGGCGCAGCGCGACGCCGATGCGCAACGGCTGGCAGGCTGGAGCCAGTCCCTGGAGAGACTGGCCCACACGCTCAGCGCTGAATGGCAGCGCGCAGCCACACAGACCGTGGAACAACAGCGCGCCCTGATGCAGACCCTGGAAGACACCGCCACGCAAGTGAGTCTGCGACTGAACGCCCAGGTGGACCGTACATTGGGCAGCGCCACCGCGCTGATGGAGCAATCCGACGCCCTGCTGCGCACACGCATCGACAACGAAGCGCAATGGGTGCAAGCCCAGGGTCAACGCATGGATGCGCTGACCCTGGTGTGGCGCGAGGAACTGACCACCCTGCGCGATGCAGAAGCCGCGCGCGGACAGGCGGCAGTGGACCGCCTGGATACTCTGCAAGCCGCCGTGGCAGAGCACCTGGCCACCCTGGGCGCTGCGCTGGAAGCCCCCCTCACGCGCCTGCTGCAGACCGCCTCCGACGTGCCGCAAGCGGCGGCCGAAGTCATTACCCAGTTGCGGCAGGAAATGACACGCCTGGGCGAACGCGACAACCTCGCACTGGCCGAGCGCACGGCCATGACACAGCAGCTGGGCAGCCTGCTGCAATCCGTGAACGAAGCCGCTGTGCAGCAGCGCGCGGCCATTGACGCACTGGTGGGTTCCGCCGCCGAGGTGCTCGAACAGGCGGGCCAGCAGTTTGCACAGGCCCTGGGCGCACAGGCGGGCAAGGTGGACGAAGTGGCAGCGCAGGTCGCGGCCAGCGCCATCGAGTTGTCCAGCCTGGGGGAATCCTTCCAGCACGGCGTCGGCTTGTTCAGCGCCAGCAACGAGAAGCTCGTGGAGAGCCTGCAAGGCATGGAGGACGCCCTTCGCGAGTCCATGGGCCGCAGCGACGAACAGCTGGCGTACTACGTGGCGCAGGCCCGCGAGGTGATTGACCTGAGCATCAGCGCACAACAAGGCATCGTGGAAGACCTGCGTCGACTGCATGGCAAGGCCACGGCAGAACAAGGGGTGCCCGCGTGACCGGCGTGGACGACACCCTGGATGATGCTACCGACCAGACGGCACCGGTGTGGGCCGTCTTCGGCGATCTGATGGCGGGGCTGCTGGGTGCGTTTGTACTGATCCTCGTGGGCGTGCTGGTGGTGCAGATCGACTTGGTGGCCAGCCTGCAGCAGGAAGTGCAAAAGCGCCAGATGGAAGAGCAGCGGCGCATGGCGCTTGAGAAGGCCCTGGCCATTCCGCTGGCCAGCGGGCGCGTGACGGTGAACAACGGGCGCATTGGTATCAGCGGCAGCGTGCTGTTTGCCACCGGTTCGGACGAACTGCGTGCCGAGGGACGGCAACTGCTCAAGAGTCTGGTTCAGCCGTTGGGGGTTTACTTGCGGGAGCGCGACGAAATGCTGATGGTCAGCGGCTTCACCGACAACACCGCGCTGCTGCGCGGCAGCCAGAAGCGTTTTGCGGACAACCTGGAGCTGTCAGCCCAGCGTGCACTCACCGTGACCCGGGCCCTGATTGACGAAGGCATGCCATCGTCCCAGGTGTTCGCCGCAGCCTTTGGCGCCGAACAACCCGTGGCTGACAACAGCGACGAAAAAGGCCGTGCACAAAACCGCCGGGTGGAGATGGCCCCAGTCCCCAAGGCCGTCAACACCCGGTCCACCGAGTCTCCCCGCGCACCATGACAGATCCCCGTCTGGAGGCATTGCGTGCAGTGGGCGCGCACCACAACGACCCCGCGCGTTTTCACTACCTGGAGATCCTGGCGCGCCGCCTGCCTGGCCAATCAGCGGCCGTGCAGCGGCTGTTGGCGCACAAGCTCGATACGGCGCTGGCGAGCTACCCCGAAAACCCGCCCCACACAACTCCATCTCAGGACAACCAACGCCCCGCCCCTGCAGCATCTGCGCTGGCACAACTGAACCAAACCCTGGGAACCCCTCGGCGCAGCATCGCCAGGGACGACCCCTTTGCGATGGACAGCGCTCCATTGCCCGCGCTCAAAAGCGTGCGCCATTTCAGCGAGGTCTGGTCGCACATCGCCGCCGAGCAGCAGGTGGTGCAGGCCCTGCACAGGGGGCCTGAGAACGCCGGGCCACTCAACGCCCACAAGCTGATGCTGCGCTCACTGAACCTGATGCGCTCCCTGTCTCCCGACTATCTGCGCCATTTCATGGCGCAAATGGACACCTTACTGTGGCTGGATCAGGCAAGCAACCGAGCCACAAGCCCCGGTCCGCGTTCGGTGCGCAAGACACGCAACAAGCCATAGACCGACAGATCCGCAGGCCTGTAACCAGAGCACAAGCCACTGCTGTGGAGTCCCGGGCCCAACGCTCGGGGCGAGGGAAACCGGCGCTTCGGCGCCTCCAACCGCTGACGCGAAACGTCACAGTACGTGGCCCAGCCATTGTTTTCAAAACTGGAACAGTTAGTTTGCGACTGGGTGGTTTTTCTCTGAACACCATCGGCGTACAGTTCATCCCATCGATGAGCCGAACCCGCAAGGCGACTCACCGAACCCGGTTCAGGAATGGTTTTTGACCCGGCTTTTTTGAGACGCTTTTTAAGTTTTTTTAAGGATTTTCATCATGAACAAGACTGCCCGTTTCCTCTCCGTCGCCGCTGTTGCCGCTTTCGCCGCTTTTGGCGCCCATGCCGATGAAGCCGATGGCTCGCAATTTGCCCTGAAGTTCGATACGAACCGCACCCGCGCTGAAGTGCAAGCCGAAGCTGTAGTGGAAGCCAAGACCCACAACATGGAACCCGCAGGCTCGCGTGTGGTGACCTACCAATCCACCGCTGACCGCGCTGCCGTGCGTGCACAGGCTGCCGAAGCCGTGCGCACCGGCCAGATCCCTTCGGGCGAATTCAGCGCCATGTAATTTGGCAGACCAACTGCTGAGATTGGTTTGAAGCAGTTGCGGGACTTCCCATGGTGGTGGCACTTCGCGCGGTGCGGATGCTGCTGCCATGGGAGGTGTTTTAGACATACAGTTCCACACTGGCCAAACAAACGGGCTCCCATTGGGAGCCCTTTTTGTTGCGTGCGAACACAAGCAAAACGTCGAACGCCTGTTGCATCTCCAAGCCGAAAGCCTTCGCGTCATCGCGAAAAACGAGCGTTCGCTACGCGCTCCCGGCCTTCAATGCCGCGCGTCGTTCCGCAAACTGCGCAGCCCACTCGGATACCGGCATAAAGCTGGGGTCCGAACGCACCACACGCTCCGTCTGGGCCCAGATGGCTTCGTCATCCTGATCCAGGTCCAAAGGATCACCGTGGGGCTGGCTCACGTACCAAGGAGTGTCCAGATAAACCTCCACCGTGTTGTCTTCCGGGTCCATGCAATAAATGGATATCGCATTCCCATGGTTAAGCCCACGCATCTTCGACGCGCCCAGTGCCAAGGCGCGGCGACGCGCCTCGCGCAGATGATCAATGGTCTGGACCTTGAACGACAGCTGCATCACGGTGCTCGGGGCATCCTCACCCCGCCCTCCAGCCAGCACCAACTGGTGGTGCTGATCACCACGCCCGCTCAGAAACACGATCTCGAAGCGAAAGGTCACGCCCTCGCCACGATCCGTCTCCTGCATGTCGAACACTCCGGTATAGAAAGCCTTCATCACCTCCAGGTCACGGCAAAAAATGCCACAGTGAGCGAGATTGGCGGTATAGGTTGGATTCACGTTGCGAGACTCCATGGGTTCAGGGAATGAGGACCAGCTTGCCCAGCGTGCCGCCGGTGTCCAACAGCTCGTGGGCGTGACGAACCTCTGCCAGTGGCATGCGCATGGCACGCGGTGCACGCACCTGGCCACTCGCCATGAGCGCAATGGCTTGCTCCATCAAGCCGCGGCGCTGAGCCACATCGGCATCCACCGCGTGAATGGAGAAGGTGCGTATCGCCAGACTCTTGGCGAGCAGTTTGCGAAGCTCATCGAACACATCACTCGATGGTGGGCCTGCAAGGATGTTGTACGACACCGCCATGCCGGAGGGGGCCAGCGACCGCAGACAGGCGATAAACAGCGCCGCACCCACATGATCAAAAGCGAGGTCGACGCCACGCCCCCCAGTGAGCTCCATGACGCGTTGCGGCAGGGCCTGCACGTCGCCATCAACAAGATCGCTAACTCCGTTTTCCAAGGCGAACTGGCGTTTTTCCGGGGTTGATGCAGTACCGATGACGCGCAGGCCTCGCGAGCGCGCCACCTGGGCCAGCGCGGTGGCAACTCCACCTGCTGCACCGGGAATCAGGATCGCTTTAGCGGGTAGGTTGCCGTTGCTGGCCAGTAGCGCCAGTGCGAGCTGGAAGTTACCGAGACTCACCGCGTCCTCGAACGCAATGCTCTCAGGCAGCACAAATGGCACAACTTCGGGCACGCAGATCGCCTGCACGTAGCAGCCCCCGCGCTGTGGCAACTCTCGTGCACTGACCAGCACGCGGTCACCCACAGACAGGCGGGTGACGCCCTCACCGATGGCATCGACGACCCCGGACAGCTCATTGCCGGGCACCGCGGGCAGTGGGGGCATCCATTTGTAAGTACCGTTGCGAATCAGAACGTCCGGCCCACCTGCGCCTATGGCATGAGCCCGGACGCGTACCTCGCCCGGTCCGGGATGAGGTACAGGGATGTCCACCAAAGACAGAACCTCCGGACCGCCCGTGACCTGGAGCTGCACGGCCTTCATCGTGCCAGTGGAAGAAGTCGCCATGTCTAACCTCAGCGCTGGCCGTCGTGTACAGACACCTGCTCGCGCGTCAGGCCGCCCAGGCGCGAGTGGACGCGTCCGCCATCGGCCATCACCAGTGCGAAAAGGATTTCGTCGGGGCGGGGCGCGTCCTGGATCCCCACCTCGGCACTGTTGAAATGGCTGCGGACATAGGCCGCATGGATGTAATGCAGTGGCACCATCAAGCGGTAGCCCGTAGCGGCCACGGCCTTCGCCGACGGCACGATGGCTTTGGGTTCACCCAGCACTTGTCGCATTGCCCAGCCCCCCGCTTCATGCCAGACGGCGCCATGCTCCAACTCGCCATTCACGCCGACGATGGCTGCCTTGCTATAGGCCTGTACTTTTTCCTTGCCCAGCGTAGCCACCAGCTCTTCAGCGAGCATCGTACCGAGGGTGCGCAGCTCGGCCATGAAGGGCAGCAGATCTGGCTCATAGCGGCCAGCGTAAGGATTGCGAATCACAGCGCAAGCAGAAGCGATGCGCAGCGGCGTGTCTACCGGTGGTCCGCCCTCGTGGTACACCGTTTCAATGGTCAGGCTGCGTTTGCGAATAGCGATCAAGTTCATTCAAAAGTCCTTCGAGAAGGTGATTGGAGTCATTGTTTGGGAATCTTGGCATCAGCCACTACCTGCTGCCATTTTTCGATCTCGTGGCTCACCATGACCTTCATTTCCTCGGGCGTGCTGGCGCGCGCTTCGCCGCCCATGTCCTCCAGACGCTGCCGTACTGCAGGCGCCTGTAGCGCACGAAGCACCTCCGCATTGAGGCGATCAACGATCGGTCGGGGTGTTCCTGCGGGCGCCAGAAGGCCGGCCCACGAGCGCACGTCATAGCCCGTCACACCTTGCTCCACGACGGTGGGAACGTTTGGCAGGCCTGGCCACCGTTGGGGGCCGGTGGTTGCGATGGCGCGCAGCTTCCCCGCCTGGATGTTGGTCAATACCGCGGTCGGCGGAGCGATGATGAATGGCACATCGCCTGCCAGCAGCGCCGTGATCGATGCAGCATCGCCCCGATAAGGAACGTGCAAAAGATTGACTCGAGCCATCTTGGCCAGCAGCTCGCCCGCCAGATGGTGGGTTGAGCCCACGCCCGCAGTCCCGTAGCCAACCGATCCCGGTGTGGCCTGCGCGTTTGCGATGACTTCACGCAGGCTCTGGACTTTCGAATTGGCGTTGACAACCACCAGGAACGGAAAGAAGGTGATCGTGGAAACCATCTCGAAGTCCGCAACAGACTTGTAGGGGAGCGTGTTGTAGAGAGCGCCCGCCACCGCATGCCCCCCGGTGGCGAGCAGCAACGTGTATCCGTCGGGCTTTGCCCGCGCTACCGTGGTGGCGGCGATGGTGCCGCCAGCTCCAGATTGTGCCTCCACCACCACGGCCTGGCCCAAGGCTTTGGCCATCTCTGCGCCCACAGCGCGGGCGATGGCGTCCGCATTTCCACCAGGAGCGAACCCCTGATAGAGCTTGATCGCTCGCTCGGGATAGGCTTGGGCCAGGGCCGGCAGCGCCGGCCATCCAAGAGCGGCCGCGCTGCAGGCGGCCAGGACGTGTCTTCTTTGCATGGTGTTTGTCTCCGTGGGCGGCGGCCGCGTGGGGCCTTGCTCTACCCTTGCAGGGTCTGGATGGAAGATCGAACGGGTAAATGGCGCCAGACGATGGTCAGCCCTGCGCAACCACTGGATTGCGCAGCACGCCGATGGCTTCAATCTCCACTTCCACGACGTCGCCAGGTTTCATGAACTGCGGCGGCTTCTTGCTCCAGCCCACGCCAGCAGGAGTGCCAGTGATGATCACGTCACCAGGGACCAACGTAAAAATGGTGGAGGCATACGCAATCAGGCGGGGGATCGAAAAAATCATGTGCCCTGTATGGCTGGACTGCACCACAACGCCGTTCAGACGCGTCTCCAGCTTGAGTTCGCGACCAGGCGCGATCTCGTCTGCAGTCACCATCCAGGGACCGAAAGCACCAGTGGATTCGAAGTTTTTGCCGGAGGCGATCTGCTTGGCATGGAACTGCCACTCTCGCACGCTGGCATCGTTGTAGCAGCTATAGCCTGCAATGTGCGCCCAGGCGTCCGCCTCGCTGATGTCACGACCTTCCTTGCCAATCACTACGGCCAGCTCGCCCTCCCAATCCAGCGACTCCGAAACATGGGGACGGACGATCGGACCTTGATGTGGCGTCTGTGAACGCCACACGCGCAAGAAGATCGGCGGCTGCTCGGACAGCTCGCGCTGCATGCCAGCAGCGAGCACCTCCTGGTGGTGATCCATGTAGTTGCGCACCGCGCAGACAATTTTTTCGGGGCGAGGAATCACCGGCAGAAACGTCACTTCAGCCAACTTTGCGTCAGCCTTGAGATCTGCCACCAACGCATCCCGGCGCGCGAAGTCCGGGCTTGCGATGAAGCCAGCCAGCGTGGCATGGCTGGTTCGGATCGCCAGTTCGGCAACACCGTCACCGAGGACGGCACCCCAGGTTTCACGGCCGGCGATTGAGTAGGACATCAGTTTCATGGGTTTCCTAGAAAAGGGATGAAAGAGGAATCTGAGAAGGCACGACGATCAGAACTTGAACTTCTGGATCTTCGAATCTAGTGCATGAATGTATTTTTATGCACAAAATACAAATTATGCGTAGTGGTTTACACCGAGCGATTTGAGGGAACTTGCTTGGCCCCTTGCGCAAGAAGAGGCACTTGCAGACAACGGAAATGGGGAACTCAGAAGCGAAAAAGCCCACATGCGCGATGCATGCGGGCTTTGCACCACCCGAGTCGGGTGCAACCAGAAATGAGGAGGGGCAGGGCTGCCCAGGAACCGGCGAAATGCCTGTACCTAGACCATGCCCTGGCTCGAAATGGCAGTGGAGGGTCAGCCTCCCTGACCGTGCTCCAGCTTGCTCAGCACCGAGAGCACATTGCGCTCGGTACTCAAGATGTGCTCTTGCAAGAGTGCACAGGCGGTATCTGCATCGCGCCGCAGCGTAGCGTCCATGAGCTTACGGTGCTCGCTGGATTTGTGCTTAAAGGTCTTGCGAAAGCGCGCTGAAAACCGCCGGTAACGCTCCGCCTGGTCGAAGAGGCTTGCACTCCACGTCCGCAGGCGCTCTGATGGACTGGCTGAAATCAGTGCCATGTGAAAGGCAGTGTGCACGTCCGTCCACCCTTGGTCCAAAACGACCGGACCATCGCTAAGTCGGCCTTCTACCTTCTCCAAGCGGTGAAATGCCCCCACTACTTGCGCCTCCCACACGTCGTCACCGTGTGCAATCGATTCGCGCAGCGCCTGCACATCAAGCATCACACGCATGCGCGTGATGTCGCCCAAGTCCTCTGCAGAAATCGCCGTTACACGAAACCCTCGCCGTTCATCTGCCCGGATCAACCCCTCCTGGGCCAGACGACTCAGCGCCTCCCGCAATGGACTGCTGGAAAAGCCGTAGGCAGCTTGCAGTTCATCGAGCTTGAGCTTGGCGCCTGGACTGTAGGTGCCATTCAACACATCCCTGCGCAATTGCGCGAAGGCCTGATCCACCAGGGGCGGGGTGCGAGGGGATGTGTCTGTTTTGTACATGTTTTGAATTTTATGCATAAACTTCAGGCATTGAAAGAATGAAAGAATCTCAATGAACACCAACCCGATGACACGTCCTATCCGCCTCCTCGCCATCTCCGGAAGCCTCCGCCGAGCGTCGCACAGCACTGCCGTGCTGCGAAGCCTCCAGCCGCTGCTACCTTCTGGAACCACACTGGAGTTGTTCCCTCTCGACGAGATCCCCATGTACAACGCAGATCTGGATGGGGAGCGACCACCGCCTCCAGTCGTCCAGCTCAAGAACGCCATTGAACGTGCGGATGGCTTGGTACTGTGTTCTCCTGAGTACAACTACGGCATACCCGGGGTACTCAAGAACGCGATCGACTGGGCTTCACGGCCGGGATTTGCATCTCCTCTCAAGGGCAAGCCCGCGCTCATCGTGACGGCGTCGCCAGGCACGGCAGGGGGAGTGCGGGCACAGGCCCAAATTCGTGATGCTTTGGCAGCCACACTGGCACGCCCCTTGGTGCGGCAGCACATCGCCATTGCTGGAGTCGCCGCGCGCATACAAGACGGTCACTTAGTGGACAAGCCTACTCTGGATATCATCCAAACAGGATTGCACGAGCTGGTCGAGGAGATCCGGTGGATCGCCGCGCGCAGCCAACAAGTCTGAGACAGAAGTCGCTAATAAGGCCGGGTTTTAGCGGCCAGTGCCGATAGGGCTGGACTCGGCACCCAATCTTTGAATATGTGCCGGGTCACCCGAATGGAGTTCGCTCATGAAGATCACCGTCTCAACTGTGGTTGCCGCACCGTTGAAAGAAGTCTGGCGCGCATACACAACACCCGAAGACATCAAACAATGGAATACAGCGTCCCCAGACTGGCACACGACCACCTCGTCGGTGGATCTGCGGCCAGGTGGCAAGTTCTCCTCTCGCATGGAGGCGAAGGACGGCTCATTCGGGTTTGACTTTGCAGGTGAATACACCAAGGTTGTGCCGTGCCAGCTCATCGAATATGCCTTCGGAGATCGAGCAGGACTCGTTGAGTTCAACGAGGACACGGACGGAGTCAAAGTTACGGTCACATTCGACGGGGAACAAACGCACTCCGAAGAGCAGCAGCGAGCCGGCTGGCAGGCTATCCTGGACAACTTTTCCCGCCACGTGGTCGCAAAGCTGGCGCGGCAATAGCGGCCAGCTCGCAAAGCCTCTTGCCCGTACATGCGACCTGCCCGAGGCCCGCATGCGCGCCGCGCTGCAGTCAGTGGCCGTGTTCGACCACCCCGACCGCAGCCAGCGCGGTCGCACCATCACGCATGCACACTACTTTGACCTGGGCGATGCGCCCTTCCC